>DATGZA010000075.1:0-110248 GCA_035297365.1 Nitrososphaeraceae archaeon
AGGTTCTGTCGAGGATACAGGTTCTGTCGAGGATACAGGTTCTGTCGAGGATACAGGTTCTGTAGAGGATACAGGTTCTGTAGAGGATACAGGTTCTGTAGAGGATACATATCCAGAAACAGAAAATTTAGAAAAGATGATTTTGTCAACCGGAATAAGAGTCGGTACTCCAGTAAAAACCAAATCCATGTCACCCTATATCATTAGATCTAATCCTGAAGGTCTATACATTTTGGATATAAGTAAAACACTACAACGAATAGATATCGCGGCGAAATTCATAGGCAGAACTGCTATATCCAAGGTAGCCGTAACTTCAGCTAGAGAATATGGCAAGAAACCAGTTGAAAAATTCTGTGAAGCAACGGGTGCTATCCCTATCCTAGGACGTTTTATGCCTGGAACATTTACAAATCCATCATTGCCAAAATATCTAGAACCAGAAATTGTGATTGTGACCGATCCACAGGCTGATCATCAAGCTGTTATAGAATCTACTAGGGCAGGTGTTCCAGTAATTGCTGTTTCAAATAGCGATAATGTCATTTCGAACATAGATCTAGTTATTCCTGCAAACAATAGAGGTAGAAAGGCGTTAGCGACTGTTTATTGGTTACTTGCTAGAGAGGTAATGAAGAAACAAGGAAAGATCAAATCAGATAAAGAGATGAAAGTAAGTATAGATGATTTCGAAACCAAATTAGTAGAAGAAATGGTTTGAGAAGTCTAATCAGGTCTCCCAATTTTGCAGGAATATTCTACCCTTCTAAAAAAGATGAACTCTTAGATCTACTTTACAAATGTTTTTACAAGAGCTATTTTGGTCCGAAAGAAAAATCTAACAAGTTATTCAAACAAAAGATTTATGGATTTGTGGTACCTCATGCAGCATATGAATACTCTGGATCTATTGCTGCTCAAGCATACTATGAAATTTTAGACTTAAATACAGACACATTCATAATAATTGCACCTGACCATAATGGAATAGGAAGTAAAATATCTATCCTAACTCAAGGATCATGGCAAACACCTCTTGGATTTATAAAAATAAATACTGATATTGCATGCAAAATAATGAAAAATTCAACAAAAATTGAGGTAAATGAAAGTGCTCATAAAATAGAACATTCGATTGAAATACAAATACCCTTTATCCAGTTTTGTAGAAAAAATCAATTCAGAATAGTTCCAATTCTAGTAAGGGACCAAGATGTAGAAACTGCTATAGAACTAGGAAGATCGATCGCTGAATCAATATACGATAAAGATGTTATCATTATCGCTACCTCGGATTTTACTCATTATGAATCCCATGAACAGGCACAGAATAAGGATCTGGAATTAATTAAAACAATAGAAAATTTAGAGATAGATTCATTTTATAGTACGATCAAAGATATGAACATTTCTTTGTGTGGACATGGGCCTATTGCTTCATTAGTAAAAGCTGTGCAAATACAAGGAGCAAAAAAAGGCACCCTATTAAAATATGCCACTAGTGGTGAAATTCAATCAGATTATAGGAATACTGTAGTTGGATATTGTGCAATAGCATTCACATGAACCATAGACACAAAAAGAACACCTCAGCATCAGCGCCAGGAAAAATAATTCTTTTTGGAGAGCATTTTGTTGTATATGATAAGCCAGCTATTCTTGCATCACTCAATAGAAGAATCTATGTCGAGGCAATTAGAAAACATTATGGAATAAATAACGAGATAGTAATTAATAATGAATTATTCGGAAATAAATATTATCCTATTTCTATTATTAGTAATTTAAAAGAACAAAAAATAATGAGCGATGAATATTATCCAATACTATTCATAATAAAAAAAATTTTTAATGAAAATAAATATAAAGAAGGTTTAGAATTCATTTTCAAATCTGATATTCCTTATGGTATGGGCTTGGGTTCCTCTGCTGCTGCAGCAGTTGCTACAGTTGCAGCATTATCAAAGATATTTAATAAGAAAGTCGAAGATAAAAAAATATTAAAATTAGCAATAGAAGCTGAAAAATTGGTACACAAGAATTCGTCAGGAGCAGACTGTATAATTTCTGCTCAAGGTGGTCTAATATTCTTTCAGAAGCATACTAGATTCAAAAAAGTAGTCCCGAAGAAAGAACTATCATTTATTCTAATAAATACTGGGATTAGGCATTCTACTGGACAGCTTGTAAATATTGTAAAAAAATATCAACAACAAAATCCAAGAGAGTTTGTTGATCTGTGTAAAACATCAGAAGAAATTACAAAAAGGGCAGCAAGAGCATTAGAAGACGGTGATAATATTATGGTAGGTGAACTAATGACTGAAAATCAAAGATTATTACACAAAATCGGTGTATCTAATAAAATAATTGATAGAATCATTAATTTATGTTCAGGATATGGTGCTCTTGGATCCAAGATAACGGGTGCTGGCGGGGGAGGATGTATTTTGGTATTAACAAAACAAGAGAATAGAGAAAATTTTATATCAAAAATAAGAAAAGAAGGACTTAAGTATATATCTGTAACTTTAGAAAGTAAAGGACTGTTATATTAAAATTTAAATCAAGTGTTTTTTTTCTATCTCTTAATTGAGTAGCCAAGTTGTTTTAATAAAGTTAGGTGGATCAATTATAACTAATAAAGATAAACCTCTGACTGCAAATCATCATGCAATTTCAGATCTTGCAAAATCCATATCAAGAATAAAACGTCCGTTAATATTAGTACATGGTGGAGGTTCATTCGGTCATTACTGGTCAGTTAAATTTGACATGCATACAAAACCAGAAAAATATAGTTCAAAAGGCATATCAAAAGTGCATTCCTCGATGTTAGATCTTAATAAGATAATTAATGAAATTTTTGAAAAAGAAGGACTTTATCCTTATAGCGTACCACCATTTTCGTTCCTAAACAACGGAAAGCCATCAAGACTTAAAATAAAAGAATTAGAAAAAATGACTGAACATAATATTATTCCTATAACATACGGAGACGTCGTCCATATGCATGAAAATAAATATTATATACTTTCAGGTGACGTGATTATGAGGTTATTAAGCAATATTTTAAACCCGTACAAAGCTATTTTTACAATCAATGTAGATGGGTTGTACAATAACCTAATAGAAAAAAAAATAATACAAGAAATAAAACCATCGAACTTCAATATAAAGAATAAAAAGATAATAATGAAACAAATGGGTGAAATCAATGATGTGACAGGAGGTATGAAAAGAAAAGTTGAAGAGGCTATAAAGATTGCTCAACTTGGAAATGATGTTATTTTTCTCAATGGATTGCACCCATCTAACCTTGAAAAAGTATTCAAAGGAAAAAAAATCAAAGGTACAATTTTTAAAGCCAATAACAAGTAGTTGAGAGATATGTCTGATCGTAAGGAAGAAGAGATTAAAATCATTATGCAACGAAAGAAGGATGGAATAGATATTCCTCTTTCAAATAATGTTCAATCTAGGTTTTCTTCTACCTATTTAGAATATGTAAAACTAATTCACAACGCATTACCTGAGATTAATTATCAAGATATAGATCTTTCCACCAGTTTCCTAAATCACAAATTTGCATCTCCTATAATAATAGATTCAATGACAGGGGGGACACAAGAAGCTTCAAAAATCAATTTGCGCTTAGGAAGGATAGCAGAAAAATACCAACTGGGCATGGGACTTGGAAGTCAGAGGGCAGGATTAAAAAGTGAGTCCCTGGCGGAAACATATTCTATTGCAAGAAAAAATGCACCATCGGCATTCTTGATAGCAAATATTGGAGGAGCTCAGCTTGCTGAAGGACTAGATATTAATATGATTGAAAAAATCATTTCGATGATAGAAGCGAATGCTTTAGTTATTCATCTTAACCCGCTACAAGAACTAATTCAACCAGAAGGGGAACCTCGTTATAAAGGTGTAGCAGATAAAATATCCTATCTTAAAGAAAAAATAGATGTACCTATTATAGTAAAAGAAGTCGGATCAGGAATTTCGAAAGAGGTAGCGGTCAAGTTAGAATACATTGGAGTAAATTGCATCAATATTTCCGGTTCAGGAGGAACGAGTTGGGCAGGAATAGAAGGGATTCGGGCAGGACGAGCAAAAAATACAATAAAGGAGCATCTTGGAGAATTGTTTTGGGACTGGGGCATTCCTACTGCTCTTAGCCTGATAGAGGTAAAAAAAGCGGTACAGATTCCATTGATTGCATCAGGAGGAATTAGAAATGGTTTGGAGATCGCGAAATGTTTAGTGTTAGGAGCAAAAATGTGCGCACTAGCATATCCCTTTCTCTATGCAGCTTCCCAATCAGAAGAGAAGCTTGTTGAATTTACAGAATTGATCATTAGTGAACTTAGGAGTGTAATGTTTCTTACAGGCTCGTCAAATATTTCTCAATTACCAACATTAAGATATATATTAACAGGAGAATTAGCAGATAGGGTTACCAAAAATGAATGACGACATTAAAAAGCTCATAGAATCTCACATTAACACTGTTAACAACTATCTTGTTTCATTACTAAGAGGTAACCCTCAAGAACTCTACCAGGCATCTTCTCATTACATCATAAGTGGAGGAAAACGCCTGAGACCTATAATGACAATAAAATCATGCGAAATGTTTGGAGGGTCAGAACAGGATGCTTTGCCAGCTGCATCAGCAGTAGAATTTATTCATAATTTTTCCTTAGTGCATGATGACATAATGGATAATGATGATTTTAGACACGGTATACCAACCGTACATAAACATTTTGGTATCCCTTTAGCCATATTATCAGGAGATATTCTATTTTCAAAAGCATTTCAGATACTGTCATGTAGTAGTAACAATTCGATAAAGGATAGTTCTTTGTTAAATATGGTTCAAAGACTGGCGACAGCGTGTATAGATATATGTGAAGGACAATCGCGAGATATGCAACTATCTAGATTAAAATCATTCCCTACAGAAGGAGAGTATATAGAAATGATCTCTAAAAAAACTGCAGCGCTTTTTGAGGTCTCTTGTTCTCTTGGAGCTCTCTCTTCTAAAGACGCAACAGAAGAAGATGTGAATAATTTAGCATCATTTGGAAGAAATTCAGGAATCGCCTTCCAATTGATAGACGATTTAATTGGAATTAAAGGTGATTCAAGGGAAACCGGTAAATCAGTTGGCAATGATGTTAGAGAAGGTAAAAAAACCTTTCCTATTCTTTTATCAATTAAAAATGCTGACTCATACCAGAAACAAAAAATTTTAAATGTTTTTGGAAATAAAGACTCTAGCAGTAATGAGATGGAGGAAGTGGTAAAAGTAATATCTTCTCTTCGGATAGAACAAATTGTTAGAGATACAGCTATGAATTACATAAAAAAAGCAATGGATTCAATAACTAGCTATGACCAATCAAATTCCAAAAAAATACTGCAAGAAATATCTTTTTTTATCATAAATAGGAGTAAGTAAATTGGAATTTGATGATGATACCTTCAATAAAATAAAAATCATCATCTTGAAAAATGCCGTGGAATACCAGGATGCTAGACTTGATGTCGTTATTTCAAAAATAATAGCTATGGATCCGGATTTCATAAAAGAAATAAAAAAAATAATTCCAAAAATAAAAGAAGAGATTGACAATATAAACGAGTTACCGAAAAAAAATCAAATAGAATTACTAAAAGAAATGGATCCCACTTATGGACATAAAAAAAGAGATTCCAAGGATAAAAAGGAGTTTAATCTCCCTAGATTGAATAATGCCATAGAAGGTTTCGTTGTAACCAGATTCCCACCAGAACCAAATGGATATCCCCATATTGGACATGCAAAAGCAGCAATAATTGACGAAGAATATGCAAGACATTATAAAGGTAAATTTATTTTGAGATTTGACGATACTAATCCATTAAATGAGAAGATAGAATATTATGATGCGATATTAGAGGGTATAAAATGGCTGAAGATCAATCCAGATATAATCAAGAATACGTCTGACGATATTAATTTATTACACAAATATGGAAAAGAAATAATAAAATCGGATGGAGCCTACATATGTACCTGCAGACAAGAGACAATTCATAAATTGCGAGCAAATGGAATCCAATGCAAATGCAGGAAGGATTTGTCTATTACTCTAGAAAATATGGAAAAAATTTTTGATGGCTATTTTCATACAAACGATGCTATTATTAGATTCAAAGGAGATATGTCTGGAAAAAATACAGCAATGAGAGATCCAACATTATTCAGAATAATTGAAAAAGAACACCCAAAACTAGGAAATAAGATATTTCTTTGGCCTACTTACGATTTTGCTGCACCCATTGAAGATAGTTTGGACGGTGTAACTCATGCATTTAGAACTAAAGAATATGAATTAAGAAATGAGTTGTATCGCAAGATCTTAAAGATCCTTAAATTGAGGGTACCAGAAGTAATAGAATTTTCCAGATTAGAGTTTGAAGGATTACCCGTCTCAAAGAGAAAAATAAAGCCATTAATAGAAAATTCCGTTATCAAAGGTTGGGATGATCCTAGGTTACCAACTTTAATTGCATTTAAAAAAAGAGGATTTACACCTGAGGCAATTCGACAATTTGTACTATCACTGGGATTGACCCTGTCAGAGACAAAGCCTTCGATGGAGATCCTTGAATCATTTAATAGGAAAATAATAGAACATGAATCAAAAAGACTTTTTTTTGTAAACGAACCTTTCAAAATTACTTTAAAAAACTGCCCTCCCCTAGATGTTAAAATAAAGAACCATCCATCTTTGAATATGGGTACAAGAAATGTTTCGGTTAAGGATATTATATATATTTCTTCGGTAGATGCCAGAAAGTTAAATATTGAAAGTGAACTCCGCCTAATAGAACTATATAATATAGTTATTAAAAAAATAAACTTTGAAGAAAAAGAAGCTTTGGCTGAATACAGCGGAAAAATATTGAGAAGTGATATTCCAAAAATTCAATGGGTATCTAATGAAGGTTTTGTTGAATATAAAATTATTAAACCTAATGTATTATTCATTAACGAGAAATTTAATCCGGACAGTCTTAAAATTTTGCATGGATTCGCAGAATCTTTTGTGTCTACCTTATCAAAAGATACAAGGATCCAGTTTATAAGAGAAGGATTTTGTAGAATAGAAGACAGCAATACCTCAATATTCACACATAAATAGGTGGAAAAATGAAAATAGCTAGAATAAAAAATAATAAATTTGGAGAAACTTATGGAGTGGTGTCACAAGACTTCAATAAAGTAATTACAAAAACCGAGATACAAGAACAAACAGGTGTACCTATACCGCAAAACATAAAGGATTTCATATTTGGAAATTGGATTGATGAATTAAAAAAATACGAAAGT
The DNA here is from genome assembly GCA_035297365.1 of Nitrososphaeraceae archaeon. GTDB lineage: Archaea > Thermoproteota > Nitrososphaeria > Nitrososphaerales > Nitrososphaeraceae > TH1177. The sequence continues at coordinate 7,391 of DATGZA010000075.1, forward strand.
AAATTAGTTTTTTCATTAAATATAGAAGATGTGGAATTACTCGCACCACTGCCAAACCCCAGTAAAATTATTTGTCTTGCGTTTAATTACTATGATCATGCCCAAGATGCAGGACTAACTCCCTCTCAAGAACCAGTAATTTTTATAAAGCCAAGAACTGCCTTAAACAACCCATTTGACGATATTCGTTGTCCTGGAAATGTGCAAAGACTTGATTATGAAGCCGAAATAGCTGTAATAATCGGTAAAAAAATAAAAAATATTTCACAAGAAGATGCAATGAACTCAATATTTGGATATATGATATTTCATGATGTATCTGCAAGGGATATTCAATTTAAAGATAAACAATTTACCAGGGGAAAGAGCATAGACACTTTTGCTCCGTGTGGTCCATGGATTACTACTGTAGAGGAAGTTAAGGATCCTCAGAGTTTGAGAATAATTACAAAGGTTAACGATGAGATCCGCCAGAATTCCTCTAGTAGTAAAATGGTTATACCAATAAAGAAGATCATTTCTAGTTTAAGTCAATTAATGACTATAGAAGCAGGTGATATCATTTCAACAGGAACTCCTGCAGGAGTTGCAATGTCTATGAATAATCCAAAATATCTGAAAGATGGGGATGTTGTAGAAATAAATATTGAAAAATTAGGAAAGATTAGAAATAAAGTTGTTTTTGTAGAAAAAGTCAATTTGTAATCATAGATCAGTTCGTTGATACTTTTCAACTATTCTATTCAATTGAACAATTTTGGATTCTAACTCTTTAGAATAATATTCATAACATTTTATTAATTCTCCTCGTACATTAGACAACTGAATAGTAATGTTTAAGGCGTCTAAACAAGATTCGATAGACCGTTCTGTAGCAAAGACCTTCATTTTACTATTAAATTGATCGATAAGTTTTTTTTGCTCGATTTTTTGCTCGTTTATTGCATTAGCTAGATCTTTATTATTATCAAAATCTCTTGCATTTCTAATATTTGACCAATTTACCATCTATTTAGTTTTAATCAAGAAAAACAATATTTGTGTTTTGGAAAAAAAATACTTCTAATTTTGTTAAATGTAGAATAACATATATAAAGACTAGAAAGAATATTCACGATAGTTCTAATGGTAGTTGAAAATAAAGCAACAGTATCTTATATTAGGGTTTTAAAAGAGGATCTTTGTATTTTACGTATAAAATCAAACGATGGTCCTATTCCAGATTTTAAGGCTGGTCAGTTTGTAACACTTTCGCATATGAACCCATACGAAGGAAAAATTGTGAGGAGGGCGTATTCTATTGCCTCTCCACCTGAACAAAAAAAATATTTTGAATTGCTCATAAGATGGGTTCGTAAACCATTACCAGGTCGACTAACTACTCAATTATTTAATAAAAAAGAAGGTGAGGAAATTGGTTGGATAAAGCCAACAGGAGCATTTACAATAGATGAGAAAATGCATGATGGATCACCGGATAATAGAAGACTTGTTTTGATTGGTGGTGGAACAGGTTTGGCCCCCTTCATTTCTTACACCCTTCACTTAAAAGCTGTAGGAAGTAAAAGGGAAATAGTTGTATTGCATGGAGCTAGTTTTGTTGACGAGCTAAGTTATAGGGATTTACTTACTGATTTGGAAGAAGAAAGCTTAGACAAAGGAAAAGATAACTGGAATTTTAGATATCGTGCATCCATAAGTAGACCCCAAGAAGGTTTTAATAGATCATGGGGAGGACAAAAGGGAAGAGTAGAATCATTCTTAAAACCATATCCAGGCACTGACAGATCACCTCTTGAGAAATTAGTAGGTGAAAAAGTAACTCCTGAAAATACTTCATTTTATGTTTGTGGGTGGCAAGGTACTGTCGATGGTGTTCTTGATTATCTGGTTCCGAAAGGTTTTGTAACTGATAGAAACAAAAGACCGGACGGAAATTACGACATAAAGTTTGAATCATATGGTTAATTTTTTTATTTTTTGGTTTGTTTGAAATGAGGTTTGAATACGAAGAATTCTTATCTGTAAATGAATTATTGGTTTATATGGCTTCTATTGCACCGTATATGAAACAATTGCTTCCAATTACATGTTATAAAGGTTATATTTTTTCGCTACTGCCAATATCACAATTGTCAACAGAACATTTAATGATGGTCTACACTAAGGAAGGAATCCAAGAAAATTTACTAGAATTTGATATTTCCTCTAGAACTCACAAATCAGTTCAATCTGTAGAAAGAGCGGACAAAAATTATTTTGTTGTAATAAGACCCAACTCTGCGACATTAGCTGATAAAGCAATAGAAAATTTAGAGAAATAAAAAATATTTTTTCGATTTTAATTATTTTATTAGTATTTTATTTGATTTATTTTTCAGCTATAATTTTGGTGGCATTGCAGCTGTTACAGAACGAGCTCTAGAATATCTTGCGATAATATCTTCAGGCAATGTTCCATTAAAAAGATCCTTAGAGAGACCTCTAAGATATTTCATTATAGCCCAAGTTCCAAACTTGATAAGCCCTGCCATAAATAATTTCATTGGTGGACCATAGGATTTATTTCGTATGATAATTGGAATAATATCATTAATAACTCTAAGATTATGTTCCCAACATTTCCAGAATAATGTAAATTGTGCCTCGTTAAGATTACCAAAATGCATGGAATTCTTTTCTGAAAAATCTTGATACAATAATGGGGCAACCAAACCTCTCATATTCATTTGTTTAAAGTCATCTATTAAGTCAATAGTATACTGGGTTTCATCAGGAGTTTCGTCTGGCCATCCTATAATTAGAGTCAATGCAGGAAACCAATGATTCTCATTCAAAATTTTACATCCCTCTCTTACCACAGATCCCCATTCTTCAGGTTGAAAAGGTTTAGTTTTTACACCTAAATGTTTCTTAACCATTCTAGGTGCTACTGTTTCTACACCAAGATTAGTAGCTAACCATCTGCCATTAGAATCCATATCATTAATACTAGAAAGCTTCTTTATTAAATCAGGAGAAGAAGATACCGCTGAAAGTGTCATGTGAGTCGTACCAATAAAATTTGCACCTACAGATTTAAGGCCTGTCCATAAATCTATTATGGCATCAGCATTAGGAATGAAATCTTTATTATCGCATCCGTATAATAACATCTCATCTGACTGAAGCCAAATTGAATCGAATCCATAATTAAGATTAATCTTTGCTTCTTCCTGTAGTCTATTAAGAGGAATATCTTTTTTTGATCTCTTATTAACGTCGCAAAAATCACATCCTCTTCCGCATCCTCTCATAGCTTCAATAAGAGAATTAATAGTAGGTCCATTTATTTTTGGAATATTTTCGATATTGCGAACAAAGGTATGCAATAATTCTGGTGCATCACCCTGCTCTAAATCATGAAAAAGGTCCAAAGCAAGTTCATCAGCCTCTCCTATGACAACAGTATCTATTCCATGAATATTCATTCGGTCAGGTTTGGCTAACTCCCAAGCGCCGTTGCCACCCACAACGACTTTAAAATTATATTTCTTTTTGAGCTGAATTATTGAAGCACACATCTTTTTGAATTTCATTGCAACATAAGATAGTTTTTCTGGAGACATTGTTGTCGTCACTGGGGCCATTCCTAACGGATCCATCACATTAATACCAACAACTTTGGTATGGGGCCCTATACATTTATTTAACATCTCAGGATGAGCGAGAAAGACATCATTACGATGATATTCTTGTAATAAAGCGCCTTCAATGCGCCGTAATCCACATTGGGCAACCTTCACCTGACCAGTAATTTTATCCGTTTCAACACTGGGACAAAAGAGTTTATCAAACACAAACTCCGGCACCAACTCATAAGGACCACATGCAATAAATCCATACAGAAAATTACCCCTATAATTAGTCATTAAACTTCTATCAGCTGTTAGAACTATCCGTTTACCTGAAAATGTCAATACAGTAGCCTCGTAACACATGCTCTTTGAATCATATATAAATTTATTATCATAAACTTACGAGTATATCGTGTAGGATCTTTTAATAAAATCCTCTCTCATGACCCATAAGCATAATAGATTTCAACTGCTTTCTATTCAAATAATTAAGAGCTTCATAGAAATTCGTCCATATATAATCATCATGTTCGTTGGAAAGAATAATTTCACGTATATTTGTAGTTGCATAATAGAAACTTACCTCTTTCCTTGATTTTATACCTTCTCCCTTAAAAAAAGAATAGCGTATTCGTCCTATGAAGGATAAAATATTAAGAGAATTAATACCCGTCTCTTCTAAAACTTCTCTAAATAGTGTTTGAATTTCTGTTTCGCCGTCTTCTTTATGACCTTGTGGAAATCCCCAGTAACCTCTACGGTTTCGCAGTAGAAGAAATTCTGGATCCTTTTTACTTAATGGTGTTTGATATTTTATGACTGCACCAACAGATTTTTCTATATTCACACTACGATAGTTTTTATAAAATAGAATTATAATATTGTTTCTTAAAAATATTAATATCCAATTAATTTCATTATTTTTTATATAGGGCCGGTCGTCTAGTCCGGTAGGATACGGCATTGGCATTGCTGAGATCGTGGGTTCAAATCCCACCCGGTCCATATAATTCAAATAATATAAAGTATTTATCTCATCAGACCGAAATAATTGTATTTTGTTAACTGGGAGAGAGATATTGAAAAAATCAAAATTGGACAAAAAGTTTTTGTCATAAAGAAAAATAAACGTTTTAAAACAATAAGGGAGTTTATACTAATATTCATTTTTACAGTGATATCTCTCATTTCTTGTCATCCTTCTTCACCTCCACCAATTGGAAAAAAAAAAATAGAAAATGAAGGCTTCAAAAATAGAGAGAAATTAGAATTAATAGGAATTAAAACTCCAAGACTTATTTCCATCTCAAGTAAAGAAATCATAGAAGAATATATTGAATATGGAAATCTTTATGAATATTTAGTAAAGCACGATGATATTGATATTGCTAGCAAAGCCGGAATAATAACTGGTATATTACATAATTCAGGCTATACATTTACTGATAATAAGAGTCAAAATTTTTTAGTGTCAAAAGATAAAGATCTCATCAGAATAGATCTCGGTCTAATGCAAACGAATATTTCATTATTCGCAAGAAGTATGGATATAGGCACATTTTTAGGAAGCGTTCTCGACTTCGAATCGAAGAAATATCACGAGATAGAACGAGAGTATTTAAATGCGTATATTAAAACAACAGGAAGTATTATTCCGTACTTATCAGTAATTTTAAGAAATGTGCTAGCTTTGGGTTTTGTAAATGATCATAACAAGATGATGAAAAACATGACTAAGAAATATAATAGCTAGATAGGAGGAAGTTCTTGTCTTTTGTCGAACCCCCCAGATCCAAATTTACAGTAAAAACATTGATCTGATTGCATATAAGGTATTCTTTGAATAACAATGGCACCTAGTTTTAATGCAACCTTCGTCATTAATCTATGTTTAAAGGGCATTGAGGGAATGACTTCCTTAAAATAAACATCATAATGATCTGGGCAAAATTTTAAAGTAATTTGTGCACGTGGTTTATTTTGAGCTTTAGACTCGTTAATTGTTCTTGTGAGTTGTATTTGTTCTCTTATATACTCATGTTTTGGGCAAGGACAATCTTTTCCTAACGGATGTTTATATGCCGGAGTATTTTTCCAATCGAATTCGGGAAAATTCTTATCAAAATCATCCATTCTTCCCTAATATATTAGAAGTAATATCATATAAATTGTGGGATGTAAAATTGGGATCTGAATATTAATATCTAATCTGATTATAAAAATATATATTTTTGATAATTTATAAAAAGTCAAAGCGGCGTGAATAGAACGGAACAGAGTAATGTCAATAGCAGAGAAGATAATTCAAAGAAGAATGATCAAGAACAAAATCTTATTTCTCTCAATTTGAATCTAAATACACTAACAGATTTTAAGAATTCGTTAATAGAAGAACAGAAGAATGGAGAAACGAAGATCCAGGAAATAAATGAGAAAATAGAAAAAACAAAAAAACAAGTTGACAAGGAAAGACAGTCACTCGAAGAGCTAAGAATAAGATTAAAGGAAATAAACGATGTAAAGGATGAAGAATTTCCCAAATTTATGGAACTTAAAGATCAGGTTATGAAAGCTAGAGATCAGATGAAGGTAATTGACGAAAAAACAGGTGTAAAAAATAGTAAAGAAAGAACAAACATCAAACAATTAACTAGAACTCTAGAACAACTTGAAAGAGACATACAAACAAAAAAATTGTCTAAAGATGAAGAGAGGAGATTAGTTGTCAAATCTAAGGAAATTGCTACAAAGCTTCATGCTTTGAAAGTAATACATAAAAAAGAAGATCAATTTAGGATGATTTCAACTCAATACGGCAGTTTGAAGTCAAAAATCAATGACATTTTTGATAAAAAATCTGAATTTGGAAACAAAATCGGTGATCTGAAAAAGGTGCTAGACAATCTCTTGGACATACGTGAGAATTTGTACGAAGATAGGAGAAAAATAATCAGAGCAATGAGAGAAAGCGCCGCAAAATTAGAAATGGTTGATACTCAAATTAATGCGATAGAATTTAGAAAATCAAAAATTACTGCTATAGGTAGCAAGAGAAGATTTAGAGATTTACGTGATAAGCCGTACGTAGGTTTACAATCACCTAAAGAAAGAACCAAAAGAAATAAAGAAAATATCCAGATATGGAATTCTATGAAAGAGCAGGCATTAAAGAAGATGTCTAGTGGAGAAAAACTTACTTTTGACGAAATGAAGTTGATCTATAGTGATATGAATTCATCTGAACTGTAGAAGATTTGTGTGACTTCATATAGTTATCTTATTGAGTTTAATCTTTTAGTTATTTATACAGTCATTCAAATATAATAGTAATTGAAAAATTTATATTTTACTCCATACGGCGTGGGACTAGGACATGCTAGTCGTTTAATCAATATAGCTGATAAATTTCAGGATAAAGAAATCAGGGTAAAATTTTCTTCCTATGGGGAAGCTGTGGAATTTATTTCACGTTGTGGATATTACTGTTCAGATGTACCTCCAGTTGAATTTTCATGGAATACTCAAGGGAGCTTTTCATTTAAAAATACTATTTCAAATATTCCTATGTGGTTTACCAATTTTTCAATTCAAGTAATAAGGGAAGTTGAAAATATGACTAAATTTTCACCACATCTAGTAGTATCTGACTCAAGATTATCTTCAATTATCTCTGCCAAATTATTAGGTATTCCTTCAATAGTAATATTAAATCAAATTAAACTGTTGCTATCTCCAAGATTACATTCTTTCAAGATTGCCCGATTATTTGAAGAGATCAACGCTGAATTTATGGGTATCTTTTGGTCAATATCTGACGAAATACTTGTACCTGATTTACCTCCTCCATACACTATTTCAGAAAATAATACCTGGAATACTGGTTCAGTAACAAAAAAAATCAAATATATTGGATTTATATCTCCACCTTATAGAATCTCCGAAAACCAAATTAAAAAAGCATTGAAATTACTTAATTTCTCGAAATCAAAACCTATAATTTTTTTTCACATAAGCGGACCACCCAAAACAAGAATTCCTATTGTTACTAAAATATTAAAAATGAAAGAATCATTTGGTAGTAACCTTCAGTTCATCATTTCAGGGGGTAAACCAAATGGTGAAACGATTCCAAGAAAAATATCTGAAAATGGATGGTATTACGAATGGTGTCCAATTCGCGACGAACTTTTTGCAATAAGTGATATTTTAGTGATAAGAGGAGGTCATACTGCAATTTCTCAAGCAATCCAATTTGGAAAACCAATAATTTCAATACCGATTGAGAACCACGCAGAACAAATAAATAATTCAGTTAAAATATCCAGAATTGGACTTGGTACTACACTAGATAATAATGAAATTACTCCAAAAAAAATTGTTGAATCCATTTATGAGATATTAGATAATTCAAATTATTTGATGAAATCTAATGAAATAATGAATATAAGCAAAAAATTAAATGGAGTTGAGAATGTTGTCGATATAGTTAGGTCGTATATTAGATGAATTCATAATAAATGTGACATTTTTAATTTCTTTTCTTAAAAATGAGGATACGAGTAAAGATTTTTTGTCACCTGAAATGTTACTGGTTCTAATTTTTTTATTGATTTTTTTTTCAGAATTATTAATTAAATCATCATTTTGGAAATGCAGATCAATACATTCTTCTGGATCGGAAAAAGCCATAGGAATCCATGGAATTTTGTTATTCTTATAACAAAGATTTATGATTTTTTCCATCATCCAGAAAGGATGCGTATAAAAACTAAATGGCACTAAGACGTTAGGATCATTATTTGACATTATTATTGATTTTAACATTAAAAATTCTTCATATTGACAGTCATCAACAGTAAATTTCATGTCGGAAGGCAATAAGCTAATAGAAATACGCCTATTTCCCATTTTAGAAAAAATCGGATGCAGAAGTTTTAGTTTTTTACTAAGATCAAAGACATTTGAATAAACAATAAATATTTCTGGAATAAAACCAAAATTCGATATGGTTTTTATGCAATTCAATGAGTAATCATTGTAATATACGGAAAAAATTTTTTTCTTATTATAATTAAATGGAAGTCCACCTATGCCATCAATTAATTTGATAGGTACATAAGAATTTAATTTTCCTATATAACAGTAAATTTTCTTTATATTAATTCCTTTATAGTTATTTGGCTTCAAACTCTGGTATTTCGTTTTATCAATAATCAAACCAGTGGCCATAAATTCTACGTCTCGTGAAATGAAATCTGAATTCTCAGATACAACCTTAACCTGAAATCGTTCGTTGGATAGTATGATTTTTTTAGTTACCGATAATACAAGACCCAGTATATTTTTAATATCATTAGATGTGGAAACTGCTATTCCGATTTTTTTAATGCCCGAAGAATTAGACAAAAGATTAAAAACATAAAGATAATTTTGAGTAGCTAAAACTAAAAAAGAATTCTCTGTTGTGATTTTATAGGATTTTACATTGTTGGATTTCAAGGTTTTTATTATAGAAACCTTTATATCTTTAAGCAAATGTCTGTGAATTGGAAAAATTATTAATTTAATATCTTTGCTTAATGTCATAATATTAACAAATTTTTCTAAGATCACAAATTGTTTATAGTTTCTTGAACTTGATTTTTATCAGATGCATCAGGAGATTTCTGCAAATATAAAATCAAGTCTTCTTTTGCCAGTTTATTTTTATTCTGATTTAATCGTACAAATGCTCTGTTCTTATAGATTGGACCATATCTATTAGGATCAATTTCAATAGCAGATGAATAATATTTTTCTGATTTTTCATAGTCACGATTTTTAAGGTAATAATTACCTAAACCTCTAAAAGCAAGATAATAACGCGGGTTAATCGAAATTGCCTTATTAAAACAAATTACTGCTTGAGAAATGTTTTTTTCACTATAGCAACTTCCAAGAATTGACCACGCATGAGCATTCTCATGATCATTTACAAGGGACTTATTTAATTTTTCAATGGCTAAGTCAATGTTACCGATAAGAAAATCATTTTCAGCTTCAAAGCAGATCATATTTGAGTTTAAACAATGTAATGTATTTCTTTTAACAATGTTTTTCATATCGTTTGGTAACAGAATTATAGTTATATTATCTTCTTGTTCCCATTCTGATTCAAATTTTGATTCGGGAATAAAACCTTCAGTATTGGGCTTTGGTATATATGTCATAATTCTCTTTTCCTCCTTATCATAACCCGAGATTAACATTGCATGTTGTGTGAGGTCATACAGTCCAGGAAAAATTACAATAGGTGGAATTCCCTGATCTATGCTTTTTTTAATGTCTATCAATGATCCCTTATAGATATAATAACAAAAATCATTTTTTTCTGCAATTTTCAAGCTATCATAAACGGATATTAGCGTTTTAAATCTTGAACACTCGGCAAGAAAATTTTCTTCTCCCCAATATTTAAGAACTACTGAGATTACCAGCGGTAACTTCGTATCCCCTTCAATCAAAGGTAAATTTAAATTGTTTGAAACAGATTGCATTGAATATAAAAATGTACAAATCAAATAAAAATCATCCTATCGCGAAATATTTAGAAAGGAATTAATTAAATATTCACCAATCTTACCACTTTTTTCCGGGTGAAATTGAAATCCAAAAATGTTTTTATTCAAATGTTTAAAGATTTCAAATTTATTACCTGGAGAGCTTGCTAGGCATTCCAATTGTGACGAAATTTTGGATATACAGTATTTGTGACTCTGATAAGCACTAAATGAATAATTTGTAGGCAAGTATAAACAATCTTTCAAAATTGTTATTTTTTTAAAACCTTGTATTACTTGATCCATTCTGTATAATGAACCTCCGAAATAAAGGTTTATCATCTCCGCGCCATAACAGATGCCTAGGAGCGGAATTTCTGTTTGATGACAATATCTTATTATTCTGGTATTGACCATATTTGTTTCTTTATTAATTGTCTTCCTTCCAGATAAAATGATGGAATCATAATCACCCAATCTGTCAAAGTTTATTTGCGAATACAATTTACAAAAAAAATTTTTTTTAAATCTTACAGCATGAAAAAGGATATCCCTAGTAAAGGGTGAGGTGTTATCTACTATCAATGTATTCATTAGTAAGCAAAATGATGGTACATTATTTTTAGCTTTACATGTTTTAATATGTTTCTTAAATTTGTAATATTGCGTTAAATTTGCATTGATTATCCAACAGACTCGAACAAATTCTATTATTTAGTAGATAATAACAATCATAAAGTATTGATAATCTCATGATTTTAGCTTATTTAATAAAAATAATGGTTACCTCTTAGAAATATTCACTTAACAATATTTTTTTACCAATTACACAACTAATATAATCTTCATTTTTTTTCATATTTTGTGAATAATTTTCTAAATATGGTACACTTAGAATTTTTTCGATCATTATCGCTACCAAAGTCTCAATAACTTATGTAACTTTACAGAGATTAATACTGGTTTCCTTATCTCTTCATTATGTTGATGCTTTTACGTATATTTTGAAATTGATTAATTGCAGTTCACTGACATGTTATATTAGTACTTGGTGTAAATAAACAACTATATATGTAAACTAAGTAATGTCTCTTCAAACAATCATGTTGTTTTTGTTTGAAATATAATTTTAATGTCACTAAATTAATAGTAATATACTTTAATATTCATTGTAGTACATCAGCTAAACTTTTTGACACTAAATAAATCGCTACTGGATAAGGAACTGTCGCTGAGGAATTATCAAAATGATATTTTTTTTGTTTGAAAATTAATTTTAGCTTTGTTTTAACATTTATGTCTATATTTTCATTTTCTTGAAAAAGACACGCATCTGAAAAAGGATCGAAAGTATCTAGGTTCTTGCACTTCACTTTTGAAAGACCACTTTTACTATTAATTGATCCTGACATTCTAAATATTCTATGAATATCCATGGTAACATAAGGATCTAATTTAACTCCGATTGTTTTCGTAATATTTTCAACCTCTTTCTTAAATTCATCATATCCACCAATTTTCCTTATGTATTTTGATAACTTTTCGTTAGAAACATCCGACAGATTTAATTTGTTAATTATCCTTTTTCGCCAGCCATAAGAGAACCCACTTTGAGGTATTTTCACGGTCAAGTTATGTCTGATATTTCGCACACCAAGACTACCCAATGAAATATTCTTGCCCATCAAATAACCAGCAAGATCATTTCTAGCTTTTGAATCCAAAGTAAAATATTTTTGATCTATTGTAGTAATATGAAATCCTGTATTTCCAGAAAAATAAATAAAGATATATTTACTATCTATTCCAAAATCTTCAGTAAGAAATGAAATTAATTTTTTAGTTTCTTTTTTGAGAATATTTATACAAATAGGGCATGGAATAACAATAGAATGTATCTTAGTACTTTTACATAGATCACAAAGTTTAATCAATTTTTGACTAACAATTCCGCATTCTTTGCAAATAAAGTATGTATGTTGCATCAGACAGGGTGAGGCCAGATCTTTCAAATCTATATCAAAAATAAGATCAGCTCCGATCCATCTTTTTTCGTTCATTGGAAATGTCGGAAATTCGTAATATGAATTGGAATAATATATATCTGATGGAACATTTTGTAAAAGATATGCGTTTAATTGACCAATATCGTTAAATGAAATATGTCTTTTCATATCGGATTCAAAATTCATGAATCCAAATTCTCGTTGTGAAATATTATGGGGACATTCCAAAATATCTGTATTTTTAAAATAATATTCCTTGAAGGATTTTTGTAGAAAGTGCAGATTTTTATTATTTGGTTTAATATTCATTTTTATTTTTGTAATTTGTTTCTGCCAAATTGTAGGGGATTCTTTATTCCTTTACATTCATGAGTATAAAAACATAAATTTTCATTAGCAAGTTTGGAGCAGGCAGGTACTGAATATTTTGTTAAGCTGCCTCTTTGACCAGAGAGGTGTTCTACTTGATATCTGGTTATCCGTTCATTAAAATCAGGAGCATTCTTGAATAAATCGATAACTTCTTCGCTACCTTTTCCGCAAGTTAGCATATAAGTTGCTAAAAGAAATCTGGCAGAGTGTGGTAAATTTTCATTTTTATTTAGTAAGTCAAGTGCATGATTAATACAAGGAGGATATCTTAAAGTTTTAGTCTGGAAATTCACTGGAAGAACTACCTTGTTTTTAATTGAATGTGCGTACAAATTTATCATATCAGGAAATTTTCCTATTTCCATTGCTTTTATTCTATTATATATCAGTATAGATAGCTCATTTCTAATAAGTCGAACAATCTCTTCAACATCCAGGTATACCAGTCCCCCCTTAACGGAGCGATTAATTAATTTCCATTCTTGTTCGTGAAATGAAGTTGATCTAACAAGATAATCCGAAATTCTCATTTTGAAAAGATTAGGAGTAAACTCGTCCAAAACTATTTTAAGATCAAAAAGTTCATCAAAAATTTTCGAGATCAAGAGTTTTTTCTTTTTCACATCTTTTTCATGACGTAAGTCATCTATTAGAAACGATTCTACCCTCATTGCCTCGAGGAGACAATATTTTTTTGTAATAGATTCAATATTGATACATTTTATCATTATTAACGAGATAAGAAATGTAAAGAGATCAATATCGTATTTTTCTAATTCCAGAAAGACATTTCCAGTCAGTATTTCATACTCTATTCTGGTTTTAGCTTTTTCCAAAATATGATTGAATTCAGGTCTAGCAAACTCGTCTATACCAAAATGAGTTCCTTTCACATATATGCCTGCTTCCTTTAGAAAGGGATACTTTGCTAGATCATCTTTTCCCAATACAATGCTCAATACATTATTAATAAATAAAGACCGAAATAAAAAACTACGTAACGATATTATCTACAGTATCATCTTATTATCATTATGAAAAATTTTGGGTTAAAAATTGGATTTCATGTTTCTATATCAGGATCAATTATCAACGCTATTTTAAATGCTGAAGATCTTAATTGCACTGCTTTCCAAATATTTAGTAGAAATCCACGTGGCTGGAATGCAAAACCATTAGGAGGAGAAGACATCCAATCTTTTAAAAAAATGATTGATGAAAGCTATATTGATAAAAGATTTATTATCGTTCATATGCCTTATCTTCCTAATTTAGCGTCTCCTGATGGAGAATCATATTATAAATCCAGAAGTACACTCTACGAGGAGATAACTAGATGCAGTTTACTAGGAATTTCTAACATCGTTCTCCATCTTGGGAGTCATTTGGGTAGCGGTAAACAAAATGGTATTAACCAAATCGTCAACGCATGTAATTTTGCCACAGATGCATTTAAATCTAATTATAAAAGACACGTTGCTCTAAATATTATATTGGAGAATAGTTCAGGTCAAAAAAATAGCATAGGTAGTAAATTTGAGGAAATTAGAATTTTGTTAGATCAGTTAAATGATAAGAAATATGCTGTTTGTTTGGATACCTGTCACGCATTTGCAGCAGGATATGATTTAAGAACTGCAGACGAAGTAAGTAAAGTATTCAAAGAACTCGATGATATTATTGGAATAAGAAACCTTAAAGTATTGCATTTAAATGATTCTAAAGGTCAGCTCAATGAAAACAAAGACAGACATGAACATATTGGACTTGGTTCAATAGGAAAACAAGGAATGAAGGAAATATTAAAAATTAAATACCTTATGCAAATCCCCATCATTATGGAAACTCCAGTTGATGATGTAAGGGGCAACAAAGATAATATGAAAGCTGTCGTTGAACTGTTTAATAATTGATAGAAAATTGGAAAATTTGATTATTCAACAGGAGATAGGAAAATTATATTGAGGATGAAGAATTAATGACAAATTATGATACAATTATGAAGCTGTCGCTTGAGAGAGGTTTTTACTTTCCAAGTTCAGAAATTTATTATGACGCGCCAGCAGGATTTTGGGATTACGGACCAAATGGAGTAAATTTAAAAAATAAATTCATAGAATTGTGGAGAAGGGAATTGATTAGAAGGGACGGTATGGTGGAAATTGATGGCTCTCAAATTATGAGTAAGAGTGTATTCAAGGCTTCTGGACATATTGATAATTTTTCAGACCCCGTAATAAAATGCATAAAATGTAACCACATCCTACGAGCAGACAAGTTCATAAACGAAAAAATCGATTTAAATATTCCAGAAGGATTAAAAAATGAAGAGATTGACGCGATAATATTAAAAAATCAATTATTGTGTCCCAGTTGTAAATCAAAATTTAAAAGTACAGAAAGATTTAATATGATGTTTAAAGTAGAAATAGGCCCAAATAAAGATGAAGCATATCTTAGACCAGAAACATGTCAGACAATTTTTGTTGATTTTTCACGAATATTCAAAGTTATGCGAGGCAGATTTCCATTTGCAGTTGGACAAATAGGAAAGAGTTTTAGAAATGAAATAGCACCGAGACAAAGTCTTTTAAGACTAAGAGAGTTTTATCAAGCTGAAATAGAGGTATTTTGTAATCCAAATAAATTAAATAGTTTATCGAAATTTGAGGAAATTAAAGACACAAATTTAAGAATTCAAATAGATTCAGAAATTAATGAAATAACCGCAGAAGAGGCCTGGAAGAAAAAAATAATACCTAATAAATTAATTGGATATTATCTATCCCTGTTAGCCCTATTTTATGAAAAAACAGGAATAGATATGAAAAAAACACGATTCAGACAGTTAGCTGACGATGAAAAAGCATTTTATGCAAATATTGCTTTTGATTTTGAAGTTGGAACAAGTTTGGGTTGGTTAGAACTGGTTGCATGTAACTATCGTTCGGATTATGATTTGAAACAACATTCATCATTGAGTAAGGAGAAGATGGAGGTCATAGACCCTGACACTCAGCAAAAAATTCTTCCTCATGTATTCGAATTATCATTAGGAATAGATCGAAGTATATATACAATTTTGGAACATTCTTTTTTTCAAGATAGAGATAATAAAAGAACGGTATTAAGATTAAATCCTGACCTAGCTCCAATTAGTATTGGAATTCTTCCTTTGATGAGGAATGAAGATATAGAAAATATATCAAGACGTATTCACGATAATTTGAAAAGAAATTACGACACCTTTTATGATGCTTCTGGTTCGATAGGAAGAAGATATAGAAGATTAGAAGAAATAGGTGTACCGTATGCAATTACTATTGACCATACTAGTAAAACTGACAATACTGTTACAATAAGGTATAGGGACACAATGGAACAAACAAGAATTAAAATAGATGAAATTAAGGATTTTTTCGCTAAATCAATTTAAGTAACTTTCCTAATACCAACTTCTAGAAAGACAAGATATGAAATTAGATAAAGAAAGAGTAATGAACAATCGCAAGAAAGACGTTGAAAGAGATGAACTTGCTTTCGAGAAATGGGTTATCATGGTAAAAGATTATAAAAATCACCAAGAAAGAGATCCGAAAATGTTTATAAGGCAATTTATGGCACAGGGATATTATGACGCATATGACATAGCAAGATCGTATGCAGAAAGGTCAAAATTGGAGATAGTATGGTTTAAAGAAAAAAGGCTATGTCCTGAATATTATTCAAAGTATTTTCCTTGGCTAGATTATTTTTGTACTTACTGCAATAGAAAATTTAATGATAAAGATCCGTTAGTTTGTAACATAAAACGATGTCAAGCAATATTATGTTCTAGGAATTGTATTAACAATCATATCCAATTAAGGCATAAAGAATTTACATACTAATTCAGTTGGTAAGGGTAATACTAAAACTATAAAAAGAAGTAGATCAGACTTTTATCAGTTCAGCATCAAAAAGCTGTTCTAGCAACTGTAATATTTCTTGTTCGATTTGTTGTCTTGGTAGTCCTAGTTTTTCTGAGAAGTGATCTGCTAAATGGGTGATGGTTTTTGTACTATCGCAAGAATCCCAAAATTTTACTATTGCATCATTTACCATAAAACTCTTCTTGTCATTGTTTATTAAGATGAAGGAGCCGTCTTCAGCTTTGGAAAAAGAACCTTGTTTCTGTGGCTTCGCTGTTTCATAGTCAATCTGAAATCTAAGTTTTGGTTTACCAAAACCTAATCGTTCCCTTGCCTCAGGCTCCATTTTTTCAATTGTCCATGGAGGATCCCATACTATATCCACATTTATATCGCCAATACCATCTATTTTTTCCAAGTTTCGTTTTACATCACTCACCAAAGTATTGTGAAGGGGACATCCTCTTGTTGTCATTGTCATTTTAATCTCAACATGATTTTTTTCATTCACGGTTACCCCATATATCAACCCTAAGTCAACTATATTCACTGGTATTTCTGGATCCATGCATTTCTTTAACTGAGTATAAACTTGATCTTTAGTAACAATTTGAGACGACATCTATAAAAAAATTATAGAGAAAGACGATAAAAATGTTATTGCATTTAATTTATTTTGTGTTCATCATAATTTTTATATTCGTTTTATAAGGAGGAGAAATGATGCCTTTTTCCGTTATTATGGATTTGATAAGATCCGGAGGAGTAATATCAAACGAAGGATTTATTACTTTTATATTAGTAGGTGCAATATTTTTTTTCCCTATCTTTGTAACTTCTTCCTTAGAACGTTCTTCTATCACAATATCGTCAATATCATTCATTAAATCAAAGCTAGATAATGGAGCAGCAACGTAAAATGGTATATTGTGGTTTTTAGCCAAAACAGCTATTTGGTAAGTTCCAATTTTATTAAATACATGACCCGTCTGCAAAATTCTGTCTGCACCCACTATAACATGTTTAATCCCGCCTTTTGTCATAACATATCCAACTGCTGTGTCAGGAATGATGCTAACATCAATATTGTCGTATTGTAATTCGAATGCCGTTAATCGAGATCCTTGCATAACAGGTCTTGTTTCAGTAGCTATAACATGAATCTTTTTTCCAGATTCTTTAGCGGATCTTATTACACCTAATGCTGTTCCATATGCCACAGTTGCTAAAGATCCTGCATTACAATGCGTCATTATGGTGTCACCATCTGAAAAAAGAATTTCGCCTATACTGCCCATTGATCTGTTAATGAAAATATCCTCTTTTGCCATTTGAATTGCTTCGTCTAACATGATTTGCTTCACTTTAGAAACGCTCTGAATATTTTGTATCTTTCGCATTAAACGATCGAGACCCCATTGAAGATTAATTGCAGTAGGCCTAGTTGATCTAATAAGGTTATAGGCTTTGTTTAAATCTTTTAGTAATGACCCAATATTGCGCGAATTGCTTCTTCTAGCTGCAAGAACTAATCCAAAAGCTGCCACTACTCCTATGGCAGGTGCTCCTCTAACTATCATTTGTTTAATTGCTGCAGCAACATCTTGGTAGCTTTTACAATATACATATGATAACTTTGTAGGTAATTTGGTTTGATCAATTAATATAAGAGAATCGTCCTTCCATTGAACTGTAAGAAGCATATTTTTCCCCTTCATGTTAGACAAGATGTGAATAACTAGAGATTTCACATATATTAATTTAAAATATTGTCGTATTTTCCCAATCCAATTACCGAATATACATTATTTGAATAACCTTCTCTATCTAGAATTCCTCTTCCATCATATATTGGAATATTAGTTATATCACTAGCAATGGTTTTGTACTCTAAATGATCGGTTAAGATCATGATTAAATCTGTTTTTTGTATTGATTTACAAAAATTGTTGTAGAATGATGTATTTGGAAATTTTGTGATCGAGTCATCATTATCAATTAATGGATCATGTACCCTTATCTCCTTAACTTTTAAAGTATTTAATACCTTTATCACTTCATATGTTGGTGATAATCTTGTATCCGTTACACCTCCACGAAATGCTAGACCTAAAAGAGTAATTGTCAGGTTAGTGTATTTTTTAGATCTTACTAACTTTAAAGCTTGTTTGACACAATATTTGGGCATAGTGTTATTTATTATTCTCCCTAACTTGGTCATTTTACTATCTATTCCAAGATTCTTTGAACTATTTATTATAAATTGGGGATATACCGGAATACATGCTCCTCCAACACCTACACCAGGTCTATGAATATGACAATACGGTTGAGAGTTTGCAGCTGACCTCACTTCCCAGAAATCAATACCTAAATTTTCTGAATATATCGCCAACTCATTTGCTAGAGCGATGTTTACATCCCTATAAACACCTTCAAATAATTTTTCAGTTTCAGCAGATTTTATGTTACTCATAGATATGATTCCTCTTTGATAAATCCTAGAGAAGAGCTTAGCACCAAATATTAAACTTTTTTTTCCATATCCTGAAATAATTCCAGGATAATTTGATTCTATATCTTCTATAGCTCTTCCCTCATATATCCTCTCTGGATTGTAAACGACATAAAAATCATCTTCTACCTTCAACCCACTATATTTTTCTAATATTGGGACAACTAAATCCTCTGTTGTTCCAGGAGGAACACTTGGGTTAAGGGAGACAATATCATTTTTTTTCAAACCTTTAGCAATTTCTTTAGTTACCGTTTTGACAGCCATTAAATCTGCACTACCATCTGGGGCCAAGACAGGGACACATATCATCTTTAATAGTGAATCACGTGATGCCTTGACCAAATCACTATATACAAAAAATCGTTTATTAAATATGCCCTCACTAAAAGCCTCACTAACTCCAGGTTCAGGAATGTGAGTTTTTCCTTTTTTTGCTAAATCCACAACTTTATTTGACTTATCAATCCCTATTACACATGCACCTGAGCGAAGCCAAGTAGCAGCAAGGGGAGATCCCACATGACCTAACCCGTATATGGATATCTTGTAGTGACCTGAGGATATTTTATTATCTAGTTCCAATAAAAACGACTCGAGGTTAATTTGAGCAAAATTATTTTTTACTTTTTTATTATTTGGTTTACTATTTTTTACATTATTCATGATTTTTTAATTAATATTGCATTATTTGTTTTTTTTTACTTTTTACTGCTCCTAAGTAATGAAATTAGTGGATTTATTTTAATAACACAAGTATTTTATGACCCTCGCGTAATAATTGAGTGTTGTCTAGAACCAATTTTAAAGATCATACAATCTGTACTCTTGGATCTCATTGTTCTTTACAGGTTTTAAAAGGTGCCAAAGATGAAGGTTTTAAAACATTATTAATATGTGAGAAAAAGAGGGAAAATCTATATCGAAGATTCTCATTCATTGACGATTTTATTATAGTTGATAAATTCAGAGATATATTGAAAAAAACGGTCTATCAAAAATTACCTAATGAAAAAGTATACATGATACCTCATGGAACATTAATTTCTAATTTTCAGATAGACGAGATAGAAAATTTAGGCATACCATTTTTTGGAAATAAATATATTCTCAGATGGGAGGCAGACAGAGAATTAAAACAAAAAATAATGCAGAAAGCAAAACTTTCTACTCCAAAACCAATTAAAAACAAAAAGATGATAAAAAAACTTTCAATCGTGAAATTGCATGGAGCGGCAGGAGGTAAAGGATATTTTCTTGCGTGGAATGAAAGAAGTTTTTATGAGGGATGTAATAAATTAATTAAACAAAAAGTGATTAGAAGTGAGGATGATCTTTATATTCAAGAATATATTTTAGGTATTCCTGTTTATTTACAATTTTTTTATTCTCCTATAAAAAAAAATACAGAACTCATTGGCATTGATAGAAGATATGAATCAGACATCGATGGCATAGGACGTATTCCAGCACATATTCAACAAAATATTAATTTGGACCCATCATACAACGTGATAGGAAATTTTCCGCTTGTATTAAGAGAATCACTCTTACAAGAAGTCTTTTTATTGGCAGATAGATTTGTCGATGTAACCAAACAATTGGTATATCCAGGCATTCCAGGACCATTCTGTCTTGAAGGTGTTTATGATAGTGATGGTAATTTCACGGTATTTGAGTTTTCAGCTAGAATTGTTGCAGGAACTAATCTCTTTATCAATGGATCACCATACTCTGACCTATTATTTGAAGAGCCAATGAGCATGGGGAGAAGAATTGCAAGAGAACTAAAAATGGCTATTAAGACAAATATGCTCTCAAAACTGGTTACATAGTTTAATATGAGATTTATTTATTAACCTCCTGTCATTTTAGTAAATTTATTAATCTTCTGCGTTGTATATATATAATCCAAATTAGCCAGTGCCACTTCAGCAGATTTTCTTACTTCACAGCTTTTATCATTCAATGCACGGATTAGTGTTTCTCTTGCTTCCTCTGAACCTATTACTCCTAAGGCTACCGCTGCTTCATGTCGAACGAAAAAACTTGGGTCTTTATCTACTGCCTCACATAATGGTTTTATCCCGCTGGTAAACCCTAACTGACCTAGGGAAAAAGCTGCTTCATGTCGCACCAATTCATCTAAATCATTTTTCAAAACAATGCTTATGGGTATTATAGATTCTTCACCAGCAATATCTGCAAATATACAGACAGATCTAGTTCTAATGATATGATCAGGATGAAAAAGTAAATTCCTAAAAAAATCTCTGTTATTGACGTTGAATTCGCTTTCCATCTTAGCAAGCAATAAAAGTCTCTCGTTACCATCCATTTTCCTTATCAGTTCAATATTTAGATATTTTTAAAAATTTAATTCTTATTAATTTTCATACCTTATTATATTGTTAAAAATATTAGTGTTTTATGCGTGTAAGATATTGGCATCTTAACATTCAAGAAACACTTGAATGCAATTACCCACTGGAGAAAATAAATCACTGGGAAATAAAGTGCCTTTGTGGAGAACATCGACATTTTGGAGTATTTTGGTTCAAGTATGGTACACCTTTTGATAAAGAACCGGTTCATGGTATTTGTTTTTATTACAACGAAATAGAAGAAAAAATTGTAAAAGAATTAACAGAATATCTTTTAAGATTATTTGGTGGAAAGATATTATTTAGACAAACTAGAGTTTTTCTTCAGGGATCCAAAGTAGTTTTTGATCCTAAATCAATTGGAAAATTAGCTAATGATTTGAGTCTAAAATTTAATGTACCAGTAGAAATAACTATAGAATTAGAAAAAATATCAGATGAAGAAATAACTGAAAACAATTTTAACTTTCCTGCTAAAAAGGTGTTACCTATTGTAGGTACGGATTAATTGTTTTAATAACTGTATTTTATACATATTAGACTTTTTCCTTAATAAAAAATTTTTTAATTTCCTAGAATTGAATTTAATTTATTGACTAAAGTGTACATACTTACAGGTTTACTTATAAAATCTAAGACATCCACTGAAGGAATTACTTTACTGAACTCTTCTTTATTAATTTCAAACGCTGTTATAAAAACTACTTTCATATCTGGATGATTTTCTTTTATTCTACGGAATAGTTCAAATCCATTTATCTTTGGCATCCTTATATCTGTAAGAACAAGGTCGTAGTAGTCAACAGGATTATTTTTTAATGAATTTAATGCTTCTTCTGCATCCATGAATGTGTTCACCTGAAATTTATTTTTGGATTCTAAACCCCTCTTAATAATTGACAAAATGTCTCTTTCATCATCAACAACCATTATTCGTGGTGGAATGTTCCTGTTCTTGGTGACACTCACGATAATTTTATCAATATTATCTTACTAAAAATGTTATCTATTTTCATGAAGTTTATTTTTTAAAATATCTTAACAATTTTGTGAGCTATTTATGAAATATTGATATTACCGTAATTAACATCTAAGAAAATGGATGATAAAATAAATAATGAATATATAGATATGCTTAATAGAGAAAAAATATCTGAGTTTAATGAATTTCGATTAAAGAATCTGACATTTAGACCCAATTTATCTGGTGAAGACTTTTCCCGAAAGGACCTTACTAACGCTTATTTGAATGGAGCAATATGTTTTAAAACTAATTTCAATAATTGCATACTTGGAAAAACTAATTTTGTTCAAGCTGAATTAAATGAATCGAATTTTGAATCTGCAGATTTAACTGAAACATTATTCATGTACGCAGAAATGAAAGATTGTCGATTGATAAATTGCAATATGAATAAGACAAATTTTATGTGGGCAAATCTCCAGAATTCCGATTTAAGTGGCAGTAAACTTGATGGAACGATATTTATAGAGGCGTATCTACAGAATTCGAATTTAGATAACTTAAAAATGCAAAACGCATTTATAAAATTTGCTAAACTTGGTAATGGAGAAGATAGATTTAATAAACTATCCAAGTAGTCTCTATTTTTTTCCATTTGAACAAATAAAGATATTTAAATGATTGAAAATGACGAATCGAAAAGCAATATTACTCGTAGACGATAAAGAAGAAACAAAGATCGCAAAAGAGATTCTATTTGTAAACAATATTGATTTTATCGAATATCATATTAGCAAATTTGAAGAAAGTTGTTGTGGGGAACTACCTACAACTAAAGCTCCTTCTATTATCGCATCAGAAGGAGTGTTTAAAGGAATTGATGGTATAAAAGAATTTGTTATCTTAAAAAAGTAACGATTGATCAACAAGCCAATCTATTTTTGTAATAAACAATAATAAGAAACATCGTAATATTATAAGATAAAATTTAATTTAAAAACAAAATTGTGTCCTAATAGCTCTGACACTTTTGATTAAAATATCTTTAGAGATTTAGAAATATATTGCAAAACTGATGAATCAATGTTAAAAGTGCATAAATGCCTTATTTGAAGAACAACTTTTCAGTTCCTTTAAAAATTTCGAGATTCAATTTGATCTGCCTTTATATTAGTTACTAACTTGTTTTATTTTACATGGGTTTGAAACATGTATAAGGAATATTATTTACCATATTATGGTTACAATATTTTAGTCTTGCCGAATTTTTGAAACGAAATGAGATAAACGCTAGATATAGATGTTTTTACCATTATGGGTATTTTTATTCGTAAGAGATTAAATGATTTCCTTGATTAGTATGTGAGTTTTATTGTTAAATAATATAACGTTAGGTGTAATCTATGAATTCGAGAACCTCAAAAACATAATGTTTTTTATACCGAATAATCAGTTTTCAGATGGTGGGTATTCACAAGTTAGATTTAAAATCACTAATTGGAAGCTACAAAGACTTTCCTAAGAAAGGAGTTATGTTTAGAGACATCAATCCGCTTTTCAGAAACTGGAAAGTAACTCAAGAAATATCTAAAGAATTTATTAAGAATCATGAATTACAAGAAATAGATCTGATAGCAGGAATTGAGTCCAGAGGTTTTACTGTAGCCTCTTTACTAGCAGGAAATTTTAATAAAGGAATGGTGCTGGTCAGAAAAGCAGGAAAACTTCCAGGAGATACAATAAGAAAAAATTATGAGATAGAATATGGCAATGCCATGATTGAAATTCAGAGAGACGCTGTAAAAGAGGGGCAAAAAATTCTGATTGCGGATGATTTAATAGCCACTGGTGGTACTGCAGTAGCTGCCGCAGAATTAATAGAAGAGATTGGAGGAAAAATTTTTGGATTTGCTTTTATTATTGAATTATCTTATCTTGGGGGGGCAGATAAACTAAGGAATAAAGGTTATGAAGTTCGCTCATTGGTGAAATATGATGAATAGAAAAATATCCGAGAATATCAACATAGGAATAATTGGAGGAACAGGTATTTATGATCCTAGTCTTTTCAATGTAATTGAAGAAAGAAAAATTAATACCCCCTTTGGAGAACCTTCTGATAAAATAACAATATGTTCTTTGGGGAATAAGAAAATTGCTTTCATACCCCGACATGGAAAGGAACATAGATTACCTCCTCACAAAATAAATTTTCGTGCAAATATTTGGGCATTAAAAGATTTAGGTGTTAAAACAATTTTGGCTCCTTCAGCTGTAGGAAGTCTAATGAAAGAATTTGAACCAGGCAATATCGCTATACCTGATCAATATATTGATTTTACCAAAAAAAGGGAATATACTTTTTATGACGGAGGAATAGTTTGCCACATCTCTCAGGCAGAACCATTTTGCAATGATCTTAGGGAAATCATTTGCCGAGAACTAGAAAAGCTTGATTTTTCATATCATTCTAAATGTACCTATATATGTATCGAAGGTCCGCGATTCTCAACGAAAGCAGAATCGAATTATTATAGAAATGTATTAGACGCAAATATTATAGGTATGACCTTAATTCCTGAATGTATTTTGGCTAGGGAGATGGAAATTTGTTATCTTTCAATTGCAACTGTAACTGATTACGATGTCTGGGCAGACATACATGTATCTTCTAAAGAGATCGTAAAGACACTAGGTAAAAATGTTGAAAAAGTAAGAACACTATTGTTAAATACGATACCCAAAATATCAGAAAAAAGAGACAATTGTAATTGCGGTAAATCCCTTGAAAATGCTTTAATATAATTGATCTTCAAATTTTAATTAAAGTGTTATTAGCACTATAGATTTAAACTTCCTTCTTTCAATCTGGTCTTTCTATATTTTGAGGAAGGATTACATCTCCTTCAATTAACTTTCTCTGAACTGTTAATTGTAACTCTTCTGGGTCTACACCCATTTTTTTAATTTTTGATATAGATGAATTTGAAAGTTTTATGCTTACGTTATGTCCTCCAATCCGACCGAAAGCTACACAGGTAAACCTAAAACGATGATTATTGAGGATTAGAAATCCTTGTAGTTTACTAGCAACCTCTCCTCCTGAGCTGCTGGTAATGAATACATCAATCTTGAGATTGTTTTCTTCTCGAAAATAGCTCATTTAGTCTTTATCTCTTGTAATTTCTACGGTTCTATTCACATTCTTTTCTACTAGGAAGCTCCACCAGTGATCATCATCGATTTGATAATCCTTTACAAGAGTTTTAACATAGGTTTCATCATCTGTATCATAAAAACTGAAAGGACCTTCTTTAACAAGCTTTATTAGTTTCCATCTGTCTTTACCAAGCCTCTTTTTATTTATGACAACTGCCCATTTTTGATAATTTTCTATTTTAGGCATTCCTATATAGTCAACGATGTCTAGAACACCCAGTCTTTTTTCTTCACAAAATAATTCCTTGGTAATCACGCTTCTCCAAATATCAACTGCTCCGATAGTTCTGCCATTTTCATTTATGTTTATTACACCGAAGTAAACAATCTTGTCATTGTTTTCTGAATTTTGTCTACTCATTATTTATTCATTACTTGACAATTATCCTTATTTAGTTCTTGCAATATCGTATGGATGTTCCAACAATAATCCCAGACTATCTATAAGAGAATTTTTCTTGAATTCCAGGTTTTTTTCCTCACATAATCTCTTGTATCTGTTAATGACTGCAAATCGAGGATGAAATACCTCGTAGAGATCTTGAGAATATTCTAACAACATCTTTTTAGAGATTAAAGAAACAATTAATTTTTTACAATAATTTATAGGGATGTCATAATGATCAGATATTTCTTTAATACTCTTCATACCCTCAATTATTATATACAGAAAAATTTTTGATTCTTCATCGGATAATTCAAGATTTTGTTTTAGTAATTTTATTATTTTCGATATGTCCTTCAATATTTTTATTTTAAATACCAATAAATATTAAACTTTGATTCATCTTAATAATTACAAAAAACACTAACAAAAATTCTTATTTAGCAGTTTGTGACAATCTACCAACACGCTCTTTGAATTTTCATATGTGATTCTCTCTAAAGTATCCCCATACTCAGCCCATTTGAATCCTATGTGTTCATCAGAAAGAACAACCTTCAACGTATTTGTTTCTGCTAAATAATAAATCACTTGTTTTGAAATCAATTTGTTATCACGTTTATATTTGTAAAAAATCTCTTTCCTAAAATTATTTTGAAGAGTAATATTCGTTATTCCAGTTTCTTCTTTTATTTCCCTAATCACTGTTTCAATTTCTGCCTCGTTTTCTTCTTTGTTGCCTTTCGGAAAATCCCAATGTCCTGAAACATAATTCAATAATAAATAAAGAATCTTTCCGTTAATTACAGCATATACAACTGCACCCACAGATAATTCGTTCATCTTAAACCGTCAATTTGACTAAATTCGAATGAAGAATTGTGTTTCCAATTGTAATGTGGGCATTTGTACGGGATCCTCAAGTTCCATTTACATCTCCCGCAGTGACTGCAGTGAATTAAAGATCATCATCTCGTAAATCACTTTCCTTAGATGGTGGAATATAATCATGTATTTCCATCCACTCCTTAGAATTCATAAAATATGAACAAAACCATTTCTTAGTAACAGTGTCAAAAAATCCATGCTCATACATAAATTTACCTTGATTATCAGGTATATTTTTATGTTTTAATTTTTTCTCATTTTCCAAATCTTCTTACCCTATTTTGATAAGTACGTATTGCTCTAATAAGGTCAATCTTTCTAAATTCAGGCCAAAAAACATCCATAAAGATCAATTCGCTGTAAGCACTTTGCCATAAAAGAAAACCACTCAACCTTTTTTCCCCAGACGTTCTTAATATTAAATCTGGATGAGGTTGTGGCAAATGAGAAGTATAAAGGCATGATTCAATAATTTTTTCATTTATATCATCTATTTTAATTACTCCGGAAATAACCATTGAACTAATTTTTTTAATGGCATCAAGTAATTCCTTTTGTCCACCGTATGCCACTGCTATATTTAAAAACATTGAACCATATGAGATAGTTTCTTCTTCCAAAATATGAAGTATGTCCTGAAGATCTTTTGGTAAAAGATCCACATTTCCAATCGCTTTAATTCTCATTTGCTTTTCATGAATCCTAGAATCATCGCGCAATTTACAGAGTTTCTCATATAACAAAGCATAGATATTTTCGAGTTCACTATCGTCTCTTTTCAGATTCTCATTAGAGAGAACATATACAGTCGTAATTTTTATCTCCAAATCATAAATCCAATTCAACAGATCTTCTGCTTTATCCGCGCCCACAAAATGTCCTTTATCTATTCCGATAAGATTGTATTTTGCCCATCTGCGATTACCATCCAAGATTATTGCAATGTGCTTAGGGAGAGGTTCTCTAATAATTCGAGATTCTAACCATCTTTCATAAATTTTATAAATGCCAGTTAATTTAAAGAGAAATTCAAAAATATTTTGTGAAGAATAATCTATATTCATTTATTATTTTTCGATTATTATCAAAATAATCAATGCTTATTTATTTTATAGGATTCACTATGATTTTAAGGATTCCCCGTCTTTTCTATTTCTATAATATTGATAAAGGAACGTCGCTGCAACAAGAGTAATTGCAAGGCCGATTAACAATGAAGAGATCAAGTTGAAAGGACTTGTACCTTGAGTAAGTACTGAAGTAAATTGTAAAATTGGGTAATATAACAACACCAATATTACTATCCTTAATATATCAGACATTGTTTTGATACTGCCCTTAAACCAATTGCTGAGTAAAGTGCCAGCCAAAATTGTTCCGATTCCAATCCACATCAACAGAATTGTACCTCTGATAAAACTTCCTACAATTTCTTTATTTGTAATAATGTCGTATGACTTCATATTATCCGTAAAGATTCCTTCTGGAATATGAGATAGGCCATTAACTACAGAGACCACAATTATCAATATTCCTGCGACTATTGAAAAAATCCTAATGAAACTGGTAGGATTTGGTTTTCCCAATGACCCAATAGATTTATCAATATCAAAAGCCCTGATGATGAATGCACCACCAAGAATGCTCAAGACAAGAGCTATTGCCTCCCTTGTTAATCCAAAGATTGTTGCTATCCCACTGGCTACCAATAGAGCACCGGGAACACCCAAAAAAAATCTTGAGTATCTCGGATCATAGACTAGCATCTTTACATACCTAGCAAAAACGGCGTACGAATATTCTACACTTCGACTATGTCTAATTACAACTCTGTGAATTGAAATAACAGGAATTAACGACTGGATTACAGGAATAACGGTTTCATCATCTTCCCCATCAGAAACAATAACAGACGCATCCGCTTTAAAAACATCGACAATAAATTGAATTTCTGAACCTATTTTTTCATCTCCCTCGATTCCCCTGTTATATTTGCCAGCAACTAATGCTACTTCAGCTTGATATCCTCGTTTAAGAAGATCTTCATATGTCTTTACTGCTGCAAAAATGGCGTTTGCATCAGAATCTTCAGGGTCTTCTATTGCCAATCGGGTACCAGCATTAATACATGAATCCCTTCCTATAACAGGTGTTTCAATTCCACCTTTTGATCCTATATCGTCATCTCTATCTATACATAATACAAGTATACGATCATATTTTCTATTTTGTTTAGTTAATAAATCTCCTCTTGATAAACTTCGATAATCATCATTTTTTGACAAAAGGAGTCATTTATAAATTTCGTCAATGACATTAATTAATTTAACTAATAAAAATGATTTTCAGGCTAATAATTTTTTATATATAAAAAAATTGTATTTAATTGTTTAAAATTATAAAAAGGTAAATCCCGTATCTTTTTTATTTAAAGTTTTCAAACTGATATGTAAGAAATAGTAAGTGCAGTAATCGCCAAAGGCGAAAACTACTTAAATAAAACCTATATTCTACATATATTGCAAATCATTTTCTTCTTTCCAAAGATTGATTCGCTGGTGAAACCAAGGATAAAAGCTGGTATTTTTATCTTCGAATTGTTTTTTTATAATTTTGGCAATAGTTTTAGATACTTCGCCGGGTTCACCATAAATCTCTTTTTTATTTTTTAAAGATATTCCAAATCCTTCAAATTTATCATAAAGATTATTTAACATTGATGGAAGCCATTCAGAGTTTATTGGAGGAATAAGTAGATTACTCTTGGCATCAAAAATCGTCTCAGGACGATCAGTATTTAATCTAATGGTTAAAGAAAGAACATTTTTAAAATATAGTAATTCTTCTTGCATAGAGCCTGAATCTGTCATCTCAGCCCAACAATTACCGCTATCAAGGAACTCTATTACTTGTGCATATTCTTTCCACAAAGGAGTAGTTAAAAATTTTTCTGGAAATTCTTTAGATAATGATTTAATTTTATCTTCCAGACCGTAAAATTTTAATGCTGATTTAGTAGCATTCAGCATTACCAAGATGACCTTATGATCAGAATACTTTATAATATTAACGAGTCCATGAATTATGGACTTGAATCTATGTTCTGTTAAATTTTCTCTCCTATGTATATCCATTCTAATCCATTTTCCTTTTTCAAGTTGAGGATAACAATCAAAAATACTTCTGTTGACCTTTTGTTTCCTTTTTAGATGGATAGCATCTACTACCGAATTTCCAACTACATGAACAAATTCTTCAGGATATCCTTCTCTAACTAGGTTATCCTTATTGAGCTTAGTTGGTGCAAAAAAATATTGCGTTCCTGCTGAACATATCCAAGTATCTATCTGTTCTGGAAAAGGTTCTTCTCTAGCGACAAACCACTTTCCGTGTAATTGTTCATGTACGAATTTTTCTACAATATCCAATGTCGGTTCTTGATTAACCTTAATTTTTTTCATTATTTCGGGACTCATCGATCTTAATCCCGCTTCGTTTTGGGCTACTTTTTGTCCCATCCCAAAAACCCAAGCAAGAGGGGCAATCCCTGCAACTAATGTATCTCCATGAACCACAGGAAGAAGTTTGGATGTCGAACCGAATTTTTCTTTACAATAACGTCCTAAGGATCCGAATTTAGTAATCAAGTCACTTGCTTTTTCCATTAGGTCGCCTCTGATTTGCAAGTCACAGCCTACTGATTCTTCTAGTTTAAATTCTTTTATACCAAACCCTAAAATATCATCAAAATGTTGTCCTGTATCAATTACGAATACGGGAAGTTTTTCTCTTTTGGCTTCCACAACAAGAGGAGCTTGTTTGTAGAAATCAGGTTTAGTACCTATTACAACAGAAAGGATAGGACTGTTATCCGTTTTAGCTTTTGAAAAAATATCCGTTAATAAATCTATATTAATTTTTATTGGAAGTGTCTGTTTTGACGTATCAATATGCGCAATACCATTACTTTTCAATTAAATTTATCTGATCTAACTCCTTTCTTGGATTTTAAATAAATAAGTAATCCAATAATAAATATTCCTATACCTGCTATCACAAAAAAGTATGGTATGTAAATAATTAGGTTTTGAAAGAATTCAGATGGTATATTTGAAGAAATACTCAAAGAGACAAACATTCCTACTATCATCAAAATCCCGCTAGCAGAAATCAATATCCCTCCTATTTCACTCCCATAATTCCTACAAAGTGCATAGACTATCCCGGCAAGAATGATTGACGGAGCTCCAGAAATAGATACAGTTTTAATTAATACTGCTTGGATATCTACAAACCTATCTGGACCTGATTTGTCTGGACCTACCAAAAAAAAATAGAAAGAGGATATCAAAAGCACAAACATAATTGCCAGACCAAACGAACTTAATGCCACCCATATTTCTAAAGGAAAGTTTAATTTCATATTATATCACGACACACCTACTTCTATCACAACACACCTACTAATTTAGCAATCTCCTTTCTGGAAGCCGATCCAAGCTCCGATGCAGAAGTTTCAGGTAAAACTTTATTAACGAATACTCCAAATCCTTTTTCCAAGCCACTTAAAGCATATAATTGTGGGAATACTTCAATATGCCAATGAAATTGCCTACTATTCTTTTTCTCCGGAGATAGTTGAAAGATCAGATTAAATGAAGGGCTTTTTAAAACGGATGACATACCTCCAATAGTAGCTCTAAGAATCATAGCCAGATCAAAAACTTCTTTCTGCGAAATTTTGGTTAATGTAGTGGAATGTTTTTTTGGAAATATGCAAAATTCATATGGATATAATGATGCCCACGGACAAAAAGCAAGAAAATTATCTGTTGCAAGAACTTGTCGTGGTCCATCAGATTCAGTAGAAATAGCAACGCACGAAGGACAGGTTCCATTTTCATTCACGAATCTGTGAGATAATAGCGCTTTCGACTCAATCGCAGGAGGAACCTCTGAGAAGGTAACTATATCTACGTGTGAATGGTCTATCTTCGTTCCCGAGATCGGTCCACTATTTATAAAAGCCGAGACATAGGTAACCTTTTTTTGAGTATAAAGCCACCTCATCCTATCTTGCAAAACCAGAAGAACATTTGACCATTGTTCGACGGAAATCTGAGAAAAATCTTCTGAATGGTTTGGAGTAGCAACTAATATTTGATGATATCCATAGGCGGGCTCACTATACAACGGTTTTTCAGTATATAATGAAGAATTATTGGGTACGAGTATTGGATACTTACTGTTAAAAACCCTAACATCCCAATCTTTAATAATATTGCCTTCTGAGTCTGACAATCTTTGAAGCATGCCACCCTTGATTACCAATGAAACAAGTGAAGGTTCTGTTAGATGTTCATTACCTGGACAATAAGGACACTCGTTCGTGGTATTTTTTTTTATATCATTAACACTGTCAGGAAAAATCACAAATTTATCCATAACATAATCCTTTCTTAATTCTCCCAATGTAATTTTCCTTTTAAAACGTCATTTCATCCTTTAATTAAAGGTTCTGGATCGGATGATAAATATTTTAATATAATTGAACAAACATGGTAAAAAAAAATAACAACGGTAAAATTCTCTTTTGATAAGTTATCTTGTGAAAAGATTTTCAGAACCATAAGTTTAAAATATAGTTTCTGAATTGATAGAATTGATAAAACAGTATGACAATGCCAAAAGGTTTTGGATCAAGTGCTAGTAACACGGGAAAAAGAAGTTTTAACGACTGGTGGACCAATGTTCCCTCAGATTTAAAACAAAAGGCCAGAAAAGGAGACGAGAGTAATAAACCATTATTAAATCAAGTGAATTATGTTTTATTACATCTTCATCTTGCAGGAAAACATGACGCAAAACCATCACATGAAGAATTAAAAGATTGGTTACACAGTGGTCAAGTAGACGTTATGAGAACTAAATAAATAATAATCCCACCGTCTTTTTTTTCTTTGGTTATAAAAATACATTGAGAAGTTTGATTGTATTATTTAGGCAGAAATAGAATTCAAAAAATCTAGAAAATCTACTTACAGATAATTACATATACAGTTTAATCAAACTCTAAAAAAGATTTAAATGATGATTATTTGAATTCATTCTGCAATATTTCTTTTTTCTTCCTCATATCAAAAATCTTATCAGTATGAGACAGTGCATCATTGCGAGATTTCTTAAAAATCATCGACTGAACCAATAAGTGGTTTTCTGGAATTACCATGCCAGTCTGATCATCTGAATATGAAAATTTTAAAACATCATCTTGGCTTCTTATCAAGCTTTCATGAATATGGACCATATTGGTGTCACCGTGAGCAAATCCTAAATCCAATGCTTTCTTCCTTACATCAAGAGTACCCTTTGCAGAGTTTAGAATAGCAACCCCAAATTCATTTTGAAATATTTCTAATACTTGATCTTTTAAAGGGGATTTATCTTTAAATCTTATAAGTATCTGGTGTAAATGCATCATTCTAGAGGGAACCTTGAAGGCTTCGACATATAGGTTGGCATCAGGAATAAAATCTTTGACATCGTCTTGGTGATGGGGATGCGAATCCCATTCTATTGAATCTTTGACTTCTTTCGAATCCTCTAAATCGGCCCATCTTCTAATAAGATTAACATCATATCTTATAATATCATCACTGAATTTCTCAATCAATGGTTGCATGATTCTACCCATCCCACTAACGTTACAACTACCTTGCATCACATAGGATTTTCCTGCTGCCTTATCATAATTTACTCTCGAATTATGTATCATATCAGCAACTGAAT
Organism: Nitrososphaeraceae archaeon; assembly: GCA_035297365.1. Classification (GTDB taxonomy): domain Archaea; phylum Thermoproteota; class Nitrososphaeria; order Nitrososphaerales; family Nitrososphaeraceae; genus TH1177. The sequence goes on from DATGZA010000075.1 coordinate 40,980, forward strand.
ATTCTCCTTGCCTATCTTCCCCTCCTTGAAATATTGCCTTTTTTTTCATTGGAACATACAATAATAGTTTATTTTTATATCCCATTCCCTCTTTTGCTGCGTCAATAATCATTTCAGAATCACTAATTCCATCTTCAATATAACCTGCAAATTCTAAATTTTTTCTCGCAAATTCATTTTCCATAGTTTTAGGGATAAAAACTCTGTAACCTTTGGATATGGCTTCCTTCGCCCTTTCATCAGCACTATACTTTGCTATTCCCACCAACTCAATTTCCTCATCTACACTAAAATAAGTTGCCAGTCTTCTACCAATATTACCATAACCGTTAATGAATAATTTTACCATTCTAACCACTAAAATCTTATTTGATGTATGAAATTATAATACAATATATTTTTATTTCGAAACAATATTTAGAACTGTGTTATTATTTGTGAATTTACAAAAAATTATAGAATTACCTTTATCTGTTCCTGTTTAGGATAACTTTAATAGATCAATGATGGGTAGTAAAATCATCAACATTAATGAAAGTATTAATTATCGATAATTATGATTCATTCGTTTATAATATTGCTCAATTAATTGGAAAAAAGAATATCGAGACTTTGATATATAGAAATGACAAAATTGCATTAAAAACGATAGTAAAATTGGATCCTGACGGTATTATATTATCACCAGGTCCTGGGACTCCAGAAAATAAAAAATATTTCGGAATTTGTGATAATATCATTAAAGTACTTGGAATGAAAATTCCGATTTTGGGTATATGCTTGGGTCACCAAGGTATTGCGTCTGCTTTCGGCGGAAAAATAGTTAATGCTAAGAAAACAAGGCATGGTAAGACAAGCCAGATTTCTTTTATACCAGACCCTATCTTTGATGGGTTAAAAAACCCCTTCGTTGCAACCAGATATCATTCGCTAATAGCAGATAAAAAAACTCTTCCGAAGTGTTTGAAAGTTATTGCAAATTCATTAGATGATAGTGAAATAATGGCACTCACACATGAAAAATATCCAATAAAAGGAGTACAATTTCATCCGGAATCGATTCTGACTGGTGAAGGTATTAAATTATTAAGTAATTTTATCACATTTACTAGAAAATGACAAACGATTATTACTCTCAGGGCCTGAGTCAGACCATTACAAAATTAGAAAGAAAAATAGATCTCCCTTATTCGGAATCTTATAATATGTTTAAAAGAATTATTAATTGCGAGCTCACCGATCTTCAAGTTTTTTCGATCTTAAAAGCATTGGGCAATAAGGGAGAATCTATTGATGAAATAATAGCTTTGGTCGATATTATTTATGGTAAAGCAATAAGGATAAGACCGAATATTAAAGGAAGTTTAATTGACAATTGCGGTACTGGTGGCGATAAAGTAAATACTTTTAATATAAGTACTGCATCTAGTATAGTTGCGTCAGCTGCTGGATGCAAGATAGCAAAACATGGTAATAGATCTTCCTCTGGAAAATCTGGAAGTTCGGATTTTTTGGAAGCAATAGGTTTGGATTTAACAAAAGCGTCAGAAAATGCTTCACGTTCTATTGAAACTATAGGGATAGGATTTCTCTTCGCACCATTTTTTCATCCAACTTTAAAAAGTCTATCGAAACTTAGGCAATCTATTGGTATGAGAACTATTTTTAACATCGTCGGTCCGTTGTGCAATCCGTGTACCAATCTTACTGGACAAGTAATTGGAGTGTATGATCGCATACTATCTCAAAAGATATCGAAGGTAGCCTTAAAAAAACATGATAGAAAATACATGATTGTTTACTCTCATGATGGCGTTGATGAATTGACAAATAGTGGATTGAATAATATTACTATAGTTAACAAAGGAAGGATCGATAACTATAAGTTTTTTTCAACGAATTTTGGGATTACGATTGCTCCAATTGAAAAATTGTTGATAAAAAACAGAGAAGAATCTATAAGATTAACTTTGCAAGCAATTTATGGGACGGCAGAAAAAGAAATAGAAGATGTAGTTGTTATAAATTCTGCGGCCTCATTAATCACAGGAGATATCGTAAATAACTTTAAAGACGGAATAGAAATTTCCAGGGAATCGATAAAAACGCAAAAAGCCAGAAAAAAACTCGAGACCCTGATAGAGAAATATGGACAGAAAGAAAAATTGATCGAGACAGAAAAAAAATTCGGATTATCATGAAATAAATACAGTTACGTTTATCCCCAACTCAAAAATAGGTAAAATAAAATAATTAGAAAATGAAGAGCAAATAATATTTGCAATGATGCAAATATTTATATGAGTTTGACAAAAGAATGCAGATATTGAGCTTTCAGTTAACAACATTGCAAGATCAAGAGAATATCCTACTTGGAAGGAGAGAAGTGAAATATTTCATAAAAGAAGCGGCTGGTAAAATAAGCAGGTTAGAATTGATAAGTTTAATAGAGAAGAGCCTTGGAATACAAAAGGATAGCATTTATCCAATTGAATTAAGAACTGAAAAAGGCAAAAATCATGTTAATGTACTAGTTTATATTTACGATAAAAAAGAACAGTCTGAACGACAACTACCCAAGTATCAAATACTTAGAAGGCTTTCAAAAGATGAAAGAAAGAAAATATTAGACGAAGAGAAAGCAGCTAAGCTAAAGGCGAAACAGGCTGCAAAAGCAGATGCGAAGTAGACCAATTCCTGGTGATAGAGATGGTTGACAAAAAGAAAAATAAAGATTCTAAAATTTATAAATTCTACAAATTTGAGAATGATGTAGTAAAAAAAGTTAGAAGAGAATGTCCCAGGTGTGGAAAGGGAATCTTCATGGCTGAACATAAAGACAGACATACATGTGGAAAATGTGGATTTACTGAGTTCCTTCATAAAAAACAATAACCATTAGTTGTTATGATGATTAGTGTTGTATTAATAAATTAAAACTAACAGAAATTCATTAGTTCTTCCTATGGAAGTTTACTATAAATCATATTTTTTCTGAAAATCGAAGTGTTAGAAAATTTAAGATTAGAATATATTTTTTTCTCTATTTTACTTTTTAATTTCACTTTTTTTAAAATTGTCCGTATGTTATGAGAGAAGAAGGAGCATTTCAACAACAAAAGATACTTTTTATTTTCTATTATTTCATCTTTCATTTTTAATTATCGAATACTATCATTAAGAGAGAAAAAGCCAGATAAATATTTTGTTCGGGTAACCCATATCATCAATAACTGTAATTGTCGGTATAAGAATTCTACCAGTCAATTCTTTTTTAAATTGTTGAATGATCAACTTTTTAAGAAGGTGACCTTTTGAAACATTATTGATCAATTAAAATAAGAAATAACAAGACAAAGAATCTTCTTTCACTCATTATTTTCAAAAACTTTAACATTAAATACCCTACAATATCATATTTTTTGATATATAATAAATTATTTGATGTAGTTCTAAAATTACCAAATATTCAAAGCTGATTAAGAAATAATTTTCTATGTCCATTTTTCATGAAATCAAAATGAGAGCAAGAAAAAAATGAAATAGCGTACTTTTGCTAATTGCTGGCTTATAGCTGTAAAAAATTCAAAAATTATTTCGATTATGTTTCCAAAATATATTTTAATCTATTTTTAAGACTAGGCTCGACTTGAAAATTCAAAATGGAGGACACTGGTATTGAAACATTATTATCTTCTAGGCGAATTTTTTTAATCATTAATCCTCTCTTTATCCAATTTTCAACTACCTGTTGTTCCAAATGTACATCTTTAAACCCATCTTGAAACTTATTTTTTAAACATGTCAAGAGATTGTTGTCGTTTTTGAATAGTTTATTTGCATCAAACAATCGTTCAAAATCATCATATTTTTCTTCATAGAAAGTACTTTTTACATTATCTGAATGAATGTTCATTTTTATAAAACGATTTACTAAACCCACATAATGTAAAAACTCGTGTGCAAGTATCGTATGTATCGAACTCTTCAATCCATAGACGACAAGAGGAGCCGTTATCTGAATAAAAATAGATAAATCTCCCTTCTCATTAATATCTGGAATAGTTCTAGCAAAAAGGAGGCCATACTGGTCAACCTCTACCAAGGATGATGATACTATAAGACTAGGTTCAATATAATATGGCGGGAAATTTATCATACTTGTTTTTTCAATTCTTTTGATCCCATCCAACAAAATAGAAAACCGTTTTAAAATAATTTCATATATTTCCCTAGGTATCAGTTTATTGAGAAAAGCATCATTAATAGCACTTAGAGGATCACAATCCATTACTAGATAAGATGAAAATATTATAAATATAAAAAAATTACGCGGCAGTTATATCCAGAACGTCAAATTTTATACAAGTACATTTATTATCAATATATGATGAAATATTTGGTTCTATCCAATCCTTTCCCTCTATAAACTGTTTTATGAACAATCCGCCATCTGACAAAAAGGTAATAACAAAATCATATTCATCTAATCTCTTAACAGAGATTTTGTAGATCCTCCTTTGAACTAATTTTGTTTTGTTTCTATATTTTATTGTAGAATTCTTCAGTTCGTTTAGTCTCAGTAAATTCAAATTGTTTATAGGGGATAGTGCTTTCACATAGGCTTTTGTTTTTGATATATAATTTATGGAGTATTTTTTTATTGATTCTTTTTTTTCTTTTATCTTAAATATTATTCCATCTTCTTGGAAAATAATATTCTTTTTTATTTTCCTTTTTTTTGGGTTAATGATTTGGGCTATAAAAAATCTTCCCTTTCCTAAAACCATACTATTTTGATCTTCACCTCCCATCCATGTAAAATTCACATTATCACAAGAGGTAAAATCCATCAAATGACGTTTTATGATGGTTTCAATCGATTTTTTTTGACTATTGTTTTCCATCAGGTTACATATCTTACATCCTCTTACTTCACAATTATCACATTTGAATTTCCTTTGATGCATGAGTTTTTTCTTTGTATATCTACAGATTAAGTAGTACGGACGGGTTTGAAAGTCAACAGAAAATTCAAGATCATGAGATATTGAAAGATTTATCAGGATATCAGGAGATTGTATTTTTAGAGGCTTTTTTAAAACTTTTTCAAAATTATTTCTCACTGCATGATTAAAAGCTGATTTAATATTCTCTTCTCCACGTAGTTGAAAAAGAGATCTGAAATGATCCTCATTATCAAACAAATGTGCAGGAAGAGAAGATCCCAAAGAATAAGAATCAAATTCATATTTATTTTTAACAGATATAAGAAAGGTTATTTCCTTTACAATTTCTTCTATGAGATCAAATAATCCCCTACAAATAAAACAGTTTGAGCAAGAGTTATCTGTACTTGTTGTTTTATGATCTTTAAGCATCGCGTACTTACCAAATAATATTTTTGCTGTATTGTTTCTTTTTAAACAATAATCACATAGAGTATAAAAATTATTGATAATATTTTCAGATTGTTTCAAATTATAATTGCACTTAACTACTGTTATTATTAGTTACATTAACCAAAACCGAAACGTCTCAACATTCCATGCATCTGTCTGCCTTTTGCCTGTTTCATCATACTTTTTGAATTATTGTATTGTTTTATCATTTCTTTAACGTCATGTTCCATTATACCTGATCCTCTTGAAATTCGTTTTCTTCTTGAATCATTGATCACATTTGGATCCTTTTTTTCTTCTTTTGTCATTGATTGTATAACAAATCTCCATTTTTCAATCTTTGTTTGTAAAATATCTAGTTGTTCATCTTTTACCATACCAGAAAGTCCTGGAAGATTTTCCATTACATTTCTAAACCCCATTTTACTTACATTTTCCATTTGAGAATAGAAATCTTCTATAGTCATTCTACCACCTAATAATCTTTTAGTTTGGTTTGCATCCGCTTCCAATTCAAGGCTTTTTGCCATTTCTAACAATGCCTTAATATCTCCCATCCCCAATATGCGACCTACAAACCTAGTTGGAGAAAATAATTCTAAATCATCAATCCTTTCACCCGTTCCGATAAACATAATTTTAGCTCCTGTGGCTGCAGAAGCTGCTAAAGCACCTCCACCCTTGGCAGTTCCATCCAGTTTAGTTATCAAAATTCCTCCTACTGGAGCAGCATCGTGAAATGCTTTTGCCTGATTGTATGCCTGCTGTCCAATAGTACCATCTATTACCAGGATGACTATATCAGGATTAACAACATTATACATATCATTCATTTCCTGTAATAATCCTAACTCTTCTTTGTGTCTTCCCGCTGTATCTATGATGATTACATCATAATCGAGATTATTATAATACTCTAATCCATTTCTCAATATAGAAACAGGATCCTTATTATCTTCTTCTCCATAAACTTCCACTTTAATTTTAATGCTATTCATCTTTAATTGTGTAAGAGCGCCAGGTCTCCACGTATCTGCACCTATAATAGCGGTTTTATATCCATGCCTGGTTAACCATCTCGCAAGTTTAACAGTACATGTAGTTTTTCCGCTTCCCTGGATACCAAGCATCAAAATGATATTCTTTTTCCCAGGTTTAAAATTTAGAGATTCTTTTTCTTCCGAATAAGATTTCTCTATATTGGTTATGCTTGTTCCGCTGTATCCAAGTAAAGAAGCAATTTCATTATAAAGTATTGTAATAATATGATCTTTTCTTGATAATCCTTTTGGAGGCTGTTCATTTAAGGCACGATCTTTTAAATTCTTTGTAATAGAAAGCACCAATTTGACATTGATATCAGATTGCAATAATGATCTTTGGATATCCTTACAAAGAGAATCAATCAATGCTTCATTTATATCCGATGCTCCTACTATTTTCTTGAGGGCGCTTCTTAATCCTGTCCGTAGATTATCAAACATTTTACTTATCCATTAATACAATATCTATTATTTCTATTATACCTCTTTGTCCATCCCATTTAGTCTTTGAATTAAGTATTTGTAATCTCTTTTCATAGATTGGACAGTCAATTACAAGTGTTTCTGCTTCTCCTCCTTCAAATGCCACATTAAACCCATATTTCTTACTTAGCAAAAATAATTTTTCAAGTTTATCTTGATCTATAATTGTGCCCAACCAACTCTCGTCCAGTCCCATCGCAGAAACGCTAACTATGAGTATGGAGAATTTATGAATGAGTAGTTCCTTCATATATGAAAATTGCTCAGCTTCCCATAGCGGAGAATAAAGTATCAAATCATTATCCTTACAAATATTATTAAAAATATTTTTTTGAAAATTTGAGAACAATCCTCCATTGACTAATCCTTCGATGTTGTATTCTGCCTTGGCAATTTTTACCAAATGATCTAGAGATTTTATTTCTTTATCTAAATTGTTAATTGCAATGTTACCTTCAATAATGGGTATATTCATAGCTTGGGATTGCAATTTAGGAATCCCCATATTTGGGAAGTGAAATAGTAGACTTTCTTCATTAGATGGATATAATGTAATCAAACATTTTATTGAAAATCCTCTTTTCTTAGCGAGATAGATAGCATATGTACTATCCTTACCACCAGAGAAAAGACTAGCTAGTTTCATTATTTATATCAATTCAATGGATAGTATATATAAAAATAAAAAATGGTGATGCAGATAATACTTTTGATTATTACATATTGGAAATTGAATTATGCTGCTGAATGGTTGCGTAATTCGACTGCTCCGAGACCTCTGGGAACAATCCTGCTAATTTATCATGTTTGTCTAGAAAATCTACTCCCATAGACGTCGTCTTATACAAGCCAGTAACTTTGGAATATTCCATTAAACCTTGTTTAACTGCTAATCGCAAATATCTAGTTATTTGAGAATGAGACACAGATGCCTTATTCATTATAGTTGTTTGATATTCCCATTTATTGGCAGCACAACGAATTATAGATGCAATTATTCCTATATCAGTTCTATTTTTCAAAGAATCTTTACCTCTTTCTTCATCCTATGAATGCTGAATGATGGAATTCATTTTAAATAATAAAAAAACCTTTGACAATTATTAACGACAAAGTTGTTTGTTAAATTAAAACTGATAAAAAGAAATATTAAAAATTAATCAGAACACCTCAGCAACTCATAATCTTCGTCACATACAAATTACAATGTATCGGACGGCTCTTCCTATACTTCATCGGCATTAGATTTGTTTATTACCTTTAATTTAAATTGATCATTATTAAAGACCCCTTTTTTGGAAAACTAGTTTAAATACTCATTTTTTTTATTCCAATCCGACGTGTAGTAATCTGGCGTTATAGTTTGAAATCAATTATACAACGATGCTTTCAACATTCTCTCATTTGTCATGTTCTCTAACCTTATAGCAGTAAGGTATTCTCCAAAGATTCTCTTTATGCAGGATTAAACAATTTGTACAATCCCTCTTTTATGATATCTAACGCCATCATTTAAAATGCCAAGCTTAGCATTCCATTCCATTACTGCGACAATTCCTTTATAAATGGTCGTCCATTTCAGTCTAAAGTTCATTCCTTTATTGCATATTACATTCCTCTAAATGATAAAAATTGAATTGCTATTAGTATCACACGAACCGTCAATACTGGCAGTATCTAGTTCTCTTAATCTGTTTTATTGCTATATTACCTACCAAGTCGTGTAATACTAAGGAATCATGTAATTGTTCACTGCTGGATACCAGTAACCATAAAATTTTCTTACTTCTTATGTCAACTGCTATACGTACCTTTAGATAGCGTTTTTTAAATCTCCCTTTTTTTTAATACGCTCGTCTCTGAATGATACTTTGATCCCAGTAGAATCAATTGCGATTACAAAATTATCTTGTAAATTACAGTTCATGACCTCATCGGAAATCTTGGTATCATCCCTCTATTCTTCTGGTAATGTTACTATAATGAGGGATTTGATGATAATGCATTACAAGCAGGTGCTGGTACTATATCTTCAGTGTGTCTCTATGGTAAATGAAAGTAAAGTTATATATAATCCAACAATTTGGTATACGAAATTTCCAGCTTCTTTATACCTGTTAATATCTTCCATTTTAGTATCCGGTTGTAAATAACATCAAAATCAAGAGAATCTCTGCTCTCTGTATAAGATATTATTATCTTTATTCCCTTCAGTGAAAAAGGTCCTAGCATTAGGATTGTTTGCTAAATTTTTTAGGAATGTGACTTATGCAACAATACATTAAAATCAAATAAAGAGATTTGAATCAGGATAGCCCATATACAAATGTGATCCATATGTAAATTATGCTAAAGAATGCTTTTTGTACTTATTGTGCATAAAATATAATCAAATAAAATTAATTTTTATTATCCTTATTTTATATTCAGAGTATGATCTCTGCGAGAATAGTTAAAACCAATGAATCTCTGATAATTGAGACTATGCAGCAACCAAAACCTGTACATACACAAGTTTTGGTACGAGTTAAAGCTGCTGGAATATGCCATAGTGACCTACATTTGTGGGAAGGAGGATACATTGGTTCTGGTGGAAAAATGATGAAAGTAGAAGATAGAGGAGTTCGTTTCCCATTAACACCAGGCCATGAAGTAGCAGGTGTGGTGGAGGAAATAGGAGAATCAGTGTCATATTTTCAAAAAGGAGACAGAGTTTTGGTCTATCCTTGGATTGGGGACGAGATATGTTCTTCATGCAAGTCAGGGGATGAAAATTTATGTGATAAACCTAGAACATTAGGAATTTACCAAGATGGAGGCTACTCAGACTTAATTCTTGTTCCTAATTATAAATACCTAATAAAATTAGAACAGAATGATTTTGATTCTGCAGCTTCTCTCGCATGTTCTGGGTTAACTGCTTATACAGCAATAAAGAAAGCAGCTGCAACTCCCAATGATAATTTGGTAATTATTGGAGCTGGCGGATTGGGATTGATGGCAGTGCAGATAGCGAAATCAATCACTAATTCCAAAATTTTGGTTGTAGATGTAGACAATGAGAAATTAGAGGAAGCGAAAAGATTAGGTGCAGATCACATTATCAATTCCGTGGAGACTGATCCTATCAAGAATGTAAAAGATTTATCAGGGGGAGAAGGTTGTGAAATAGCAATAGATTTTGTAAATAACAGTAAAACTGCACCGGTTGCTATAGATAGTTTGAGAAAAAGAGGAAAATATATAATGGTAGGATTATTTGGAGGATCTTTGGAATTGAATCTCCCATTGGTTCCCCTGAGAGCATTTAATATAATGGGCGCTTATACTGGAAGAATCACAGACTTGGTTGAACTAGTATCACTCTATAAAAAAGGAAAGATAAGTTCTGTTGTATCAAAGAAATACAAATTGGATGCCGTGAATGACGCTCTACAAGATCTAAAGAACAGAAAAATTATTGGAAGAGCAGTATTTAATCCCTAAAGAAAATTTCTAATCTTTTATTTTTAATCTTGTTTAAGTGTATCCCGCGAGCAGGATTTGCTCCAAATAACAATTGTTACTTTGTTTGAGCCTGCGACAATTCGGTTTCTGTTAAATGTAAGCCTGATAGGCTGATCACAACGGTTAGCTAAACAGCCAACTTCTACAGCCGAAAGCTCTACCAGGCTGAGCTATCGCGGGATACCTGCTGTGAAACATTTATTATATATAATTGATTCTAAGCAGATATTCAAAGATTCAATTTTAATTCGACATGAATTCAGATAAATACAATGAGGAATAAGTAATTATTTTATCTGCACCAGATCTTTTAAGTGAACCTAAGAGATTTAAAAGAAAGTGAATCTCATCTATTACTCCTATCTTTGATGCTGCTTTTATCATCGAATATTCGCCCGACACAATCTGGACTACTGTTGGAGCAGTGTATTTCCTACTAACTTGATAAACTAAATCTAAAGAAGTAATAGAAGGTTTTAACAATATCATATCTGCACCTTCTCGAATATCAAATTCAATCTCCCTAAGCACCTCCATGGTGTTGCAATATGATACCTGATAGGAAGATTTGTCCAAGGATTTCGGAAAGTTGAGGAATACTCCGGATTGAAATGGTTTATAAAGCGACGAGGATTGTTTTGCTGAAAATGAAAGTATTTGTGTTTTCTTATGTCCCTCGGTATCTAGTTTTTCCCTAATACAACGAACTTGACCATCCATCATTGATGAAGGAGCTACAATATCGGCTCCAGCGATGGAATGACTTAACGCTATCTTAGCTAGATAATCGACGGTTTGATCATTTTTAATTTCATTATTTTTGCTCGTTATACCGCAATGTCCAGATTCGTTATAGTGACATAGACATATATCAGTAATCAATTTTAGTTTATCTCCAAAATTAGATTTCAATGTTCTTACTGTCTTTTGAACAACTCCGTTAGCTGAAAACGCTAAAGAACCATCTCTTGTTTTATTTCTTGGTATTCCAAACAATATGATTGATTTAATCCCTTTATCTACTACATCCCCTACCGAATCGATTATTTTATGATAGGGAATCTGAAAAATTCCAGGCATTGATCCAAGTTGATGATACTTTGCCATCTCAGTAATAAAAATTGGATAAATCAGATCATCTTTATATAGTCTAAAATTTTTTGTCAATTCCAAGTAAAATTTTTGATCTGATTCTGACATCCTTAGTACACCGTTGATCAGATTATTTATAACTACCATGCAAGAAGATCATACCATTTGATTTAATGATAAATTGCTTCTTTGTCATTTTTTTTCATCCTCAGAGAGAGTCCAAGGAAACCATTTCCCAATAATCTTTCCCCAATCTATTTTCAAGTATAAATAAATTATTACTACCAATACTACGATACTCACGCCTATTCCAAGATAAAGAAAAATAGGATCGGTTTTTCCGGAAGTAAGAGAATCAACAACCGGACGACCTAGGAAAACGCTACCAAAAACAATTATTTCATTTAAAATAAATTTTCCAGAGAATGTAGATATGGCAAATTTCCATGGACTATACTTTGCTAAACCAAGTGGAATATATACCAAGTCGTCAGGTATTGGAGTCACTGCTGCTATAAACGCCCCAGGCCATCCATATTTTGATACCAATCTTTGTAGGGGCAACATTCTCTTCTTAGTTTTGGTACTTAAAATACGTCGTCCATAATAACTTGCATAAAAAATAATCAATTTAGCTATAACAGCACCTACAGCACTCACAATAGATATAAGATGAGGATCTAACTGTTTATCGATTCCTGCCGTAAACAAAACAGGAAAATAAGGAACTGGTATAAATACAACTATACTTGCCAGAAAACTTATTATCAGGATTCCTAGATATCTACCTATGTTACCATATTCTTCTACGTATCCAAAATCTTGAAAGAATGAAAGCAGATCATTAGTATTTTCCAAGTATCGTTACTCCTTTTCCTTGTATCTATTCTATATTTAAGTGAATAATGAGATCAATAATTCCTCATACACTTGATTTTAATATTATTATCGTATATTATTTTAATAAAAGTAAATATGTGTCTCATTTAGTAGGCTTTTGCAAAAATAACAACATGTTTTGAGGGCTTTCTACAGAATATACAACGAGCATTTTCGTCTTTTTCCTCTAAATCAAAAGGAATTATCCTAATATCTGCACCGGTATCGTCTTTTATTTTATTTTCGCAATCTTCATTTCCACACCAAGTGGATAATATAAAACCGCTATTTTTATCTAATTTATCTCGCATGTCATCATAACTTGAAACTTTACGGAAATTATTCAGATGAAACTGCAACGCCTTATCATACATTGCCTTTTGAATATCAGATAAGATAGTCGTAAGAGATCTTACTAAGTTGTTTGTTCTTTCAATAATTAATTTCTCTTTTGTATCTCTTCTTACAAGTTCTAACTTTTCATTATTTATATCCCTTGAACCTATATTGATTCTAAGTGGAATCCCCTTTATTTCCCAATCATTGAACTTCCATCCTGATGTATATCCATCTCTTGCATCCAGGTGACTTCTCATCCCTCCTGATACCAATTCATTTTGCAATTTTTTTGATTCTTCAATTACCAAATCTTTATTGCTATTTTTATAAATTGGTACGATAACTATCTGAATAGGTGCAATATTTGGAGGTAAAATTAAGCCTTTGTCATCTCCATGAACCATTATTAATGCACCTATTAATCTCCAGGACATTCCCCAAGAAGTTTGCCATGCAAAATATTGCTTGGAATCCTTTCCAAGAAATCTTATCTCAAATGGTTTCGAGAAATTTTGTCCGAGATTGTGAGACGTCGCCATTTGTAAGGCCTTACCATCAGGCATTATTGATTCGAGGCTGGTAGTATACGAAGCCCCAACGAATTTCTCTTTTTCAGTCTTTAAACCTTTGACTGTAGGGATAGCAAGATAATTTTCTATTAATTCTTGATAATATCCTAAAATTAGTAAAACTTCATTTTCGGCATCGCTGCTAGTTTCATGGACTGTATGTCCCTCTTGCCAAAGAAATTCAGAATTTCTTATGAAGGGTTTTGTAGATTTTATCTCCGCCCTCAGAGCAGAATTCCAAAAATTTATTTTTAAGGGCAGGTCACGATGACTCATTATCCATTTTGAAAAAATGTTATAAGCTAAAGTTTCTGAGGTTGGACGAACCGCTAATTTATCTGAAAGATTATTGTTTCCGGCCTTTGTAACCCAAAATACTTCTGGAGTAAAGCCAGTAAAGTGGTCTTTCTCTTTCGAAAGAAGACTTTCTGGAATCAATATAGGTAAAAAACCATTTTCATGTCCGGATTCTTTTAGTTTCTTATCAAGAATCTCTTTGATATTTTCCCAAATTCGATATCCATAAGGTCTAAGAATAATAAATCCCTTAACTGGAGAATAATCAACTAACCCTGATTTGGTAACCGCTTGAGTGTACCATTCAGAAAAATTATCATTTTTCTTTACAGTTATTCCGATTTCCTTAGAATCTGACAAAAATTTATTCCTCTTTTTAAGAGTTTCCAATAATCATTTTAAAATTAAAGTGGTTCTCCACGACAGTATACCTTCCCAGAAATCCTACTATTGAAATTTTTACAAACATAACATTGTACAAAAGGCACTTCTTTTTGCAATACTGGACAATCGACTGATTCCATTTTCATCCTTTTAAGCATTTTTGGACTAACTCCTTTTAATTTTAGTTTACCTTTGTCATCCATCATACCAATTCCCTTTAATTGATTTTTAACGTCATCAGTTAATCTAGAACTTTTTTCCGATAATTTTATAGGTACTATGAATTTTGTTTCACTATCAAGATTATTGTTAGAATTTGAATCTTCCATCAAAATATTTTTCCTTCAATAGAATATATTTGATTTCCTCACCAAAATTATTTATGAAAAAATAGAATTACTTTTTATATTATAACTACTTTAAAACACTATTAACAAATTGAATTCAGAGCTGATACCGTGTAAGAATAGTATTGTATCTGAAATTCTCCGAAAGTGTTTTGAAAAAAAAACTCTATCAAAAGATGAAATTCTTTTATTATTAGAATCAAAAGAAGATCATTCTATATTCCATGTTGCTTCCTTTCTAAAGGAAATTTATAAAAAAAAGACGATAACCTACTCTAGAAAAATTTTCATCAACATCACAAATTTATGCAAGGATTTTTGTTCCTATTGTACCTACAGAAAAGATCCTTATCATCAACAAGCAGTCATGATGTATCCAAATGAAATATTGGAATTGGCAGAGAAAGGAAAAAAATACAAGTGTACTGAAGCTTTGATAGTTTCAGGAGAAAGACCAGAAGACAGATATAATGAAGCAAAAGATTGGTTGAGATCATTAAATTTTAAGTCTACTGTTGAATACGTTAGCAACATTTCAGAAAAAATAACTAAAAAAACCGGATTGCTTCCACATTCTAATTTGGGAAATATATCCAAGGATGAGATGAAAATGTTAAAAGATTATAATGTTAGTTTGGGATTAATGTTGGAGTCTTCAACCTATAGATTAAGACAGAAAGGGATGGCTCATGAATACGCACCAAGCAAGGACCCAGGAATCAGGTTAGAAACAATTGAAAATGCAGGTATATTAAAAATTCCTTTAACTACAGGAATATTGATAGGTATAGGAGAGAATATTGAGGAAATAATAGACTCGATTTTGTTAATTGGAAATATTAATTCGAAATATGGTCACATTCAGGAAATTATCCTTCAAAACTTTAGGCCAAAAACTAATACGAAAATGCGTAATATGCCCCCTCCAGACGATAATCTTTTTTTGAGATTAGTTGCAATATCGCGAATATTATTGCCTACAATGAATATACAAATTCCACCTAATTTATCTCCATTAAACTATATATCGTTTATTGATGTTGGAATTAATGATTGGGGAGGTATTTCACCTCTTACTGTTGACCACGTAAATCCAGAATTTGCTTGGCCTGATATTAAAGATATAAAAAAAAATACTCGATCAAAGAACCAAATTTTGAGAGCAAGACTACCTATTTATCCCGAATTTATAAAAAAAGAATTCATTAATCCAACTCTAGAAAATTATATAGATAATCTAATAGATAAAGACGGATTAGTAAAAGAGGAATATTTAAATGAATTTTGAAAGTATTCAAAAATATATTGACCCAGTAATTTCAGAAATTTTAGACAAAGCAGTGAACAATAAAGAAATTACTATTTCTGAAGTAGTAGAATTACTCGATTGTAATGGAATGGAAATGAATATGTTAATTGTTGTTGCAAATTATCTTCGTGAAATTAAAAATGGTAATGTGGTTACATATGTTTTGAACAGAAATATTAATTTTACTAACGTTTGCATCAAAAGATGTGGATTCTGTGCTTTTAGTAGAGATTTTAGACAAGAGGAAGGATATTTTTTACCAACTGAAGAAGTTGTTAGGAGATCAAAAGAAGCATATCAATACGGAGCAACAGAAGTTTGTATACAAGCTGGACTACCTCCCAAGATGAATGGAAATCTATACGTAGAATTATGTAATTCAATTAAAAAAGAAATTCCAAATATTCATATTCATGCTTTTTCACCAGAGGAGATAATGTATGGAGCTCAACGTTCAAATATTTCAGTAAAAGAATATCTAAGTAGGCTAAAAGACGCAGGACTAGATAGCATTCCAGGAACAGCTGCTGAAATACTTGACCAAGAGATTAGAAATATTATTTCACCTGGAAGAATTTCTGTAAAAGACTGGATTGATACTATAAAGACAGCTCACTCCATTGGAATTCCATCAACTTCTACAATTATGTATGGACATATTGAATCTCATAAACACATAGCAGAGCATTTGCAAATAATAAAAAACATACAAAAGGAAACTAGAGGGTTTACAGAATTTGTTCCCTTAAGCTTTGTTCATACTGAAGCACCGATGTTTAACAAGAATTTAATAGACAATATAAGCCCTGGTCCAGATGGCGCGTATGTATTGAAAGTGCATGCAGTATCAAGAATTTTCCTTAATAGCTATATAAACAACATACAAGTTTCTTGGGTAAAAGAAGGTCCCAGGATGAGTCAAATCTTGTTAGATGCAGGAGTGAATGATTTTGGTGGAACATTGATAAATGAAAGTATTTCCACGTCCGCTGGTGCAAATAATGGACAAATATTAAAACCAAAGAATATCAGACAAATAATTCACAGTGCTGGAAAAATTCCAGCACAGAGAACTTCAAGATATAAAATCATTAAAAAATTCTGCGAAGAAGACTATGATGACGAAGAGCTATTGGATAAGGCTGACGCCGAATCGTTTGGATCATACCAAGAATTAATTAAATTAGATAAGTTCAGATTCAGGAAAGAATAAGAAAACCTATTAAAACTAAACTAGAAAATTTATAAATATCGATCTTCTAATATCATTTTTATTTAAAGTGCAAACACCATATTTCTAAAATAAGAATTGGTAAGATTTATCAATAGTAATAGATTTTCATAATTTTTGTATAAATATATGAATAATTCTCTAAAAAATTCTTTCAAATGGAAAACATTGCAACATAATGGAGTTGCTTTTCCTCCAGATTATTCCTACAAGGGAATAAAAATTGGGATAAAAAATGATCAATTTCAATTAAATAACGACCAAGAAGAATTGATATATGCTTGGGCAAAAAAGAAAGATTCTCATTATATTCGAGATGATGTATTTCAAAAAAACTTCTTAACAGATCTTAAAAAATTATTACCTAACAGATTTCAATACATAAAAAATATTAGCGATATTGATTTTTCTGAGGCTTTCGGACTGGTCGATGAAGAACAAAGAATAAAATATTTAGAAAAAGAAAAAATCAAATCATTACCTATAGAAGAGAAAAAAAAACTATCATCAGAAAAGAAAAAACAAAAAGAGTCGTTGAAAAAAACATATGGCATAGCAATAATAGACGGAGTTGAAGTGGAGGTCGCAAACTGGTTAGTTGAACCACCGGGATTGTTTATGGGAAGAGGATTACATCCTCTAAGAGGACGATGGAAACCAAGAATAAGACCTCAGGACGTTATATTGAACTTGGATGAAAATTCTCCTGTTCCCGAGGGGGCATGGAAGAAAGTTGTACATGACCATTCCTCTACATGGCTTGCAACATGGACGGAAACATTAACTAGTAAGAGAAAGTATGTTTGGTTACACGATTCTGCATTATTAAGGCAAGATAAAGATAGAGAAAAATATGATAAAGCAAAAAATCTAGAAAAACATGTAGAGAAAATTGAAAAGGATATAATAAATAAAATGATTAACGAAAAAGATCTTAATCAAAAAAAAATTGCAACAGTTTGTTATCTTATATTAAAATTAGCTATGAGAGTTGGCGACGAAAAAGACACAGATGAAACTGATACTGTAGGAGCATCAACTTTAAGAGTAGAACATATTAAATTTCCTGAAACATATGATGGAAGAAAATTTATACAATTTAATTTTCTTGGTAAGGATAGCGTACCTTGGCAAAAAACCATTGAAATAAGTTCCATAGACACAAATACATTATATGAAAACCTACGATTTTTTATGATGAATAAACAGAAGGATAGTGAAATTTTTGACAATATAAACTCTGCAAAGGTGAATTCTTTCCTAAGGAATCTTGATCCTAAAAATGTTCCCGGATTGACCGCAAAAGTATTTAGAACATATTTAGCAACAAAAATAGTTAAAGATGCATTAAAATCGCCACCTGTACAAGTGGGTAAAAATTCATCCGAATTCAAAAAAATCTATATCGCAAAAATCGCAAATTTAAGCGCAGCTATAGAATGTAATCACAAAAAAGGAATTGATCCTAATAATCCAGCAAGTAAGAAGGCTATCGAAAGATTAGAGGAATCATTGGAAAAAAAGAAGCAAACAATTATGAATCTAAGAAATGACATCAAATTGAAAAAATGGAAAACAGAAAAGCAAAAAGAAAAATTAGAATCCAGAATTGAAAAAATAACGTATCAATTAAAACTGCAGAAGGAAACTAGTGACTACAATCTTGGAACATCATTGAGAAATTATATTGATCCCAGAGTGATGAAGTGGTGGATGGATAGCATAGGTCTGGATTGGAAGAAAGTATACACAACAACCCTCCAAAGAAAATTTAAATGGATAGAAACATCCGAAATATCAAAGGGTGTCTAATCTTAATCCATAATAGAATTGATTTTGCAAAGTTAAGATATATCTCTAGCGCTGTTTTTAATTTGTATAATGTTTTGTATTTGGTTATCACAACCGGCTTCTAAGAAAATACAACAAATAGAATAATATTTGGTACATAGTTCAATTTTTCATCAAAAAATAATGCCTCTAATGATTTAATTTTAGGTAAGAATTAATGATAAAACTATAAAAATCCTCTAGATGTTGTCCTAACAGGAGTTGCAATTTCGTCTACCAATATAGGTAACGATTCCTAATCTCCCCAGGAGGTATATAAAAATGAGTTACAAACAGAATTCAATTTATTTCAAGAGAAATAATTGAATGGATATATAATAACTGATATCTGTAAAGATATAATACGTTTACAGATAGATTAGAGGTGGTAGAACAGGTACCTAAACTATAGAATAGATGATCTACTGGAATAGAATTGGGAACCACATAAAATACAACCTGTAAAATTAAAAGAGCAGAAACAGCATATACTGCATTCACTGATCAAATGATTTGGTTGAAATTGCATAAGATCGGATTAAACTAACGCTATATTGAAGATACTGAAAAGACATCTAATAACTTCCCGGAATGCAGGATCAGCAACAGAAAATCAAAAATTAAGATGAAGGAACCGATTCAGATGATACGCATGAATATTTTAGGTCCATTTAACATGAGAATTCGGCTCAAAAAACAATTTTCTTAGTTGTGAGGATGATTCTTCAAGAAAGATATCAAGTGTGGTGTCTGAAAGGCAGAGAGTAGATGTTTCAAATGTAATCGAATACTACATTTTAGAAAATGGTGAACCTGAAAAGATAACGCATATAATGGTAAACAGTTTAAACCTGAAATATTCAGGCTTTTTCTGGAAAACAAAATATAAATGATAAATTAATTCCAAAAGGTTATCCACAAATATATGGAAAGATAGAAGGATAAAATAAGATAGTTAAAAACGTATTTTTGGCAGTAAAAAATATTCCCAATAGGAAAGAAGGAAATAAAATCAGTTTCATGTTGTATTCAATGGTCACATACCATTTGAAATGTTTCTTATGAAAGAAAGATTAAATAATTCCAGTGATAGCAAGAAAGTTAAGCAGAAAAAACGTGTCACTCGTGTAGACAAGTGCATCTTTTACCTGCCTATGGAAGTACAACATTTAGATAAAGGGCTATTTAATCTGGAATTTATCAAACATAGAAATTTACACACTGAAGTTTATTAATTTATATCGTAATAAACTTGGACAAATCTCTAGATGACTTGTTCATTCTTATATTGTCTAGAAAACAATTGTGAAATTTTTGTAATTTAGGAAAATTGAACTAACAACAACGACTAGAAGTATCATGAATCGCAGTCTAGCAGCCATAACTGCAAAAAACATAAAAAATAAATCGAGAGTTTTGAGAATTAGAAAAACATAATAAGAAAAATTCCAGATACGCTTGATTAAAATGTTCTAATAATAAAGTAATAATACTGAAAACAAACAAGGATGGATGTCATTAAATAATCCTTTAAATGACTATAGCCTTAATTCTCAAAAAATTAGCCAATAAATCTCGAAATATTAGACATAGGTATGCAACACAAATAAATACATTAAGCCAAAAAATATCATAAAAATAATAAGGAAGGAAGGAGGATTGTTTAAAAATCTTATATATTATTTTACAAGTATTTATAGCTACTAACAGATTTATAAAAAAAATCCCAAGAATTATCTTCATAAATGACGCCCATTTTAATATGAATAGAATATATATTACAAAAATTAAAATTTTCTTGAACGCTTCTGAGTTTGCCGGAGTGGCTCAGCTTGGTTAGAGCGTTCGACTCATAATCGAAAGGTCGCGGGCTCGAATCCCGTCTCCGGCATTTTTTTTAAAAAACGATAGAATTTAAAAATCTTTTAATAACGACTAAAGAATTATAAATTTTAAATATATAAATAAAGACAAAGTAAAATATAACACTAATTTCAAAAGCGCAATAGAGCTGAACTTGCGTTTATTGAATCTCTCTTTGAAACTACCACAAATTTAAATCAATATTAACTATTTATTATTTATCAATACCACCAAATAGAGAATACATGAGTGAAACAGCCAATCTTAGAACAAGTAAATTTTTGATCGTACTTATCTCTTTTATAGGGTTGACTTTTTTTGTTCATGGCGGAATAACTAATAACGTTGATAATTTAATAACTAAGATTTTTTACAATATTGGGGGACTCCATAATACGATTGATGTAATTGTAATCATCATCTCATCCCTGGGAGATCTTTTTGTAATGCTAATAGTGGGATTAATTTTAACAATAATTAGAAGAACAAGGAGAATCGGACTGCTTGTATTGATTTCAATAGTTATCCTTTCAGTTTCAACGATGTATATTAAACCGCTTGTAGGGAGATCTGCACCATTGGAACAATACGTACCTAAATTTCATTTACCTGATAAATATACTATCGAAAAAGACAGTATGATGCCAATTTCTAGAGACCTTTCATTTCCGTCGAATCACGCAGCTCGTGCTACTACTTTCATTATAATATTAGGTTTCTGGTTCAATGTTCAACGAAAGAGGAGTATAGTTGGAAGAATATTATGGATATTTCCTCTAGCGATAGGATTCACGAGATTATACTTGCTTCAAAACTATTTGTTTGATGTAGTCGGGGGTTTGCTTTATGGGATTATAGTTGGGTTAGTACTGTGTAGATTAATAAAATTAAACAGAATGTCAGAGATGAATAAATTTAACTAGAATTTTTTTTACCTAGTTTTTTATTACACTCATTCTTCATGAACCTATTTAGAATTCATGTGTTTCTCGTATATTTCAGAATTCAATAATAACCATCCATAATGTTGTGGGTCGTGGATGTATTTTATATCTCTTAATATTACCTTGATCTTTCTTTTTCTCAATTCACCCAAAAAATATAATTGAATGTTCAATCCGATTTTTTTTGCATATCTATTATTTTTTTCATTACGAGGGATGAGGATTCTATAACTGAATCTATGTTCCTTTTCAAGTAAAATATAATCTTCTACCATGCTTTCAGTGATTTTATTTATATCTTCTTCATGAGACATATCTACTGTCTTATAAACAGGGAAATTTCTAAAAAAGAAAGAGTCATTCATAAATCGAAAATAGATATAATTTTTATTTGATATATTTTTATTTAGAAATTAATAAAGATCCGAATCTTTCTCCAATTTTTGAGCTGTGTTTGGTTCTTTGTCCTCATAGTATTTGACCATACCCATCTTTAGAACCTTTAATGACAATAACGCACATTTTATCCTAGCTGGACCCAAATTTGTTAGGCCAATATTTTCTAAAATATCATCTTTAGAGATATCCTTTGCATTAGTTAAAGGTTTGTTAATAATCATCTCAGTCAGCATAGAAGCACTTGCTTGGCTAATTGCACACCCTCTCCCATCGAATTTTATATCTTGAATATTTCCATCTTTAACCTTGAGATAAATATCAATTTGATCTCCACATAAAGGATTACTGTCGTGGATTACAACGTCAGCATCTTCTAGTTTTCCTTTATTTCGAGGATTTCTATAATGATCTAATATAATTTCACGATAAATATCGTCACTCAAAGTCGAAACAACTTAATAGCTTTGCCTAACGCATTAATAAATATATTGATTTCCTCCTGGGTATTATAAATGTAGAAACTGGCTCTTGATGTAGCAGACACATCTAATTTTTCCATCAATATTTGGGCACAATGGTGTCCTGATCTAATTGCAATGCCATTGTCGTTCAGGATAGTTGCAAGGTCGTGTGGATGAATATCACCCAAATTAAAAGATATAATGCCACCCCTTCTTGAAAGATTATCATCACCATATAATTTCATTCCCTTCAAACTTGACAGACACTCTAGAGCATACTTTGTCAGATCTAATTCGTGTCTACGAATATTATCCATACCGATTTTGTTCAAATAATCCAGAGCATGACTAAACCCTATTACATCTGCGATATTTGGGGTACCGCCCTCATATTTATAGGGTAAATCATTATACGTAGTTTCGTATTTATGAACTTCCTTAATCATATCTCCACCGCCTATGAAAGGATTCATACATTCAAGAATCTCTTTTTTGGCATAAAGAACACCGACTCCCGTTGGTCCAAGCATTTTGTGTCCTGAGAAAGCAAGAAATTCACAATTTAAATCTGTAACATCAGTTCTAATATGAGGAACAGACTGTGCCCCGTCCACAAAAAATGGTATTCCAAATGAATGCGCATATTTTATCATCGATTCGATCGGTATTATGTTTCCTAACGCATTTGACATATGACTTAAAGAAATCAATTTTACGTTATTCTGTTGAATACATGATTCCAGTTTACCTAAATCTAAATTTCCATTGTTATCTACATTCAAGTATTCGATTTTTGCTTTTTTTTCCGTACATAACATTTGCCATGGAACTATATTACTATGATGTTCCAACTCGGATAGAATTATCGTATCACCTTTTCCGATAACTTTTCTGCCCCAAGAATAAGCAACGAGGTTTATAGCTTCGGTTGCATTTCTGGTAAAAATTATTTCCTCACGTGAATGTGCGTTAATAAATTTACAAACTTTATCCCTGGTCATCTCATAGGCATCGGTAGCTTCTTCTGCAATCTGATATACTGCCCTATGAATATTAGCATTGTAGCTAGCATAATAGTCAGAGATTGCATTTATTACAGAAAAAGGTTTCTGGGTAGTTGCAGCGTTATCAAAGTACACTAATGGCTTCCCATTAATGGTACGGGACAGAATAGGAAAGTCTTTTCGAATCTCATTTACTTCTAATTGGGCTGTTTGCATAATATATGAATATATAACAATTAATAAATATAAATTGATTGAAAAAAATTTTGAAGGAAGTCATTTTTATTTGTTAGAAAAAGTTTGGTAAGTATCAATTAGCAATTTCTTTCAAGAATTTCATAGCTGCTCCTTAAAATTCATTCCTATCATCTTGTTTTTGTTGACCAAAATGTTCCTCCTGAATTTCTCCAATTTATGTAATCTTTGATAATTAATTTATGATCAAATGCCAAGTCAATATTATTGATATTATCTAATGGGATCCAGTGTAATTCTTTTGCATCGTCCCCAGCGCTTAGCTCTCCTCCATACGTAATGGTAATGAAAACAACAGTCATCATATGTCCTCTTGGATCTCGTGTAGGAGTAGAATAAACTCCAAGAATTTCAACAGGATGAATTTCTAGAGATGTTTCTTCGAAAACTTCTCTTACCAATGCTTCTTCTACTGTTTCACCTTCATCAACAAACCCCCCAGGAAGGGCAAAAGTATCCTTATAAGGATCATTTTGTCTTTTAATTAACAATAAAAAAGACGATTTTTGAATTATGGCATCAACTGTAGGTATAGGATTTCTATATTTTTTCATATGACTAAATATCAAAGATTATTTTAAAAATATTATATATATTAAGTGTGAAAGACCAGTATGCAACTCTTATGGAGAGAAGGATGGCTTAAGCCTTTAATAGATTATGAGATAAGTTCTGAAGATTGTAATTTCTGCAAAAAAAAGTTCCTAGATTTTTCTTTTGTAACCTCATGTGAATTCTGTGACATTGGAATAATGCATGATCATTGTGCGAATTCACATTTATTAGATATTCATTACCAGGAGTTGATAAAAAAAACAAAAAGATACAAGGAAAAACAATTACATGATTTCCAATAATGTAGAATTAAATTAGACGCATATGTTCATTCCTCATAGAGCCAACATTTCACATAACCGTCTTTCCCAATTTTATAATCTGGGGGATTATTCTTACATTTTTTCATTGCATGTTCACACTCGGAGTAATACTTACAACCATTGGAATTGATTTTACCATTCAATATAGGTAATTTACGCCCACTTGGATTTACTTTTTTAACTATAAATTCAGCCTTGATATCTGGAATAGATGATATTAAAGATTTAGTGTAAGGATGTTTTGGATTAAATATTATCTCTTTGGTAGAGTTTATTTCAACGAGTTCACCTGCATACATAATTCCTATCTTGTCTACTAATTGAGCAATTAATGGAATATCGTGGGAAATCAATATAATACTTATCTGTTTTTCTTTTTTTAATTTTTTTAAGAGATTAATAATCTGAGCTTGGATCAACACATCCAAAGCAGTAGTTGGTTCATCAGCAATAATTACCTCTGGGTCGAGCAACAAAGCCATGGCAATGATTATCCTCTGTTTCATTCCACCACTTAATTCATGAGGATATTTATCAAGTATTGATTTATCCAACTCAAAATCTTCAAAAATTTTCAATACCTTCTCTAAATTTTCTTTTTCTCTATGTGCTAAAAATATACCATTTATTTGAGATTTTATTTTATAAACAGGGTCCAATGAATTCATTGCACCTTGAAATATCATAGAAATTTTTTTCCACCTTATCTTCAAACTGAAATCCTTATCAGATAATTTGGAGATATCTTCGTCATTAAAAAATATGCTACCTGATTCTATTTTTCCTGGGTAACCGATATTTTTCAATATTGCTGATGCTAAAGTACTTTTACCGCATCCTGATTCTCCTGCGATTCCAAAAGATTCTCCTGTATTAAGACAAAAAGATACGTTGTCTACTGCTCTAATAGTCATATTATGTAAGTAATATGAAACACTTAAATTTTTAACAACTAATCGCTTTCCTGAAGGCAGTTTATTATTTTTATCCGAAGAGATATTTTAATTTTTTTCAGATATTTATTCTAGATATATATACTGGATAAAAAATGAATTAAATATAAAGAAGAATTGAAAACTCCTATTTGTTCTTTTGATGCTAAAACTGGTATATTGTGTTCAAAATGTGAATCCAAATTAAAATCAGGTCATCTTACAGAAGGCGATGTAGACGCATCGATAAAATTAACGAAGTTAGCAGAAAAAAATAATACTATCGATAAATTCACGTTAACTGGAGCGTATAAGCTTGAGGAAGGATTGATAATGGTTCTTCCCAGTTCAGATATCAGTATCATCAGATCTGATGAAAATATTATGAATAAAATTAAAGAAGAATTTAAAGAAAATATTTGGATTATTGAGACAGGGGCGACTGAAAAGAGATTCATTGAGAATTTAGTATATCCTGTCAAAATCGATTCTATAAATCTGGTATGGTTGCCAGATGGTAACAAACTTACAAAGATAGTGATATCGGAAAAAAAGAATAAAATTAAAATTGTGGAAGAAGTCAAGATAAAAAGAATCGCCAGCAAGATAAAGAATATTGAGCTGTTAATAGAATATGTGAAGAAATAAATTTTACTACAAGCAAAAAATGAAATAAACCATAAAAACCATTATAAAATATTGAAAAAAAGAAATAAAAGAACTCATTATTCTAATCAGCTAAAAGAAAAGATGATTGGTAATAGGGTGAATGTCGGAGGATGGATTGAAGACTTTCGAGATATAGGAAAAATAATTTTTTTAATAATTAGAGATATTACTGGACCGATTCAAATTGTTGTAAATTCTGATGATTTCCCAGAAATAAAAGAAATTCCTAGACAAAGTTCGGTACTTATTTCAGGAATAGTACAGAAGAGCAGAGCAAGGGAAATTAAAGTCGAAATAAAGCTCGATAAGATAATAACTATATCATATGCCCAACACCCTCTTCCAATAGATCCAACAGGAAGATTAGAATCGGCTATTGATAAAAGACTGGATTCGAGAGCACTCGATTTGAGAAATATGAATGTTTCAAGGCTTTTCATTATTAGGTCGATTGCTCTCGAGATCATAAGAAAGACCTTAAGAAAAAAAGGCTTTATTGAGGTAAACACCCCAAAAATTATAGGAAGTGCAAGTGAAGGAGGAGCTAATTTATTCTCTTTTGATTATTTTAAGAAAAAAGCTTATCTAGCCCAGAGTCCTCAATTATATAAGGAACAATTAATTCTTGCCTTGGATCGTGTCTTCGAAATAGCTCCATATTTTCGAGCTGAAAATTCCAATACTGTTAGACATCTAACTGAATTTCAAAGTGTGGATATTGAAGCAGCATTTGTTGACTACCATGATATTATGCAAATAATGGAAGAAACAATAAAAAATGTCATTAGCGAAATGAGTAAATATGATTTAATTAATTTAGAGGATAATGAAAAGATAAAAACTGTATTAGAGTCCAAATTTGAAATTTTGTCTTACAAAGAATGTGTGGCAGAACTAAGGAAGATTGGAGAGGAAATAGAATATGGAGATGACCTTTCAGACACATCGTTAAGAAAATTAGGTCAACTACATCCAGGATTTTACTTTATAACTGATTGGCCTTTGAAACTGAAGCCATTTTATATTCATGAAAATGAGGACGATCCATTTCTTTCATACTCCTTTGATTTGCAGATAGGATATTTGGAATTGATTTCGGGTGGAACACGACAACATAATCCTGATAAGATCAAAAAAAGATTGATTGAACAAGGCCTTAATCCAGATAATTTTTCCGAACATTTGAAAACTTTCCATTGGGGAATGCCTCCTCATTCTGGATGCGGGTTGGGTCTAGATAGACTTATGATGGCAATTACGAATTCTACTAATGTACGAGAGGTAGTACTTTATCCAAGGGATCCGGACAGACTTAATCCTTAATTCTATTTATGAGTACTTCAATAATTTTTTTTTCTTCACTTAGCAAGAAAGCTTTAAATGAAAATTCCATTGTTGAATAAATTAGCCAAATAACTGGATTTATTTCCATATATCTGAGGTCACTTGCAGACGGATAAGGTATTGATGGATGAGAATGAAATATTGATATAACATCCAAATTCATTGACTTGGATTTTTCATAAAATGTTATCAAATCTTTTGGATCTACTTCGAAAAATGTAGAAGACTTTGAGAAATTATTCGGTATTATGATATTTTTTACAGAATAATTAGTTAAAGAATTTTTTTTTCCTAAAAGCAAGGCACAGGATTCTAGTGGAATTGAATATTTAGCCAACCTTTCTAAATGATTTAAATTATAATCACTTATAGAAAGAATTATTGAGTCCATAATCATAATTTAAATAAAACAAAATAAATTTTTTTGTTAAATAAATAAGAATGTTCAGAAGAATTTGCTTTTCAGTTTTTTTTCGTAGACTCAAATTTTTATTTAAAAAATGTCTAGAGCGATATTCTGTAATAAACGAGGATTCTCAATATACTTAGAGGCATCCTTTTCACAATACTTGTTGTCAAATCTATATGTTTTCACTCTCTATGTAAGTATGTAATTTCCTATGACAGGTACAAACTAGACTATATATCATAGAATTTAAAGATGTAACTGGAACTTGTACACATGAAACCAGTTTTCTGGATCCTATAGATTCTATTTTTTGTATTATATTCTGTTAGCACAATATTCTCATAATAAATTTTCTCCGAACTATGTTCAATACCTCGCTTCACCTAAAGAAATTAAGTTTAAATCTGGAAAATCCTTTGTTATTGATATTCATCCTAACTATTAATGGTTAGTAAATTTTAGCCTGTTGCAACATATTACTTTTTGTGTAGCACATAATGTTATCGAATTCCTTTTCGACATCTTCGTTTAGTGACCTCACGTATTTTGTTGTCAAGATGTACATTTTGTTATGTTATGTATGTATAGGTGTTCATATCACATTTAGGTGTCGTGAGTTACTGTTCAATGGATTTTATCAAAGTGTTAAAATTAGAAGACCACATGTAATTCAGCTGTAATTTTTAATTTTCTACAATATTCTATAACTCCTTTCAAAATTTGTTTGTAATCTTAAACCGAAGCTGTAATGAAGTATCTATACAATTACAAATTATTCCTTCAGTTCTAAGAGAAATCCCAGGAAATTGTCTGTCTAAGAGAAATCCCAGGAAATTGTCTGTATTCTGATTAATGTCGAGAGTATATGATTTTTTTCATCAGTCTCTTTACAGTTCAGAATTACGGAGATCCAATTCTAGAATTGATACAAAATAATGCAATTTTATGTATGCGCGAGTAAAATTTGGTAAATACACATAGACTGACCCGGTGAAAAGGGAACTTAGTTGTAGACTTTGTTTTCATGTAAGATACCTGATACTACTCTATTTTGAATTTCGCATTCATATAAGGATGAATGGTGCAAAAATATTCATACTCTTTATCTTTCAGATCGGATAACATTAAAGTGTAGCTTTCATTTGATTTTATAATTGAGGAGTCGAATGATTTCCCATCGTCTTTGAGGCTTGTTACGGTGTGTGGAACATTATCTAAATTTGTCCATATAATTCCAGTAGAGCTTTTTATAACGAGATCTTCAGGGGAATAATCTGGATTTCCCTGTGCGGAGGAGCCTGCCAGTATTTCTACTTTTGCTAGTTTCGAGGTATCTATTTCACTGGTTTGAATCTGATTTGTTTCCTGTTTTTGAGTAACTTCCGGTGCTGCTTCAGGATGCGGTATTGCAAGTAAAGAAAGTACTGTTATTCCTACAACAACAGATATAACAAATATAAGAAGATATAATTTCACTTTTGAGCTATTTCTATGAATTGCCATCACAACTGTTGTGGCTGGAATTGATATAAGTAAGATAAGCCCAATGTATATGAAAATACTTGGAGTTTGAACACTAGAAATAACAGCATTGGTTAATCCTAAGATTACCAGAATTCCTAATGTAATGAAGGTTGCTATTTTTGCTTTTTTCGAAGAAGGAAATCCATCTTTGAGAACCCCAGCTGAAAGGAAAATCATGCCTATTAAAAAGGTTAATAACGATACAGCGTGCATTCCATCAATAAATGTCTTAGCTATTCCAGAAAGGGATATCATTACACCTACGATACCCAGAGATGTAAGACCTATTCCAGGGGTTAAGAGGTCCCAGTCAGACATACTGTATGGTTAGTTTTGAATATTTCGCTATAATTTTAACCTTTTCAACTGTGATAATTATCTCAGATCGAGTGATAATGACAAAAAAATTTTATATTAAATCATAGAGATTTATAACGAATAAATTAAATCCAACGTTATTAATTAATTTATCCGTGTCGATACAGTGGATATAAAACCATATATTGAAGTTTCAAAACCAAGAATTGTAGTTGTTTTAGTAATAACTGCGGTAGCATCAATGCTAGGTGCAACTCGATTCGATAGCTCGCCAGGCATTGCATGGGATATATCTCTCTGGAAATTATTTTTCTTGATTCTTTGTGGTTCTCTTGCCTCTATGGGCTCTAGTGCTTTAAACCACTACTACGACAGGGACATTGATAAGATTATGGAAAGAACATCGAAAAGACCTATCCCATCTGGAGAATTATCAGCAAGAACTGTCATTATTTATGGTATATGCATTAGTGTTTTTTCAGTGGTCATTGCATGGTTTACATTAAATCCGATGGCTACATTGATGATCGCATTGGGAATATTTTTTTATGTAGTTATATATACAGCATGGCTGAAAAGATCACACTCCTTGAATATAGTTATCGGAGGATTCGCTGGCAGTGCAGCATCGATGGCTGGATGGGCCACAACAACTGGATCCATAGATCTTTTGGGATTTCTAGTGGGCTGGTTGGTTTTCATGTGGACACCGCCTCATTTTTGGTGTCTGGCGATAAAAAAGAGAGAAGAATATGCAAGTGTAAAAATTCCGATGCTTCCTGTGCTTATTGGAAATACAAAAACTGCAAAATATATTTTTATCAATACTGCCATATTACTACCATTTTCACTTTCGTTATATTTTTTCGGGTTGGGAATAATTTACACAATAATAGCATTTGTTTCTGGTACTGTTATGCTAATTTATCACTATAAATTAACAAAAAATCCAACGCCTGAATTTGCTTGGAAGGCGTATAAGGTAACAGCACCTTACTTAGTTATAGTATTTATAGCAATAGCGATAGACGCATTATTTTATTTTAGATTCTAATAAATTATAGATCGTTTAACGCAATAGTTCAATTCGTCGTTTATCCTTAGATATCCATGAGACTTTTAATAAACCATAAATTTCCAAATCTAACAGGATTTTGTTTAGCTCTGCAGAATCTAACTCTATCCCTTCCTTTGACAAAATGGACGTTAATTCTGAATCTGTAAGATTATTTAATTGCTGTATTTTTTCATAGATGATATTTCTTAAAGGATATTTCAAGCTTAATGACAAATGATCATCTAATAGAGTATTAATATATTTTCCAATTTCAAAGTCATGCCAATTAAATAAAAAAACTCAAAAAAAATCTTTTACTTTATATTTACAGATTGTCTACTTATGCTAATAACTTGTATCTCACTTACACCGTTTGTTTTCTTTATGCTTTCTTCTAAGGCATCCATTTGACCTTCTGAATCATCTAATGTGAAATCGCAAAGTAAAGAGAATATACCAAATGCAAGAGGTTCTTTACCATATCTTTTTAGTTCCATTCCACTTGGAATTTGTAAGGGTAGATCTTTAATAATTTCGTCTAGATTAGTATCAGATTCCATTGGTAATATTTTAATTCTAGCCACGAGTCGAGCCATATCTATGGACCCTCGAAGCTACAATTTACACATTTATATGATCTTGCAAATTCTCTACAGCTTTGACATCTCCACAATAAAACGTATCCACAACTAGGGCAATAAAATTTTACACATTCATCATTAGGCATTATAGATCTATTACATGATGAACAGACTGGCAATTCTAATGTTTTAGACATTTTCATTCAATTTGAGAAATCCGAATTTATATCTTGTCATATATTAAAAGTCTATCATATGTCTGAATTCATTTCCCACTAGAGTACTGATCAATTTCATAGTTTTTTTAGTTCCCAGAATTCTAGATATAGCTATACTATGAAAATCGAAACTTGCTGATTCAGAAATTTCATCAAGAGTCGTATCGGTTACAACTGAAAGTATTTCATCAAGGGATTTGTTGTCAAGTCTTTCCAAAATTTTCCTAAATAGGAGCATAATTTGAAATTCTTTTCCAAAAATTGAAAACCATTGTTTTTCATATTCATGAAGATGAATTTTTTGATTAGTTGTCTTGTATTTTGCGATGCTCTTCCCAGCCAATATTCCTCCCATTCCACATGAAAAAATTCCTCCTGCAGTGGTTGGTTTTGTTTGGCCTGCAGCGTCACCTACCAACAAACTTTGTTCATTTATGAAATTTTTTAGCGGTCCTCCAACCCAAACAGGAGCATATATCTTTCTAATGACAGAATATTTGAAATTGAAACTTGAGATAAAGGATTCAAGTGTTTGTAAGGCATTGATTTTGCTTCCTGCAACACCTACCTTTGCTTTTCCTTGACCATTTGGTATTATCCATGCGAAAAAATGAGGATATATTTCGCTATCTAATTTTACTAGGATTTCGTGACTTGGAATCCCATCCGCATAGATCTCATACTGAGCAGATTGTAAAATGCCATTTCGACTAGTACGATTCATAAGAGATGAAATACCCCTTGCATCAACAAAAAGATCCGAACTGAATGAGCAATTAGTAGTTCTTATTCCGAATTTCTTTTCAAGAGAATCATAATTTATAGTCGTAACTAAATTTCTTGTTACAATTTCAGCTCCAGATTTTTGAGCTTGAAACGCTATCTGTTTGTCAAATTCTCTTCTATCGAGAACGATTAATTTGTCATGTTTTATATTAATGTTAAAACTTTTAGAAGCTGACGAGATTTTTGCTTTTTCTATACAATGTACAATTGATCTCAAAGATGGAATAATTCCCAATTTTTCCATAGCCTGAAGACTAACCAGTCCACCACAATGTTCTGGAGTTCCAATTTCACTATCTTCTTCAAGAACTAATACTGATAAACCGGATCTCGCTATTTCTCTCGCGCACAATAAACCTGAAACGCTTCCACCTGCTACTATTACATCATAGAATTTTTTTTTCATTAATACAATATAACCATTTTATTAATAATAATTAAAATGTATTTTAGATATGGATCTTAAACAAGTCATGATAGTTCGAAAAGATCTTAAAATGGGTACTGGAAAGATAGCTGCGCAAGTAGCACATGCCTCAGTTTTAGCATATGAAACATCTAGAATCAAAAACAGTACTTGGCTTAAAACATGGTATAAGTTTGGACAACCAAAGGTGGTCCTCAAAGTAAATAGTCTAGAAGAGTTAGAGGAAATAAGGAAAAAAGCAGAGGCATATGATTTACCTGTAGTAATAGTACATGATGCTGGTTTGACTCAACTTGAGCCAGGTACTGCAACTTGTCTTGGAATCGGGCCTGGGCCAGCTAGTTTAATTGACAGGGTTACTGGAGGTTTAAAGCTTCTTTAGAATAGTGGAAAACAATTATTATATTTATCAAATTTTGTTATCCAGCAATATTAAAAAGTTACTTGATTCTTATACATAGAAAAAGTTAAGAATTCAGTTAGCTAAAAAAAATTAACACAAAGCCTTATTTTAGTTGTATTGTATAAAATATTGTTGCGAAGGAAGAAAAAAGACCTAGTTCATAGTTCACAGATAACCTTAGATGAATTCTATATTAAAAAATTTAAGGAAAAAATAGAAAAGATGTTGTTAATAAGTAATAAGAATAACCATCCATTAGTACTTTATAGAAGGACGATTGAGGAAAACGATGTAAGTATAGAAGAAGAAATAGGTACTGTTTCGGAGCGATATGTGGTAGTTCAAATCTTTACTCATGGAGGATACCTTCCGGTCCTATTTAGGGAGCAACATGTTTTCACGCCTGAAGAATTCCCCTACTGGATAATTAAAAGAAGTAGGAGTATGCTCTTACAATGTATGGAAAATATGGATGATTTTATAAACACATACAATAATGATTTAGAGATTTAATTATTTTTTAATGAGTTTTTTAAATCTATTTTAGCGACATATATCTGAAAAAGAAAAAATTTTAAAAATTAGAATCTAATATAACTAAACCTGGCATCTTATCACCAGCAAGATATCTAAGAGTAGCTCCCCCTCCGGTTGAAACGTGACTTACTTCTGATTCCGAAACTCCAGATTTCTTCATGGCCTCCAATGTGTCCCCTCCTCCTATTAGTGTCTTGGAGCCTCTCCAATATGCTAAAGCCATACTTTTTGCTATATGAATAGTGCCATTAGAAAAGAGATCCTTCTCAAAGAATCCCATTGGTCCGTTCCAAAAAATTGTTCCGTTTTTATTAGATCCAATCTCGGAGGAATAATTTTGTATAGTTTCATTTCCGATATCAAATCCGATCATTCCATCAGGAATATTTTCCTTACACAGGATTGCCGACTCGCTTTCAGCATTTGTTGAAACTATGTGATCGACTGGAAGTACTATCTTTTCCTGGTATCTTTTTAATGAGTTTTTAGCCCAATGTAAATGCGCTTCGTCTATAGGAGAATTTCCAATATTCAGTCCTTTTGCCTTGAGGAAAGTATATGCGGCGGCTCCGCCTATCAAGATCTTATCTGCTTTTGGTAACAAATTTTCCATTGCCCCAATTTTATCTCTTATTTTGACACCTCCGATAACCACAAGAAATGGTCTAATTGGTTTCTCTTTTATCATTGTAAGATATTCAAGTTCTTTCTTCAAATTGAATCCTCCCAATTTTGTATCAAACAATGTTGCTGCGCCATAAGTTGACGAATGTTTTCTATGCGATGTGCTAAATGCGTCATTCACATAAATATCAGCCAATGATGCAAGTTGTTTTGAAAATTCTGGATTATTTAATTCCTCCTCATGATGAAAACGGAGATTTTCTAATAAAATAATTCCTGATTTTTGAAGTCTACGAACTTGGTTATAAACTTCATTTCCAACACAATCCGGAACAAATTTGACTTGTGTTTTTGAAAGAATTTCAGAAAGTCTTGTTGCAACAGGAAATAAAGAATAATCTGAATTATGATCCTTGGGTCTTCCTAAGTGCGAAATTAGTACTACCTTACAATTTCTTTTTACCAGATAATCTATGGTAGGAATAGACATTCTAATTCTATAATCCTCACCTATGTTTCCATTTTTAATACTGACATTAAAATCAACTCGAACTAAGGCAGTCTTTCCATCGTATTCATCATCATTGAGATCTGTCAAGAATTTGATCATAATAGATAGGATAAAAAATATCTGTTGGAGAATAAAGGTTTTGATAATTAAAATAATGATAAATACCCATAAAAAACAAATGAAAAATGTCATCAGGTTTTTCTCCGAAAATTATTTTAGGAAAATTTATGTATATTAATGATCCATCATGGAAAACTAATAGTGGTAAAAAGCTAATATTTTACTTAGCTGCTGGTTTCTGTCCATATTGTGCTCCAGAAAGATTGGCAATAGTTGAGAGATTAAGAATATTTGAAGAATGGAAAGAATTGATAGAGAATCACAGTGTAAACACTAGTGAAAAGTTTTTAGATATACGTACTTTTGATTTTTCTCATTTCAATTATGAAAGTTCGTTTGTAGAGTTTCATGAAAATGAAATCGCCGACAGGTATTCTAAAGAAAAAGAAATATTGGAAAAAATTGATGTGGAAATCCTAGAAACATATAACCCTGATCGACTTATTCCATTTTTACTAATTGATGGTCAATTTATACAATTTGAAACTGGAATAAATCTAGAATTATTAGGAAAATATAAAAAATGAAGAGATAAGAAAATTGATGTGATGAAAATTCCTTAGTTGGCAAATCTATCATTAATGAGAGTAACGATATAGCATCTCTATATGCAAAAGTATTGGCAATATACCAGAAAATATCAAAGATAAACAGATTATAGAACTGTTTTCATAAATAAAACGAAGAAAATTGAATAAAAATTTATTTCAATCCAGTTATTCGTATTTCAGTTGGACATCCAAGTTTACTTGATGCTACTTTGAATCCTTCTTTTGCCAATGGTAAATTTGCAGAAGTAACATAAGCTTCTATTATTGATTGCCCTGGTTTAACCCTCGCTGCTAGCCCAGTTGCTTTCCCAAACGCTCTTCTCATACCTTCCTGCAGTCTATCTGCTCCTGCAGTTGCTATCATTTTATTTTCCCTTAGCAGTACATGAGGATATACTTTTAATTTAGAGAAAAAACTGGTCTCTCCAGCTTGAGCCATTCTTTTATTAGCAGATAATCTTGCCGCTTCTAAAGCATTATGACGAATCTGAATATTTTCTGTGACAATTAATTCCAATTTATAATCATAGCTATTACTTGCTTGACCTGAAGAAAATTTTGCAATTTTTGATTGCGGTTTTCCTTTAATATATTCCCGTCTAACATAGGGCATACCCCTTGGTTCTCGATAATTTGCACCTTTCAATTTTAGTTCACTAATCTTTTTATATCAAACATAAACTTTGATTTAATCGTTTATGTATAATACGACATCCGGCACCAATTACAATAACACGGATAATGAAAATGAATTAAGTTTTACCGTAGATGCACGAATAGATAATAAAAATACAATAATAATAGACTCTATTAAACAACAGGACCAATTGAGAAATAAAGGGTTTGGCGAAAAAATAAAAGAAAAATTTATTATTGAAGCGTATGAAGCTCTTTTTCTTTTATATAACAAAAGATTAATTTTAAAAAAAAAAAGACAAAATTAGATTTTTCACAACTTTCTGAAATGTTATTGAAGGGTGACATTTCAATATTTACAAAATTTCTCATATATAGAGATCTAAGAAGTCGAGGGTATGTGGCGAAGGAAGGATTCGGATTTGGTTTAGATTTTCGTGTTTATGAAAGAGGAGAATATCTAAAAAAACCTGCTAAATATGTAGTTTTTGGAATTAATGAAGGATTGAATATTCAGAGTAGGCATTTATATGAGAATATTAATTCGATTGAGAAAATGGGAAAAGAAGGGATAATTGCTGTAATTGAGAGAAGAGGAGAAATAATCTATTATAAGATAAATAGAAAAAAATTTGAAACTAATAACAAATCGATTTCACTTTCTCAATAATAAAAAAAGTGCAACTAGCAGATGTAAAAATAAAAAAATTAAGATAGAGAATAATATATTTTTTATATACGTTATTCCGTCTAAGATGATCTGTGGGATAATGATGATCACGATAGTCCCCCTATTATAAGGGATTATTCCCTGTAAAATGAAGAAAGATACCGGACTACTGAGTTCCATAAAATGCTCCGACCGGGATTTGAACCCGGGATCGTCGCCTTGAGAGGGCGAAATGCTTAACCGGACTACACCATCGGAGCTCAACAACAATAGAAACCTTGTCAATATAAAAATTCTGTTAGTGCTAAGTAAAAATAAATTTAACAAAGTCCATTATGATTTGAACGATTAGTAAAAGGATTCAGGAAATTTAATACTTCAAGAAAAATAAATTTTATAACTGAAATTTAAACAGTTATAACAGGGGCTTCTAGTGGTTCAACGGTTTTTTTGGTTTTAGCACGTAACTTCGCTTTATATTTTAGATTACGTGGTTTAGTTCTCAATCGATAACCACAACATGGGCACCACAATCCATCCCATTTTATGAAGATTTCACAAATTTGGCAGCGTTTTTGTCCGCTGGCATACCTTCCAGAACCTACTGGTTTCTGAGCTTTGTGTCTAACGCAAATACCTTTACAAGTCATTGGTATATATATATCTTAAACGAGTATTTAAATATGAATAAAGTTATATTATGATAAAATTTAATAAACTATGAGAAAAATTATTAAAAAATAAAAAAAATATCAATGTTTAGAAATTTTTTTTAACTAACTGATATGCTCTTTGCTTGAAACGCTTCGTTCATAGAAACGTATTCTTCTATTTTCATCTTGATATCATCTGGATCAGTATCATCCATTCCCGAAAATCCTGCCTTAAATGAGATTGTATTTCCAGAAACGTTTACATTGTCCACTTCCATGTCTGCATAAACATTTGATAATTCAGTAACCCAGTCCTTAGCTTCTTGTGAGTCTATTCCATTGGTGTCAATATTTACATTTAGCATTTTTGTCATTCAAATACACCTAACTGAATTATGAAAAAGACATTAATAAATTTGACTAATATAGCTTATAAATATCGAGTAAAAATTTAAAAGCTATTCTTTTTCATCAAATCTCCAATATTTTATGAGTTCTTTTTCAAATTTTGAAAACTGATTATCATTTAATGATTCTCCGCAATTTTTATGAGTCGGTACTACTCTCATTCCTGCTAGTTTGAAATCAACCTCATAAAAATGAACAGAAGGACAGTCACACATTACATGACAATATAAATGCTATCCATTTATATTCTTATTAGCCTTGAAATCTCGTCTAAAAAATCATGAAATATAATAAACATTTATGAATCCTTTTTTAGTTATTATCTTATATGAAAAAGCATTCATTGATTCAATTTGGATCAAAAATGTCAGTCAAAATAATTTGTCTCACTTTGGTATTGTCATTAGGAACAATATTTATGACTTTACCTGATTCACAAGCTGAAGACAATAATTGGTATGTTGGAGAAGGAGTGAAAAAGGATATGTACGTAAAGTATTTAGTCGGATTTTATGATACTAATAATGGAAGACCATTTGAGATAACTATATATTTCAAAGATCTAGATGAAAAGGGAAATTGGATTGCTCCAGTATTTGTTGAAGATCAGGGAAAAGTTATACAAGGAACATTTAGGCTTAGTCCACTTGACTTGACTGCATTAGGAACATCAGAAATACCTCCAGAGATGGGAAAGTATAGAAGTGCTTATGCTAATTCGTTACAATGGCTTGCAGCATATGTACCTAAACCAGGATTATCACTCAACGCAGGTTCATGGGGCAAAATAGGATCAATTGGCGGTTCAGAAATCAAACCAGTAGGTTCTCAACAATTAACAATACCAGCATTTTCTGAACCGATAGACACAACCAGAGTGGAATATTATAAATCCGTTTCAAGTAATATTTACATAAAAAATGAATTTCCATATCCAGTTATGGCCAAAACATTTGTAGATGTAACTACTGGAAGTCCTCCTGTTCAGTTTGAATTTATATTGGAAAAGACAGGAACTGGTGAACCACCTATTCCAGAAATGGCTAATTTTGAAGCTACCCCGCCACTACTTGAAAGAACAGAGAGAGGGGCTTATTATGTACAATTGGATTGGAATCCGGTACCCATTCTTGCTGGAAACGAAACAACATTTACAATAGACTTTCTTGATAAAGACCATTTCCCATTATCAACGGTAAGTTATAACCTAAAATTGACTGGATCTAACAATACATCAATAGCGGACTTGAAAAATCAATTTGCTCCAGATGGAACAAAAGCTCATAAATTTACGTTCGAGAAACCAACATTAGTTAATGTAGAAGTAACGATCAATAGTGTAAGAGGTGTCGATACAGGAGCATTCGTCGAGAAAACTGATTTTACAGTAAATGTAAATTAGAAAGAAAATAATTTTTTTAATTATTTTTTATTGAATCTATTCTTTTCAAAGTATGTCTCCAAAAAAAAGAGTCATTCTAATAATTTGTGTTTTTATTGTAACCTCTATAATAGTCAATTTAACAATCATAGCATATAACGGAGGTTTTAGCAACGGTAATTTGGTTACCTCTACTGGATCTAAAAATCTATGGAAGGCGGGTAAGAATATAAAACCCGGAGATTTCATGGTTTATGAACTACAAACAAAAGATAATCAAAACAATACTCAAAATAGAATCGTAAATATCTCTTTTTACGACAAAGCAAATGAATATTGGAATACCCGGTTCATTATTTCAAACCAAACTGGAAATATTATAAATTTTGTAGAAAACTTATCTAAGTCAAATCTGTTAGTAAAAGACCCCGATGAGAGGAATAAAGAATATTTCAAAGAAATTGAAACAACAATTTTATCAATAAGGGATGTAACGAGAGAACAAAAATACCTAGTAATAGGAGCCCAATGGGATACAATTTCCTCCGGCGTTTCCACCATTCCATTGAAAATAACTTCAAATCAAGACATAGAAACCCCTATAGGAAAAGTAAACGTATATGTTTTAAACTACAGGATAAACAATACCAACAATAACATATTGATTTCAGAAAAATTTCCATTACCGATAAAAGCAGATATTCATGATGAAGAAGGCAAAATAATATTCAAATATTTAATAAAAAAGACAAATATTAAATCTTCTTTAAATACATAAATTAAAAAGTTGTTTATTTTTCTTTGACACAAAAACCTCAGCTAAAAGCCAATTTATATAATTTTCTATATAAGAGTCAATTAAACACCAAATGTGTACAGAACCTGGAAGTATTTCAATTCTGCCATTTTTTAGAATAACCCTTACTCCTTCTTTACTCTCATACATATATGCATCTAAGACTTGAGCTCCAGGAATACTAGCTGCCGCTTTAGATTTGACTATTTCTCGGGATATTATAAAATTTTTTCTAAATTTATCTACAATGATACCAATATTTTCACGACCATATAAGTCAAAATCACTTATTTTTCTGGAGTCTGGAAAATGTAATTGCAAATCCAAATTATACCTTTTCCCCACAAAATGTGCGATTTCGTTTATCCTTGCAAATGCAAGATTTGAATTTTTTCTAGCCAATTCTTCTAAAACGGCTTTGTTAGCCATGAAATTAAATCGCAAATCACTAATAAGATCTGAGAAGATCATATTTAGAAGAGTTTCATAACATATTTATATATTATACATATCTAACAATAATTTTTAATGCTATGTTAAAAAGTGGAAGTGGACAAGACAGGATAGAAAATATCAATAATTACAAGCTGATATGTACTGATTTTATCAAGGACCTATCTATAGATTACATTGGATGGATAGAAAGATATGATCTCGAAGAAAAAGAAAATAAAAAGAGAAAAGAAGCAATCAAGGAGATAGTAGAAAAATCGAATAATTGG
The DNA here is from genome assembly GCA_035297365.1 of Nitrososphaeraceae archaeon. Classification (GTDB taxonomy): domain Archaea; phylum Thermoproteota; class Nitrososphaeria; order Nitrososphaerales; family Nitrososphaeraceae; genus TH1177. The sequence goes on from DATGZA010000075.1 coordinate 81,773, forward strand.
ATTTATTCGTTCGGAAATTCAATAAAGAAAATAGATATAATAATGAATGATGGCATAAATAAGATGGCTGAAACTACAGCAGGATACCCATTTAAATTTGACATATATATTAAAAATATGTTTAGGTATACTTATCACGAGATCGGAAAAATAAATATAAATTTAAAAGCAATCCCCAGGCCAGAAAATCAAATAAGATTGGGAAAATATGATGACATAAATTCACTACTAATTAATTCATCATCAACCGTTAATTACACAATAAGTAAAAATAGTTTTGAATTAGTCGATGTGTTAGATGATTTTATTGTTATTGATGCAACCAAATGTTCTGATAAGGATGTCATATCATTCACCACAATAGTAGAGGAATGTAAAAATGATTTTGTATCCGAAAAGAGAGGATATTCAACCATCATTTCTGTAAACCAAAATTCATGAAAAGATACTTTAAATAACGAAGAGTTCAGATTTCGTATGTGCGACGGTCGTCCAGTTTGGTCTAGGACATCAGATTGCCAATCTGGTAACCCGGGTTCAAATCCCGGTCGTCGCATATTTTTAGATCAAATTTAATAAGGTACTATTTAATCAAATCCAGTTCCACATGCACATAGACCATTCTCGTCAACACCTCCATCACATATTGGACACACCGCAATGTATTTGGATTCCCAAACTGATTTTCCAAATAAATGAAAATGCGTGTCGATATCCTTTGGAATTTCAAAATCCTCTAATTTATAAGATATTTCATTATCAGAAGATTTAGACTTTACATTTTTTTTATGTCTCTTATTTGGATACAACTGATTTATTCACTTTTTTTATAGTACGATCTTTTAATATTATTCCTAATAATATTAATGGCATTTTCTATCTTATCTCTATTTGGAAGCTGAATCATAAACAAATTAGAAGAGTATTTAGTAGAATATTCCTTCGGGATAATGGCTAATAGACCGTTTCGGTACAGACTATCGAAAAATTCTAATGATGTATTGGCATGCATCAAAAAATTTTCCTCAATGCCCAAATTAATCATTTCTAATTGTATATCTACAAAAACATAATAACCATCATAAAAAATATTTAGCAGAACTTCAACAATATATTTTTTTCCGAAAGATTTTTGGATAATATTTTCATAAGCGTTTTCATTTAAGTAAATGCAAGGTACTTTATTACCTTCATAATCAATCACCCCAAAACCTTCTTTATGCAAATTTGTCAAGAAATCATTTACATCGTTAAATTTCCGAAATCTCACAATAAAAAATTCAAGAGAATCACTTTTATTTCTTTTTCTTTTTGGATAACGTAGGATTAGATTAGTTTAGATTGATTGATTTAGCTAATAAAATAGCTCTCTTAGTATCTTCATTTGTACTAATATTAGCTTTTAATTTATAAGCATAATACAACAAGTCGATTATTTTGTTACGATCCAAAGTTATTTTATGTGTTTCAGAAACGGCTATATTAGAACCAGAGAACACACTGCTTCCATCAGAAGCGAATTCTGCAATATTGTTAAGAGATAAATTTTGTTTAAATAAAAGGGCACCAGAATTACCTGAAATAGAAATTGCTGATGTTTCATTCAGCTCATTGCCGAAAATTTCAATATCGTCATGCGAAAAATAATAATTTTCATAGTGAGGATCGATTTGTTTAATTGATTCTAAAAGAGTTTTAATAGAAGTTATAATTTCCTGCTTTAAATCAACTACAGAGATCATATGATTTTTAATTTTAATGAATTCTGAAATAGAAATATTCATTATACTGCCTTTTATCTTCAGACCAGGATAAGTACTCTTTAGAGCTTCATCTATTGAATCTTCAGTAACTGATTGCAGATTTTTATGACGAGCTATTTCAAAAGAATTGTACATTATATTCAAAATTGAACGAATATTTCTAAAATCAAAATCATCGTATAATATCTTCAATTTAGACAATAAATCTTTTATGTCGGCTTGCGATAAACCGGAGTATTGATTATAATACCTTATATATTCAAGAACAATGTCTGAAATTTCTTCAAAGGAATTTGATCCCGCTAAATCAATTTTATAATTAGCCTTTTCTAGTCTATCAAAAACAGAACTATCCTTCATCCCAATTCCGTTATATGCGAAGGGAGTGGAAATTAACATGAGAATTGTATATGGGAGGTGTGTGTTTATCAAAGCTTTTACGAAAGATAATGTATCACTAGTTGCGTCGAATTCATCAAACTGGAATATAGAAATCTTGTTTAGTAGTTTTAGATTAAGGCGAGACAGTAACGATAACCTATTTATCATATCAAGTAATGTAATAGAGTCATAAGAATCGAATTTATTTTGTATTATTTTCTTGATTATCACTAAATCCGATGACGAGAATTCGCCTTCGAATAAAGAATCGATTTTATCAATATTGAGATCTGTCTTATTTGCTATAATTTGAAGAACTTTATTTTCCAAACCTTTACCAGATAAAGACTCCAAAAAGCCAAGTTTAAAAATTTTTTTTGCAAGTTTATTATTACTTTTGCTTTTATCTAGTATATAAAATAGTATTTCTTTCCTTAGCATTCCCAGATAATCATTGTCAAAACCATGGATCATTGATTGATAAATACTCGGAATATTTTTAGGATAAATTTGAGATAAATCAAGATAAGAAAAAATAGCTTTCTCTTTCAGATCCGATATTTTTACGTGGAGAGTTAAATGTGTCTTCCCAGATCCTACATCTTGAACTATCGTAACTATTCGAAACTTATTATTATCATTATTGATTCTATCTATATTATAAATATCTTCAAGGCAGGAAATAATAGAATTTTTTGCATCATTATGTCTTTTACCTCCCAAAATCCTAGAGTCATCTATACTAGGAGTAGGACTGCTAGGAAAAGGATTATGACGTAGACGATATGGATACAATTTTATAAACACCTTACAAAGCCATGCAATAATCCACGAATAATTATTCCCTCTTCCCCGCCAGAAGACAACTCGTAATTATTTTTGAATTGATCTATCAATTCTTTTGTATAATAGTAAAATTGTTTCTCCGTTAGTTCGTGTTTTAGACAAAGATCATTTCGAACTATAGATAATGCCACCCATCCAATTGAACCAGCATTTTTTGAAATCGATAAATCGAAATCAAGTTTAAAAGTATTTAAATCAATTGTTTTTTCTGGTTTTGAATCCGACTCCTCATATCGTTGGTTACTGTTCGTTAATAAAGAATCCATTAGTAAAATGAGTCGACCGTCCAGTTTTTCAACATGTTTATTGACTGAGGAAGACAGTCCATGAAATGAATCTTGTAAATCTTTCAAAAGCTCGTAAATATATTTAAATTTAGCGTCGGAATTAATAAGATATTGAAAATAGTTATCTTTATGCCAATAGTAATATGTATTGGCTTTTTTGCCAATAATTACTTCTCCAGTTTTAAGCCATTCTTCAATTTTTTTATCAAAGTCTGTACCCGGAAATTCTTTTTTTAAGGCAATCCTCTTTACCCCTTCTTCACCTGAAGAAAAAATTTTGTCAAATATTTTTTCCTCTAAAGACATGGAATACATTTTTAATTTTCTTATAAAAGATACTGGGTGATAATAGATAAAATAATTAGTGAATTTAATTTTACTATCAACTACCTTGGATTTATTCTCAAATTGCAACAAAATAGTCTTTGTAAAATTTTACTCTATTTTCCCAATAAAATAATTAACAATTATTAATAATACAGATCAAATTTGAAATAAAATCCATTATTTATTAACGGGATGATGAAAACTTTGCTGATCGATGATGAAAGCACTAGGGTATCTGACCGGTTAAGCTTTTATAGATTTAATAAAAACTTTTAGACATTTTACAGCTCATTAAGAATTAGTATAGTCGAAAACCAGAGATTATTCAATATTCTTATCGTGGTTTTGCTTCAACATAAATATGATTTTTTATACTCGTGTGTTGATTTAAAATAGATCTCATGTTGAGAATATCCACTTTCTATGCAACTAAATTTATGGAATTCTATACCTTGTTGCCTAAATCGTTGTTCCTAACCCATTTAGCTAACCTATCTTAGTCATAATATGTGAACAGGAGAAATTATGAGTAGTCTCTAGTAAAAAGAGATAAGACATTACTTGATATTAACGTTATTCATATAAAATAAATAGAATGAAGAATGATTTAACAAACAATGAAGACGGATGTATTTCTTTTGAAGAATTTTTAAAAATCGATTTAAGAGTAGGAAAAATAAAAAAAGTAGAAACTATCCCTAGTATGAACAAAATATACAAAGCCGAAATTGACATTGGAACAGAGAATAGAGAAGTAGTAATTGGAGTAGCACAGTATTATAAGCCAGAACAATTAGAAGGGAAATTTGTTGTTGTGTGTACTAACCTTAGTCCAAAAAAGATTGGACAGATATTTTCTAGAGGAATGGTATTAGCTGCAGAATGTGATAAAGAAAAGCCAGTTCTTATTACAATTGATAGTATAGAGAATTGTAGTCTAGGATCAAAAATTCATTAATCATATTAAACATTATTATTATGATTATTTGTTTCCTTTTTATTATACACATCTTCCATTAGTTCTTCATATTCCTTATCGAGATCCTTAGTATCTATTCTTATTTTCTCTAGTTTGGAAAAAGCATTAATAATACTCTTAGCTGCCAAAGGTTGTTTAATATCTGTTTTTGAAATTTCTCCAAACAATCCTATCGCATCTATTCCTCTTTGCCAAGCTAATCCCAAAATCAAACCATTAAACCACGTAATATTACCAATTTCGTTTCCAACCAATTCTATTCCCGAATTAAACAACCGAGGCTTTAGTTCAGGATTATTTGTCACTCCACAAACTTTGGGAGCACCTGTCACTTGTTGTTTTAAGTAACCGCCTGCAGAATATAGACATTTAATTTTCCCAATAGATAATATGTAATCTAAAAAAATATTACATAAGCTGTAAAGTTCATTTGAATCTTGTGGCTGGGAATTACCAGTAAAAATTATTATATTATATTTTTCTGAAAAATATATTTTATAAAAATCAAGTATGGGCTTGACAATACCATTAGAATGAGATACCCATGGTTTTTCAATAGATTCAATGTTTGCAATATTTTTTGTATCTAATTTTTTGGATAAAAAAGAAGATACAATTCCTCCAACTTTACCCATATCAGGTAAAGATGATATAACCATAAAATCATTAATATGAATATGTTCCAAAATTTCAAGTTTCATATCTTATTTCATTCCATTTAATTTCTTGACCAATGTATAGATAGCGGTATAATCAAGATTTTCTAATCCCATTTTTGAGGCATAATTAAATAAATGTAAAACTGAATTTGTTATCGGCAAGGCGATATCGTTATCCCCTGCCATGTCCATAACTAAACTTAGATCCTTTTTCATATGCTTGAGGTAAAAAGATGGATTATAATCACCCTTTATCATTCTAGGCCCCTTATTCTCACTCATACCCGTTTTAAAATAAGTAGAATTCAAAATTCTGAGATACAAACTCGGGTCTAGGCCAAAACTCTCTGATAAAATCAAACCTTCTGAAAGCGCTACAGCAATTATTCCTATATTAAGATTTAACGCTAGTTTTATGGCATTAGCAGACCCTGGTTTATCGCCGACATAATAAATAGGATTACCTAGCTTAGAGATTACTGAACTAATTTTTTCATATACAAACTTTTCTCCTGAAACAATTGGAATAAGTTTTCCTTCTAGAGCTGCAGCAGGCCCTCCCATTACTGGAGTGTTTAGGTAAGCAATTCCATTTTCCTTGAATTTATTATTAGAAATTTCCGATTCTTTTGGTGTAATGGTACTGAAATCTAGAACTATCAAGTTTTTATTATTAGAATTAATTAAACTGTTCTCCTTAAAGCAAAGATCATTAATTGCTGCATAATTAGTCACGCAAATTGCAACAATTGTAGACTGATCGCCTATTTTTTTTGGAGAATCTAATACCGTTGCTCCACTTCCAGCTAGCGCTGATGATTTGGAGGATGTTCTATTATATACATTAACTTTAAAATTACAATTTAACAATCTCAAACCAATATTATAACCCAATAATCCAAGTCCCATAATACCGATTTGCATAAAAAAACAATAAAAGATTCCATAAAAATATTTTTTTATTTTTAAAATAATAATGACCTATTATACCAACAAGAAAACGGATCCATTAGAAATCTTTGTTTGGTAAATCCCTAAAGGTATCTCCGCAGGTAGATTTTCGGGTTTTCCAGTTTCTAATTTGAACGCTGACATATGGAGTGGACATGTAACCGTTTTTTCTTGTTCATTTAGAATGCCTAAAGAAAGATCTGCATCAGCATGGGTACAAATTCTATCACTTGCATAAATTTGATTTCCTATTTTTACCAACAAGATTTTTTTTTCTTCGTAATTAAACTCTATAATCTCTCCAGATGAAAGAGATTTTAAATCACATGCTTTAATCCAAGGCATAAAACAAACACCGAATAATGGTTAAATAAGGAAAAGCTATCGATACTTGTAATGTTTTTCAAATATATCCTCTGTTTCTCTATACCTAGTTTTCTCAACTTCAAGAATTTGTTCCATAGCTTCGTCTGTTCTTAAAATCAATGGTTTTCCTAACCATTTATTTTCGATAAGATAATTGATCCAAGCTCGAATAGTAGGACCCATTCTTCTTGAAATAGGTTCTAAAAATCCCCCAACTATTTCCCTCTTTGCCGATTCTTCAGATAAACCACGACTCATTAGATAGAAAATTTGTTTTTCATCAATTTGAGATACTGATGCTGAATGAGTCGCCTTAACTTCATTTGATTCTATCTCCAATCCGGGAATAGCATCGGATTTTGCGCCTTTATCTAATAAAATAGCATGCCCTGCAAGATAAGATTCTGTCGATTTTGCATTCTTGTTGATCTTTATCATTCCCTTAAATAAGGATTGAGAAGTATCTTTCATTACAGATTTAACTAGGACTCTGCCCTTAGTATTTGGCGCAGAATGTATCAAGTTGGAAGAAATATCAAATGATTGGTTGTCTATTCCGAATATGATCTCCACATCCCCCACTGATGCACCTTGACCTTGCATTATGCTATCTATTTTATATCTTGAAAGTTGTGATCCAAATAGACCTATCGACCAAGACATATTAGCATCTTGTTCAACAAACGATTTTCTATTTGAAAAATTAACTGCCTGGTAATCTAACGATTGTAGAGTTACCATTTCTAGTTGCGAATTGTTCATGAGATGAGCGTCCATTAATTCAAAATATACTTGCTGAATCTCCTTATTTTTTATGTTTGCAGAATACAGCTCTTGAACTACAGTAGCTTTTGAATTTGATTCGCTAATGATAATATTTCTGGAAATAGAAGAAGATCCCCTTTCGGAAAGATAGTTAATTATTCTTATAGGCTCATCTATTACCATATTTTTTGGTACATATATAAAAAAGCCATGTTTAAAAGCGGCGGAACAGAGAGCCAAAAATCTATCTTCTTTAAAGTCAAGTTTATTTTTTGTTAGGTGTTTTTGTATTATATCAGAATATTCATTTAGTGCCTCAGATATTTTAGAAATAACAAGACCTCTTTTCTTTAAATCATCATTCAAAAAAGTGTTTACAATGCCGCCATTCTTGCATACAATACCATTCCCTTTACTTAATTCTGCGATTCTATCCGAGAATATACTTACATCTTGATTCTCTTTCGTTTCATCAAAAAAAATCTTATCCGGTAGTAGCCGATTTGCATTTGAATATTTTGTATATAATTGCGAGACCTCAAATGGAAGCTTTTCATAGTTTAGAGATGCATCTTTCCTGAATTCACGCATCCATTGTGGTTCAGAATCATCAAAAATATTGTCAAAATTATCTCCTATAGACGATAATGTGTACATTTTAATTACCTGTTATTTGAAATAATAGGTGTTTGGTTAACCCACAGATCCTTCCATTTCTAATTTGACTAATCTATTGAGCTCGACAGCATATTCCATTGGTAATTCTTTGGTAAATGGTTCTATAAACCCTCCAACAATAAGAGATAATGCATCTGATTCTGAAAATCCCCTACTCATTAAATAAAAGATTTGGTCTTCACCTATCTTTCCAACAGTAGCTTCATGTGAAATAGTCGCATCATCTTCATTCACTTCAACATAGGGATATGTATCCGTTCTTGAATTTTCGTCCAGTAAAAGTGCATCGCATCTTACATTTGATTTTACTCCCGTTGCACCTTTAGCAACGTGCAATAAGCCTCTATAAGTTGTTCTTCCTGATTGTTTACTGACAGACTTACTGGTAATTCTAGATGTTGTATCTGATGCAAGATGTACAGCTTTGGCTCCTGCATCTTGATGCTGATCCGATCCTGCAAAAGCAATTGATACAACTTCAGCGTGAGCATTTTTTCCCAACAAGTACACACCAGGATACTTCATAGTCAATTTACTTCCAATATTTCCATCAATCCATTCGACTTTTGCATTTTCATAAGCATATGCTCTTTTGGTTACTAGATTATAGACGTCTTTACTCCAATTTTGGATAGTAGTATATCTTATTTTAGCACCCTTCTTCGCAATTAACTCAACTACAGCTGAATGTAATGATTCAGTAGTATATACAGGAGCAGTACATCCTTCTATATAATGAACTTCAGAGCCCTCATCAGCAATTATCAAGGTTCGTTCAAACTGTCCGATATTTTCTGCATTTATTCTAAAATATGCTTGTAATGGTAAATCAACTTTTACATTTGGTGGAACATAAATAAATGAACCCCCAGACCAAACTGCACTATTTAATGCAGCGAATTTATTATCTTCTGGAGGAATTATTTTACCGAAATATTTGCGAAATATATCAGGATGTTCCTTCACTGCTGTATCAGTATCTAGAAATATTACTCCTTGTTTAGCTAAATCTTCATGTAAGTGGTGATATACTACCTCGGATTCATATTGAGCACCAACACCAGCAAGAAATTTTTTCTCGGCTTCAGGGATTCCGAGCTTATCAAAAGTGTTTCTAACAGATTCCGGAACATCGTCCCAGCTTTTACTTTGCTTTTCAGAAGCTTTAGCATAATAATAAATATTTTGAAAATTGATTTTTGAGAGGTCGCCGCCCCAAGTAGGCATCGGTTTTTTCATAAAAATGTCATAAGATCTTAATCGAAAATCAAGCATCCAGGCAGGTTCATTTTTAATTTTACTTATTTCCTCTATCGTACCACGGGAGAGTCCTTTTTTACTTAAATAAACGTATAAATCAGTAGAGTCCTTAAAATCGTATTTACTATAATCCATATTGATTTCCTCGACAGTCATTATAAATTAATAACGGCGTTATACTATATATAAATTTTGCAACACAATAAACAAGATAAAATATAGCATTAAAGTGAAAATTTTTACAATAGCACCTAAAAAAAATTAAATTCGAGATTTTAACAAGTCTGCAACATCGTTTAAAGAATGCATATGTGATTCGGTGAAGCGAATGTCATATTTTAGTAATTCTTTACTTGTTTTAGGGCCTAATGAAATAACCAGATCTATTTTTTTTATATTTTGTAGTAAATCTTCTGAAATCATTTTAATAATCTCAAAAAAAAATCTAACATTAGATGGACTGGTGAAAATCAAAGAGTCTATCTTATTATATCCTAGCAATTTGGAAAATTCTATCCAGTTATCGTCGATACCAGATGGTCTCACATCATACAAATAAAATTCGTGAACTTGATATCCTAGTCTCGTAAGATTTTCTCGTAAATAGTCATCGGCTAATCTACTTCTAGGAATAACAATTTTTCTTGCCTTCTGAGTTATTGGAAATATTTTTAATATCTCTTCTGAGGATGATTTTGATGGAACGTATCCAACGTTTATACCATTTTTTATCAGACTATCACTAGTTGAATTACCTATCGCTACAACTGTAACTTTTTCTTTAAGAATCCTGACAATATCATCATATCTGTTTATTTTCTTGGCAAATTCAAAAAATAATTGTACAGCATTGACACTCAAAAAAACAAAATAATCATTTTCATTAAAAGAGAATCGAAATATCTCATTTATAATATTAGCATCGTTAGGTATTATTTCACTAGTTTTCAGTCTAACTAAGCGAAGAGAGTCATTATTTAGTAAATATGAAAACTCATTTGATAAATTTCTGGAATGAGTTATTGCAATAATTTTATATTTCATATTATCTGAAATTTTTTACCTCCAACCGATCCTTTCTGACAATGAAACTACCTCTCCTATTACTATTACCGCAGGTGGTTTAATAGATGATTCTTTCATCTTTTCTATAATATTTGATGCATTTCCTATTATGATTTTTTGATCTTGAAGAGTACCACGTTCGATAATAGCTACTTTGGTATCTTTATCCAGCCCGTGATGTATTAATTTACCCATTATTTTTGGTAGATTCTCTATTCCCATAAGAATAACTATTGTATCCACAGATTTAGCCAATTTATCCCAATGAACACTTTTTTCTTCTTTGGTCGGATCTTCATGCCCTGTAACTATCGCAACTGAGGATGAAAGTTTTCTATGGGTGAGCGGAATTCCAGAATAAATTGCTGACCCTATTGCGGAGGAGATCCCGGGAACAATTTCAAATCGTACACCATTTTCATAAAGAAACTCTGCTTCTTCTCCTCCTCTACCAAAAATAAAAGGATCTCCGCCTTTGAGTCGTAAAACTTTTTTGCCATCTTGAGCGTACTTTAACATCATTTTATTAGTTTTTATTTGATTACTAGTAGGATCTCCAGAAGATCTTCCAACATAAAGCCGAATTGTTTTTTCTGGGATTAGTTTTAAGATTTCATTACTTACTAGACGATCATATAATATAATATCGCATTTTTTGATTAACTCATGACAACGTATTGTTATCAATTTCGGATTTCCAGGTCCAGAGCCACAAATGTAAACCTTGCCTTTAGCGATTTTTTTTGTTCCATTCGTCAACAGCTTTATCCCACCCTTGTGCAAACCTAGCTGCACCATTCCTTAACAAATATTTAGCAGCTATATTTCCCAATCTCTTAGGGGAATCATAGGAACCTATTTTTTTAACAATCAATTGTTCTGACCCATCAGAGGAAAATATTTTTGAAAAAAATCTTATACTGTTATTTCTTTTTGAAGCAATCGCACAAGCTCCTATTGGAAATCTACAACCGCCTTCTATTTTCGATATAAAAGTTCTTTCTACTTCGATAGATTTTCTTGAAGGTTCATCTTCAATTTTTTTCAAGAATTTAATTAGTGTTTTATTGTTTTTTTTAGATACTATTCCTAAGGCACCTTGTCCAGGCGCTGGTAGAAATTTTGTTATTTCAAGTCTTTGGCTAATTACATCTAACTTCCCCATTCTTTTTAGACCTGCTTCTGCAAGGATAATTCCATCGTAATCTCCTTTTAATGTTTTAGCTATTCTTGTATCTATGTTACCACGAATTGGTTTGACAATCAAATCCTTACGAAGATTAATCAACTGAATTGCTCTACGTAAACTACTAGTACCAATAACAGAGTTCGAAGGAAGATCTATCAATTTTCTTTTTCTTTTACTAATTAAAACATCGTTTATAGATTCTCTTCGGGGTATAGAAGAAATAGTCAAATTTTCATTTAGTGTAGAAGGAACGTCTTTGATACTATGAATTGCTACGTCTACTTCGTCATTTAGCACAGCTTCATTGATTTCTTTTTCAAATATCCCTTTCCTATCCATTGAAAATAATGCTTGTTGTTTATCTAAATCACCAGATGTTACAATTCTAACAATTTCATATTCGAAAACAGGATTTACCCGTGAAAGAGATTCTAACACAATATTTGTCTGAGCAATGGCTAATTTGCTACCCCTAGTTCCTACTCTTAATGCCTTCATTTTGTATTCATAATATTAAGTAATGAATTAGAATAACTTTCTATAGTTCTTTCTATATCTTCTTCATTATGAGAAAATGATGTAAAACATGTTTCAAATTGCGATGGAGGTATGAAGATATCCTTTTGAAGTAGCATCAAGAAAAATTTTTCAAATAATTTTTGATCTGATTTTATAACATCAAGTGTTGAGTTTACTTTTCCACTCGTAAAATATATTTGAAAAAGTGATCCTATGGAATTAATAGTAAAAAATTCATCGAATTTATTTATACTGTCCCTTATTCCCTTAACCAAAGTATCACATGATCGAGCCACTTGCGGATAAATTGTATTCTTATTAGCCTTCAATATTTGCATTGTAGCAATGCAAGCAGATACAGAAATAGGATTTCCAGCGTATGTACTAGCCTGATAAACATTTCCGATTGGGGATAACTGGTCCATTATCTCTACCTTCCCACAAATTGCTGCAATTGGGAATCCGTTACCAAGCGATTTGGAAAATGTAGCAAGATCCGGTTTAATACCAAAAAATTCACTTGCCCCACCCAAGGATAGTCTGAATCCAGTTATCACCTCATCAAAGATTAAAATAATATCGTTCTCCCGAGTTATTTTTCTCAAATTGTTTAAATAATTTTTTTCAGGCAACACTAGACCATAGTTTCCCAAAATAGGCTCAACAATGAGACAGCTGATATTTCCTGATTCTTTTTTAATAATATTCTCTAGATCCTCTAGATCATTATATTTGACTATCAATGTCTCTTTAGAAATTTCTTCAAGCGAACCTTCTGAAGATGGGATATTTGCTGCTCCTGAACCCGCTTTTACTAGAACATAGTCATACGCTCCGTGATAACCTCCATCAAATTTTATTATTTTCTTTCTTTTATTAAATGCCCTGGAGAGTCTAATGGCAGTCATTGTGGATTCGGAGCCGGTGTTTAGAATTCTTACCTTTTCAGCACATGGAATAATGTTAGTCAAAAGTTCTGCAAGATATACCTCCTTTTCGGTAGGGATACAAAATAGCGTTCCCTTATCCAGCTGATTTTTTATTGTTTCCAGAACTTCAGGATATGAGTGACCTAGGAGTAAAGATCCATAACCCATACAATAATCCAATAAAGTCCTATGATCAACAGTTACTATTTTACTTCCAAATCCAGAAGAAACAAAGAACGGGTATGGTTTAAAAAACCTTACAGGGCTGTTTACGCCGCCTGGAATTACCTTTACAGATCTATCAAATAATTCCTTTGACTTTATAAATTTCAATAATAATTATTTTGATATTATTCTATTTATAAAATAACTTATTTATTGTTAAGCATACTGGCCATTTTTTTTGCGTGATAAGTAATAATCATATCTGCACCTGCTCTTTTTATTGAGGTAAGAAACTCGGTCATCACATCTATTTCATTTATCCATCCTTGTTCAGAGGCTGCTTTAATTAAAGCATATTCACCAGAAACACTGAATGCACAAAGTGGAAGTTTAAAGGATTCTCTTGCTTGGTATATAAGGTCTAGATAAGGAATTGCAGGCTTAACCATGATCATATCTGCACCTTCATTTACGTCCATTTCAATCTCTCTTAATGCTTCCTTTGGATTTGTGAATGGCATCTGATAGGTCTTTCTATCTCCAAATTCGGGATATGAACCTGCCAAGTCACGGAATGGGGTATATAAAGGAGATGCAAGTTTTGCAGAATAAGAAAGAATTGAAGTTTCAAAATATCCTTTTTCATCTAGTTCATGTCTGATGGCAGATACTTGTCCATCCATCATTGAAGAAGGTGCCACAATATCTGTGCCTGCTGCTGCGTAACTCTCAGCAATTTTTGAGAGAATGACGTTAGTTGGATCGTTATCAATTTTTTTGTTTTTTGTTATACCACAATGTCCTTTTGAAGTGTATTGGCACATGCATACGTCAGATATGATGACTACTTTTTCACCAAAGTTACTGCGTATATTTTTGATTGTCTTTTGAATAATTCCTTTTTCACTATATGCTGCATTTGCTTTATCATCTTTATCAGATTCAATTCCAAACAAGATTACGGAATTTATCCCCAGCTTCAAAATTGAATCAACTTCATCAGTGATTTTAGACAAAGGCAATCGCTTAACGTCTTGCATAGAAGATATATTTTTTGGTTCCTTTAATCCTGATTCTACAAAAACTGGACAAATAAAATCCTTAACAGAAAGTCTTGTTTCCTGCAACAGTTCTCGTATGGCTTTGTTTTTTCTCAACCTCCTCAGACGCACAAAAGGATATCCAGATCCTCCTAAAAGCCCATAATTTGAATTAATTTGTGTTCTCATTATCGTAATTAAATAATTTAGCAGCAATTTTAATAATTTCCTGTTCATCGCCTGTATCACTTTGGATATATCTACGTAAATTATTCATAGGGGTAGAAATAATTCCTTCCAATAGCGCATGAGAAAATTGTTCAATTATCTTCATTTCTTCGGGGCTCATATTCTTTCCTAGAATGGATAATGCTTTTTTCAACTCTCTTTCCCGGATCTTATCTACATTGCGAAAAACAGATATTACAACTGGATCAGCTTTCTTTCTCTTCAACAATATATCAATATTCTTCATTTCATCCTCAATAATATCCTCAGCTGATTGAATTTCTTTCCGTCTAAACTGAATATTTCTCTTCACTATATCTCCAATTTCATCCATATTAAATAAATTAATATTTTCGATAGATGAACAAGTTTCCTCAACTGTTCTGGGATTTGATAGATCAAAAATCAAGAGTGATTTTGATCTAGAACTTGCTGCTCTCTTGATTCTATCATAAGTTAACAAATAATAAGGAGCTACGGTGCTGACAAAGATAATATCCATTTCTCCTAATGATCCAAGAGCTTTTTCAAAAAATATCGGATTTCCCCCCATTGATTGGGCAAAAGACTTCGCTCTTTCAAAAGTTCTACTGGTATTCATAAAAAAGATATTTCGTTTTTTAAGGGTCTTTGCAACCAGCCCTGCCCCTTCACCTGAGCCGATTAACAAAATGTTTTTATTGTCTAACGTTCCAAGTTTTTCTTCTGCAAGATTAACTGCCATAGATCCAACAGAGACACTACCTTTATTGATCCCAGTAAGATATCTTACCTTACTTCCAACTCGTATTGATTTTTCAAAAACAAGAGATAGAACATTTTTTGTAAAGTTATTCGATCTAGAAAATTCATACGATCTTTTGACCTGACCTAGAATCTGATCTTCTCCTAAAACTAATGAATCTAATCCCGATACTAACTTTAAGAGATGTCTCACTACATCGTCTCCATTTTCAATAACTATCATTTCAGAAAATGTTTTGACTGATAATCCACAATGCTGTGCCCAGAATTTTATAATATTTTCTGTGTCTATCTTACTATCACATATTCCAAAGATTTCCACCCTATTACAAGTCTGTAATATTAGACATTCTCTAAGATTAAAATTTTCTAGTAAAAAGGTATGGGCACCTTCGATGTCTTTAAAAGAAAATTTTTCGAGTAAATGAATAGGCGCTTTTTTATAGGTAACGCGAAAATTTATTATTTCAATGAATTCACTTACTAATGTCATTATTTTTCAGACTCGCTCCACTTGTTCAACAATTTGAGAGTAAGAGTTTTGGCTTCTTCCATCCTATTGTCTTTAATTAATGTTTGAATATGCTCATCTCTGATTAAAGAATACAAGAATTTCTTTCTTTCCGATACAGTGTTGATAATAGGCCTTGCTTGTATTCTTGCGAATTCCTGTAATTTTGTATTGTCAATATCCGCCTTCTTAATTATTCTCCTTAAAATACGTTCTGCTTTTATTCTTAATCTCCTGGCCATAATAGGACTTTTACCGTAGGTTGAAATTGCCACTTGCATAGTACCTTCAATATTTATTACTGAGGCATAGGAAAAGTCGCTAACAACAGGATCATCAGCAGCGTATACAAAAGATCTAGACAATCTACCTTTCTCAACGATTTTTCTATTCAGGTCCTTATCATCGGTTGCAGCCAAAACAAGAAAAAGATCTTTGAAGTTGTCTAAAATATTGGTGTCGGTAATCTTTTGTTTTATTAAATTAATCTTTCCATCGTCATATAAAGTACGAAGATTAGAGTTAATCTTATCGCCTATGACTGTGATTTTGCAATTTTGACCTAATAGGCCACGTACTTTTCTGTAGCCTTCTACCCCTCCTCCAATAACTAGGACATTTTTTCCATTGAGGTTCAGGTCAACTATCAATTACCACACCGTGTTGAAGAAACAATATCTATTACATTATTTAAATTATTTCAACAAAAAAGAAAAGAAAAAACTATTAATAATTTTGAAGCCTAAACAATATTATTTGATTATAAAATAATATAGTAATAAATGAGCCTAATTGATAAATAAAAACTCCGCAAATAAAAAATTAGAACTTGAGGATATTGAAGAAATAGGTCCTGCAACAAAAATGCATTTGATTAACGCAGGAATCGAATCCCTAAGAGACTTGGTTGTCAGAGGACCGCAGAATATTTCAGAGGTAACTGGAATAAATATCGAAAAGGCAGTGGATTTGTGTAATAAAGCTAGAATGAAGTTAGAGGAGTTTGAGATTATAGATAAATCATTTATAACTGCTACCGAGTTATATAAAAAGAGGCTAAATATTGAACGAATATCCACAGGATCGAAAAATCTCGATGAGTTACTAGGGGGCGGAATTGAAACTGGAGCTATCACAGAAATATATGGTGAATTTGGTTCTGGAAAAACACAAATTTGTCATACCACAGCAGTTTTGGTACAACAAAAAAAAGAAAACGGGGGTTTAGAAGGTGGAATCATATACGTAGACACAGAAAATACATTCAGACCTGAAAGGATAGTTTCCATATCAAAATCAAGGAATATCGATCATTCACCTGTCTTAGAGAATATTATTGTTGCAAAAGCTTTTAACAGTTCTCATCAGGAGCTTATTATTCAAGAAATTGGAAAAATAATAGAAAACAATAACATTAAGTTAGTAATAATCGATTCTGCTATTTCCCATTTTAGAGCAGAATTTTTAGGAAGAGGTACGCTTTCGGAGAGACAACAAAAATTAAATAAATTAATGCATATCCTTATTAGGATTGCAGAGACGTATAACATTGCAATAATAATCACTAATCAAATTCAATCTGCTCCAGATATGATATTCGGGGATCCATATAGACCGACCGGGGGGAATGTCATGGCACATTCTAGTACTTATAGAATATATTTAAAAAAAGCAGGAAAGAATAGGATAGCAAGGATTGTAGACAGTCCATATCATCCAGAAATTGAAGCTCTCTTTTCCCTAAGTGAAGAGGGTATCTCTGACCCAGTTTAAAATTTATCAGTTAATGTTAAATTAAGGAATTAATCTAGGAGTAATATGCCACGTTCACATGGAAGTAGAAGAAAATCGAGATCAGTATTAACAAAAAGTAATGTACTTAGGGGTATTACTTATTTATTAATAAATTATAAAATTGGTGACAAGGTCATGATAAATATTGATCCGAGTGAACACAACACTATGCCACATAGAAGATATCAGGGAAAAATAGGAACTATCTTAGAGGTTGGAAAAAGAATAGTAAGAATTGCTATACAAATCGGAAACAAAGAAAAGATTCTTCAAACTAAAAGAAATCATATAAAATTAATAACAAATTAGGTTTGATGTTTTTTTGGAAATACTAAAAAGAGAAGTGGTTTCTCTAGGGCAAGTTAAGGAAATTCTTGACAAGACAGAATCAGAGAACATGGATCAGATTCAGAGATGGACTCTTGATTATGTAACCAAATTCTCAAAAACCTCACCAGAAGAGTCAAGAAAAATTGTTGAGGAATTAGTTGATCAGTGCGATCTAAAAGAAGAGGAAGCTGTTGAAATAACCAATTCTATGCCAAGTTCAATTGAAGAGCTAAGGGCATTTACATTTGGGTGGAAAAAACTTATCTTAACAGATACTCTTACTCGAATATTAGAAGTTATAAACAAGGCAAAAAATAAAGATAGTTAGAATCAAGGATGATCAATAATGTCACAGCCAAACTACAATCCGAGAACTAGATCTAGCGAGTTTGGTGGCAGTGGCGGAAATTATCCACATCGCAAATATGAAGAATTTGCACACATATTGGATTTTTCAATAACAGGTAAGGCATCTACAGTAAAAAAAAGAGAAGGAATAATAATACAAGCAATAGGGGAGGAGAGATTAACATTATTAGAATTATTAGGAGATCCTAAAAAGAACTTTGACATAGGAGAACGTGTTTATATAGGCAGAGAGGGTAGAGAAAAAATTATTAGTGTACTCGGTCGTCTTAATTTTAATGATCTATCCCAATCATCTAAAAATGAAATACCAAATGTGATCGAGACAATAATAAATATTAACCAGAAAAGATTTGTTGATTATATTAACAATGCACAACCTCTGACGCCCAGAATTCATGCCTTGGAATTGATTCCAGGAATTGGAAAAACGTATATGAAAAGTATAATTACTGAAAGAGAAAGACGAAAATTTGAGGACTTTAACGACCTTCAGGCAAGAACCGGAATAAAGGAACTTCAAAAACTTATTGCAAAAAGAATAGTAGAAGAAATTTCTGGAGATACTAGGATGAACATCTTTGTAAGAAAATGAATTTGAACAAGCAACTTGGTCAAAATTATTTAATTAGTAAAAAAATAGTAACAAAGATAATAGAAAACTCAGAGATTAGACCTGATGAAACCGTATGTGAAATGGGTTCGGGTAAAGGTGCAATGACATTTGACCTATGTAAAACAGCAAAATCTGTAAAGTCATTTGAAATAGATAAGAAATTGTATGAACAATTATTCAAGAAAAGTTTAAAATATAAAAATCTAGAATTAATTAATGAAGACATTTTAAAATATGAAAAACCGTTAGCTTTTGATGTCTTTGTTTCTAATATTCCGTACTCAAGAAGTAGAGATACAATATCGTGGTTAGCAACTAAAAAATTTAATAGAGCTTTAATAATGGTTCAAAAAGAATTTGCTGATAAGTTGAGAGCATCAAAAACAGAACCCAATTATAGGGCAATATCAGCCATATCACAATATTGTTTTGACCTTCATAAATTATTCGATGTTGAAAAAGATGCCTTCTTTCCTAGACCAAAAGTAGAATCTGAAGCAATCAGGTTAACTCCAAAAAATTTAACGATTACTATGAATTTAATTTCCCTTATACATTATATTTTTTCTTTTAAGAATAAAAAAGTAGCAAAAATTTCAAAAAAAAATCAAATACATTTGGAGCAAAAAAACACAAGGATAAGGGAACTTAATCCAGTAGAGATTTTTGAATTGGCTAAAAAATTGCTCGCCTTTAAGTGAAATATTAAATTGTATTTACCTAGTGACGATACTTTATTATTGATTGATTCAATAAATGGATATTCAGGTTTTTCAGCTTTAGAGATAGGCGTGGGCTCTGGCACCGTTTGTACAAAACTTAAGAACAATTTTGATTTTGTGGTAGGTGTTGACATAGATATTGAAGCTATAAGATATTGTAGAAATAATATCAAGTCACAAATAACATGGATATGTTGCGATGTCGTTTCCTGCATTACTGGAAAATTTGATCTTATTGTTAGCAATCCACCCTACTTACCTAATGAGAAAGGTTTTGACATAAAAGATAATACAATTTACGGTGGAAAAAATGGAGTAGAGATGACTATCAAGTTTATACAAGATTCATTATCATTACTTAAACGTGATGGAAAGTTAATGATTATTGTTTCTTCAATTGGAATGATGAACGAACTAGATAAATTCATCATGGATAATAAGTTAGAAAAAAAGATAATAAATGAAAAGAAATTATTCTTCGAAATTTTATACGTCTACGAAATTCTAAAAAAATATGTCTAAAAATTTTGCAAAATAATCATTTTTTAAGTAATTTCGATGCACGAGATGAGATCTCGTCCGTCATTTTTGAAAGTGTAGCACTTCCACCCAAATCATAGGTTACATATTTGTTTTCATTAATTACTTCTTCAGTAGCGCGAAATATCGCTCTTGATATATCTTTTTCTCCAAGAAATTCTACCATCCAAGCACCAGAGCATATAGTCGCTACTGGGTTTACCTTATTTTGACCAGCATATTTTGGTGCACTACCATGAGCAGGTTCAAACATTGCAAATTTATCGCCATAATTACCAGAGTAAACGTTGCCTATCGACCCAACATGGCCAGAAGCACATTCAGAAATAATATCCATAAATAAATTCGTACTTAATAAGATGCTTTCATTGAAGCGTTCTGGATTCTTTACCAATTGCTGCGTAACATTATCTATATAATACTCTTCTATATCGATATCTGCAAAATCCCTATTAATTTTTTCGACAGATGACATGAAGATTCCATCAGTTTCTTTTAGAATATTACGTTTAGTAATAACAAAAATCTTTTTAAATCGACAATCTTTAGTTACCTCAAACGCTTTTTTTGCTACTCGTTCACATCCTTTTTTTGTAATTTTGCGTATAGCTATGGCTGAATCATCACTTGTTTTGAATTCTATTCCAGAATAAAGACCTTCAGTAGATTCTCTAACACAAACAAAATTGAGGTTTAATTTTGAAGTTTTGTATGTTTTAATTGGTCTAATATTTGCATATAATTCAAATTTTTGTCGGATACTCACAGCAACGCTTCTAGGGGCCGACGGGTCAGGAATTGTGGTGGTGGGACCTTTGAAGCACGCATCGCTTTCTGAGAGCATTTTCCAAACTTCATCCGATATATAGGAATTTGTTCTATTTTTTTTCCAATACTCTGAACCTGCTTCCACTGGAAGTAATTCAACTCCTGTATTACATTCCTTTAAGACCTTCATCATAGCGGAGACTAATTCTGGTCCCGTACCATCTCCCCTAATCACTATAGCTTTTTTTTGTGTCAAATTATCAAAAATTCACTAAAGCTAATCTATTTATATTTTATTTGGATCTCAGTTCCATTTTTACGACCATGTCTTTTGTAAATGGTGGCATTAATGTAGAATTTGTAACCGTAGTAAATTCATTATTTTCAGAGTAATAAGAATATTGGATATCATATCTATCAAGATCAATAATTTCGTCAATAAATGCGCCGGTACTGTTATCAACAACATGAATAGTGTTATTATCAGATGTATAAATTTTAAGGAAATTGTCCATTGTCATCCTAATCGGTCTAATGTATTGTAGATGAATATTTTGACCAACCTCATCTGTGTGAATCAGGTGAATACATTCATTTCCATCTTTGATTTCTTTCCCAACAGAATCTGGTAATAATTTCTGCTTATCATCAACAAAAATTTGAATTATTGGATAAACATTAAATGTATCTACATTATGAGCTTTTAAGCATATATCTAACACAGGGGGTGGAGGAGACAGTTGCATTATAATTATTCCCGCCAAAGTAGCGACACCTATCATTATTGGTGGAAGTAAAAGTTGTTTTTTTCCAATCTTTTTTGATGGTTTTATAGGCTTAAACCGTCTTTTTGGCATTATGTACTTTATTGTCTTGGAATTTGAATATTAGAGTCTTTCTATATTATTTTTTCTACTATCAATTGCAATTTTATGCACAAAATTGATAATTTATTATACAGATATTTTTGGTATTATTTAATAATCTTGAAAAGGAAAAAATGATATGAGAATAGTTCAAATTTCAGATATTCATGTGGGGAGTTATTTCAGACAAGATGTATTTGACACATTAGTAGATGAAATAAATTCTATAATAAAACCTGATTGCATAATAATAACTGGAGATCTCACTGATGAGGGATTATTATTTCAATTCGAAAATGCTAAAAATCAAATCAGGAGATTAGATTGTCCCAATAAAATAATACTTGCAGGAAATCATGACTATAGACATACTGGATATTTAATATTTAAAAAATTTTTTCCATCCAAGAATCAAATTTACGAGTTCGATGACGCTGCTATTATAACACTCGGGACTGCAAGACCTGATCGAGATGAAGGAGAAGTTGGATACAGACAAAATTCCTGGATGGAGAAGACGCTCGCAAAAATCAACAAGGTGAAGATCATTGCAATGCATCATCATTTAATTAGTATTCCAGATACTGGAACCGATAAAGTGATTGTGTATGATGCGGGGGATTCTCTTAGATCTTGTCTTCAATCGTCTGTTAATTTGGTTCTCTGTGGTCATAAGCATAGACCTTGGCTATGGAATTTGGGAAATTTAAAAATTGCCTATGCAGGAACAGCAAGTTCTTCCAGATTTAGGGGTTTCTTTGAAAATTCCTATAACATCGTAGAAATATACGATAATAAAAAATTTAACTTAGATATCAAGATAGTTGGAGGAAAACGTTTTCCACTAATTGATTTGGTCGAGAAATACAAGCCATATCTAGATAGTTGATTTTTTTACTTTATTAGAAAATTCCTAGTACTTTGTATATTAATTCAGTTAAAAATATAAAATCTAATCACATATTTTTAATGAAAATTTTGCTATCGATAAATATCGATGGGGCATGCAGAGGAAATCCTGGTCCCTCTGGGATTGGAATCTCGATCATTAAAAGAGATAAACTAATCTTAAGATATGGTGAGTTTATAGGTATTCAGACAAATATTCAGTCAGAATATTTTGCCTTAAAGAGGGCCCTCGAAATAGCGATTGGAATCGATAATGATATAATGATCTTTTCTGACTGTTTGTCAGTAGTTAAACAACGAAAAATAAAAAAGAGAGTAAGAAAAAAGGGGTTAAGAATGCTTACAAGGCAAATAAGTAATCTTGAAAAAAATTTTAACCATATATCTTATATGTTTATATCCAGAAGAAAAAATATCAATGTTGATAGGATTGCAAATCAAGCAATAGACGATTATTTTAATACGAACGATATCCCCTTATATAGCAGGCAGCAGTGAAGAATCAGAGTTAATCTTGAAAAAATAATGTAATAAAGGCATTTGACTGAGCTGCCAATATATAAGATTTAATCTAAAAGTTTATGTAACGAGTTATTCGATTTTATTTAAACTTGTTAGGAAAGAAAGATAAGAAGTATAGTTATATTAAGGATATTGTTATTATAATTATAGGAGTAGCAATATTCTGGTTTGCAGTAAAGATTTTTTTAAATGTAGATAATCCCTTTTATGTAGTTTCTAGTGGAAGTATGATACCTGTCTTGAACGTAGGCGATATTTTAGTAGTTAGAGATGGAAATTCTTTTCAAAATTTGAAAATAGGTGATATTATCGTATTTAACAGACCTGATGGTGCAGACAGGGTAATAGTTCATAGAATAATTGATATCACCGATAAATTCGGGGAAAAAATAATAGTTACAAAAGGAGATGCGAATGATGGAATTATTCCCGGAACAGACTTTCCTATTAGAGAAAAAGATTACATAGGAAAAGTAGAGAAGGCAGAATTGCCTTATGTGATTCCCAAGATTGGGATCGTATTAAAATACATTAATCCACCAGTGAATTACATAATAATAGCAGGAATAATTGGTGCATTAATTTATACAAATCTAAGAAAGAAAAAACATGAAAATGAAAAAATAGATAACAACGAGAATAGCATGAGCAGCAATGATGGGAATACTGGAAATAGATGAGCTTCTCGAGTAATGATAAAGATATGAATTACTTGTTATACTGCGTTAATTTTTTTGATAATTGTTAAAATATCCTGATCAGTCAAGATATGATCCAAACCCACTTTTTGTCCTTCGAATTTAACACTATTGCCCCATACTAATGCGAATTTAAAATCTCTAAGCATATTTCTATGTAATTTAAGACAAATGTCTTTGACTCTTGTTCCTTTTCGCACTATTAGTGGTTCTTCAAAATCAGTTTGTTTTCCCTTTGGCCTCATGTATATCCTTATAAAGTCCAATTTTTGAAAAATAGACTCTTTTAATTTTTCTATATTTTTATTTGAATCTGCTGAAACTGGAATAAAGGTATCTGGAAAGTTTTTTACAATTTCATTTAGATTATTGGTATCAATCAAATCTATTTTATTTAGAACTGTTATACATTGCGGATAAACCCTATTTTCAGATAATACGTCAATCAAATCATCGGTGGTGAAATTTTTCTCTCTGATAGTTATTCTGCCATTGTGTATGCCATAAATTTTACACATTTCCCTGACTAATGGTTCTGGGACCTGTATTCGGGAATCAGAGGTTACGGATACACCGCCTCTTTCAGTTTTTGCAACCAGAACGTGAGGTGGTTTTTTATTAACCTTAATACCAATCTCGGATAATTCTTTAATTAAAATAGAATAATGATGTGGTTGAAAAACATCTACAATTACTAAAACCAGATCGGCATTCCTTGCTACTGATAAGACCTTCTTACCCATTCCTTTCCCTGAAGCAGCACCCTTAATTATACCAGGCAAATCGATTATCTGTATCTTTGCTCCGTGATAATTCATCATACCAGGAATAGCAGTTAGTGTGGTAAATTGGTATGAAGCAATTCTTGAGTTTGCATTTGTTAGGGCATTAAGAAGCGTTGATTTTCCAACACTAGGAAATCCTATGAGAACTACTGTTGCATCACCTTCTTTTTTTACATCATATCCAGTACTTCCTTTGCCAGATGATACTGTTTTACCGTGTTTATTTTCCTCGAGATCTCTTCTTAATTTTGCAATTTTTGCCTTTAAAAGACCTATATGGAATTCCGTAGCTTTATTTATTTGGGTTTTGTGTATTTCATCTTCTATCGCTTTAATTTTTTCAGGAATTCCCATTTCTATAATAATATAATGATCATAGACAATTAAAAAATCTTGTCTAGAAAATTCTAAAAAATTTCAAACCATGCATTATGGCTATTAGCGAACCTGATGCCATCATTAGGATCCATGGCATTGCAGGTAATTTTGGTGAGTCAAGAATAATCTGATGATTGTCAATAATGTGGGTTATATAGTCTCTGACTTTAGCATTCCAGATCTTGTATTCTATCTTGTGTTTTTTCAATATAGATTCTATTTCATAAATCACAGGACATCTTGCTGACCTAATATGTTGAATATATTTCCTTGAAATTTCTACCTCTCCTTGAAGTGCTATTAAACCATGATTTATTTCTAAAAGTCTGACATGTATTTCCCAAGGTTTTTTCAATCTCTTGGCAAAGCCATGACCTATTTGTCCCGGTTTCTTATTTTCAAACTTGACCTTTTTAAATCCTTCAGCTATAAGAGTTTGAATTATTTCATCCTTTTTGATTTTTACCATCAAACTCAGATGATCAAATTGTATATCCTCTAATTTTATTGATTCTTGTATTCCTTTTAATATATTTATTTTGCGAGGATATCTCGTAAGGAACTCTGACATTCGGTTATTAAAATTTTGAGCTCATGGTTATATTAAAATGCTATGTTGATAATACAACAATTCTCATGCAAGAGGTTTATATTCTCTAAGATAAATGTCGTTTTTGTAATCTATTGCAAGATTCTTCCAAGTCAATCTTCTATCAGTTAGAGGTACATTTGAACCACGAATAACAACTATAGGTATAGATTCGTCACTTTCTCCCATCATAAATGTTCCCATAGTTGCGAAGCAATCGGCAGAAGCCTTTAGAGTATATTTGATTTTTTTACCCCAGAGATCTTTTTTTCCTCTTAAATCTTCAACGGGTTCTATTCCGGAACATCCAATAGCTACACCGATAGTGCCCACTCGTGTTGGCATCAACCTACTGTCTGAAATAATAACACCAATCTTCAATCCATGGTTTACAAGGAAGTGTGTTCTAATATTTTCAGCAGTAGTAAAAGGATCCTTTGGTAAGCATATTACATAATTTTCTGGAATATTAGATTTGTCTATACCTGCGTTCGGAGCTAAAATTCCATCTTTTATGGAAAGCAAAAATCCTGGTAATCCACCAAATATAATATCCGATTCTCTGATTACCATTTCAACAAATCTAGGATCCATATAGTACTGCTTTGCAAGTTTCTTTGCCTCTTGACTAACTTTTACTGTTGAAAGATCAACTAGTGATCCTTCACTCATAGAAACAAATTTACTTGAAATAACTATAACATCTCCCTCTTTAAAAATAAAGTCGGTCGATTCAATAACATTTGGGAGGTCAAAAAGCGTTTTTTTAGTTTTAATCTTTAAAGCAAATATTTCGATCAATTCAATATTTATGAAATAATTAATTTAGTTACATTTTTATTTTTTTAGAAAGTATTGATTCTTAGAAACTGAAATTTTGGTTGAAAAAAGAAAATGGGAATGAATATTACTGAAAAAATATTGGCCAGGGCATCAGGTAAATCTATCGTTTCGCCTGATGATGTAGTAATAGCGAATATAGATAAGGTTATGATGCATGACGTTTCTGGCCCTGGTGTCATTAAAGTTTTCTCCGAATGGGAAAAGAGGGGTATTAAATTAGAACATGTGTGGGATCCGGATAAAGTATGGATCAGCGAAGATCACTTCGTTCCTGCATCAGATATAATATCTGCTAATAATATTTCACTTTTATCTAACTGGTCGAAGAAATTCAATATTAAAAAACACTATAAATATGGTTTAGGTCAGTATGGGATCTGCCATACATTATCTCATGAAGAAGGTTTGATTTTGCCTGGTGAGGCATATGTTGGTGGCGATTCTCACACAAATACTTCGGGAGCTATCGGAGCGCTTGCTGTTGGATTAGGACATACAGATATTGCGTATGTTCTGATGAATGGAAAAATTTGGTTTAAAGTTCCTGAGACAATATTATTCAAACTCAGCGGAAAAAAACCAGAACATATTATGGCAAAGGACATTATTTTAAAAATTATTGGAGATATCGGAACTGATGGTGCCAATTACAAGACAATGCAATTTACAGGAGAGGTCGTTGAAAATTTGGTGATGGAGGAAAGACTAACACTTACAAATATGACAACAGAAGCAGGAGCTAAAAATGGGATAATTGAACCAGATAATACAACCTATGAATATTTAAGTTCTAGAACCACCGAGGATTATTATCCTATATTGGGTGACCGTGATGCAGAATATTCTGAAATTTATGCATACGAAATTGAAAAATTAGAGCCTACCATTGCAAAGCCATTCTCTCCTCAGAACATCACCGTCGCAAGAGAATTGCAAGGGATTGAATTGGATAAAGCATACATAGGATCTTGTACAGGAGCTAAATTGGAAGACCTTAGAATGGCTGCCAAAATCATGAAGGGAAAAAAGGTAAGAATTAGGACAGAGGTGCTTCCTGCAGCACAATCAATATACCTAAAAGCAGTAAATGAGGGATTGATGAATATTTTCATAGAAGCTGGTGCGGTTGTTGGTCCGCCAACATGTGGAGCCTGTTGTGGTGCTCATATGGGAGTACTCGCAAAAGACGAGATATGTATAAGTACAACTAACAGGAACTTTCCCGGAAGAATGGGTCATATCGAATCCAAGACATATTTAGCTTCACCTTTGGTGGTTGCAGCCTCAGCAATTAGTGGAAAAATAGTAGATCCAAGAGATGTGAAATAAACAAAATGAAAATTTTGAAAGGAAAGGTACACAAATATGACAAGGACAACATAGACACGGACGTCATTATTCCTGGTCCTTACCTTAAGATCCATGATCATAAAGAATTAGCAAAACATGCAATGGAAGGACTCGATCCTAATTTTTCAGACAAGATATCTGAAGGAGATTTTCTTTTGACAGGCAAGAATTTTGGTTGCGGATCTAGCCGAGAACATGCTCCAATAGCATTACATGAAGTCGGGATAAGGGCAATTTTATCACCTTCCTTCGCAAGAATCTTTTATAGAAATGCAGTAGACGGTGGATATTTGTTGCCTATTGAAATAGATAAAGACATAGTTATAAAAATTTCTGATCAAGACATATTGGAAATTGATCTAAAAGAAAATAAAATAACGAATTTGACTAAAAATGAGACATATTCTATAAAACCGTTCCCGGAATTAATTTCAAAAATAATAAATGCAGGCGGTTTACTCAACTTTAGAATTTAACAAATAATATATTTTTAAGATATTTAAAATCGATTGCTAATATTCTGGTAATAATAAAAAAAGTAACATAAAAAATACCATGTTATATTTTTTTTAGATATGCTGACTACTCGAATTGTTTAGATAAATAAAAAAATAGATATTGCTAGCTGTATTCGCTAGCCAAGTAGTCATCATTATTTTATTAGGTATCTCAGTTTTTATCTTTACTATCTTTACCGTCTTTACCGTCTTTACCGTCTTTACCGTCTTTACCGTCTTTACCGTCTTTA
>DATGZA010000076.1:0-2454 GCA_035297365.1 Nitrososphaeraceae archaeon
CTAGAATAAATTCACAAATTTTTTTTATATATGCTAGAAATCAAAATAATATTAAATGACAAAGTATAGCACAAAGTATAGGTGCTGTTACTGTGTAAGGGAATTTTCAAGAGCCTGGAACAGAGATAGACATATGAAAGATATTCACGAAAGGTATCTTGACAAAGGTTATAATGCTAGCTTTTATGAACACACTAAATCTGAAAATATAAACCCGCTTTCAATGGAATTTCAACGAAATATAAGAGAAAATGCAAGTTTCTATAATTCCTACCAAAAAAAAGAACCAACGAACGATACTGGTATTAAAGATGTTAGGAACATTTTAGGAAATTCTGGTTATGAGCATCAAATAGGCTCTAATTCTGAAACTGAGCCTGATGTTGACTCCGGTGATGAGGAAAAAATAGAATTGCCATGGCTGATATTTAAAATTGTACCAAAATATAGAATGCTCAGAGGACTTTTTAAAAATCCTAATTCTCCTCAAGCAATTGTTTATAGTGGTTATTGGTGGCGTCGGTGCATATCAGAGAAGAGCAGTAAACCATTATATGATATTCTTAGATGGCATATGCGGCCAAAATGGTTCCGTTGATAATAAATTTTCGTGAAGTTTGTTAATCATTCTGCGCATACGGCGCCTGTATTCTGGGAGCGGGCGAAAGGAAAAGGAATTTATTCGCCGAAGTTAATTTTGGGATAAAGAATGGGTTCGTAGCTCAGCCAGGTAGAGCGTCTGGCTCTTAACCAGTCTTTAAAGGGTTAAAATGTCGTGGGTCCGAATCCCACCGAACCCGTGCATTAGTTACTCTAAACGGTAACAAATATCTGTTAAATCATAACAATATTAAAGATAATGCATAACAGGCATTTAACTAGCCTGATTATTTCTTTCTTCACAGTTGCGATGATTTTTAGTGCATCTTCTACGGTAGTTCTAGGTGCCAAAAAAGAACCAACCTTCTAAAGCTGATAAAATAGATGCTTCAACTTATGAAATTAAAACCATAGTGTTAGGATTATTCGCATTAATTGGATTTATCGTTCTTATAGCTTCAATATTCATGGGAGTCGTAGGTGAATCATTCGTATACGGTATTTGTTGCTGCAATCATAGGGTCTTTTACTTTGGTAGGAACAACTCTTGGTTGTATATTTTTAATAAAGTAATATTTTATTTTATTTTATTTTATTTTATTTTATTTTATTTTATTTTATTTTATTTTATTTTATTTTGAACAGTTAATCTAGATTCATTTTATACTCTTACACCTATTTAGAACAAATTCAAACTAGTTACCAAAAATCGAAATAGAAGGTAGTAGAACGCTACTATATGGACGAATTGTTACTGATGCTAATGAAGATTTAGCTAATGAAACAATAGAATACTGGAAAACACTTCTAACTTCATAAAAAACTTTTCTGAGATTAAAAAGTGTCTCCTTCATGGCAATAACTCGAGGAAATTAATGACATATACCTACTAAAGAAACTTCTTTAAGTAAAGGTAAAAAAGGAAAAAAAGAGAGAATAAGAATTTTATTATTCTTCTGTTTAACTAGTTAGACTCTTTGCTTCTGCATCTACTGTATATGTAACAGTGAATGGTATGCTGCCTGGTGTATGGAATGCAACTTGACTAGCTGCAAAGTTCATCGAACCAGCATTATAACTTGGTACTGTTCCTGCCCCATTACTTTGTAATATCAATGAGATTGCAGATTCTCCTTGAGCAAATGGTGCTGTCACTGGTTTACCGTGAGCTGCATCTGGTTTTACATCAGCATCATAATTTTGCAATAGTCTAACTTCAACTGGTTTGCTAGCAGACCACGACAATGTACCTACCCAAATCTTTCCATCAGTTCTTTGTGGAAGTACTACAACAGGTTTTAATCGAACTATTATAGGATTGAAAGTCAATCTTCTTTTCTGTCTTGCATTTAAAGTATCAAATTGTTTTAATCGAACTATTTTAGGATTGAAAGTAGGTACATTTCCTACTGGAGCCGGTCCTGCAGGAAATCCTCCAGGTTGGGGAATCTTTGAACCTATACCCTGAAGTATCTGGTCAATACCCTGACCTGGAAAGAATTTATTATAAAGAATATAACCGATAACTGCTATAGCTCCAAAAGTAATTATGGAATTTACTGCTGACATTATTAGCGAAGCATGTTAGGATTAAAAAATTCTAAGATAAACTTTTTTAATTGGTCTGATAAATTTATTATAATATGACGATGTATCCAGATTCAATTGACGATATTTGGGTAAATCATAATGAATCGTTTACATGTGACAATTGGTACTGCAGGAGGGGATTTAACGAAGGAAAAATTGATGTAGCGAATAAGAGAAAATTATGTATTAAATGTTATAGCAAATTTATGAGTTATGACTTGAACAAGTTTGAATTTGTACAGGATTTTAAAGGTCCAAATAAAT
>DATGZA010000077.1:0-55526 GCA_035297365.1 Nitrososphaeraceae archaeon
GGCGGCATGGGCGGCATGGGCGGCATGGGCGGCATGGATATGGAGTAAAATCCGCCATCCTTTATTTTGAAATATTTTGTATACTCTGTTGTTATAAATAATAGATTCGTTTCTTGTTTGCATTTCCTTAGCTATTTTGAAAATGTTTTAAATTTTCTTTGTAGATTTTTCTATTACATAAAAATCAAACAAAATATTTTATTGAATAAATTTTTGAAGGATCATTTCTGTCCACCTTCTTCCGCTGCTCTTCAGTACGTGACACTCGATACCTAACAATAATTCTCTCATCATCTTCTTTTCATCCTCTAATAAATCGTAAGCTGTTTTACCTTCGAACCTAACATATTTTATTAAATCGCTATATGGAGGAAACAGAAAAGCGTCATCACTATTCTCTATTGCTCTTTTTAAAGCATCATCAGTTGATATCTTCTCCATTTTCTCGACGTTCTGTCCTTCTTCCCCTTTCTCCAAGAAAAAAAGGAAGTTTATCATTGTCTTGTCTTGAATCTTAGCTTCTTTTATGATATCCCTTATATGATATTTTGGAGGTTTTATTTTTGTCTGTCCTATTGTATTTATTGTAAAAATTGGGACATTATGGTCAGCTAGCTTGTGCATCAAACTCCTACCTGTTTTTGAATGAATTAGACTTCTAATCCTCATTCCTTTTTTATCATTACTTTCATTTACTTCATCTTGCTTCTGTTCTACAGACTGTGCATCTATAGCCGTTTTGTAAGTGTGTGAACTAATAGTCATCGATTTTGGAAAACATAGAGCCTGGTTAGGTAGATTTATTATAGTCATATCATCCGATAAAAAGGAAAATCCTTTTTTTACACATTTGATGACAGTAGTTGTCTTTCCTGTGTCAGGTGGGGCAGAAAGAAAAAAACCAATTCCATCAGGCGTTGACATACAAGCAGAGTGTAAAAGGATATAACCTTTAGAAAGAAAGAGAAATCTCAACAGAGGTTCAATCAAATTAACATAGGTAACATGCTTTGACTTTGAAATTAACTCGTTAATTAAAATCTCTAGTTTATTACAATCAACATTTATCTGAAATTGTGCACCAGACCTCCCAAAATGCTCGGTATATTTTATCTCATAAGACGTACTTCCAGATTCAAAGTCTTTTACAATTAATTTTCTTTTTGTACGCATTTTTGACATATCTGGATCTCTAGAAAAGGAATTGACAGACAATGTGATATCCGGTTCACTGAATTCTTTTGATACAAAATATTCCAATTCCTGTAAATTTATCTCAGATTTAAGCTTGATTATGTCATGAATATTATAGTAATACAAATATGCAAAATTAATAATTTTAGATTGAATTTAAATAGTATTACTATATCTTATATAACAATCTTCAATATTCATTAATGTCATCGTGTATTGTGGTATCTTGTATTTTAGACTAATTTTACAATATTTTAAAATAAAAAGAATTTTCATCCCACCTTTGTAATTATTTTTATATTTTCTATAAAAATATATAAAAATAAGTAGGATTTTTTTTATATGATTCGTTTAAAAAATGAGTATAATTTTCTTAGTTAAAAAATATATAAAAAAATGTTATCAAATTTACTCACGATAATTTTAATACACCGATTGAAACTATAGAACTAAAGTGCAAACTAATCATCATCAAGATACATTTAAAACTAAAAGTATGTTCACTTTATCGATAATTATTCCTACTTATAATGAATCTGGAAATATTATCAAATTATTAGACAAGATCAAAGAAAATCTTTATCATAATATATTTACCGAAATTATTGTAGTTGATGACAGTTCTCCAGACGGTACAGGAAATATTGTTCAAAATTATATAGCCAATGATGATGATTACAAGAAAAAAAACAATTCATTTAAAGAGAATATTAACTATTCAATACACGTTCTTAATAGAAAAGAAAAGAATGGATTGATTCCTGCTATTCTTGAAGGTGTAAAATTCTCCCAGGGTGATTATATACTTGTTATGGATGCAGACTTTTCGCA
The DNA here is from genome assembly GCA_035297365.1 of Nitrososphaeraceae archaeon. Taxonomy (GTDB): domain Archaea; phylum Thermoproteota; class Nitrososphaeria; order Nitrososphaerales; family Nitrososphaeraceae; genus TH1177. The sequence continues at coordinate 2,026 of DATGZA010000077.1, forward strand.
TCCTCCAGAAATTATTCCTCGAATGGTTGAAAAGTTATTAGATGATTCTAATTCAATAGTTATTGCATCAAGATATATAAAAAATGGAGCAATAGTTGGCTGGCCATTTAAAAGAAGACTAATCAGCAAAGGTGCTGCGATAATCGCAAAAATTGGGTTACATGTCAATAATGTCACAGATCCAATGTCTGGATTCTTTGCTGTGCCACGATCTTTAATGGAAAATTTACAAATTGATACGAAGGGTTACAAGATCCTATTAGAAATTCTCGTTAAATCAAAACATATGCACATCTACGAAATTCCATATACATTTACTGATAGAAAATCAGGTAAAAGTAAGATGGGTTATAATGTTATTTTTGATTATATTGGTTCAGTATGGCAGTTATATAATTACGGCAGAAAAAAATACGAAAAGAAATAAATCTGATTACATTTATTCTCACTATGTGACGAATATATCTCATTTTGAGCATATATAATCATAAAATTATTTGTGTTGGGTGATGATGAAATAAGTCAACTGATTGAAAAGAAAGGATATGGTAAGAGCAACAAGATTGCATTACTTCTTATTCCATTAATATTAAGTGCCTTTACCCACACTTGGAATTTACTTGACTTTCCAAATTTGCATATTGACGAGGGACATTACATGAGAAAAACCATGTCTACGTTACAGGGCGAAAGTCTTCAACCACAGGATCGTTATTTTGCTCCTTATTTCGGTCAAATACTCATGGCTGGTATTATGGGATTAATCGGATATCCAGATTCGCTCAATCCTTCACCTACTGAAAATTCTATTCAAACTCTTTATCTAGTTCCACGATTAATTATGAGCCTTTTTGCAGTGATAGATACATTTCTAGTTTTTAAAATAACAGAAAGAAGATATGGTAGCAAAATTGCATTTATTGCGTCGATTCTTTTTGCAGTTGTACCCTACGGTTGGGCACTAAGACGAATATTTCTGGAATCGATACAATTACCATTACTGTTGACTTCGATTCTCCTAGTACTTTATTTGAAACAGAATTCTGACCAGGCGAAAAATACATTGGGATTCAGAAATATCTCTTTAATTCTTCTTTCAGGTGCATTTTTAGGTCTATCTATATTTACCAAGATTCCGGTTTTTACAATGATTCCACTGATAGGTTATCTTGTATATACAAATAGTCCTAACAAAAAACTAAAAAGCCTTGGACTTTGGTTTATTCCAGTTTTTCTTATTCCCTTGTTATGGCCAGCACATGCATATTCCATAGGTGAATTAAATATCTGGATTGATGATGTATTACACCAAACTCAAAGAGAAAGCAAGCCTCTAGTCAATTCCTTCACGTCTTTTGCAGAATCGGACCCAGTTTTATTCATATTGGCAATTGGCGGTCTTATCTACGCCGCTATTAGGAAAGACCTTTTCATCTTGTTATTTACTATCCCCTTTTTGCTATTTCTATACTGGATTGATTTTGTGTCTTCCTTTCATTTTATTCCTTTGATGCCGGCATTTTCAATAGCAGGAGCAAAACTAATAGTAGAATTATCCGATCGTATTCCAAATATAAAAATAAGGAAAATAACACCATATGCTGTAACATCTGCAATTACTATATTTGGATTGGCTACTACCATAATTCTTCTCTCTATCGATGCTAATTCTTCAATCATAAAATCGCAGGCCGTGGTCATAGACTATATGCTAAAAAGCAATGGTACTGTAACTTTAGTAAGCAGTCCATTATTTGTCTGGATTCCTGAGCAAATATTTCATATAGATATGGATGAGAGGAGCTATTTCTCCGCCAAACCGCTGAAAACTGGTGATTATGTAATAATTTCTGATAATGGATATAAAAAGATCATGAAAGAAACAAGTAAAAGAGGTACATTCCATAAAACATTATTTGCAGAGACCCATTTAATAGAAACAATCAAACCAGATAATTCCATAAAAAAATATAACATAAACATTTATCCCTACACGAATCTAAAAGCATCTCCTGTATCAAAAGAGATAGATATTAGAGGAAACTACTGAACTATCGCACAATAAATAAAAAATATTTAATTTTTATAATACAACGTACTATGAAGTTGTTGGGGAATTTTATTCTGCAGATTCAAAAAAGATCGTCTGCATCATCTTCATTAATGTCTTAGAATAGATTCAAATATACTTGACAATATTTTGACCATATGACTCTTTTAAATAATAATATTGAAAAAATTTCTTTTACTATTTTCATATTTGCTGGTATGCTTCTTTTATCAATATCTCTTGATGATATTGATGCTCAATCCAAAAAGAAATCAAAAAAAGATATCAATCCCATTTTAACTGATCCGAATTTAAAAGCTGAATTGATTATAGATGATCTGAATTTTCCAATAGGTATGGAAATTATTGGAAATGATGACTTTTTAATAATAGAAAAGAATACAGGTATAGTAAAAAGAATAGCTAATGGACAAGTAACTCAACTATTGGATCTGAATGTTGCATCAGAGAGTGAAAGAGGTCTTTTAGGAATTGCTTATTTGAATTTATCTAAATCGGGAAAATTTTCAGAAGATGATGCTTCTTTAATTCCTTCTTATGTTTTTCTTTATGCTACTGAAACAGAAGGTCAGGACAATGGTAATATTTTAGGAAATAAACTTTATAGATATGACTTTATTGATGGAAAGCTAGTAAATCCGGTACTGCTTTTGGATTTACCATTCACTCCAGGACCATCTCATAATGGCGGGGTATTGAGAATTGGACCAGATGGAAATTTGTATCTTGTTATGGGTGATCTTAATAGAATCAAAGATCCCAGCGGAGATACTATTGCCCAAAATCTTGAAGGAACATCTCTTCCAGATGGTAGAGGAGGTGTATTAAGAATTACACCCGATGGGGATACTGTCAACGATGGCTTCAGTTTGGGTAATTTAGGTCTACTAGACAAATATTATGGATATGGTATTCGAAACAGTTTTGGTATTGGATTTGATAGTATTACAGGATATTTATGGGACACAGAAAATGGTTCTCATTATGGTGATGAAATTAACATTATTAAGCCTGGCTTTAATAGCGGATGGAGACAAGTATTAGGAACTCCTAGTTTGTATAAGAGTATGACTGGTCAAGATTTTGATAGAAACAAGCTAATTACATTTAATAATAAAGGCAAATATTACGATCCAGCTTTAACATGGAATCAAACCATCGCTCCCACCACAATTGCTTTTATTCATACAGACACATTAGGCGATGAATATAAAGATGACGTGTTAGTAGGCGGTGTAAAAAACGGCACATTGCTTCATTTTGATCTTAATTCTACTAGAACCGGATTACAATTGACTGGACCATTGGCTGATGGAATAGTTAATACTCCCTCAGAAATTAATGATGCGGTATTGGGTACGGGATTTGGTATTATTACAGACATAAAGATAGATCCAACAGATGGAGATTTATTTGTGATCGCCTCCAATACAAAAAATGGAAAAGTATTCAAAATTTCTCAATCATAAGGTATTTGATATAATATTGAGTTAAATCAAAAGATAATTAAGTCACAATATTAAATCTATCGTTTTTTGGCTCTGATAGTTATAATATATTGCTGGAATAGTATTATTTCGTTTGTATTTAAATTATATATGTATCATCAATGACACATTCTTTTATATACATTCTTTATCGTGGTAGTATTGTATTTTGTTTTTATTATCAATAGCTATAGTTACTTCTGGATGTTGAAATTACATATACTTTATCCAAAATTCAATACGTAATATAAGCGACGGATAAGATTAATCTTTTACTACAAAATTAGGAGTGATCTTATTATCTTTTTATATTGTTATCCTTAATCATCCTTTTTCGTCTCAAGAAAAAGAAAATTCCAGCTGAAACGCCAATTAGGATTGACAAAATTAATATCGTGATTAACATAGGAGTTTTGGTCGCTTCAATTTTGAAAATATATGATAATCCGTCATTAATAAAAGAAAATTGTATATTATTTCTTTTGTCAACCGAAACCAGTTCAGAAACTGTTTCATTTGTTTTTAAAAAAAATTGACTGCCAGAATCGAACCCCTCTACAATAAATTTTGTCTGCATTTTTGGCTCCGCAAAGACAGCATTCCATTTTTTATAATCCTTATTTTTGGAAAAATCATTATTAATTGATGAAATATTTACATGAGATAAATTAGGAACAACATACATACCAATAGTTGTCAGTTTGGTAAAGTTTTTAATGGGTAGTATAATGACTGTATTGTTATTTGGAGATGCAATGTTGGTAACATTATTACCGTCTAACAATTTATTATCCATATTAACTATCTTGAGATTACTCTTCTTGTCAAAGAATAAAATAGAAGTATTATTAAAGTACGTATTCATTAGGATACTGTTCTTTGATAATTTTATATAATAGTCAACATTCTTATTTTTATCTACTACGTTGGATTCAAAATTGTTCTTGAAAGTTCTATCCAATCTAATACCATGATTTAATCCACCTTCAATCACATTTCCAACAAATTTGTTATTTTTTGTTGCATAATCTGCTATATTTATTCCACTGTTCATTGATTTTCGGATGATGTTATTTTCAATCGTATTTAGAGAAGAATTCGAATATATATTTATACCATAGTTATTACTTCCCGTAATGTTATTTTTTGTTATTAAATTACGACCAGTTTTTTTTAGAAAAATACCATTTCCGTTTTTGTCAATGATATTGTTATTGATACTATTATCTTCTGACTCTGCTATCATTATACCCATGGTATTGGATTTTATCTTGTTACTTTCAATAATTACCTTCTTTGCTTGTTTGTCTACCAGTATTCCAATACCAATATTATTTTCTAAAACATTATTTTTGATATCCACTGAATTGCAACCTCTTAGACATGCGATTGCATGTAAATTATTTTCATGTATCGTGTTATCAAAAACTTTAATATTGTTTGTTTTGGTGTCTAATTTAATACCTTCAAAATTGCTTTTTGATATGTCATTATTCTCAATTGTAATATCAGAAACATTATTCACCAAATGTAAACCCAAATAATTTCCAGATATTGTATTATTGCTAATTAAACTCCCTTTACCAGAAAAATATGTTATTCCTTCTGTTCCAAGGTAACCCTTATATCCTAAATTCTCTAGGTAGGAATTTGTAATATTTGTCTTTCCAGAAGAATCCCAAAAGGTTAAGATATAAGGTCTAACGGTTTCAGGAGAGCTAACAACAGGTTGGGAATCACTTGTAGAATTCCACGAAGTTATTCTAGTATTATCTATTATTAAATTTCCTCTTGATGTGATGGAATAAGGTATATTGCTTGAATAATTGGAAGCTATTTTTATAACTTTAGATTTCGAACCATCAATAATTAATGTACCATTTTCTAATACTAGAATATTAGATCTTAACAACCATTCTTTATTTCCAATGCTTTCTAGGATATTTGAATTATTAAAAAAAGAAAATATCGTAGGAATCTCTACATTGTCATCACAAACTATTATTGTTTTTGTGATGTTGTCATATTTCAAACAAATATTATCTCTGCCACTTTGTTCATTCACTTCATTTTGGTTGACTGCCATCGCTTCCAAAAATAAAAAATTAAATGCTAAAACTAGTACAGAAAAAAACAAGGAAAAATGTACTAGTCTAACAATTAGTTGATAACGCAATTGTGTTACTAATTTAAAAGTAGTCTGCTATATAAATGACGTTACAATTGTTAATCAGGTTTTCGCTATTTTTTTGCCATAAAATATTTATAGAAAAAAATGTAATTGTAGGGATACATATATAAAAAAAGTCTTCTAAGTATACTCTGAAATATTATTGTCAGTAAATAAATGTAAATATGTGTTTCTTCTGGTATCTTTTTCTATTCTACTTGTATTTAATATATGTATTTTTCAAACAAAGCCATTGCCGATAGAAGCTCAGCAACCATTATATAAAGAAAATAACGGACCTCCTTTCAATGGTGTAGATATGCATGGATACTATACACGTACCTCGCAAGCACGTGATGTAGACAACGATTTACCCCCAAATTACTTTGAAGAAAGTTTCAAGATTTTATCTTCATCAGGTATGAATCATGTTCGTTTTTTGGTTTTTTGGGAGGCGTACGCTAAAAATCCAGTACAATTTATCGAAGAGTTAAAAACAGTTGCGACCACAGCAGACAAATATAACATACATGTATTATATGATAATCACCAATTTCATACCTCTTCATATCTGAATCCCCAAAGAGGAACTGGTTTTCCTTTTTCATTATTTGAAGGAGATTTTGCATTTTTTTATGGTAGTGGAGGAGGAACTAAATATCCTACTGCTAAAGTATGGTGGTCAAATTGGTGGGACAGAAACGTTCATGATAAGGATGGAAAGGATGGATGGACTTTACAAACAGAATATTTTAAAAAGATAGTTGATACCGTTGACAATCATAAAAGTACAATTGGATATGAAATTTTAAGTGAACCACAAGTACATGATAAAACTCAATGGTCAAAGATAGGTAAATACAATACCTTCATGACAGATTTTCTAAGAAAGAGTACCACTAAAACTTTAGCATATAGTATGAGTATTCCTGTCTCTTTACAAAGTGCTATAGAACTTAATCCGATTAACTTGGCAAAAATGGCACCTGCAAATACCACAAACGTAATATTCAAAATAAGTGTTTATGGATTGCCACAGGGAAATACTTATCAGGAATCTAGACTAGGTAATTTCGTTCAAGCTGCCGGTCTTGCAAACGTTCCGCTTTACATTGGTGAATGGAACAATGTAAAACGAGATAAAATAATTGATGAAGAAGGAGAGATTATTACATTTATCAATGAAACATTCAGTAGTATTAACCAGACCGAGGCGGATCTTATGGTTGCAACTTTTAAAAATCTGGACGTTTGGGGTTCTGCATTTTGGCAATGGCGAGTAGATTCTCACCAGGTCCAAAACTTTAACCTAATTAACGTTACTGATGGCAAAATATATACTACAGAATTTTTTGATATAGTTAGAAACGCGTATCAATCTGTCTATGGTAATGCCACACACTCGACCAATACCACCAAGGTTCCAGTTACTGAAAGTCAATTGATGCTATCTGGATAGATTTTCATGGTCACATAAATCTATTTTTATTATTTGTTTCCCTAGTTGGATAATAAATAAATAAAATTCAAAAATTCAAAAAATATTTATGTCATAATTTGAGGTCTCTTTGATAGATATTTCGGTAAGTTCAATGGCATAAATGGCTTATCTTGTATCTCTATCTTGATTTTATTTATCAATAAGTCTAGGTTGGATTCATATTGATTGCTGCTGGTACGATCCCTTACAATCACCATAGTAGTTTCGACTTCCCTATCTCCTATCACTATGATAAATGGAATCCACTCAGTTTCTGCTTCCCTTATTCTTTTTCCAACAGATTCTTCCCTATCGTCTATATCGGCCCTTATCTGATTTTTGGCAAAAATCTGTTCGATCTCCTCCGATTTTTCAACATGATTTTTTTTTATGGGAATAATTCTTACTTGAGTATGCGTTAACCATAATGGAAATGATGGTCTTTCTCCTTTGTCCATAATTTTTGCAGCTTTTTCTAATAGAGCATATAATACTCTTTCAACAGCTCCACTCGGAGAATTATGTAAAATTATGGGATTCTTCTTTACTCCACTTTCGTCAACGAATTCAATATTGTATCTTTTGCCATTTTCAACATCAATTTGATCAGTAGATAAGGCCGCTGCCTTTCCCAAATTATCAATGTAATTAAATTCCCACTTTAAAACAAAATAGAAGAATCTTTCCTTCCACATTTCTACAAGTATTGGTTTTCCAAATTTTTTTAGGATTTGTAAAATAAAATCTCTATTCTCAATATAAAAGGGTTCTGTGAATCTGATTGCCATCTCTATGTCTTCCTCTATTTTCAAGTTGAAAGCAGATATTACATCTATAGACAAGTCCAATCTTTTTAGGAATTCTTCCTTTGATTGTTCCATATCTTTACATAATGCATGACAATCTGGCATACTAAATGCCCTGAGTCTCCTTAATCCTACTAATTCCCCGCTTTTTTCTCTTCTAAAACTATATCTAGTTAATTCATAAAGTTTTAGTGGAAGATTTTTATAAGTAATATGAAAATCCTTTGCCATTAAAAATTGACCAAAACATGCTGCAAATCGAAGAAATAATGTTTTATTATCCGATGATATATTATATTGTCTCGCAGGAAAGCGGTTAAAATAACTCTCCATAGATGGATGTTTTGTATCATACATGATTGGAGTTTCTACCTCAATTCCTCCATATTCAAGGACTTTTTTGGTTACATATTGTTCAATCAAAGATTTCATCAGTCTACCTTTTGGATAGAATCTAATATTTCCTGGATCAGATGCAGGTTCGTAATCTGCTATACCCATTTTTCTCATTAATCTAACATGAGGAGGTTGTTCATCCACAATTCTTCTTTTGGCGGTTTCATAATCTATAAGTTTCTTAAAGTTACCATCATTATTATAGTTGAACTTCTCCAAAGGAATCAAATTTCCATCCATATCTAGTATGAACCATGCTGATTCTTGTTTTTCTTCAAATTTTAAAGCTGACGATACAACCTCTATTTCATGCACATGGGAACGATCAGAAACCTCTCTCCCTATATTGTCTTGACTTTTGTTAATGATTTTAAAATTTTCTGCAAGTGGATGTCCTTTTACACTTATGTTCAACGATTTTGTCCAACCAAAAGGAGCTCTTTCTACATTGTTAATGATCTTTTTCGCTAATTTCTCAAGTTCTATGATGAATTCAAAAGCATTTTTTGGTGAAGCTAAATCGGAACTTAAATGTGCATACGGATATATTAATAATTTATTGACTTTAATATTTTCTAAATAATTTTTTATCTCATTCAGGGCCTTGTCAATGATCTGTCTATCATCATATTTTTCTATGCAGACAAAGGCTACGACTAAATTATCTAATCTCTTTGTTTCTAGTTTTATTTCATCTTCTGCATCTTTAAGTTCCTTTGAAATAGGTCTGTATTCAATAAAGTCAGCATGTAATTGCAGTAAACGCATATTCTAGAAACCTTCTAAATCTCTATCTTTTTATCCCCATCTGGCCCTTTCATTTTCTCGATCTTCTTTGGTAGCCTTTTTCCATTCCTTATAGTGATTTCTGCATAGGTATGCTCTCTTGCTCGAAGAAATAATATTTAAATCTGAAGCCATCATACCTTTGCTTTCACTCATCGACCTTTCGGCATTTTCTTCACACCCTTGAACACTGCATTTTATACCCTTGTTTATCCTGCCCATTCTATATTAAATTATTTTTGAAATATAAAAGCTATACCGAATTGTAATGACATTCTCTTATTCCTGCTTTTTAAACTCGTTAGCGGGTCTTTTGAAATTTATTTTATAATGTAAATTACTACAAAAATTAAACAACTAATTATTTCAGAGGTCAATATTAAATTTTTTATATTTTTTAACTGTGACGTTCCAATTTTTCTATTCTTAGATCTTATCCATTTTTGATCTCTGATTGTTACAAGTGCATATAGCTTGACGAACGCACTGATAAAGTTAATCACAACGTATATTGGTAAAAGTGTTATATCCTTGGGATAGCGTTTAAGATGCGGTATTATTTTTATTGCTCTTCCTATCATCCATAATGCCAATATTGAAAGTGCTAATATGTATTGGTTCATGACAAGTGCTACTCCGAAGAAGATAGGACCAAAAAATAGAGTAAAAATAGATATAAATCTATCAATAATATGAAATGCCAAAAATGGATGTTTCCATGCCCAACCGTCCCATAAACTAACTAAATCTGAATTGTGACTATTTCTTGACCATCTTAGTCTTTGACTCCAAAATGTCTTGAAATCAGGAGCAGCGTAAGAATATATTACTGCATTGCTCTGGTAATATGTTTTCCAACCCTTGCTATGAACTATTCTTGTAAGACATTTATCTTCTCCAGACTCTTTCTTTCTTTCTAGCACTATCTCATTCAGAAATTCATCCAAACTTCCTTCAATGATATCCTTTCTATATAGTGAAGTTCTTCCAGATAAACAAGATAATGCTTGACCCATTGCAGTCTGCGCTGGTAAATCATAATAATTTCTCATATCCCAAAAGATATCAGTTATCTTTTGCCAGATTGTTCGTCTTTCAATAGGGTGTTGCCTTGTGGTTACGCCTCCTATTGTGGGATCTTTAAACGGGGATAATATTGAATTTCTTATATCTTTTTCCCATATGGTATCACTGTCTACTAGAGCAACTATCTTGTTTCTTGCTTCTCTAATACCCTCTGCTAAAGCAGGTCTTTTGCCAGGTTTATCGATAACAATGAGTTTCATGAATGACCTATCTATTGATATTCTTTGAAAGACCTCGATACAATTCTTGTCATTATGATCTATAACACCAATGATCTCATCAGGTTTATTTTGAATCCATGATTCTATCGCATCTTGAAAAATAGTGGGGTCTTCATTGTATACAGGAGTTATTATGCTATATTTATGGAGATGTTCATCATTACAGTTACTAATGGGATAATAAAGTAGTGAAGATGATTTTTTGAATATCCATATACTCCATCTCCATAACCCTATTAGTCCTAATGGTATGTATATCCATATGATCTGATAATAAGTGATAGCGGCAAAACCTACACCTTCAGATACCTTGAGAATAAATGTTTCAATTGGTTTTACAACTGAAACGTGATTAAATAATCCAGGAGAAAAAGTAAGAAGTATTGAAAATATGAGAAGTACAGATAAAGCTACAATTACCGTAATAATCGTAATTTCTTCTGGTAATCTACTATCTACTAGCCTGTACATCTCTTGTTTCTTACTTCTTATTATAGCCAATTCTAATTTATATGTAGATCGAAAAATTTTTCATGATAGAATTATGAAAAAAATGTATTCGTATCTTTTTTTTCATATTTGTTATATCGATATTTATATTAGTATTTTATAGAACAATATATAAAAGAATTCCTTCTAACTATCTAGAATAAAAAGAGATCGTAGTACTTATATATCCAGATTATTTAAATGGATTTTTGTATATAGAGGGTTGCGAAATTAATAATGGTAAAAATTTCAATAATCGGTTCCGGTGTTGTGGGATCTGCAACTGGCAAGGGATTTAGTAAGTTAGGCCATGACGTATTATTTTATGATATTTCTAAAACGAGGTTGGATACATTAAAGAAAGAAGGATATCAGATTGCAAAGAATGTTAAAGAGGCATTAGGACATGGTGTAATTACTTTTGTGTGTGTGAATACCCCAACAGGAGAAGATGATGAGCAGGATTTATCACAAGTAAAATCTGCTTTATTTTCTATAACAGATGCATTAAATTATAAAGAAAATGGAAAAGAGACTTTGATAGTATTTAGAAGTACAATGTTACCAGGAACAATGAAAGAGGTTGTTGTTGATTATATGGATAAAAACTGTAAATTACAACGAGGGAAAAACTATAATATATGTTATAATCCTGAATTTCTAAGACAGGATACTGCCTATGAGGATTTTTTTGTTCCCGACCGAGTCATTATTGGAGAAGAGTTTGCAGGTAGTTCAAAGTTATTACAAGAAATTTACAAGCCTTTAACTGAAAAGATTATCGTAACGAGCTTTGCGGCAGCTGAAATGATAAAATATACTTCCAATTGTTTCTTGTCATTGAAGATTTCATTCTTTAACGAAATCGGCATGCTCTGCAAAGAATTAGCGATTGATGATAAGGCTGTTAGCCTTGGAGTGTCATTAGATAAGCGTATAGGTAAATACGGAACAATGGCAGGAAAGCCATTTGAAGGTGCATGTCTGCCAAAAGATACAAAGGCATTGTCCACATTTATTAAAAAACGTGGGTGGACGCCTGATTTATTGAAGGTTACATTGGATATTAACAAAAAAATAGAAGAATTGGTGACAAAAACAGCATTTTCGAAATAACTTCACTATTTTTGTGAAATACTTTTATATTTAATGTTATGTATAAACTTTTCAGGCTTTAAATATATTTAAACATTTGTAACCATATCATAGACGACAGCAAATATTTGTGAACAATTATAATTCATGAACTATTTTTATACATCTTATTATAAAATTGAATAACATTAGCAAATGTTATTGATTGTCTATCTTTTTGGGATATATATAAAGCAGCAAAAATATTAGCAAAAAATAATCGTTCGTTTGGATTAAGACCTGATAGATGTCCTAGAATATCCGCTGCATCCCATGAATCTCCGGCTCCGGTCAAACTTTTTATAATTATATCTCTCGATGACTCTACAAAAAAAATATCTTTTCCATCAGAAAAAACCGATCCATTTTTAGTATGCAAGTCAACAGATATTTTTAGGGTCTTTGCAAGTGTTTTTGCTGCCAATTTAATTTCTTTACTGTCATAATGGTTTTTTAATATTAGATCTCCATAATTTAATTCTAAAAGCAATGAATTACATTCATTTTCATTTATACTCAAGATATCAATTATGTCCCCACGTTCTCGTAATAATGAACAAAATTCCTTCCTTCTGCTGTTTATATCTGCAGGATCAATAAAATGAAAGGCATTAGGCGAATTTTTAAAAACATATTCTAAGAGCGAAGTACCTTTTAAATTGGATGCCCAATTCAAGACAATTACTGCATCAGCAGCTTCCAAAATATTTTTTTCTGTAGATCTGGAAAATCTATCGGGTCCAAAATCACTATTGTCTCCAACATCGCTAATCATGATATTAGCTTCCAATTCGTTACTTGATGAATTGAAAATTTCCAATGAAGTAGTATATCCAGGCCTGCCAGAAAATAAACGTAATTTTACATTCTTTAAATCTTTAAATAAATTTGATAAGATCTTCTTTCCTATATTGTCCGCTATTGTGAACAAATATACATCAAGCCCTAATTTGGCCAGACAAAAAGCTACATTCACAGCATTTCCTCCTTCAATTTCTAAGGTCTGAACTCCCCTAATACTTCCACCGCCAGACCTTGATTTTTCGACTATCAATGATAAGAATTCTTCTTGATTTTTGATTTTTATTATCCTGTCAATAAAAAAATCATGCATTACAACAATAGATCTTTTCTCTCCTTGGTAATCTTTTATCTTTTTAAAAAGAATTTTAGGATCACAAATTCTTATGTTTAAACCCCCTTTTTTCCTGTTTATCTATTGTACCAAACGACATTATTTTTAGATAGTACTAATTCTATCTCCAAAATACGGATATTATTCCTAATCCCATGATAGCTAGTCCTCCATACACCAAAGAGATAACATTTAGAGTACTAGCACCGATAGTCAAACCAATTCCGGAAGCTATCATTAAAATTTCAGCTACTCTTCTTTTCATTTGATTCTAATCATAAACACGGATAATAAAAGTATTATATTTATTTAACAGTTAAAAATTTTTAAATTTTCGAGTAAAATAAAAAGTTATGTGTGAATTAATCCACCTTGTGATCCCGTGTGAGGTGATTGTCCCACATATTTTCTTCTAAAGTGACCTGAAGGCCTCTTTGAAAGAAGTTCAATAAACCAGGCCTCGTGTTCAACCTCTTCTTGCATGATTCTCTGAGCAATGTCATATGTTCTGGGATCTTTTCCAGCGGTCATATCACATACTTCACCCCAAGATCTGATAGCGCATTGTTCTGCTTCTAAGAGTACCTTGATAATTGATTCTAGATTTTGCCAGTTTTCTGGTAAATACGCATCTGGACAACCGGCTTGGTCTGCAAAGTCTCTTATATCTCTTGGAAGACTTCCACCTAATTCATAAAGTCGCGGAGTCATGGCCTCAAAATGATTTCTATCTTCTATTCTTGCATCTTCTACGATCTCCTTGATTCCTTCTCCATCTAAACCTGTACAATGCATTCGCAAAATTGTATAGTAATAATAGGTTGTAAATTCTGCTCCTACACCTTTAGTTATCAATTCTTTCAATCTCTCAACATTAACTCCATTTTTTTCAAGTACTTCGAGAGCAACAATTTTTGGAACAGTTCCTTTTTGATTATCTGCTGACATAGTATTCGGATTTGAATGGTATTATTTAAAGGTTATAGACTACAATCAGTTCCAATATATTCTACTTTTTTCAAGCAGTATTGCTACACTACTTACGCTGCATTAAATATACCACCAGAATATATATATTAAATAACAATTGGATTAAAAGTATATGATTGCTAAAATTATTTTTGATCGATTTCATGTCGATTATTGCTTTTTTCAATTTTATCAAGCAACTATAATAGAATCCCATCTGGATCTTGTGCAAAATAAAAAATCATTTAATATGCAAATTGTAGAAAATAATTGATATTTAGTTTTTCAAAAATGTCTATCACTATTTGTTTATCTCATAAAGAGGATGTTGATGGAATATCTTCTGCTGTATTAATTAATTCGGCTTTTAAAAAAGTATCTACGATCCTAGTAGACTATGCCAACCTAATAAATAAGTTAGATAAACTTTCTAATGAATTAGGTCAAGTAACAAAAGGATATAATAGAATATTCATATGCGATTTAGGATTAAATAAAAAAATTCATAAAAAATTTGTAAATATATTGAATAAACTTGTATCTTTAGGCTACAAAGTTACCTATATAGATCATCATGATCTGGATGCTGATATCAAAAATGAAATAAAGGATATTGGAGTCAACCTTGTTCATTCTACCGAAGAATCCACCAGCGTTCAGGTATATACCAAATATAAAAAAAGATTAAAACAGCATTATGCTTTTTTTGCCGCAGCTGGAGCTTTAACCGATTATCTTGATGCTAAACCTTTAGCCTCTTCCCTATTATCAAGGTATGATAGACAATTCTTGATGCTGGAGTCTACTGTGTTATCCTACATGATATCTTCCCATCAAAATGATGACGAGTATTTGCACAGAATAGTTAGAACTCTATCTGAAATGAAATTTCCACACGATATCGACGGTGGATTTCTTGAGGCAGAGAAGTATGCTCAAAAAATATCGCGTGCCTTGGTATCTCTCTCTGATGAAATAAGAACTTCTAATAACCTTGTGTTTGTTCAAAATACTCTAGACCTTGCATCAAGTACAGTAGTCAATTTTATCCTAGGCGCATCTGAAAAAAAAGTTGCGTTGGTGTATAAATTTAAAGAAGAGAAAAGTTCATTCATAATTTCTATCAGAGGATCAAAAGATTGTAATACACATCTTGGAAGAGTCGTTAACGAAATAGCATCACGCCTTGGAGGTAGTGGAGGTGGTCACGACAAGGCATGTGGTGCAGTAATACCTGAAAACAACTTTCAAGATTTTGTAAATTTGTTAGACAAAAATATTCTATGACATTAAACTCATTTAAACTTTAAAAAAATATGAAATTTTGAAATTTTATGAGAATTAAATCGTTATAACATCATCTACTGGAGAAACAACTATTATTCCACCAGCTCCGGATTTACTTATCTGGGCAGCTTCTTTTATGAGTGAAACTACTTCATCTACGTTATCTTCATCCACGACGGTTTCAACTGTACGTCTATTAGAGTAAGCCATTGTAGTAAGATCACCATGTCGACCATATCTGATTTGATATTTTTCTCCTTTTCCTATTCCTTTTGAATCATGAAATGTAGCGGGCTGACCAATCTTATTTAAAGCCAATAGAACATCATGAACCTTCTCTTCTCGAATGAAAGCCTCAATTCTTTTTCTTGTAGGGCTAGTAGCTGCTTCTTTTTTTGCATTTGCTTTTTTCTCCGACAATCTAATATCAGTTAATAAAGAAAATACCTTTTTTTAAAGTTATGTTTTATTATTAGAAATAAATTCGACCGTTACTTTAATAAAAATAAAAAATTATAATTTCTCTATCTGATCGTATAAAAAGTAACATTTTTTTTAAAATTCTTTGGATTTTATATTTATATCTAAGCAAAGTTGATCACCATGAATATTTTTTTTATTTTTATATAATAAATCATTATTATTTCGTTCCAGTCATCAGATGTGAAGAATTCGTACAATAGATTTGTATAGACTAAAAAGCATCATTGATTTCAATTATTTTTTAAAGATTGACCCAGGATATCTGCTCAATATCCTGAGTCAGGGTAATGTTCCCCTTCGGTTTGGTCGATGTATTTTTAAGTTAAACCTAGGAATATTTAAATGTGATGTAAAGTCTTCGTTCGAATCTTTTAATGAAAATATTCTAGTATCAAAATAATTTATAAATACCAGAATGATATAATTAAATTGATGAGCGATTTTAATAATAAAAGTTTTCTCATAAATCAATTTCTTTGGATAGGTGTTTCATTAGCGATAAGTCTGGCAATATCTATTATTGTCCCATTTCCTTATTCATTGCCAATAATAATCGGTGTTTTCATTCTATTAAGTTTTTACATGAGACAGAGAACAATGAGAAAGTTAGGAATGTCAGGCGCTACAATGTTTGGAAATAATTCAGTAAGTTATTACTGTATGAATTGCGGAGTAAAACATAATCAGCTATCATGTCCTAGATGTGGCTCAAAGATGAAAAGAGTTGGGACCTAAACCAATCTATTATTAATAATTTTTTATTTTTATTCATTTATCTGAATGCTTGAACAAGTTCTGATAATTTTTCTTTCCACGATCGTGCCTTTATTATACCGCTTGCTATCAGGATTCCTTGTGAACCTAATTTAATAGCACTAATAACATCACTCTTGTCTACAATGCCCGCCCCGCAAATAACTTTTAATTCTGAATATTTCTTGGCTTCTGTTACTGAATCTCTAATAATAGCCGGATTAACTTTACTCACTGCTTGTCCAGTACCGATCAGTTCTGGGGGCTCGATTGCAATCATATCTGGATTAAATTTGGATAACATACCAACCTCAAGTGCATCAGAAGCACAGACGATAGAAAGCATATCCAGCTTTCTTAATCTATCAACTAGTTGCTTAATGATTTTATGATCCAATCTGTGTTCGCTATGATTAATCAAAGATCCCACAACTCCATAAGACTTTGCTAATTCTGGAATAAAAAATCCTGTAGTTGAACCTACTTTCTCATTATCAACATGTTGGCTTATGACGGGAATTTTAACAGATTTCGTTATATGGAACAATGATGCTTGAGGAGGCGCCAATATTATTTCAACTTTAAAGCTTTTTGATATTGTTTCTGCTATTTTAGCTAATTCTAATGTTTTTCCCCCAGAAATCTCCATATAATTCTTAAAATTAATAATAATACATCCTTTCAAATTAACGATCTATTCTGGAAAATATTTGCAGATTTAATCTTTTACCCTTTTTTTCTTCTCTGTACCATTTTTAGATTTATCCTCTGGCACAAATTTTTCATTTAGTTTAGCCAATCTTGCCTCATAGCCCTTATTGTACTCCAATTCTTCTGGAATTAATGTGGCGGGGTGAATAAATCCTTGATTTCGCATAATCATCGCTCTCTCTGATGCCCACATTCTCTGAAGATCCCAATCAACAGTTCCAAATCCATCATGAGGTCCTGTCAGCTTTCCATCATGCATACTAAAAACCAGACATGACACTATTGGAATAGAATAATTCAGACTTGCGGCTGAGTTGAGTTTTACAGGCATCAATGGCATATGATGACTTCCTCTCGTATTTCCAGCCACATAATGAGGATTATTAAATGCACTTCCTGCCTCTTCTGTTGCAGGAAAGTTCTTTTGTGTTCTCATTATAGCAATCGGATCATCTTTTCCCACATAAGTACCTGCAATATTGTGCAACCTATCTGTAGATGCAGATAAAATCTGTTCATTGTCTGCTGAATAAACTGAATGAATTACATATCGTCCAGGGTACATGAGTCCGGCTTCTAACTCTGGTTTATCATTCCATAATTTTAAATCCGCTATCTTTCCAGTCATTACATCCATTATCCTGAAAGTTACACCAGCCGCTAATTTTTCATTGATTAACAAACCGGTATTACTTCCAGCATCAACAAAAACTCTCCAAAATGGAAAATTAAAAGCACCTGGTTCTGTCTTATCAGCTGCAAAAATACTGAACACTTCGCTTGGTCTTTCGTCCATCTCTATCTCAGCTACACCCGGACCCATTCCTTTAACATTACCAGAAAAAGAATCTTTTAGCAAATCTTGTCCCGCTCCATATAAACCCTGTTTTTTTGCTAATTTTGTACCCTCGGTGAACGCATCCCATGCTAATTTGTGAATTTTTTCATTATCTTTCCCAATTTTATGTGTCATTATGATGTGGATATCGTCTCCAGTATATCCGATATAATGATCGATTAGAAGGTCCTTTCCCTTTTTCTCTACAAATTTTTTAACAAGGTCAAGTAATTCATCGCTTGGACGAGTATGACCCCCAATAGCACCAATGTCTGCTTTTATTGCCGAAACAGTTATACGCATAATGAAATTTGAATTATTAATTGTTTATATCTTTTCTGATAATATTTCATATTTTTATAATACCGTAAGACTTAGTTCCAAAGTTTATTCAATATTAAAAGGGTAATTTTTTATTGTAAATAATATTAAATATCCTTATGAATGAAAGATAATAAAAATAACTTTTCAAAATTAATGGTAGATAAAAAAAAATATACCTTGATTATCTGTGAAAAACCTAGTGTAGCAAATAGAATATCCCATGTTTTAGGATCAAAAAAAGCTAACCAAATTAGGATTAATAATAATACCGTATATGAAATAAGCTACAATAACTCAAATTACGTAGTTATTTCATCAAAAGGTCATCTGTATACTTTAAATGATTTCTACAAAGACAGGAAACTTTTTCCAGTTTTTGATTTAAGTTGGGTTCCATTAACAGCAAATCAAAAAAATCGACAAAACCAAAAGCTAATAGATCTATTAAAAAGATTTTCTGAGGAGGCTGATAGAATAATACATGCCTGCGATTATGATCAGGAAGGTGAATTAATAGGATACAACATTTTACAGTTAGCCTGTGATAATAAATATCATGGCTGTCTGAGAGCTAAATTTTCAACTTTAACTGATCAAGATATTATAAACTCATTTAATAATTTGGAAAAACCCAACACAGGTATGGCATATGCAGGAATGTTGAGACATATGCTAGATTTTATTTATGGCATCAATTTTTCTAGGTCGTTGATGAGTTCCATCAAATTTAAGGAAATTAAAACAAATCTAACAGTTGGCAGAGTTCAGAGTCCAACTCTTAAATTTGTAATTGATAGGGAATATGAGATCAACTGTCATATTCCTTTGCCTTATTGGAATATAAAAATACATTTTGAGAAAGGCAATCATTCTCTATTATTATCTTATATTAAAGCAAGAATGAGCAGTATCGATGAGACAGAAATTGTATTAAAAGACTGCCAAAATATTGATGGATTAGTAAGTGAAATTTCACAAACAAATGAATATCTACATGCTCCTTACCCATTTAATCTAGGAGACTTACAAAAGGAATCCTTTAGATTATTTCGATTTTCTCCTAACTATACTCTTTTCATAGCCGAGAAATTATACTTAAAAACACTAATATCCTATCCTCGTACTAATAGTCAAACTCTTTCAACTTCTATCAACAATAAAAAAATATTAGAGGATCTTGCTCAAATATCTGATGAATACAAAATTAATGTCCATAAATTAATGTCACAAAAGAAATTATATCCAAACAACGGTAATAAGACTGATCCAGCACACACTGCTATTCATCCCACTGGTAGAAAGCCATCAGGTTTAACATCTCAGGAATTTCGGGTTTATGATCTTATTGTTAAAAGATATTTTTCAACGTTTGGTGGATCGACAATATATTTGAAAACTACTATTTTTGTAACTCTTAATAAAGACCACGTATTCTATATAACTGATTACGTTGTTTCTAAAGACGGTTGGATTGATTTTTATGTTCCTTATTACAATATGCCTAAACAATCTAAGCATTTACCTAAACTAAAAGTTGGAGATATATTGAAAAATATCGAAATGATTAGAGAAGAAAAATTCACCGAATCTCCTAAACATTTCAATTATTCTTCTTTATTGTCCAAAATGGAAAAGGAAGGAATGGGAACCAAATCTACAAGAGGTAATATAATAGATTCACTGATCAAGAGAAATTACATTGAAGTAAAAAAAAATATCCTTTTACCTACTAAGCTTGGAATGATATTGATTGACTATTTACAGAAAAAATCTCCAAATATTATTTCAACTGAGCTAACTAGAATGTTAGAAAAATATTTACAAGAGATTGAGCTGGGAGTTAGAAACAATTCAAATATTTTAGATGATGTTATAAACGATATTTTAGAATCTATTGATAGTTATAAAAAAGATGATTTAGAAATAGACCTTTCTGCCATCAATATGTTAAAAAATCAAACTGAGAACTATTATAAAAATAAAAGAAAAAATATTCTAGTAGGACCATGTCCTCTTTGTCGAAAAGGAAATCTGCAAATAATAAGATCAAGAAAAACGAGAAAAAGATTCATATCATGTTCCAATTACTTTAATGACGGATGTAGTATAACCTTGCCTCTGCCTCAAAAAGGTATAATTAAATCTACTACTAAATCTTGTTCGTATTGTAATTGGCCAGTTATCCATATTTTTTATTACACTCTTAGATTAACAAAATCTCTTTGCATAAATATTAATTGTCCAAAGAAAAAGAAACAGGTATCTAATAAGATTGGCTGATCCTGTAAACATCTTCTCTCCTATTTCTTAATAATGGCAAAATATCTCTGACTTGATTTATTCTTTGTTTGTTGATTTCTACTACCTCTAATCCAATTTTATCTCCCATGTCTGTCAATACAGAACCTAATGGATCTACTACCATACTTCTTCCACAAAAAATATTTCCAACCTGATTTGCTGCAATAATATAGTTACCATTTTCTATAGCACGCGCTTTAAGCATAGTAATCCAATGTTCCTCTTTCATAACACCATTTACCCATCCAGAAGGAATTGCCATGATATCTGATCCTTCTAACGCCAGTATTCTTGCTAGTTCTGGAAATCTTAAGTCATAGCATATCATTACTCCCATTTTTCCAAAAATGGTTTTACAGGGTTTCGTAATTTTGTCACCGTTAATAAATTTAGTAGATTCCTTAAACCCAAAAGCATCATACAGATGTAATTTTCTGTATATTGAGATTACTTTTCCATTTTTATTTATTACAAATGCCGTATCAAAAACCCTTTTCTCTATCTTGTTTTTATTTTTTTCAAACATCGTACCGACTATTCCAATATTGTATCGTTTTGACTCTTGACGAAGCTTCTTTAAAAAATTACTATTAGAAATCGATTCAGCCACTGAAAACAATTCATCTAAATTTTGATTGCTAGGAGTAAATGCCATTTGAAATTCTGGGAAGAAAATATAATCAGCATTTTTTCTACCGGCTTCTTCGATAAATCGAACAGAGGTTTCCAAATTTTCATTTTTATCCGTTGATGATTTCATTTGAACAATTGCAACAATCATTTTCGACTTCATCTTTGTTATTAACAGGTTTCTACAATATTATTTTTTTTTATTTGGATATTTTTATTGCTGTTTAGATCTGTTTTTTAATAAAAATAGGTTTTCCTTTTGAAGGTGACATTCTATTAAATGATTAATTTATCAGAAATAGAACATCCACTATTATTGCAACGTACTCTACTTTTTTAGTCATATTTCAAAGATAAAATAGCGTTTTGGTTGAAAGTTATTTTATTTGTATACATAGGACTAAAATCTCGTTTGATGAGATAGATAATCAAGATCCATTTAAGGAAAAACAGTTGTAATAAAGTTCTATTGGTATGAGAAAGTGCTTCATTTGACATAAACAAGATGACATTAGAATATGCAAATGCAAAGAGACTTGCTGACTGTATTATATCTTCCAAGCAGGGCTCAATACCTAAATCCAAATGAAAGCAAGGAAAATCAGTATATAAAATCAGATTTATGGGAAAACACATTCTATACCAATATAGAAGAACAAAAAAAAGCAGATCAAAATATCTGGATATGACGTTTGGAATGAGCTATAATCACTTTGACATTTGACTTGGACATAAATTTTATTCAATTAAAATTAATTGATACATTGACATACAAATATTATTTTCAAGAATGAGAAAGGAACAATAGTATATATAATTAAATTTTGATTTAAAAAATAGCAGTGATAAATTCAAAACGAACTTTCTATACTCTTAGTTCAGGAATTTTAATGGTAGTTTTATTATTGCCCTTAACCAATATTAAGGCACAAGAGGAAAATCAGAAGAACAATTTCTTTACAATTTTATCCAATATCAGAAATTTACTAGATAAGGCAATAACAGAATTAAATACAGGAAATTATACAGGCGCATCTGAACTAATCGATATTGCATATATCGACAATTATGAATATATTGAAGATCCATTAAAGGACCTTGATAAAGATCTCATGGAAGAAACAGAAGTAATGATTAGACAAGATTTTGCAAGTGCTATCCAGGACAAAAAGCCTTTGGACGAAATTATGACATTACATAACAATATAAAATCCAACTTGGACATGGCAGAAAAATTATTTAAACAGTAATTTTATTTTTATTGAATCAGTAATACCATGTTTTGAATAAATATTTTTATTTGAGATATAATAAAAAATATTTTACTTTCTTTTTCAATCATGAACTTTTCTATATATTTAAATATAGCTAATAAGTTAGGATAACCTAATATCTTAGAAGAATGTCAAAGAAGGATTCAAAATATGAATAACAATGAAAAAAAATTGAATTATAAGTTACTATGTCTATCTTTCTTCATATTTATTTTTGTCATTTGTATTTTCTCTCCTTATCATGCATCTTCTGAAGTAGATGTTGTTAATAACGATTCTAAATCCCTAATATTTTCAGAGGATTTACAAAGAAACTTCACGCTATTTAACAACCTCGAAAGAATTCTCACAAAGATAAATTTGGCAGATGATAGTTTTGAGTCTGGTAATATACACGATGCTTTTTCATATGCATATTTTCCCCATCAGGTGATTTTACCATTAATAAAAGATGAATTGTTATTAATCGATCCTATGTTGTCTTCAAAATTAGAACATTTGTTGACGGACCTTCCAATATATCTTGTCAATATTAAACCGGAGGGGGATTTGGTGAGGAAAACCTTTTCAGAAACACGAACTACGATTGAATCAATTGAAAATAATTTAATCAATATAAAAAGTCTTGATTCAAAATATTTTCTAATTCAAAGTTCTATTGTGATACTGAGAGATGCTAAATCAGTATTAGGAAATATCAAATCAAACCAATCTCAACTGGAGAGTGAGCTATATTATCAAATTATCGACGAACTTGTTAATAGATCTGAATATCAAATTAGCCGCATTTCTAATTCAATTCCTAGTCAAGAATTTGATTCTGTTTCGGATCTGTATTTGCAGATAGGAAATTATACTGCAAACCATGATTATAATGCTATTTTTAAATCAATGAATATTTTAGAAAAGGAACTAATGAAATTATCTAAAAGTTCTTTATCCAAAAGTCTTCCTTTAGAGATCCAAAATTATTTCTCTAATATTGATTCTCTATTAAACATTGTAGTAAACGAAATCAAGGACAACAATGACTATAAAAAAGCAGATAAGGCTGCTATTTCAGCATACTTAGATAATTATGAATATCTTGAAGCCTCAATAGAACAAATTGATCCAGAACTAATGTTGGAAATTGAATTAAATATGAGGGAAGGATTAAGACAAATGATAAAAGACAACGCACCATCAGAACAGATTGAATTCTTTGTAAATGAAATTTTACAAAAACTGGGCAAAGCAGAGAATGTTTTATTAAATGACGCATCAATCACAACTGTAGTCACCAACAGAGGGATCGTCAATCATTATAATGGCAATCAACAGAGCAATAATTTAGCAGATATAAATAAACTTAGTAAAGGGTTCGGAATTTTTCAAGGTGAAAAAAAGAATATTGGCGAAGCTTCTGAAGAAGAGAAAAGCGAGGTAAGAAGCGATGTAGATCAAATTAGATTAAGTTTACAAGAAGTATTAAATTTCTATAAAGAAGACAAATATGAAGAATCTCTAATAACCGCACGCTCTGCATATTTAGATAGTTATGAAAAGATAGAGTTACCATTGAGACCAATTGATCCTGATTTCACGCTAGAAATGGAAATTAAATTCGCAGAGCTTAGAAACTTGATAGAAAAGCATGCCTCATATACAGAAGTCATGAGCAAAACAAGTGAAATTCAATCGGGTCTAGATGAGTCAGAAAGACTCGTATCAGGATTAGGCTCAATAGCACCAGGAATAGCCTTTTCGTCTTCATTTTCTATAATTTTTAGAGAAGGATTGGAATCTGCTTTGATCATTGGTGCAATAACTACATATCTAGAAGCTTCACGAAACGAAAAATTCAAAAAACATGTTTATTTTGGAATTATTCTTGCAGCTGGTGCTACAGCTATTACTTGGTTTGTTGCGTCATTTCTTATAGAAATATCTGGAGCAAGTAAAGAACTTATTGAGGCAATAGCAGGAATATCTGCCGTTGCAGTACTTTTCTGGGTATCATTTTGGATTTTGAATAAAATTGAAACCAAGAAATGGATTGAATTCGTGAAATCCAAAGTTTGGAAGGCCACAGCAACCGGAAGCGTGGTGGTCTTTGTGATGCTTTCGTTTTTTACAGTATATAGAGAGGGTTTTGAAACTGTTCTGTTTTATCAAGCAATGTTTTCTTACGCAAAAAATATGGAATTATTTGTTACGTCTGGATTGATTATTGGACTCATTGTGATAGTCTCGATCGCGTTCATAATCAAGAAGTTGGGCAAGAAATTGCCATTAAGGGTTCTTTTTGGATTTACGATGGGGGTTGGTGCTTATATGTCTATTACTTTTTTTGGTAATGCCATTCGTGAATTTCAAGAGATTGGATACATCTCTACAACCCATTTATTTGGAATAATTCCTAGATTGGATGTCAATCTCGCAACAATGACCGGAATACATCCTACTTTGGAGAGTATTTTAGGACAAGTCATTTTGTTATCTGTATATCTTGTTGCCTCTATGTATATTCTCTTTATTCAACCAAGGAAAAAGAAAATGATAGAGTCATCACGTAAATCAATGTCAGATTTCAAGCAAAAATAATCGTTTTTATTTGATTGGTTTTAATTAACATTTATATATTAGTTCAACCTAATTAGTGTGGCCTAATTATGTTGAGTCTAACAGCTATAAAAAATAGTTGGGATACTGATAAAAAGACAATTATCTCTTTTTTAAATAGTATCCTTGAAAATGATACATATGAGATTATTTTGTTACTGATGAAAAAATCAAAAACCGTTTATCAAATACATGATGAAACAAATTTACCATTGAGTTCTATTTATAAACGAATAAAGAAATTAGAAAACATGGATATAGTTTCAATTGATAGAATTCATATTACTTCACGAGGCAGAAAAACTATTTTTTACAGAAGTAAATTAAGATCAATAAATTTTAGACTAAATGAAAATGATATGGATCTCGTAGTTAACTAAATATCGTGAATTTCTGATTCGCTCTTATATTCTTGTATCAATTACTGCTTACTGTTTATATCATCTAAAATTCCTCTAAAAATTCTATATGTATTAATATTAAAAAATATGATAGATATTGACTGAACAATATATTGGAGATGATCAGAGGTGCATTAAGAACTATCAGGATTCAAAATTATTTAACCAGACCCCATCTACAATCACTTAGTTTATATTATTATGATCTAACCAGAATTTTCTTCTTAATACTATTCTTTTCTGGAATTTTATCTACAGGATGGTTTGGTATTCCATTAGCTCCTCATTATTTTACTGATCATGACATTACTGGTTTTCATATTTTATTTACGATTTTGAGTTTTCTAAGTACTATATGGGGAATAATGGCTTACAGAGAATTTACCAGATATGTGGACAATATCTTGTTAGCAAGGGATTTATGTAAAAAATTAGATCCAACAATTGGAGATTATAATTATTCAACATTTAATCCGGCAACAAAAAAATATGTAAACGGTTTTGTGCATTTTGGTCCTACGGATTTTTGGGATCGTGAAACATTAGTGCCTGATTGGTTAGATAAAGGAAAATATTGGCATATTTTTCTCAGTCTTCAAACAAGTGATCAAGAAATTATTCTTAAGGTTGATAATGATTCAGATCTTCTTTTTTTTTCAGGCAAAAAGATAGTGGCGAATACTTCGCGCGAATTTTTAAAAGGCGAAAATTTTCTTAAAAAAAAATATCAATATATCGTCACTATTCCTCAATGGTTAGTAATGACTACAGATGCTGAATATTTTACAAACAATGAATTGAATATCAACGCTACTGATTTTGGTATATTAATTAATTCTATCAATAAACAAATATCTCTCGCAACCAATATTATTACAGAACATGAAAAAAAAAGAATCAAATATTCTTGGATATTGAGTGCGATTACTAACTATCTTTTTCAGAGTTTGCCTATTAAGATCCTGTATAAAGAAATATATAGAAAAACTCTCAAATATATGCCCACACATGCTAAACAGATTATTGATGAAACTAATCTAAATCTTTCATATGTTAATCTTGATGAACTAAGCGAGTCATTACTCATATTAGCAAGAATGAAAAATATTAAACCAAACAATATTGAAAAAATTCGATATCTTATTTTATTCCTAAAAAATATGTACGAGAAACAAGGTTTGGGCGAGGGCTCAAATCGTTACCATAATTTCCATCATAGTTTAGAGGTTTCTTATGTAACTTTACAGATATTACCGAAAGAGTTGCATGGGCATTATTTTATTTGGGAAGATTATGAATTTTTATTGATTGCTGGTTTATTGCACGATTATGATCCATATCAACAAAATTATAGGACCAGTATAGGATTATTTAGATTTGATGGACCTAAGGTTGAAAGAACAGTATCGATTCTGAGTGATATGAGAATTATTGATGCATACTATAGCATGGATGAAATAGAATTCAAGCATTATTTTCAGCAAAATCAAAACCAACTTCTTCCTCCAATAGATTATGTAACCACTCATGCAGAATATGTAAAATCGGGTAAACTGATTCAGGCCATCATAGTGGAAGCTATGATTTGGAGAACAGATTATCCTTTCAAACAGAAGCTTACATCTATGAAAAAGTACGTCTATCTCTTAGGATTGATAAATGATGCAAGTAAGAGAGAAAAATATGATCTTATGTCACAAATTCTGTGGCTGGCTGATTTGTCAGTGACGTATATGGGTTCGGATCCTATTAGTACTTGGGAACGGGTAACCAATCTGTACAACGAATTATTTCTCCCAAAATTTGAAGCTATCTCTAAAACAGACAAATTCTTTTCTGAATTTATGGATATAGATATTTTCAAGGAATTAATAAACAATAGAAATTTTCCTGATATCTTTAGACAAAGATGGAACTTAGTATATCAGTTTTATCATGAAGGTAATTCGTCAAATCAAATCAACAGAATAATTGTAAAGGCCAAAAAATCTTATTCTAAAATAAATTTAGAAATAGGTTTAAAAACTGGAGACCTTTTGTTTCGTGTATCATCTGATCATCCTGAAGAATACTTCATTGGAATAGATACAGACCAGGAATCGGTAATAAATATAAAAAATAGAATTGCGGTCCTAAAGCCACAAAATGCAACAATTTTTTGGGGTGATGCAATAAAATTATTACCTAATATTTATAATAATTCAATAGACAATATTTTTTTTAATTTTTCTACACCTGCTGGCGATCGAATTGATTTAGATTTAGAAATTAATAAATTGCACTTAATTTTTCATGGTGTGTCGACTGCATTAAAAACTACTGGAATATTTCAACTATTAATCAAATTACCTCAATCAGATGAATTTGTTATTAAGATAGTTTCAATCGCAGATCGGTATGGATTGCAGATATGTCCTTTGGAAGAACATTATGTTTATTTTCCGAAATACTCTATTCCCAAAGGATATTTTACAGATAGCACTATTTCGGTACTTCTATTTAAGTTGAAAACATAGGTTGTCTAAGTTCTGGTTTTTCTTTCTTTTTTGAAATTCTTAAAAAAATATAAATGAATGATCAAATTAGGTTAATAAAAAGGAATGGCAGAAAAAATTAAGGTTGCAATTGCTGGAGTTGGAAATTGCGCTTCAGCTCTTATCCAGGGGATTCATTATTACAAATCAATGAAAGAAAAGGATCCTACTGGTTTAACCGCATATAATTTGGCAGGTTATACTCCTGAAGATATTGAGTTTGTAGCAGCTTTTGATGTATCTGACACAAAGGTTGGATTGGATATATCTGAAGCTATTTTTTCTGAACCTAATAATGCCATGAAAATAATTTCACTGGATAGATTGGATGTAAAGGTAAATAAGGGAGAAGTATTGGATGGAGTAGGAAAACATCTTGCGGAGAAGATTCGTATTTCCGATATTCCTGTTGCAGACGTTTCTACTATCTTGAAGGATACGAACACCGATATACTTCTGAATTATCTGCCTGTAGGCAGTAGAGAAGCAACAAAGTTTTATGCACAACAATGTTTGGATGCAAGAGTCTCATTCATAAATGCAATACCAGTTTTCATAGCATCAGAACCTCATTGGCAAACTGCATTTAAAGATAATAATGTTCTGTGTGCCGGTGATGATATAATGAGCCAAGTGGGTGCAACAGTTGTTCATAAAACCTTGGTCAAGCTTTTTATTGATAGAGGTGTCAAGGTAGACGATACTTATCAACTGAATATAGGTGGTGACATGGATTTTTACAACATGCTTGATGATGAACGGTTAGAGGATAAACGTATTAGTAAAACAAGTGCTGTAGAAGCAATGTCTCCATATACTATTCCAATGAGAATAGGTCCTTCGGATTATGTTAGTTCTTTAAAGAATGATAAAATATGTTATATCAATATCCGAGGTAAAAAATTCGGAAATATTCCTATTGAATTAGACTTGAAATTAAGAGTAGCAGATGCCTACAATAGTGCAGGTATAATGATAGATGCAATAAGAGCTACTAAAATTGGCATTGACAGAGGTTTATCTGGTTCACTTGAAAGTGTTTCGGCATATTGTTTTAAACATCCACCAATTCAAATGCCATATACAAAAGCAAAAGAAAACTTTCAAGAGTTTGTTAAAGGAAGAAAAGATATCTAACTTAGTGGTATTTACAGTAGACTAAATCAATGATGGATTTGACAAACTCCAAACTCAAGATCTTCATCATTTTTATTATCAGTAGGGCTAGTTTAATCATCGTTTGCCAAAATCCACACTATAAAATAAAATAAAAATTTAACTCATAAAACATATTTATTGAAATTAGTAAATTTTTTCAACTAAATTATTCATTAATTTCGATCCTTATCAGACCTTGCGTCATTCCATAAATATTGAAAATAATCTTTTGCATAGCCAGCTAATCCAGGATGTTCTGCCCATATTGCTATTGGTTCAAAGTTACCTTTTTCTATTCTTTCTTCACCCAGTAAAATCAAGACATGTTTACCATCTCCAATGACTCCTCCTCCAAACATATTGTCCTTGATTCTGACATCAGCTATTCTGGAGATTGCCCTTACTATTTCTATATTGGTTCCTTCGGACACCAAGACTATTATTTTAATTCCTTTGTCATGTAAGGTTCTAAGAAGTGGTTGTAATGGTTTGGCGATTTCCTGAGCGATCTGCGGTAAGGCTATTAGCAATTCCCTTTGACTGTTTTGAATTATCTCATTTACTTTACTAGCTATATTATAAAATCCTCTAACTACCCATATTTCTGGTTTTTCCTTAATTCCACTTTTTTCATATACGGGCATCAATTCATTGTTAATAATTTCTTCATTGTATCTTATTTCATTCTCTTTCTGCAGTTTTATCGCTTCTAATGCTGTTGAAGGAGATTTAGGAAAAAATTTTTGAGGCCTAGAACTGTTTGATTCTAGCCAGACCTTATCCTGTAGGGAATTTAGTACTTCGTATATTTTTGAATAAGGCACACCTGATTTTTTAGAAATATCAGAAGCAGTTAAAGATCCATGTTCCAATAATGATAAATATACTTTAATTTCGTAACTTGTCAAGCCAATAGTCTCCATTGCTTTTCTTGACTTGTCACTTATGTTCATCCGATCAAATTTTTATTCATAGCGAGTAATATAAGTCTGTTCACATGCTAAAAAATGAAGTTACATATAGAAAAATTCGTATAATTATTGAGATTAATAAACTGTATCTTTACTGGCTTTTGATACTGTATAACACTCTTTAGAATCTTAATTTCTCAATTTGATTTATAGATATTATTATTTTGTATTTCAATAAATAATTGTCTAAAATTGATAATATGCATCATCAACTTTTAATCATATATATCGGCTAACTAAATTTCGTGTATTCAGTAATCATTGAAAGCATCGATTTTCAAGCATATTAAAAATTTTTATTTGAAACAATTTGTAAATGAATTTTTGCTCGTCAGTATGATTTATCAACTGTTATCTTGATGGGATATCGCATCCTTTCAGAAATGGAATAGTTTGTAGTGATAATGTTATATGAACAGATAGATATCTTTGTTCTAATTGTATATATATTGTTGATCACAATTTTGTTTATTAATACACTTTAATAAACACCAGATAATTCAGTTCCAGTTTCGAAATAGAGCCTTATTTTTCTATCCGGCTATTTTAGGAGCTAATTCAACTGAAGTTTTCAGTATAGAGGGGTACATTCTTATGGGTAATATTTACGACACCGATTGAAAATTGATATCTTCTAGATTCATCAACTAACGAAGGAATAAAATTCTCTGTTATAAGACCACCTTTGTTCTGAAAATTGGATGCCAACCAGATTTCCAAATTACCGTCAAAATATCCTTCATTATATTAACCATTTCTTACCTGTTTACTCCCAACTTGCTGGTAATCTATATAAGGAAAGTTTAATAACCCTGCGCATTTTTTTTTGTTATGTCTAAATATGCCTAAATTCAAATCAACACAAGATATTTTAAGGATTATTGATCATAAAGACCAAATCCGAAATTTTGGTGTTATTGCTCACGTCGACCATGGTAAAACGACCATGAGTGATAGTCTCTTAGCTGCATCTGGAATAATTTCGCCTTCTATAGCAGGGCAAGCATTAGCTTTAGACTCTATGAAGCTAGAGCAAAATCGACAGATGACAATTAGAGGTGCCAATGTAACTTTATTTTATGAGCATGAGGGAAAAGAATATGTCATTAATATGATAGATACTCCAGGACACATAGATTTTACTGGAAGAGTTACAAGAGCTCTTCGTGCCATAGATGGTGTAGTTGTAGTGTCCGATTCAGTAGAAGGGATAATGACCCAGACTGAGACTGTAACAAGACAAGCATTAGAGGAAAGAGTTCGCCCCGTTCTATATATTAACAAAATTGATCGATTAGTAAAAGAATTACGTCTTGATCCTCCTGCAATGCAAAAATGGTTATCTAATATCATAGCAGAATTTAATAAGCTTGTAGATATATATGCCGAACCTGAGCTGAAAGAAAAATGGAAAGTTAGTATCCAAGGAAATACTGTAGCCTTTGGTTCTGCAAAAGATAGATGGGGTTTTAACTTCAAAGTAGCACAGAAAAAAGGATTTAGTTTTAAAGATGTGTATGATGCCTATACTTCTGACGATCCCAATAGGATTAAATCTCTTTCTGAACGAGCTCCACTTCATGAAGCAGTTCTTGGCATGGTAGTTCAACACCATCCTCCTCCACATGTAGCACAAAAATATAGGATTCCAAAGATTTGGTCAGGGGATCTTAATTCTGATATTGGAAAAGCATTAATAAATTGTGATGAAAACGGTCCTGCTGTCATGATGGTGACAACTATAAACGTAGATCCTCAGGCCGGTCGAATAGCAACAGGCAGACTCTTTTCTGGAACTATTAAAGACGGAGATGAAGTTTACCTTATTGATGCAAAAAGATCAGGAAAAGTACAGTCTGTAAATATCTATATGGGCAATACTAGGGAAGTAGTAAGTGTATTACCCGCAGGTAATATTCCTGCACTTTTAGGTTTAGATTATGCTGTTGCTGGGGAAACTATTTCAAGTGTAAAAAATAATATCGCATTTGAATCGATTAAATATGTTTCTGAGCCTGTAGTAACTATAGCAGTTGAACCAAAACATCCAAAAGATCTACCTAAACTTGTAGAAGCCCTTCGTAAAATAACTGTTGAGGATCCAAATCTTATAGTTAAGATAAATGAAGAGACAGGAGAAACACTAATGGCAGGAATGGGAGTTTTGCATTTAGAAATTGCAACTTCTCTTTTACAAGAAGCAAATCTAGAAATTTCAACATCACAGCCTTTAATCAATTATAGAGAAACAATTCGTTCACCTGCAGGTCCTATAATGAGTAAATCTCCAAATAGACATAACAAAATATTTATGCGTGTAGAGCCACTCGAGGAAAATGTAATCGAGATGATTAAAACTGGACAAATACGAGAAGACATGGACAAAAAAGAACTTGCTAGGATCCTCAGAGAAAAAGGATGGAGTGCAGATCAAGCTAGGAATGTTAGCGCCATTGATCCATCTGGTAATATGTTGATAGATGAAACTAAAGGTGTACAATTTATACAAGAATCTATGGATTCAATTAAATCTGGTTTTGACGATGTCGTACATTCTGGGGGTTTGGCGCATGAAACGCTTCGTGGAGTCAAATTCATTCTTCATCACTTTGTTCCTCATGAAGATCCAGCTCATAGGGGTTTAGCTCAATTAATGCCTGCAACGAGGAGAGCAATGTTGGGTTCAATGTTAATTGCGGACCCTGTTTTATTGGAACCAATATTGGGGATAGAAGTCAAATGCCCTCAAGAACAGATAGGGACTGTAGCAGGGATTCTCTCTGGAAGACGAGGAAAATTATTGAATGTTGATCAAAAAGGTGTCATTTCAATTATGCTAGGAGAAGTTCCCGCGTCCGAAACGTTTGATTTATCAGAAGCAATGCGAGGAGGAACGGCTGGAAAAGCTATGTGGAGTACATATTTCAAAAATTGGCAATCTGTTCCTCAATCAGTATTTAAAAATTTGGTGACCGATATTAGGAAAAGAAAAGGTCTTAATCCAGAACCGCCAAATCCAGACGAATTTATAGATAAAGAATAGATCTTTTGAGCAATAGACAAACTTTAATCCATATTCCTCTTTTCTTAACAATTGTTATTAGATAGATTTTTTAAATCTCATGTTATAGGAATAACAGCAGTGTTTGGTAAGGTAAATACTAAGAATTGGAAATGTGAATATGAAGATACAGTCTACAAAATATATGATTGGAATAATAATTTAGCTGGGTACTATTATCCAAAATATAATACTAATACAAAAAATGAAAGTCAAGTAGAAGAAATTATCATTAAAATGAAAGAATATAAGATGGAGGTTGAAGGAGGTCATTTAATGGTACCAATGCTTAAATTAGATCTGTTAGATGTTGAATATATTCAATTAGATAAAACTATTTTGCAATTAGAAAAAAGTGTCAATAGAGCTATAGAATGGAAATCTTGGATAATAAATAACATGAGCAAATTTTATATAAATGACTATTTCGTCTCAACTTCAAGGGAGGATAGAAATATGTTAGCTATAATTTTAGAAATTAATCAAAGAACAATCTTGGAAGAAAAAAAAATATTATTAAGTATTACCCCTTTATTAAATCAATTAAATAATGATGGATTTCTCTAGGGATAAAAGTTATCAATCAAGGGTACTATTTCTAAAAGAAGAATTTCGTGACATTAATAAAGATAATAAATATTTTTTATATCAAAGATAACTAAATGAAAAATTCAATTGTGGTTAATTTTGCAGGAAATTTAGATTTAACAAGACAAATATATCAAATGTTAATCCTGGAGGTCATCAATATAAGTTCTCTTAAAAGTAAAGATATTGAAATCAGCGAAGATGAAACTAGTATTACAATCAGTACAGAGCCATCAAACTTGTTATTGATTAAGACCATTATTAAAAATAAACTAAATGAATGGTTTAAAGATCCAAAACTATTAGAATATAAAATAACTGAATTTGAGAATACAATTATTGTAGGAAAACCTATAAATCTAGAAAAATTAACTGATTTTTTATCGTGTGAGATATGCGGTTATAAGACTCTTTACGAAGAAGATCTATTTATTCATAGATATACACATGCAGGATTATGATTTTTACTTTTGAAAAAAAGAGAATATAGTGAGGCTTATAAATTCTTAAAATATAAAATAATTAACTCAAAAGAATAAATTCACATCTCTTAAAAATTGTATTATAAATTAAAACAGAAGGTCCATTATTTGGTTCATCCTTTTGAAGATCCTGATGGGCACTACCTGGATTTAGCAATTGAGTTTTTCCTATTACCCTGTTATCTTTTTTATGCGTATGACCATAAATAAAAACATCGAATCTATTACCTAAAATTAGAGAATTAGTTAACTCAGTATTTGTACCATGGTAAATCCCTATTGAAAGATCATCCAAAATAATTTCCCCAAAATCCCATTTTATATTACCTCCGATTCGTTGAAAGTTATTGGCAAGTCCAATCTTTTCTCCATCATTATTTCCCAATACTCCTAGAAACTTTATATTTTTATTTAAGTTACCAAATTCAAGAACAATGCCAGGAAATACATAATCCCCAGCATGGATTACATAGTCTACATTATGCTCGTTGAAAATTTTTATTGCCTTTTTGACATTACTAATATCGTCATGAGTATCAGATATTACACCTATATTCATAATTATTATTGTGTTTTATCATGTTTTATTTGTTTTTTTATAAATATCTTTTAATATGGATAGCAAAAATATTCAATAAAAAAATTAAATATAATAACGATCAAAATTTCAAATAGGAAGATTGTTTCTTATATTCTGTCTAGGTCAAACATTAATTGACGAATGGCAATTTATTCATTATATCGATAAAAAGGTCATGGAACAGATCAATGGTTTTGGAGCTAGGATTGATTTTAGGAATTATCTGACCTTAAAAAACAATGTTATAAAAACTAGAAGAATTTTGAATGGAGAATTGAGACAAGTTATTATGGAAATATGCAAACTTATTCTGCCCCAAGGTTACGAAAAAATTATTTTAAACAGAATAGAATTAGAAATAACTGAAGGAGAAAAAAGATATTATCAGATATCTGAAGAGGTAAAGAAAGTTGTAGAAACCCTATCAAAAAATCATACTTTAGCAATGATGTCTAATAATTATTCAAACTTTTCCATCGAATTACTAAAAAAAGATCATTTGTATAATATATTTAAATTTATTGTTTTCCCGCCTGAATTAAATTCTACAATACCGGATGAAAGGTTGTTTTTATATATGATGAAAAAAGCTAATGTTACTGCTGCTGAATCTGTTGTAATAGGAGATAGGTTAGATACAGACATTTATCCAGCCAATAAAGTGGGAATAACAACAATTCGTATAACCGATTCTCTTTTTAATTTACAATCTCCCCAGAACGCTTGTGAAATACCCACCTATTCGGTTGCAAAACTGAAAGATACAATAGAAATAATTGACGGCTTATATAAAAAGCTGTAGTCTAACAATTTAGAAACTACAAAAAGATTATGTAACTATTTCAGAGATTCTATTTTTTAGAATAGCATGTTTTATCTCCATTGCAACCCTGCGTCCTACACCCATCGAGAAACCGTAATAATATTTAGTGTATGGACTTGTTGTTGCTAATATGGGATTTCCTGGAACTCGAAATGAAACATCATAAACATATATATCCAAATCTTTGGTAACAACACTTTGTAAGGAGAAAGGTCCAATTAAACCTGGAGGATATTCTTCTTTTAAGGTCCGTGAAAATTTATCTCCTAAATCAAATACCTTTTCTAGCATAGACTCACGTATGCTGGCGGGTGTATGTCCTATCTCTATATTTTGTAATTCGATGTCCAATTCCAATTGTTGTTTAGCAGTTAATGATGATGTGAAATCATGTAAATTGGTTTGTAATCTTCTTTCGATTCCCAAAAATTCTGTATCGTTATTCAGTGGCGAATAGAAGAAATTAAAATTGAAATATGTTCCTATAATATATTCTTCAATTATTGCGTTTTCAACATCATATTTATCGATCAAGCCATTTTTTATCTTGTTTTCTGTTTTTTCTATATAATCGTCATAAGAGTGCACAAAATAAAATGCTCGCTCCAATTTTCTCTTTGCTTCTTGAACTTTTACAATAGATAGACCTGAGATCTCTGAAGGATCTCGAAATATCTTTGGATGTTTAATATTAGATTTATTTAGTAAATAATATTGGTTTTTAGGATATGTTCTTTCTTCAGCCCTCAAAAGATTTCGATTGCCAAAAATAGGAATTAAAAAATTACCTTCAATGTTATCATATCCCAAATAGACTGAGAATGCCCTATGAGCTACCATTATAACATTCAAATCTCGCAATTGTTTCTGGATTTCTTCATTCAATATATCTGCGAATTTATCTAATATCAGAACATCATTGGATATTCTTTTAAATCTCAAATATGGTGTCTCTCTTCCTTTTTGACATATACAAACCGTTTTCATCGATTCATCGGTCGCACCATCCATAATTTCTAATGCAGAATGACTTCCAAGAACACCTATCTTTATCTTTTTGTGATCATAATTTCCGACAATATCCATTATCCTTTTTCGATCAATCATTATGATGAAAAATTATTAGTGTTAGTACATTAAAATGTTTTTTTAAAATTATAATTTAATTAAAATAATTACGTTGTCTTATTCTTGTTAATTTCTTTCTCAATGGCTTCTTTCAGTTCCTCGTCATTTTTATTGGTATAATCTATTCCCAATGTTTCTGCTATTGATTCAAGCTTTTCTCTACCAACATTCGGATTTTCGTTTTTATACTTTTCCAGCTCTCTTTTTGCTTCTAACTTGGCTTTCTCGAATTCAGCTTTGGCTTTCCCAAAAGATTTTGCTAATTCAGGAATTTTTTTAACTCCAAAGAACAAAACGACTATTATTATTATTATAAATATCCATTCAACACCAATTGGAATCTGCATTAAAAAATTATCTGCAATTACCATAATTTTTCATTATAGTGTAATATGAATAATAATTTAAGTGTTAAATTTGAATTAACAACTATTTTAATGATATTTCGATTATTTTATAAAAAAACAAAATCCAGCCAAAAAATAAGTATAAAATCCAGAATAAACAATAAACATCATGCAATATCACAAAGCAGCTCATCTAGGGCAAGAAAGATCAAGAAAGGCCCAAATGAAATTGTTTGACTATACTGGTTTTTCAATGCTTACATATACCATAAAAACTGGATCATCATCATTTGAGCCGGTAGGAGAGGAGATGTTAGTGGGAGAATTGAATAATGGAGAAGAAATTATCATTTTCATATGTGATGGCGAAGGATTCGCAAAAGCACAGTCTAAACCAATGAGTCTCAATGAAGGAAAGAAAATTATAAAAAAAATGATTGATGATGGTATACATCCATACAAAGGAGAAATAAAGACTGTATCTTAAAATTATATTACTAGTTCTGTGCCCAAGATTTTTCCTTCAACAGTATTTTTGATATTTTCTGGTGAGGAAAGAATGACTCTAGTTTTAATTTTAGATCTTTCGATCACCTTTAGAGCTACAATGTCCATCAAATCATATTCGCCAGCCATCGAACTACTATTTAATAGCATATTCACACAACTTCCTAAATCGATTTTCTCATAAAGTTTCGCATTTTGATTTTTCCTTGGATCCGAATCATAAATTCCTTCAACATCTGTCGCATTAATGAACTGGTTTGCTTTTATTTTTTCAGCTATAAGAGCAGATGTTGCGTTAGTACTTTGACCAGGATGCAATCCACCTGAGACTATTATTTTATTACTTTCCATAAAATTGCTTATATCATCTAATGATTTCGGAACATTTGGATAAACATGGTTTCCCAGCGATGAAATCAGTAATTTAGCATTCAATCGGGATACATCTATACCCATTAGGTCAAGACTGGATTCATCTAGACCCAATTTCCTGGCGGTATTAATATAAAACCTTGCAATTTGTCCACCACCAGTAACTACCACTGGTTGAACAATACTACTAATATCAATAAGCATGGAACTATATTTTTTTAGAACTTCAATTTGGTCTTGATTGTTATCATTGTGAAATACGCTTCCACTTAATTTTATCACAACACGGTTTCTCTGGTAATTATGCATTGTTCCTTCCATATATCATATATCAATATTTTTTAAAGCCTTTTCTAGTTTTTCCCTATTAGCCTGTGTGGTGTATATTCTAATCATGTCTAGAAATCCAGTTATTGAATCTATTAACGGAATTTCAGATGTACGGGTTTCAAACTCTGAATCTTTATCTACTAACATTATTGAATTCAGTTCTTCTTTTGACGGTGTCAAAGGCATGGATGGCGCCCTGGAGATATCTATAAAGACGAAATCATTTTCAATTTTAACTGATTTTATTATTCTCTTAAAAACATCTTTTTGTCTTTTCGTTAATTTTATATTATTTGATGTACCTTTATTTTGAAGAAACTTCTCATAAACACATTTTAATAATCTTCTATTTTTATAATCCTTAGCTAATTTTACAGCACGATCGTTATTTTTTAGAGAGAGTATGATATCAATCGTTTTATCATCAGTGTATTCAATATATTCATCCACAGATAAATCAGAGAAATTTAGTTGTCTATCTGCGAGTGAAAGTGAATGAAGTAACATGACTTCTGCGGATCTAACCGTTTTATGAAAATAAACTGCTTTAAACATCTGAAATCTAGAAATTAGCATGGATTCGAGGGAATTTATGGCAGATTTATTTATTCCTAGATGACCATTAGATAAAACCTCAAATGAGCTTATTAACCTATAATAATCAATTTTACCATATTCTACCCCAGTAAAAAAGCTGTCTCTAGGCAAGTAATCCATTATATCAGCAGAAAGTCCACCAGCTATTATCTCATTATAAAACATGATCGGAGATTCTCCGAAAGATAGATTACATATAGAATCAGAATCATATCCATATTTTTCCAATATATCTTTGATTATTGTTTCTCTTATGATTTTTTTCCCCATATTTTCATGACTACTAGTCGAGATACCTTTACCGATTAAAACCTCTTCAAAGAGATGCGAAAATGGTCCATGACCAATATCATGAAGAAGTGCAGCTAAACGTAAACCTTCAAGTTGATCTTTTTTTTCTATGTATCCTTTGTCTAAAAGAGTTTGTCCTGCTAGTCCCGCTAAATGCATAGTTCCCAATGAGTGTTCAAATCTTGTGTGTTGTGCACTAGGATAAACCAAATGCGCACCAGCAAGCTGTCTAATTTTTCTCAGTCTTTGAAAAACAGGTGTATCGATAATTTCTCTTTCTAACTTTGTAAATCGGATATATCTGTGAATGGGATCAGTTATTTCGCCTACAAAATTTAACATAATTAAACATAATAAAAAAAATTATTAATTGTTTTTATAATGCAAGATATGTACTATTAATTATTTTTTTAATTGCACATCACTCTGCAAATATAATCTGATTTTTGTTTTAATTGAAGATGGTAAGTCTATTGTTGTATTTTTTCTTTGAAAAGGTTTTTTCTCACTTTAATTGGAACTTCATAATATGAAGCTAATGCAATCGCGTCAGATGCACGATAATTTCTCAATATAAGATTGTCCTTTCTTCCTCGAAAATACAAATTCGCACGCAATACTGAACCACTTAAATAAATTCTAATCTCCATTAGTAAAAGATCCTGGAGTACTGCTATTTCCTCCACGAGATTGTAAATTGTGGGAATAGTATTTTTATCACCTTGTCTAAATCTTAAGATATGTTTAGCAACTTCACCAGAAAAAGCATTAATTGGAAATTCGTCCCCGTCAAGTGATCTTAAAACTAAGAAACCTTCCAGTCCCATACTATCGGCATAACCTATATTCGTAATCTCTACATCAATAAAGTCATCATCTAAAGTTGGAAAATTATTCATGTTACAATTTTTATATATATGAACTAAAAAATAAGTCTTATTTTAATTAATTCAATTAATCCAGTAGTAATTGTTTATGTGAAAAAATTTAATTGCGGTTTCTTTTTATCTTATGATTAAATATAAACAATGAAAATACAGAGATTAGTTAGTATACAGGGTTTAAGAGTTATTCTTACCAGTGTCATCTCTATTGGTATTACTTTTTTTCTCTACTCAAAACTTACTAATCCAGATTTCAGTG
This sequence comes from Nitrososphaeraceae archaeon, assembly GCA_035297365.1. Lineage (GTDB taxonomy): Archaea > Thermoproteota > Nitrososphaeria > Nitrososphaerales > Nitrososphaeraceae > TH1177. The sequence continues at coordinate 42,774 of DATGZA010000077.1, forward strand.
ACACTATTATCTTTACAGAGTCATTATATAATCTATCAGTAGCTGTAATATCTATTACTTTTATTTCATCATTGGGAATTTGTTTTGGATTATGGAAACTTTATACTAGTAATAATCGACATAAGGAAGATCTGGTATCATATATTTCATTACCATTTAAAAAAAATAAGAAATACATTTTGATAATGATCTTCATTGCAATCATATATGGTTTAATTTTTGCTTTTCTTTCACAGATATTTGTTTATAATTCCACTCAATTGCTACCCGAAACAGCAAGTAAATATCCATATATTAAGATCATTCCCTGTTGTAATACAATAGGTTATGTTCCTATGACCTATGTTTATTTAACAACACATTTTTTTATTTTATTGATACCAATCAATATGTTATTAGCTTTAATTGTATCCATGTTAGTAGGATTTAATGCCTCCTTGAATATTTTTACCTTAAGAAAATTGAAAGAAGAAAAAAAATCACATTTATTAGGTAGTGTAGGTACAACTTGTGGTCTTTTTATTGGGTGTCCTACATGTGCAGGAAGTATCATAACAACAATATTGGGATTCTCTGCAGGTACTGCATCTGTATCTTTATTGGCTCCTTTCCAAACTTTATTTATATTATTAAGCATTCCTGTGCTTCTAATTACTCCCTTTTTAATAGCCAGAAGTTTAAGAATGAATTTCGCTAAGTCTCCCAAAAAAATGTAATAAAATGAATTGTAATTATGAAGATTGAGAATTATTTAAGCCATATTAAACGATGTTTAATAATCATTAAAACATATAACTTTTTTTTGAATTTTTATATTGAAAAAAGTATTGAAAAAAGTATTATTATTTGATTGAATACTCGTTAAATAACATATTTCTTGTTAAAATATATTGAACGATAAGGATGTAGAGAGAGTATTAAAATCATTAATTGATGAAAGATCTCTAATTAAATTGTTGAAAATTTTAGAAAAAGAAGAATCGATTTATAAATGTAAGAAAATTAAAATCAGAGAAAATAGAAAGACTTTCAAAAACAAATTTAATCAATTTTATAATTAGCAAACTATTAAAATGTCTGACTTGTCTAATTGATAGTAATATTATGGTGTTCATTATTTCTTTCTTAAATTATAAAAATTTTCCTGGGGTTAGAACAAAATGAAATTAGATTTACCACGTTATACTGAAAGATTTGGTTCGATAAGTTTGCACGGTGTTCAGAGAGTATTTGAACTTGATTCAGGAATGGAAAAAGGAAAAAAAGTTTCTGAGCATATTGTTGCGATAGGAAATGAACAAATATCTGAAATTGAAAGTAAAATGGCGATTGTTATTCCCATAAGGAATGAGAGATTAAAGTTATTAGAAGGAGTTTTAAGCGGTATTCCGCACGATTGTATGACAATAATTTTATCTAATAGTCCAAGACAACCAGTAGACAGATACAAATTAGAAAAAGAATCTCTCGAACAATTCAATAGATTCGCAAATAAGAATGCATTGATTCTTCATCAGAGAGACGAAGGAGTTGCGGAGACATTAAGGGATGTAGGTTATACTGATTTGCTTGGGGATGATAATTTAGTGAGAAATGGGAAGGCAGAAGGCATGGTGTTAGGAATGTTACTTGCAAAAATGGCTGAAAAAGATTATGTTGGTTTTATTGATGGTGATAATTATGTTCCAGGAGCTGTTAATGAATATGTGAAGATATTCTCTGCAGGGATAGCAATGTCCAATACACCATACAAAATGATAAGAGTGTCTTGGATTTATAAACCAAAAATATCTGAAAGCGGAATTTATTTTTCAAAATGGGGAAGAGTATCAGAGATCACTAACTATTTTTTAAATTCACTTATTTCCTATTATACCGGATTTGAAACAGAAGTTGTCAGGACAGGAAATTCTGGTGAACATTGTATTTCACTCAAGCTTGCAGAATTGATGAGTTTCTCGTCGGGGTTCTCTGTTGAGACTTATGAAATAGTGGATTTATTAGAGGAATTTGGAGGAATTTTACCTACTGATTATCAAGATGCAATGGATAAAGGAGTAGAAGTTATGCAAGTCGAAACAAGAAATCCTCATTTTCATGAGGAGAAAGGAGACGCTCATTTGAAAGAGATGATCAATGGTTCTTTGGGATGTATTTATCATAGCAAGATCTGTCATCCTAAATTGCAGGAAAAAATAATTGAGGAATTGAGGAATAAATCCACAATAGAAGAAGGAGGTGAACCACCTGTACTACAAAAAATAAAGCCCTTCAAAGACATTGATATTAAAACATTTGATGAAAAGTTACACGAAAAAGCAAATAGTCTAGTTCATTGGAATTGACAATGGTGACACTTCAATTTTTGAACATAAATACAAATAACGAGTAAAAGATGTTAAATTTCTATATTTCTTTAGTTTAAAAACATAACAGACATAGGAATTACTGCTAATTAGATGAATAAGACAGGTAAAAATGATAATTTGGCTCTAATCATTATAGTTTGCATGATTTCTCGTAATTTTTAATATAAAAATTAAAATTGTTATATTATAAATTTAATATTCATTAATAGTACATGGATCGCAGTCAATTTAAGCGGCTATGACTATTCGCCTGACAGTTGGTGAGCTGAAGTTGGCTCTTCTCATATACTCCCATCTTATACAAAGAGTAGGGTGAAAATTAGGGCTTAATTTCATAAAACATTTTTATTTAACGATATACTATTCCTATATAACATTACTAAATATTACAAAATTCAAATGCAAATGCTACTTTTAGACTTATATAGATAACATGAGTGTATTTTCATTCAGAACAAAAATTGGTAAAAACTTTAAAATTAAAATATTATCGTATATAATCTCTATCTTTTCACTTGCATTTATAGGATTTATATTGATCAGTGTTATCAGAGATCACTTTGGCTTGTAAACCGTAACTCTAACTTTTACCATTAAGACGCAATTCTACCATGACTCCATTTAAGTCAATATGCAGATAATATTTCCTGTTATAAAAAAAGATAAGCTAATTGAAGGCAAGTACATTTTACCATAAACACATTATTCAGACCCACCAACGCATCGAGCTCATGAACGAAGAAAATGAATAATTTATTTTATTCTTTATTAACTCAGGAATTACTGAAAATTATGATTCCTCCTTTTCCAAACATAAACATACAGATGATAATAGATTTATCCCAAAGATAAGTTCGATTTTATATACATTAACATTTTCTTTAATATAGAGTAAATCTATACTACTTCTGTTTGGAAGCACATAATTAGTAAGAGAACGGGTTATGCAACAAGAACGCTATATCTTTTATAGCTTAAATTCAACATCCATGAAAATACATCAATCACAGATCATCCTTATGTTCCTGTCAAGCGTATATTCTATTATAATTCACAGTATTAAAAATTGTCTAAAATAGCATATGCTAGTTTTCTATATTTTACTTATTTTTTGTTTTCTTTTACCTTATTTTTATTTGGGCTTGAAAGTGGCAAAAATCCATTGACGTTCTTTATGAGAGGTAATGTTACAGTCGCTCAAATATCGGTTCAGTTAGATCCTCCATCTTATACGAAGTATATTAATTTTGAACTTCGCCTGAATACAATTGGAATTGTTACCAAGGATTTTCATGTATTCAAAGTCCTGCTCTATTATTAATTACGAAATTACTTATTCTTTATTCCTTAGTTTATTCTACCAACAAGAAGATAATGTCACATTTTTATGATTAATTTTTCTAGCTTCTGTATCTCAATATTTTTATGACCAACAAACTTATTTCGCTTTATTTTTAGTTTATTTTGTATGAATGCCGGTGATGACAAAAATGAACACTTCGACAAGAACACGATTGACGATTCACAAAATGATCAACAAAAAATAAGGCAAACTAAATTAAAACTCTTAAAAAGAATTATTGTTTTGGCAATTATCTTCACAGCGATATCTCTTACAATCCATTATTACTTAACGGCTATAGTATCCAAAGAATATCTTACGATATTACAATCTCTCGAAGTAGCGTTAATAGGTTATTTTGTTATAGAGGTAGTTAGTAATGCATTTCGTGATCTCACAATTGATTATTTAAAGGATACATCTAATTCCATAAGAATTCTCATGAGAATTTTGGGTGCAGTAATAATAATCGCAATTATAATTACATATTTAAGTCACGATCCTATCATTGCGGCATCGATAGGAACTATCTCTGCGTTAGTAGTAGGATTCGCTTCCCAGAATATATTAGGAAATATCATTGCAGGATTATATCTAGCAATAATTAGGCCATTTAAAATCGGAGAAGAAATTACTGCATTTAACAACACTGGTATAATTTTTGATATTGGATTGATTTCAACAAAATTAATGACTAATGATAATAAAACAGTCCTTATTCCCAACACTTCAATGCTTACCACAACTATCATCTTAAATAAAAAACCGTAAAAACAAAATTTTAGACAAGGCCAAATAATTATTTTATATACTAATGTGAACCTTTATACGTATACATAAGAATCAGAATATCTGGATTAAAAATAATACTTTAGCGTTTATGATTTTTAGGTAGGGACATGGTAGTAACGATTTTATAGGTATACTTAAACTAAATTTTTACTCATATATTCTAGAATTTCTTAGCATAACTCTATAATCTTATAAGTATAAAAATTTCAAGAAATAAAGATCTATCCAATAACCAAAAATCATAATATTATATTAATACGCAATGTGGAAAATATAGATAATATGTAACTCCACGATGTTGTATATATTTTTCTTTAAAGGAATGTACAAACTTTTAGATTTTACATCTCAATTATTCAATAGACATATAAAATATTGAAGCAGGTATCCATATGTCCAGTACAAGAAATCTAGCCAGAAGAGGCTATAAAGGTAAAATTAATATCTTTTATTAATAATATGAATTGACGACGATAGTATAATATGAGAAAATTTAGAATCCTCAACACAAACAAAATCCAAGAAAGATTTTCTGTTTATATCAAAATTTGAAACCCTATCTATTTATTTCTCTGTGTCACATTTCATAGTTTTCTCCTAGGAAATACAACATATATTTTCAAATAATATTGTTTTCACTTGACCGTAGAAAGTTGTTTCTCATAAAATACTAATTTAATTCCCTTAATCTGCACCTTAATCCACATTATCAATTGGAGAAGACATGCGACTTTATGTCTGATCCTATCCCGCTGTTGGATTAGATACGTGATATATTATTTAATATCAATTTTGCTAAATTAGAAAAAATTTATTTTAAAGGTATTCTGACTTTCTTATATTTGTAAAATTTTTTATTGCTATATTTAATAATATGAATTCTCAAAAGAAAAGCGAGGCAGCTATTTTATGCTAGTTCTACTTCTTTGTTTTGAATCTACCTTCCATCACTATTTCTTCCAATGGTTTTCTATCAGTTGGATATTCATTTTTCTGAAGATTGGATGGAAGACTTTCTTTTTGACCTCTTTTTCCAATTGCAATCATTGCCATAACATCAAAATTTTCTGGAACTTCTAAATCTACTTTTGCTTTATCGTAATCAAATCCTTGCATTGCATGAGTAGCTAAGCCACGTGATGTAGCTTCTAAAGCTAGATTTTCCCATGCAGAACCAGCATCAAATTGATAGGTCCTGGCAGGTTTTTCGTTATATTCAAAATCTTTTCTTGAAACGACAACGACTAACACAGAAGCATTTTTAGCCCAATTTTTATTTCCTCCTACCATTAAAGAATAAATCCTATCCCAGTTTTCGGTATTTCTCTTCGCGTAAATAAATCTCCATGGTTGATTATTGTATGAGGAAGGAGCCCATCGTGCAGCTTCAAATAGTCCCATAAGATCGTCGTGAGAAATTTCCTCTCCAGTCATTGATCGTGGAGACCATCTATTTACAAATATTGGATTTATATTGTATCGGAGGTTTCTTTTTTTTATTGATTCGAATTCTTGAGTCATGAATTTTAAAGGGTTATCAAACCTAATAAGGATATTATCATTTTTGTTAATACCTGCATCTACACGATTATGCTTTTTCACATTTAAACCTTAGATTAAGTTATTTTAGCTATAAACCTCATTTAGATATAATGCTGTATTTTCAAGAAAAGGACAGAAAACCTTATGCATAGTATATCTATAAATAGAACAAAACGGATTATTTTCTATAACAAAGATACAATTGAAATAGATTTTTCATCTATTTTTACAAAACCAAAATAAAAAATACAATTTCGTCCAAAATAACAGGCAAATTAATCTTGAATTTAATGGATCGCAAATGGACAGATTATTCAGATTAAAAAGTAATGTTAATAGAAACAATGAATTGAATTGACTAAAAATAAAAGAAAAACTATTTGGGATCGTTATACCTAACAATCAAATATGATTGAAGATATTTCAACTACAAAAGATGTAGTAACAGAAGAACAAGACAATAATTGCGATGTTTGTAATAATGAAATTAAAACAGCAGAATATCTTACTGTAACTAGTACTAAAGCCAAAATGATCCCAGGTGACATTAAACAAGATATTGATAACGATGATGCAGGAAAATGTTACAACGTATGTTTAGATTGTATAGAGAAAATTAAAGACTTGTTAACTTATAATTATGGATTTGATGGCAGATTAATTCAATTTTTTAAAGAATTGATAGAAAGAAAAGATAAAAAATAAATTTTTCTTGCACATTAATTCACGGTTTGAAAAACTATCAGGAAAATTCTCTATCTAAATCTTGTTTTGCAATGATTCCATTATTATGAAATCATTTTATTTATTTCGTTAATTTTTACCTGATTTTTGTAAAAGTATTCGTCTTCATAGTCTTTTACATAATCATCTTTATAATAATAATAAGTACCGTCCACAACCTCAGCTATTATTTTTTGCTCTAAAAATAAAGAGATACTCAGGAAGACAATAATACAATGATCACAATAATTGTCATTGTAAATATTAACAAGTTTTTTTATAACTAAATTCACTTATAATAAAAGATATAGATTGTTATAAATGACTTGCAATATTAATTTATTTTAAAATAGTTGGAAAAAACTGGATTTCTAAGCCAATTCTTTCTTAAGGATAAAATTGACATTTTTTAATGAATTATAAAATTTCAGATATATTGCGTATTAGTATGATTGTAACGATAAAAAACACATCTAGAAATATTAAAAACTAGATAATACTTTACTATAATATCATTTATTTTAGATAATAATTTAATATATTTTGTTTCTTTTTATGTTTAAAATATAATGTTCTAATATTTAATACAAGAAAAGAGTAAATTGTATTTAAATACTATAACCTTGTAGGAATTCGCAATAGATCGCCAATCTCGTTATGCATCTTTAGAAAATTCAATCCCTTTTCTGTTGTCTTGTATGTCTGTGTTCCATCAATATAGTCTAAAAGCTTATTTTCAATCAGAACCGAAAGGTATTCTTTTAGTTGTGCATAACTTAAAAAAGCTTTATACATAATTTTTGTCTTGGTTGTTCCTCCGTTAGCTGCATCGAGAATCATTCCCACTATTTCTGTTCTACTTCTGTATTTCATATTTGATAGAAAGATCTTTTAGTTATTTAATTTTTCTATTAAAAATTTCATAAAATAATACTGAAGATTTGTTTCTCTCATTTAATAGACAAAGATTACTGTTAAATTCTTCCTTTACTATTGATTTTGTATTAACAATTTCCTTATTTCTTCAAAAGTGATATATAATAATTTAGTAAGATATTAAAAAATTTAAGGGATCCTTGACTTTAAGTTATTATTGAGTTGTGATTATATGCAGGGTATAATCAAATGGTTAAAATCAGCATTCAAGCATCGCATGAACAAAACAGTCCTTCAGATTTACTAGGTCATGTAACGTATATGGATAACAAAGGTATACAAAGATGTTGGACAAGTGACCATTATATGCCATGGTGGCACAGCAGTGCTTCAGGGGGTGCTGCATGGCCATGGATTGGGGCAGCATTAGCCAAAACTCGCAATATCGCTATAGGGACAGGAGTGACTGCACCTATCCTAAGATATCATCCTGCAATTGTTGCACAGGTATTTTCAACGTTAAGTTCCATGTTTCCAAATAGAGTATTTTTGGGTTTGGGAAAAGGAGAAGCCTTAAATGAAATCACATCAGGTAATCCGTGGCCATCCAATCAGGAGAGACATAAACGATTGAAGGAAGCCATAAAACTTATCAAAAAATTATGGAAAGAAGACTGGGTGACATTTGATGGTGAATATTATTGGGTAAAAGACTCTAATCTGTATACAAAGCCCAAAGGAGATATCCCCATATATATTGCAGGCAACGGCCCTCGATCGGCCCAACTTGCAGGAGAAGAAGGTGATGGGTTTATAACTACTTCAGCGGATCCTGAAATTCTAAAAAGTCATTTAATTCCTGCAATAGAAAAAGGATTAAAAAAATCTGGGAAAGATTATGACAAATTTAGTAGGATATTGTTTATGCATACTTCTTATGATGAAGATAGAAATAAAGCGCTAGAGTCTCTGCGATTTTGGAGAGGTGTTCTTATCAAAGCATTTTTCGAGTTAGATATTCATGATCCTAGAAAAATCGAGGAAAACTGTCGAATAATTCAAGACGACAGCCTAGAAAAGAATTTTTTTGTGATATCTGATGCAGAAGAGGCAATCAAAAAAATAAAACAATACAAGGATCTTGGATTTACGGAAATAGTTCTAACTAATTCAAGTCCATCTAGATATAAATTGATAGATTTATTATCAGACAAGGTAATTCCTGCAGTGAATTTACAATAAAACCACTGGTATAATTATATTCAATTGATCCTTGTCTGTTAAATTGTATTTCATATAATAACGATAACTGTACTTTCTAAAGTAAAATTAATTAATCATGACTGCAGCATGATGATCTATCCTATAAGAATGATTGCTCATTTTAGTAAATGAATATTTGCATACTTTAAAGTACAATGCTTTACAAGAGATTGCTAGACAAAATTTTGAATTATATCAAAAACTATTAGGATGTTTTTCACCTTTTATAATTTTGTTTAAGTAAAATCCCTACATTTAGTCTCAAATGTAATACACGTGAGTCATGCAATTACTTTCTCCATTGTCTATTATCTATTGCGAGTAGTGATAGTATTTGAGAATAATTTCTATAGTAGAGCTTAAGTAACTGATTTTTTGTTATAAAATTATGCTGAGAAAGATATCAATTTAACTCAATGTGGATTTAATAGTATTATTTACATTGTAGACTTTTGTTTGTAGGATATGTGATTTGTTAGCTTCAATTCATTATCACTGTAGAGACAGATTATATGCGAGTTGTAAATATTATAGTCTAATCATTGTGCATAATCCAATATTTCTCTATCACATTGGAGGACGAGATCATAATAATTTGTAACTAGTAATTTATAGTAGTAATTAAGGAATCTATGAACAGATATGTTTTTCTCTTACAATACCCTAAAGATATGAAAGACAAGGTGAATTATGAGAAATATGAATGTACGAGAATATCTAATGGATTCTTGTATTCCAATAAGACTTGCGTGTATTAATGCTGACGGATGGCCAATAACAGTATCTTTGTGGTATATATATCTAGAAGAGAAAATCTTTTGTGCTAGTCAAAGAAATGCCAAGATCATAGGGTATCTATCTAGAATTCCAAAATGCGGCTTTGAAGTGGCTGCTGATCTACCTCCATATCGTGGGGTAAGGGGATGGGGATATGCAAAATTAGACAAAGTCAGAGGAGTTGAAATCCTCTACATGCTCATCAAAAAATATTTAAGAGATGAAAAATCGTCGTTATCTAATTTTTTGTTGAGAAGAAATGAAAATGAAATGGCAATCGAAATCACACCATTATCTACATTTTCTTACGACTATTCTGACCGGATGAAAGATATTGTAGTTAATACGAAAGGAAGTTTGATATGAACAAGCATTAACATCATGATATACAAATTGATCAAATCTTATTCTAGTCTATTGGTTATAATTTTGAATTATTAAGCTAAAAATTTTATAATTACAAATTAAGTATTCATGATTATTTTAATAAAAACTAATCAATCATAATAAGCATTTTATAGATAAGAATGAATTATATGACCACATAACTTTTAACTATATCCTCTCCATTATGTGTCTTGTTGTATTTAGTCAACGAAGAAATAATACGATTAATAGTAAAGCAGGAAAATTTGGTTTGGATAGCGACTGTTGATTCAAAAGGTATACCAAACATTTCTCCGAGATTTGTTCTAGGTATATTAGAAGGTAATGATTTACTTTTTGCCGATGCATTTGGAAATAAGACATTCAACAATATAATATCATGTCCCATAGTGGCAGTCGCAATATTAGATATCGATAACCTAGGGGGATATCAACTAAAGGGAAAAGTAGAGGAGGTGACAGACCCACAGTTATTTTCTAAAGCTGGAGCTAAACTTAGGGAATTTGGTATTGATGCCAAACCTGCAAAGGTATGGAAGTTTTCTGCCAAAGAAGTATATTCTCTTGTCCCAAGCAAGAAATCAAAAAAACCTATTGTATCATTATATTCTTAGATTTTATATTTTGTGGTCCTTCAGATCGCTTGTCAAATTTGAATGTGATTTTATTTTATTAATAGTATCTTTTATTATCATTGATTAATATAGTAGGATACACAGTCGATTTATGAGACCGGCTACTATATTCATAAATTAAATTAACTTTTTCTCATTAGCTTCGGAATTTATTATATACTTAAAGGAATCATGTGAAGATTTCTTGTTATCATTTGCTTATAATCATAAATATTCAATAATGCTTTGAAATATTTATCTAAATTATACTTGTTTAAAAATACTAACATGTTTATTGATAAACTATATTGGTTATTTCTACATTTACAGTTATTTAGATGCCAAATTTTATCTATAATTTTAATGAAAACAATACATGTTCGTAGCTGAAATCAGATTATTCAATCTGGTCATATTCTTTAAAACATCTGCTTACAAAGTTGAATCTTGTTCTACTGGGTTGCAAATTAAACAATTTGTGCATATTTATCAGTGATTACGAGAGAATACAGTACATAAAGGTAAGTTTGCTTTAGGTATGCTTAATAATCCAAAGCACTGGTAACAAATACAGCATTAACCGCAAATCAAATTTTTTTTGAATAACTGCATAATTAAATTAAACTATTATCTTATTGAAACAGATAAGAAGAAACACACCTCTTCTTTATTTTATATCGATTATAAATAGATCGAATATTATAAAAAAATACACTTGAAACTGTATTGATACGGCTCCCAGAAGTTAAGTTTCAAGCTAAATCCTAGTAACTGTATAGTGCTTGTAGAAATATATTGAATTACACTTAATGCCTAGGAAAGCAACCCAAAAATGATTTATAAAGTTCCAAGAAGAAGGAATATAAAAAGATTAAGGAGATTAGAGAGTTTATTATAGTAAAATGAGTTGGTATTTTTTATCACGCTTAGTATTTTATAAAACTTGAATTTGCCTTTTAATGTGTTGTGTATAGACACATATACAAATTGAAAAAAAGTATTATTGTTATTACTCTTAACGCTAGGAATCAAGTCTGTCTTAAATTATGGGCGGTTGTATCTCTCTTACACTCAAATTTCTAAAATCAACCAAGACATTATCCCATCTAAAAGTTGCAGTGGGGGAACCCCATGTGATTATTTCATCTTCTTTACCTTGACATTTATTACCATCTTTACCCCATCCTCCTTTATCTTGATATTCTGCAATTTTTATCCAAGTGCTATTTAAAAAAGGATCCAACCAGTTTTCGAGCTTTACAGTACCATCTGGAAGATTATACATAATACCTTTAAACCTAAACCAATCTTTGTCAAGTTTACCAAACGGACTTTTATTCATCTGTATTTTCCATGGTTTTGGATGTGTTTGTTCTTTGCTAATACTACTTGTTCCGTCAAAATGGATTTTAAGCTTATAACTTGATCCACCACATCCATTATTTATAAGAGAATGATGCTCGGATCTAGCATAATGTGTGATACCTGGACCTTCGCCACTTTTATATAAATACTCTCCAGTAATTTCTACATTCTTCCAATCTGTAGGTTTATACCAATAGCCTTTTTTTGAGAGCTCTGTAAAGTTATAAGTTTCCATATTTCCTTTTGGATAACCTATTCCGTCTTTGGAATATACTCCCATTCGGGATCTTTCGCCTATGCTATAACTCCCATCCTCATTCTTTACAATACTCTTATAATTATGCAAGTATGGATCTGATTCTGGATCATAATTATTCATAAACCATTCAAAACCATTTTTTTTAGTAGGATAGATTTTCTTTATTCCAAATATATCGATATCCAAATTACTAAAATTTGCTGCCTGACCTTTTATTTCCACTTTATGAAGAGCAGCATCTTCTTGGTTTACAGATTCTGGATCTTTATATTTATTATTCTGTTGTGAAAATACTAAATTCTCATTTATAAAATAAAAAGTGGTAGCTATTAACAGAAAAAACGAAAAAAGTATTATAAAGCTAGTTTTTATTATTTTTTCCTTTTTCATTCATAAATATAATAACAGTATAGATTTGAAAAAGGTTTTCATGTAATAAATATA
>DATGZA010000078.1:0-43334 GCA_035297365.1 Nitrososphaeraceae archaeon
ATAGTGATATAGAAAAAATTTTAAGAAATAATATAAATTTTTCATCTAAATCTGGACTATTTCAAGTACCTGAAGAATATCAAGAAAACCTTAATCGTCCAAACCTTTTAAACTCAGATCCTCCATATCATAGAAAACTGCGCAGTATTGTTGATACATTATTTGTTCCCATAGAAATATCCAAATTAGAACCACGCATTGAAAAAATTGCAAATGATCTGGTGAATAAGATTATTGAAAAAGACAATAATACTGTGGATATAATCGCCGATTTTGCTTATCCATTACCTGCAACTGTAATTGCAGAATTATTGGGAGTACCCTCTGAAGATCAAGATACTTTTCGTAAATGGGCTGATACTATAGTTAATCTTGAAATTGTTAATGATATTGATTCTATCAGAAATGCAGACAAAACTGTGAATGAAATGGACATTTACTTTAGTAAATTGGTGGAGAAAAAAGAGAAAAGACCAACCAATAATCTTATCAGTCATATCATTAGAGCTAAAGTAGATGGACATTCTTTATCTGAAAAAGAAATACTTAATTTTTGTGGTCTTCTTCTCAATGCAGGACATATTACTACAGTTAACCTAATAGGAAACTTGGTTTTCTCATTACTTGAAAATCCTCAAGAATTTAAAAGATTACAAGAAAATCAAAATTCCCTAATCAAAACTACCATAGAAGAGACTTTACGTTATCGATCACCAGTACAATTTGTATCACGTACGGCAATTGATGATATAACGTTATACGAAGGGGGAGAAAGAGTAAATAAAGGAGAAGAAGGAAGGCAGAAACAAAAGATACAGAAGGGTCAAAGAATTATACTATTTCTGGGTTCTGCCAATCATGATGAATCCATATTTCCGGATCCTGACAGATTTGATATTACTCGTAAAAACTTGCGTCATTTGGGTTTTGGAACAGGAATCCATTTTTGTTTAGGTGCACCTTTAGCCAGACTTGAAGGACAAATAGCGCTAAGAATAATTCTTGAAAGATTTGAGAATCTGGAATTTAATTTTGACTATACTGATAGACAAGATCTATATACAAAGATCAGTCCATTAAGGAGTTCATCATTAAAGAGTTCATTTTTACTTGGATTATCGCATCTTCCTGTACGCTTTAAACCTCCGAGTATATAATAAAAAATTGTAGATATTTCATATTTTGATCTATACCGTTTTGATCTATGCTATTGTAATTCTGGATACAGGGGGCTACTCCGAATCGGTCAAAGACACTTTATAAGATGGATAGAATTGAAAAAATCTTGTAAAAGTGAGCACAGAACATGATAGAATTTTATATTATGACTATTACTTTACGCTTAAGTTAACAGGGCCCCTTTTTGACAAATCTTTTAATCTAGCAAACCTAATTATCACAAATTAGCTTTTAAACAAATCAAAATCATTATCAACAAGTACAATTTTTCAGGACCATTCAATAAAACCTCAAGGCTCTTCGTATTGCTAAAATGAATTTACATACTATCATTAGATGATATTTCTCTGTGATTCGATATTTTCCGTGATTTAAGAATACACGAAATTTACGTCGCCAGCAATTTATTTAACATTCTTAGTAAATTTACCCCTAAATAATAAGGCTATAAATGAAGTTCCTATGAAAGTAGCAGACCAATAAATCCATAAATCATTTGTAATTCCAGATAATAAAGCAGGTGCTAACGACCTAGCAGGATTCATAGAAGCACCAGAAATAAATGCCAAGAAAAAGATATCTAAACCAACAATACTGCCAATCATTATTCCACCAAAACCTCTCAAACCTTTTGTATAGACTACAATACAAATAACAAACATTAACAATGCAGAAGCCAAAACCTCTGTTCCAAATATCAAAGGAAGAGGATAACTATAATTTGGCGCATTAGCACCTAAATTGGCTTCATATCCTATAAAATACTTTACAAATAGACTTGCTAAAAGTGCTCCAATAATTTCGGCAACAAAATAATATACTAATTGAAATTTTTTTATATGACCAGTTATTAGAAATGCTAAAGTCACTGCAGGATTAAAGTGTGCCATAGATATTTTACCAAAAACATATACTCCTATTGTAACTCCCATCAATGGAGAAATAGCAATAAATGGAAGTCCTAATACCCCTCCAGTTTTTGTATCAATAACTACTGAACCGGTAGCTAATACAACTACAATAAATGTTCCAATAATTTCTGCAAAAAATATCTTTTGATCAGATGATAGTCTATTCGTTAATTTCCAAAGTTGAGACAAGTTCTTTTATCCTCTTCTCTATTTCATCTCTTATCTCCCTAACTTCCTCTATAGATTTCCCTTTTGGGTCATCTAAATTCCATTCTATAACCTTTGGTAGGAATATTGCAGGACAGAAATTTTTGTCCATACATCCCATATTCACTATTGGATCTGAATTGCGAATCATCCCATCAGTTAATTCTTTTGACTTTTGATTACTGATATCTATTCCAACTTCTTTCATTGCTTGTACTACTATGGGATTGATTTGTGATACAGGTTTTATTCCTGCACTTTGGGCTTTAAATTCTTTGGAAGTGTGTTTTTTAAAAAATCCTTCTGCCATCTGACTCCTTCCCGCATTTTCAACACATACAAAAAGAACCGTTCTATCGTTATCGTTGTTGTTGTCGTCATTACTTGTTTTAATTTTTGGAAAATAATTCATGATTCTATCACTCGTACTAATTTGTTATTGCTTTAACTATTATACTAACGATTTTCCTTCCGTCCTTAAAATTGGTTTCATTCATATATGTTCTTTCATTTAATATCTCGATGTTTTGGAATCCCGCATCTCTAATACTTTGCAAGTAATTTTCTTTTGTTAATGCACCGTCAATGCAACTACACCAATTATCAGTATTGATATCCTCTTTAATAATTTCTTTAGTTGTTATAAGGTCAGAAATAATCATTCTTCCTTTTCCCTCTTTTGTCAAAATCCGATAAATTTCTTTGAAAGTATTTGTCTTATTAGATGTCAAATTAATAACACAGTTACTTATTACAACATCTACTGAATTATCGTCAATTGGAATTCTCTCATCTATGTCTCCATTTCTAAATTCTACATTTCTATAGTTATTAGCAATTGATGCCCTTCTTGCTTTTTCAAGCATTTCCTCAGTCATATCAATTCCGATCACTTTTCCTTCATTGCCTACCAGTTTAGATGCTAAGAATGCATCAATTCCAGCACCTGAACCAAGGTCAACTACAGTTTCACCTCTTTTTATATTTGCAAAATTTAGGGGTGTACCACATCCTAATCCAAGAATTGATTCTTCTGGAATTGACTTTAATTCAGTATCGTCATATCCAATCTTAGACGATATCTGCTGTTTAGAAACATTGTTTGCATCACAGCAAAGCTCTACTGGACTACAACAAGAATTGATATTACCATTTAACGCAATTTTTGCATAATTTTCTTTGATTTTTTCTTTGAGCATTTCTTTTTGCATATTTATGTTTACAAAGGAAACTATTTAAATTATCAAGATGACCATATTATACAAAGTATCATGAAAGAAACAAAGGGACAAAAAGTAAACAAATTACGAGTTTATAATAATGATAATTGCAGTTTTGCAGGATATGATTCTCAAAAACTAATGTTACAGACAACAAAACTTCGAAATTTGATAACAAAAAGAGGAACATTCGAAATGCTAATTCCCTTATGTTGCACAACCAATCCCGTAAGATATAAACAATTCAGAGAATTATTGAAAGGTATTAGTAGTAAAACTCTTGCTCGGAGATTAAAAGAACTTGAAAAAGATGGTATACTAGAAAGACATGCATATAACGAAATTCCACCAAGAGTAGAATACAAAATGACTAAGAAAGGTCAAGAGTTAGTAGAGTCGATCTTTACTTTATTTCAATGGATGATAAAATGGTCCTAGGGTAATTACTCAAGAAATTAGATATATATTGAATTGTGTTTCATTTTTATTATAATAAAACACAAACTACTGAAAATAGAAAGGTTTATAGATCATCTTTTTCTATAATATTTTGAATCCATTTTTAGTAGTAATATCACAACGGAAACCACTGGCCCCATTGAACTCTGGGTTCCAATCTTATTTTTACTAGAATGTATTTATGTATTAATCAATCCTTGCAAGAATTTTGAATATAATAGTAATATTGAAAATAATTTTATAAAGATGAAAAGGTCCTGTCGTATTTGAATCCTTCGATATAGCTGGACCAGCTAATTATCTGTTATGTAGTTTCATTTTGTATAAAATGGCTCATTATTATTTGTCCATTATGATTTTGCTTTTAAGTTGGTTAAATTCTTCCTCTGTAATTATTCCTTGGTCTCTAAGTTTTGCAAATTTTGTTAATTCATCAGCAATAGAATTTGATGGGGGCAATGGTTGTTGATTATTGGTATCTATATCTATTGGTCTTGTTATTTTTTGTGTTGGTATTAAATTTTTCGGAATCTTATTATTTTGTAGGTATTTTTGAAATCAGGATAAGTCAAAAGTTTATCCTGATCTAAAAAAATTGTGATAACAGCACAGTATTTTCATGATTATTCAATCTTGAATAAACTCAGAATAAAAATTATCCTTATCTGATTGTAATACATGTTTTGCAGTAACTAAATAAATAATATATTTGTCATCCACCTTTATTCCAACAAAAAATCCAGTACCTTGAGCAACATATTTCTCATTTTCACGGGTAAAAATAAAAGTGATACATTTCTTTATTTGAGCAAGGTAATGTTCTTCAATTATAAATTATTTTATTGCATCTTTATACAAGCAGGTTCATATACTTGAATTGGATATTATATTTTGTAAGAACAAGAGCAGGAAAATAGCATAAATGTCTTTGAAACTCTGTACAACAATAAGAATAATTCAAAACATTCCTCATACAAAGAATATTGAAATTATAAATAACTTGAATATATGAAAATTAATAGTTATTCAGAACATCATCAAAATAATAATTTAAAAGTTATAATAAAACTTGATAATTTGAGAAAAGAGATAAAAGATAATAATGTCAGTTAATTAACATAAGAATTATCATAAGAGAATCATAAAGCGCAGATTAGATACTAATATAATTGCTACATATGATAATTAGATAAAAAAACAGAAATAGTACTATTTTTATAATTCTTTATTGTCTGTGGAAAGTTTTGAAGCAGTAGTAATAGGTTCTGGATTTGGGGGAACAGTACTTACACTTTCTTTAGCCAATAAATTTGAGTCCGATAATACCTCAAATAATATTGACAAAAAGGTCTGTCTTTTAGAGAGAGGACAATGGTGGTTGTCACATGAAATTAATTATACGCCGCCTGGGGAAAGAAGTCCATCATATCATACAAATATGAGGGAATTCCTTGATGATAATAAAAGACCCTATCATTTTTGGCCTTATCCTGATACTATAAGGGGAAATATAGAAATTGCATCAGCTGCCCGAGCAATAAGTAAGACAGGTTTGTATGATTACAGGGTTCTTGGCAACGTTCATGTCATAGCTTCTAGTGGTGTGGGTGGTGGTTCTCTGGTGTATTCTAATGTTACTATTGAACCGGCAGATCCAAGTATTTTTGTAAATTGGCCTACACAAAAAATACTTGATGATCCTTTAGACAAAAAATTTTCTTATAAAGAAGTATATGGTAATGATGCATCGCTATATGCAAATAACTCTTTGGACATTGACAAAATTGTAGATATAGATACGGAGAATATCGATTATTTTGATATTGCAAGAAATTTCATTGGTGTTAACAAAATTACTACCAATTCAAGTTTGACAAAGAATAAACTTGAAAAGACAAAAGTTTTTCAAGAAGCTGGGCAGGCCCTTTTAGATGCAGGTAATACAAGTATTATCAATGTAATCGATATTGCAGGCAAAAAAATTGGTGATTTTGATGCAGATCTCTCAATAACTAATGTTCCTACTGGTACATTTAGTTTTGATAAAAACAATATGAAAAACTCTCATCCATGGATATCTGAAATTAATAAATATTCTTCCATAACACAGACAAATGAATGTCAGCGACAGGGAAGATGTAATTTAGGCTGTATTCCAGGTGCTAGACACACATTAAATAAAAGATTATTTAACGTAATACATCCTCAAACTGGCAATCCAAAACCACTTGAGATTAAGGAATTGTGTGATGTTTATGATATTGAATTTGTGAATGGTGAAGGATATAAGATAAGTTATTTTCAATATGATAAAACTACTGAAAATAGAGTACAAAAACAAATAATGACAAAGATCTTGGTAATTTCAGCAGGTTCATTAGGTTCTACTGAATTACTTTTGAAATGCAAGGAACGTGGTCATCTACAACTAAGCAATATTCTTGGAAAGAGATTCTATACCAATGGAGATTTGTTTGCATATATGACACTTAATAAGAAAAAGATTGATATCACAAGAGGACCGATTAATACTTCCCATATATCATTCAAAAGTCCTGGAGATAGTACATATTACACTATAGAAGATACGACAATCCCAAAGATAGTAGCACCGGTGTTTGCAAAAATACTCGAACTGAATGCTAATTTGCAGTCAGTAAATTTTGGCAATATTATTAATATTTTGATCAATAACTTATCTTTGTTACCAGGATTAAACCTATCCAATCTTTCTGGCTTGTTATCATTAAACCCACTGCAATCCTTAACATCATTGTTTACCATGATTTGGAACAATAATAATATCAGAAATTTTCTTAGTCAAAATTTAAAAAGTATTTCTCCTACAGATAATTCTACTCGGAAATTCTTGGAAGGACTATTAAATTCGGTAACCATCGATATCAAGGATCAATTTGCATCTCCAGAAGAAAGGATGTCAAAGTTTTTTGTATTTTCGTGTATGGGAAGAGGTGAAAATCCAGGTACTTTAAAACTTAAAGCAAATTGGCAAAACATGGAAAATACAAATGATCCAGGAGAAAAATTGTCTGTAGATTGGCCTGCCAATGCTAACAATAATGTATTTACAAATATAATGGTTGGAGTTAAACAATTAGCAGGAAAAATAGAACAAGGTGGAGATACACGAGTATTTACTCCTCTGTGGAACTTTAACAATCCTCAAAAAAGCACTTCTGTAATTCTTCATCCATTAGGCGGTTGTAACATGGGAGACGATGTTAACAGCGGAGTAGTAAATAGCTATGGTCAGGTATTTTGGAATGACGGTTCAGCAGATAAAACAAAAGTTTATCCCAATTTATATGTAGTTGACGGATCAATAATACCTGAACCATTGGGCGTAAATCCTTCATTGACTATATGTGCTGTTTCTTTTAGAGCGGCCAAGCATATTTTGGTAGATATTTCTGAAGTACCATTATCATCAAAAGAAGCAAATAAATTTTTACCAAAATGAAAGTAAATGAATGAACTTCTAAATTAATAGATGAGATATAACACAATTTATCAATCTAAACATCACTTCATTTAACACTACTCTTGAAACATATATAATTCATTATCAAATATCAAATGATTTCTATTAAATATGGTAACATAGATATTTCAAGGTATGATATTTTTCGGCGCCGAAAAATCATTATAAATTAGAATGTATTTCATTTTTAAAAAATATATATAAAATTAAGGAGATTTCAATCAAACATAAAACATAAATGGTTACTTTAATTTCAATATCTATAGCAAGTAAATTTAGACCAATAATATAAATAATTAATGAATGTTTTTAAGATATGCAAGAGGATTGGCACTAACCATTTAATACTGGTATATTTTGAAAATTTAGTTAGAGATATTCTAAAATTGAGGCTTGTAAACTCTGATGAAAATCGCTTTTTCTTAAAGTGCATTCTTTGTTTATCCTCTCTGTTCATTCAATGAAACAATATCACGAGCTACATATGGAATTTATTGTAATTATCCTGATTGATATATGATAGTTAATATATAAAATAAGATGTTATTTACAATCAAATTCAATTATAATAAACATAATCCATACAAAAAAGACCTATAATCAAATACTTGTCTCATTTTTTAAGAGTGACTAATAACACTCTTAGAATCTGATAAGGAGGTAAAAAATTAACGATCAGGTAGCTGAAAAAAATCGAGGACCATATCTATCAGATAACCATTCACTTAAAGGTTCAAATCATTTTTACTCTAATGATCCTGTTGGATATTAAGCTGCAATTAGATTTTTTTAAAAATTATAAAATATAAATATGATTTACAATGAGGCTAACAAAATATTAAATTTAGATACTTGATTTAAGGAGAAAATTGTTTATTAATAATGATTTACTAATTTGACAATAATATTGTCAACATCTATTTTTGATATAAAAAAAATTTTAAAAGATGGGAGTTGGTTTAAGGATAATCATGGAAGGTACCTGTTATTTAGAGGAGTGAACTTTGGTTCTAGAAGTAAGTTATCTCCTTATATTCCAATAGTTTCATTAAATACACATGATATTAATCAAGTAGATTTACAAAAGGAAATTAATCTTGTAGAAAAAAATCTAGATCATTTAAAGGATCTTGGGTTTAATGTAATTCGGTTATTGATTATGTGGAAAGCAATAGAACCTTTTCCTAATCAACATTTAGAAGAATTGTTACCAGAAGGTAAAAATTATTTGGATATGATTAAAGTAATAATTGATACCCTTCATGAAAGAAGGCTTTTTGTTATTCTGGATTTTCATCAAGATATAGCTCATGAAGTTTATGGTGGAGATGGATTTCCAGATTGGGCATTGGCTATTGATGAATTGCATTGGAAACCTGTTTTTCCATTATCAGAAATTCAAAAAAGGACATGGTATTTGTCTTATTATATCAATCATTTAGTAAAACATACATTAAGATCTTTTTGGAATAATAGTTTAAGAAATATAGAATTTGGTCTTGAGAATTATCCTGTCAGAACTCATTTAGAAAAAACAATTGGTCAAACAATAAAATATTTTAATCAACTTTATAGTGACTCTAATGGTCCTGTAATTATTGGGATAGAACCATTTAATGAACCTCACCAAGTAGGATTAGAAAGAAGAGATTTTGAGTCTAAAGTTTTGAGAGAATTTTATATCAATGTAATCAACGAGATAAAAAAATTTGATGATAAAATTTTTATTTTTATGGAACCACGTACAGAATGGAATATTTATACATCACCATTTTCTGATTCAATAGTAGATCGGACAGAACCAATATCAGAACAAATTGAATTGGATATTGATAAAAATTTTCTATTTAATCAGAACGAAATTTTTACTTTCTTACCTACAGATAATGAATTTCTGGATTACTTTAAAAAACAAGGCGTATTTTCATTTCATTATTATGATCCACAGACACTATCCAGCTCTTTAATAAATCATCCAGATGACATGAACAAAAAAAAATTGCAATGGCCACAACTTTTTCAGAAGATGAAAGACGAGGCAATTGCTAGAAATCTAATTCCATTTCTAACAGAATTTGGAGGGAGTGATGATTGGAAAAATCTTGAAACTAATCTGGAACCTAGCGATGTTTATAAAAGAGAACAAATACGTGCATATATGGATCTACAATTTAAACAGATAGAGGATTATCTTCTGAATTCTACTTATTGGAACTTTGATCTTTATAATACAAAAGACGAAAAAGATAATTGGAATTTAGAAAATTTCTCTTTATTGGGTCCTAACGGATCTCCAAGGAACTTTGATATTGTGGCTCGTCCTTATCCAATATGTAGTTCAGCAAAACCAAAATTGCTATATTTTGATTTAAAATCTAAATATGCAGCAATAATTTTGGGAGGTCATGTACAAGACAAACCTACAATATTATACGTACCAGCTAAATACCATTATCCGAGTTTTAGAATTTGGGTAACTAGTTCTGATATTCAATGGAGAAAATTGGAACAATTATTATACTGGTATCCAGATAAAAGTAAACAATTCAATCAGATTATTATAGGACCAAATAAGGAATTAGATATTAATCTATTGCCTTTTCAAGTAAGAGAATTAATGAAATATACAACTTACACATTTAAGTTTAATTAAATGCTTCTCCTTATTTTTTATAGTGTATCATAATTTTTATCACATTTTACAAATTGGAAAATAAAGCTTGGTACAAAAAAACAAGATAATTGTGTACTTGTACATTTCCGTACTCTTTTTCTCATAAGCGGGTTATTCCAGTTGAGTTTTGGTTTATTTTCACATTATATCAAATTACAGAATAAATTTAAATGTTATTTTCATAACAAAGTCCAAAAATTGTGTCAAATTTGTTTCACCTCCTACTGACCCCATTCTATAAGTGGGTTCATTTACTTTGAATTTGATAATATATTTTGTAAAAACAATAAGGAGAAGAGAAATAGTCTAAATGCCATTAAAATTATCTACAACAATAGGAAAAATCCAAAACATTCCCAATTCCAAAAATATAGTGATAATAAACGAATTTCTTGAATATATGTGATGTAATGGTTCTTCAGAGCATCATCAAAATAATAATTTAAAAGTTGTAATAGTATTTGGCAGTTGTTTGGGAAAAGATAATTCATGTATGTTATTATTGTCATCTATATCACTATTAAAATTCTCAATCATCTGAACATCCTAAATAAATATATTGTTTTGATTTATAACTATTTTTAAATAATTTATTCAAATTTTATTTCCGACATTTCGATTCTATAGTAATATATTGTTTCAATGAATATCATAACAAGTAACTGTTGAATTTAGGGGATAATCTATTATTATAAATATCCTATATAATCGAAAAATATGACTGTATATTCAATGTAATGTTTTTAATATCAAATAATTTTTCTTTATTATTACATTTTTTCCAGTGATTGCCAAACTCCAGGTTGAATTCTTTCATCGATATATTTCCATATTCTAGGGGATATCTCCAATTCTGAGAATCTCTTTCTTAGTGATGGATGCATGCTAATATATATTCCATGACTAGTAATAATCTGGTTAGGCTTTGCTAGTTTAGTGAATTTTGCTGCCATACTAATACCGTAACCTAAAATATCGGTATAGGATTTTTCACCTAAAATATAATGAATAATTGAATGTTCACTAGCATCTATCCCTATCCTTACTTTCAAGGGGTCATAATTATACCGTCTTAAAATAGGATTTATCGCTTGGTCAATAATAGTAATCATATGAAATGCACAATTTATTGCGGAACTATAGGAAACAGAATCGTTTGATTCTATAGGAAAATATATTATCACGGCATCTCCAACATATTTTAATATCTGTCCATTAAAACTTGAGGCGGCAACCGACATTTCTTGTGTAAACATCTGTATTATTGTAGCTAACTTGTCGACTGAAAAATCTCTAGTCATCAAAGTAGAATCAACCAAATCAACATAAAGTGCTACAAGTTTCAATTTAGAACCCACATGCTGCTGCAAAAACTGTTCAGCCATTTCTATTTTTGGCTTAAATCTAGAACCCTTTTCAAATGCTTCCAAGATTCTTGTTTCAGTTTCGGCAACGTATGTTTGAATATCTGTTATTTGTGGAAAAGTATTATTATCATCCAAAATTGTTTTGTCTTTATCTGACATGTATCTCGACAATTTACTTTCTCTTTTGCAAAAGATTATTTCATTCGTAATTGTAGATAACAAATCGACAAAATCCAATTCCTTTTCTTTAAAAAATGAATTATCAGAATTCAATTTGCGAAACTTCAAGTTTCTCTAATCTAAAAGAAATCAATACTTACATAAAAAGCCAACCTATTATCTAAAAAAACCACTATCGCAGAAAACCTGATGTAAAGTTGATAATTAAAGAATAAGACAATCTATTGTTTACTGCTCTCATTTAATAACTGTTCTAATGAATAAATAAATTATATTCTATTATATTTGAGAAACAATTAAAGAGTTGAACATAGTAGAATGTACTAGGAAATTAGTGTGTTATAATGGATTATGTTTGCCCTAACGTCTTAGTCAGTACACAATGGATAAATGATCATTTAAACGACCCAAAAGTACGATTTGTTGAAGTTGACTATAGTCCTGCTACAAGCTATATGCTTGGGCATATTCCCGGAGCTGTCCTCTTTGATTGGAAAAGAGACATAATTGATTCATCTAAGAGAGATGTAATCTCAAAAGAAGATCTAGAGCATTTATTACAACGGATAGGTGTAGACAATGAGACAACACTAATTGTTTATGGTGATTTGAAGAACTGGTTTGCAACATTTGCTTTCTGGATTTTCAAGTATTATGGATTTCAAGATGTTAGATTAATGAATGGTTCACGGAAGAAATGGTTTGACGAAAACCGACCACTTAGTTTAGATATTCCATCTTATCCAAGAGGGAACTTCAAAGCCTCTGACCCAGATAAAAGTATAAGAGTCTATATGAATTATGTAAAAGAGGCATTACGCTCTCAAGACAAGGTACTGGTTGATGTAAGAACTAATGAGGAATATAATGGAAAAACACTTGCTCCAACAGAATATTCTACTGAATATGGTCAAATGGGAGGACACATCCCTGGTGCAGTAAATGTACCTTGGGCTAAAATGGTAAATGAAGATGGAAGTCTCAAATCAGCAGATGAGTTAAAAAAACTTTATGAGTCGCTAAATGTTACACCCGATAAAGAAGTAATAACATATTGTGGGATTGGGGAAAGAGCAGCTTATACTTGGTTTGTATTGAAATATCTTCTTGGTTATCCTAATGTAAAAAGTTATGATGGTTCATGGCTAGAATGGGGTAATACTCTTGGGAATCCTATAGAAAAATAACCATATTTTTAGCTACTATTTCCATATAATGGATTTAGATTAGAAATTAAGCTTTTCTTGCAATCAAAAATTAATTACAAAAAATATTGCTTTTCAAAATGTGAGTTAAATAAAATATTTTGTGATTTTAACAATAAAATGAAAAAGATGAATGTATTATTATTTTAAAAATAATATTAATAGTAATTGCTTAGAGAAATTACTATCAATTTGGTTAACATTTTTATAAAAATATAATGTTTATATAGAAGTACAAAAAATTAAGTCAAATTTGTTTCACAAACCACTGAGATAAATACAAAAATGTAGCTAATCCTTGTATATTTTGTAGGGCGCATTTAATCATTATAATATGTTAATGTGTGTAACATATTCAATATTGTTATTTGAAAAGTACTGAACATTTCAATTACAATGGACCTAGTAGATATGAACCTCTTTATGTGATTTATTTTTTTGGTGTCGAAAAGTCTAGATCTCTTTTATACTAATTTACAGACTGTATTACATTTTATTAGCGAACCTTCACACTCTAATAAACTAGCTTTATTTGTTATGAAAATAAAATAATTATGACCCATCCTTAATTAATTGGCAAGTTAGAGTTAACTTCTACATTGCGTAATGACGGAATGCGGTCACGATAACGTTTTGTGAGTAACTTAATATATCCTGTATGTTGCGAGTAAGAATAGTTTTTCATAAGCATAATCTATTACTAATCCAGAGAATAAGTATTTTCACATTACATGGTAATTCACAGGTTAATGTGGAACTTATTTCAAGATTAACAAGAGCCAAAGTATCTCTTCAACTCATAAACTTAAAACCTACCAAAACAAAGTAAAAATAATGAATAAACTTGAAGGAAAAGTCGCAGTTATTACAGGCGGAAGTAGTGGCATAGGCCTTGCCACGGCAAAGCGGTTCGTCACTGATGGTGCATATGTTTTCATCACAGGTCGACGTCAAACTGAACTTGATGTAGCAGTAAGAGACATCGGTAAAAACGTCACCGGTATTCAGGGTGATGTCTCAAATCTGGCAGATCTTGATCGGTTGTACTCGGTGGTAAAGCAACAAAAGGGACACATCGACATTCTGTTCGCCAACGCCGGGCTTGGAGAATTCGCCACATTAGGGGAAATTTCCGAAGCGCACTTTGACAAAACATTCGGTGTCAACGTCAAAGGACTTTTGTTCACTGTGCAAAAAGCTATTCCGTTGTTTCAGCACGGCGGTTCGATCATTCTAAATTCATCGGTCGCTGCATCCAAAGGAGTTGAGGGGTTTAGTGTTTACAGCGCAACTAAGGCCGCCGTACGTTCGTTTGCGCGCACATGGACGGTTGATCTGAGACGCCATAAGATCCGTGTTAACGCCATCAGTCCTGGTCTCATTGACTCACAGGCCCTCAGTAACTTGATGCGGAATGAGGAACATAGCGAACAACTCAAGAAGAACCTCGCGAGCACCGTGCCGTTGAGGAGGATGGGTACCGCTGATGAAGTCGCGAAGGTCGCCTCGTTCCTCGCTTCTGATGACAGCAGTTATGTCACCGGCATCGAACTGTTCGTCGATGGCGGTGAGGCACAAATCTAAGTTATATTAGTCGTGGGTGTCTTGACGGGAGTTTAAAAATGACAAATAATAGAAACCCATTAATATTTGTGCGTTAGTTTCAAGATGCTAGTCAATGATCAGCGATAGGATTAAACGGATCAACTCACAAGCCAGACCAGAGAACATATAATGATTGTTTAACCCTATTTAAAATATTAGTCAAGGCACATCCGATCATTTTATGTCACATAAAGAAAGCTAATCTATCTAGAAGTTTAATATGAGAGATTAGAACCCCCATTCTATGTAGCATTATCATTTTGCTTTCAATTGTAATTAATTATTTCTTTATTTGTTAATTTTACAACATTGTAAATAGACATACCCTCCTTCTTAATATGGTCATCTAGTAATGAAATGGTTCAATAGTCTAGTGGTTGAAGACATTGTTTATTTTTTAAAGACACAATAAGTATTTCAATTTTAAATTATATCTCAATTCATTAATAATTTCTGAAAAAAGGGTGTTATTAGCGTTTTTAAATCTTTAAAAAATTGAGTAGATTTACATAATTCCACCATTGTTTTATGTGCTATCAGTTTATTTGTATTATAATTCGGGCCAAGATAATACTTATCATTATATAGTTGAACTTCAGCATGACAATCAAAACATATTGGAATAGCACTTAAATTAACATAGTCATGACATCTATTAATTAAATTCTTAGTAATGTAAAGATTTCAAATTTAGTGAATCATTGCTTAATAATAATATAGATTTGAAATAT
The DNA here is from genome assembly GCA_035297365.1 of Nitrososphaeraceae archaeon. GTDB lineage: Archaea > Thermoproteota > Nitrososphaeria > Nitrososphaerales > Nitrososphaeraceae > TH1177. Next base: position 15,241 of record DATGZA010000078.1, read on the forward strand.
TTTGCGTTCATTCAATAATTGACCTTTTAATAGAAAATTTATAATTTAATTATACTTTAATTTAAATATGAGCTTTAACATAATAGAAGACATACTTACAAGATTTCATAACCAAGTTAATAAAATTAATTCTTAATTATTGCTATTTTCCTTACTCCAACAGTATCAACAATATAGTAATCATCAGCTATCTGAATAATATCTCCAAGATCTATTTTATTATGAGTTTTCTTTTCCCTGAGAGGTATTCCAAAAGGGATATCCTCTTCTTTAAATTTAAGCCAAATTCTACCTGGGTTTAAGATATTTTTGAATTCTGATTCCCATACTAGATCATATACAGTAAAGAGTGCTTGATTACTAATTCTATTATTTTTAATTATCATTTCGATTTCAGGTTCTTTAAAGAAATACACCTTTACCTTCATAATTTAATTTTTTAGCTATTTTTTGATATTTATTAATTATATTATTAATTATATTATTAATTGAACCTGACAATATGAAAATCTTCTAGTCTATGTCTTCATGTGTGTTGGCTAAGTTCGAACTTACCAGTAGTGTAATATTTCATGTAGTGGGTCTTGTAAAATAATAATAATTAATTAATTTGATAAATGAATTTTATAACAACTGTTTTAGCTAACCATAAGGTTGCATATACTCTGGAAAATATTTACCTCATAAAAATTAAAAGGATCTATTTTAAAGTAAAAAAATAACTGGTCTCATTTGATAGAAGGGTTCAAATCCCACTGGCCCCATTACTAACCTGTGTCTTTATTTAGACCCATTCGTAATATATTATGTAAATAATGCCAATCGATGACACTTTTACAGAAATTATTTCAGAAATGGGACACAAAGAAATGACTCCTTATCTGATGTTTAAATATGCAATTAAAACAGAGATAACTAGGAAATATTATGAAAGAAGATTAAAAAAATTCTTTGACTTTGTCGAATTTGAACTGACAAATCAGGGTATTGAATCTAGATGTAATAAATTTGTAGAAAAATCAAAAGGTAACACAAATTGGACATTAAGTCAGATAATAAGGTTTCTACAATATCAAAAAGAAAGGGTTGAAAATAAAGAGATAACAGCGGGGACACTAAAGAATTTTGTCAAATCTATAAAAGTATTTTGCGAAATGTCTGATATTTCCATTCCTTGGAAAAAGATTACAAGAGGATTACCGAATGCCAGACAGGCTGCAAATGATAGAGCTCCCACTGTAGATGAGATACGCAAACTTATAGAATATCCTGATAGAAGAATCAAGCCAATCGTTTATACAATGATATCATGTGGAATTAGATTAGGAGCATGGTCAGATTATTTACCTTTGTCAATAGTTGGGCAAGTCCAGAATATTTTGGACAAAAGTATTTATCTTGAGAATAGTCAAATACTCTACTGCTTTTAGATAATCTGATAAAATTTCTTTTTCGGTTATCTTGTAATAACAATCGGAAATTCCAATTGAATGTCCCATCAAGATTTCTATATTAATACTTTTCATGCCTGAAATTTCACATCGTGTCTTGAACCATTTCCGCAGTCCATGATCTGTCTGAAATTCATATCTATTTCTTTTTAAATTTGCCTTTTTCCTAATTCCTTGGGTCCAGAGAGCATCTTCCATCAATCGTTTAATTCCTGAACATTTGAGTTTTTTAGGATTCTTTATGGTTCCATGGTGATAGTATCCTTTTTTTGTATCCCATAACTGCCTCATTATCCAACTATTTTTATCTATAAATTCACCACAATTTTCACGATATTGCATCCATTTTTCTAGTTCATGGTAAGTTTCAGGAGTTATAAATGAAAAATATTCTTCATCATCTCCAGCATAAACAATAATTCTTGCTGCTATGATTTTACTATTACGTTCTATTTTTTGGATATGTCCCCAACGTAGATAATCCCATGCTCCGAGCCTTATTCCGGATGAGGCCATAGTATAGACAATTCCCTTTACTCGTCTGTCTGGATATTCACAAATTTTTTGCATTTCTTCTATTGTTGGTGCTCTATCCACTGCATGTCTTCTTATCTTTGGTAATCCTCTTGTAATTTTTTTCCATTGAATAGGGATATCTGACATTTCACAAAATAGTTTTATTGCTTTCACGAAATTTCGAAGTGTTGCTCCTGTTATCTCTTCCTTCACGACTCTTTCTTCTTGATATTGCCAAAATTTTACTACACAGTTAAAAGCCCAATTTGGATCTTTTGTTCCTTTTCTAGCAAAATAATTACATCTTTCTTCGATTGTTTTATTTGATTCTAAATTAATATAATTGAATAAAATTCTTAATCTTCTGATATAATAATCTCTAGTCACTTCCGATCTAATAGCATATACAAATAATGAATATGCATTAGATCCTTCATAATTTTGTTCTATTTTCATTTTTTTTTGATTCACCTTATTTTTATTTTGCAGTGAATCCAATTAGAGAACTAATATCACAATGGGGCCAGTGGTTTGTGAAACAAATTTGAGCTGAATTTTGGTCCCATCATAATCCTACGGTTTGAACTCGCCTGTAAAGTGGGGTTAGTAATTTTCCTGCAAACTAGAAATGTATCAACGAAAAATCAATCACGAGTAATGAATAGAAAATCAGCTAATAACAATGCTAAAAATCCATTTCAAAAATTATGGCTCTGTCAATTTAAGGTAATATTCACCGCTCCTAACTCAAAACAATTATTATTATTGTTTGCTATTGTATGATTATACATGGATACAAAGAATTATATCCAGTTATATACTTGAAATAAATTACATTCAATTTGAATACATGAATAATAGTCATCAAAACTTTCTATTCTATCTTTCAAATCTCGTTAACCGTTCCATTAGACTTTTCTCCATTGAAGAATGTAGATAGTGTTTTAATCCAATTACTTTACATGCTCCATCATACCATGTACCTCCATCTGTGTATACAATATGTTTTCCATAGTTCGATACAAGAGATCTAATGAATTTTTCAACAAGCATGTTTCTCTCCTCTGAAATGCATATTCCAAGTACAGAACTATGAATTGGTTCAATTCATATCCATAACCAGAAATGCTGGTGTCCGATTTGAATAACTGTTTCCTTTATAATAAAGGCAGACACTCTTTTTCTTTTATAGATCTGACAGGATCCAAATCTCAATCCAGTTCCATACAGAAACATAACTTCTCTTCTCGTCTCTAAAAATTACTAATGCCTTAAGTATTTCTTAAACTTAAACCAAGAAATTATAGATAAAGAGAATACATAACTATAACAGTGGATGTTCTATTTGTTTCAAATCTAACTTTCATACTATAAAGGGAACGTTCTCAGCTATATCTTTTACTGCTTAACTTAACAGATCCGAGAGAAAAACAAGCAAAAATTAACATAAAACGCTATCTTGATGAGAAAACCATATTAAACTCCATTTTAATAGAAACTTAACTCCTATAATCCAAGTTCTTAAATTCTATTACAGTTATTTTCGGAACATATTAGAAGGTTTTGCTTACTGTCATGCTATTTCCTTTCATAATATTTTATTTATAATTCTTTAAATTTTCAAAAATAGAAGTTTTATCCTCTTTAAATCTATTTGTAGTGAGATTTTTAACTAAAATTTTAATAGCTGTTTCATTCTCATTAAGTATATCTGTTAATTCTGTAACAGAAGAAGAGTAAGAAGGCGGTGTATGTTTATCGATAAATGAATAAATTATTTGTCTTTCCGAGAATTCAAAATTATCTTTTCCAATTCTATGAATATCTCGTAAAATCATTTGTCTTAATGCCTGAAGATCATTTATTTTACTTTCATGCGCTGATATTTCCTTTTCAATTTCAATCAAACTATTTTTAAATAAGTCTAATAATAATCCAATTTTGTGAAAATTTTTGTTTTTTTTATTATGATAGTCTACTATTGATTTTTCATGTTCTTTATATAATTTTGCATATTCTTTATATCTTGATTCTTTGATCTCATTATTTCTAATATAAAAACCATCTTGTGAGAAAACCATATTTACAGTAAAAGTGGAAGCAAGCTGATAGTATTTTCTATCAGGTGCACCTAAGTTACTTTCTTGGGTATATGTTTCTATTAATCCAGAGTCTTCTAAAATTTTCATATGACGAAGAACAGATTGTTGTCCTATTCCGATAATCTTTGATAGTTGATTAAAGTATAATGGTTCTTTTGAAAGCAAAAATAAAATTTTTCTTCGAGTTGAATTTCCAAGAATATCTAAAATTAAATCAGTATTTAGATTATCGTTTTTATAAATATTAGTACCAGATACGCTTCCAGATTCTATTGTGTCTTTCATATTAAATACCTTTAATATCAAACCTAATTTTATTCATAATATTAAGTATAAAAAAATAAATTTATTATTAGAAATCAGACATTCATCCATCCATTCCGGATCCCATGCCATCATTGCCGTATCCAGAAGAAGGACCAGAAGGTGGTGACTTTGATTTACTAGCAGCAATTACATCATCAATTCTGAGTATCATTGATGATGCTTCCGTTGCAGCATTGATCACCTGTTCTTTTACTGCTAGAGGTTCAAATATTTCCTTTACAAATATATCAGAAATCTTCGTGTTGATCACATCTATTCCATATTTTGGTTTATTACTAGTTGAAACTTTAGATCGAAGTTGAACCTGACTATCAATAGGGTCCATACCTGCATTTTCTGCTAAAGTTAACGGAATGGATTCAAGTGCCTCAATGAATTTCTCTGCTGATAATTGTTCTCTCCCATTTAATCTGGTGGACCATTCTCTGAGTTTATGAGATACAAATGCTTCAGGTGCGCCTGCTCCTGCAATAATATATGGATATTCAATTACATCTTTTACAGCCATAAGTGCGTCATGAATAGATCTCTCCACTTCATCAATGATTCTTTGCGAACCACCTCTTACTAAAATAGTTACAGATTTAGGATTTTTACATTCTTCTACAAATACCCATTTATCAGTTTCGATTTGTCTCTCTTCTACCAAATTAGCATATCCAATATCTTCTTTTGTTAGATCATTAAGATTGGTAATCAGTCTGCCTCCTGTTGCTTTTGACAATTTGTACATGTCACTTTCTTTGATCCTTCTTACTGATAAGATTCCTGATTTAGCCAAATAATGTTGTGCCATTTCATCAATTCCTTTTTGACATAGTACAACATTGACTCCTGTTGCTGTAATTTTGTCAACCATTGCTTTTAACATCGTATTTTCTTCGTCTATGAATTTCTGAATTTGTTCTGGATTGTTGATATTTATTTTTGCATCAAATTCGGTCTTTTCAATTTCTAAAGGACAATTAACTAATGCAATTTTAGCATTCTCAATTCTCTTTGGCATTCCTCCATGGACTACTTCCTTGTCTAGTACTATTCCTTTAATCAGTTTAGTATCTCTAATTGATCCTCCTGCTTTCTTTTCTACCTTGACGTTATCAATATCCACTTTGAACTTTTCATTATCATATTTTTCCACAATAGACAATATTGCGTCTATAACAACGTCAGACAATTCTGGAGAATTACTGGCAGTAAGTTTGGATGCCATAGCCGTAGTAGCAATTTTTTTCAAATGGTTTTTATCAGTAGGATCTATCTTTTCTGCAACTTGTTTTAGTAATTCAATTGCCTTTTCTGCACTTTTTCTATATCCATCTACAATTACAGTAGGATGAACTTTGTTGTCTATCAATTCTTCTGCCTTTGCCAAAAGTGAACCTGCTAATACAACAACGGAAGTAGTACCATCCCCAACTTCATTATCTACACTTTTAGTAACTTCTACCATCATTTTTGCCGCAGGATGCTGAACGTCTATTTCTTTAAGAATAGTTGCTCCATCATTTGTAATGGTAACATCTCCTAATGTGTCTACTAACATTTTATCCATACCGCGTGGACCTAAACTAGATTTGACCATTTCTGTAACTAATTTTGCTGCGGTAATGTTGTTTCTTTGAGCATCTTTATCCTTTGTTTCAATACTTCCTTCTTTCAATAAAACAATTGGAACTTGAGATGACATTCCATACACACCTCTTGTTACTAACATAATAGAGATACTCAATTATAAATTTTACTATAATGTGGTTAATTGATAATTGATAATGAAATAATATATGAATAAAGATGTAATTATATTCAGATAAACAAATTATGTGAGTAACAAATAAATATTTCCTTGGTAATTATTATCTATTGATCAAAAATGTCATCTTCTCAAATATCTCGAAAAAATAAAGACAACCAGAAAAGAGAAATGATGCCACGTAGACCTTTTGATGAACTCTTCGATAACTTTAGACACGATATAGAGGATACTTTTTTTACTCCTTTTATGAATCCTTTCAAAACATTTGGAACAGCAGGAGGTATGGATTTAATTGAAACACGAGTTCCATTATGTGATATAATAGATAAAGGAGATAAATACACAATTTCTTTAGAAGTACCTGGTATGCAAAAGGACAAGATCGAAGTTAAAGCAACAGAAGAATACATTACCGTTTCTGGCATAGATGAAAAGAAAAATGAAAAGGAAGAAGGAAATTATGTTCTTAAGGAAAGAGCATACAGCTCATTCTCTAGAAAGATTCCATTTTCCGAAAATATCATTCCTGCTAAAGTTGATGCTAGTGTAGAAAATGGGATCTTAAAAATCGAATTACCTAAACAAAAACCTACATATACCGAAGAAACACAAATAAAGATAAGATAAATTAGAAATATTTCTCTACTTTTTATTTAGTAATTTATTTTTTTAGTATAATGTCATATACTTATAATCTGTTAGAACAAAATAGGTGTAAAAAGGTGTATCAACTTTCATTCCTGTTTATTTATATTCAACTTAACATAATTTTCCGGATTTTCATCTGACTAAATTCTAGGTGATAATCTTTTGATTTTATTAATATTTTTGAATTTTTATATTATATGTACTAACAACATTTGAACTGCGATACACACTGCTATCAATTTGCGTTAGTGCAAATATAGTAATTATCAATTATTAAAAACATTGAAAATATTTTACTATTAATACTAAACAAATTACGTAATTTATTTAGTACAAATGTCAAATTGATCTTTCGTGAGTTTTTTAAATATAGATTATAAATAAATAAAGGGAGTTATTTGAGTTGACCGTAATACATGTTTGTTCTGTACTGACTATTCAATGTTGCCCAGAGCCAACCAGTTAGAAAGATTAAAGTTCCAGCTTTCCATGTTCATACAAATCCTTTGATTTTTTTAGATTCTTATTTACAATTTTTTTTATATCTTCCTCAAGCTCATTATTATCAACAGCAATTTTTTTGTCCCGAGTTATATTATCTGAATGATAGAGATACATAGGCAATTTTGAAATCACCTGATTAAATTAAGTAATTAAAGACTATTTATTTCTTACTCACATATTGTGAATAATATATAACATCTAGAAGTTTTAGATATTTGTGAATTTCATCCCTTATCATATACAATACTGCTAGCGGTGAATATATATTGGAATTATCTAAAAAATAGAATATATTTGTAGCCGTATAAAAATACTTATGAGTGTCAGAAAAAATGTTAGTTTTGGCTTTTTAATAACATATGTTTTCTAACAGATAATGACTTTTATAAATGTCGATATGTTTTGAAGCATGCAAATTCCAGTTAAGTTTATTTTTAAAGCTATTTATATTAACAAAATATTTCTCATATTGATTATTTATCTGTAATAAGGCTTTAGTAAAATTGTCTGGTTTTCTTTTTACACACATACCCAATTCTTTACGTGAGAATTCTTTGAAAAATTCTAGATCGGAAGCAATAAGGGAATTCCATGGACCAATGCATCAAACATTCCATCATATCCCGAGGATACTTTGTATGGAAGCAAAACTATATCCGATGCAAATAATAATAAGGAAAATTCTGGATCAGACATATAATTTTTATTCAAACTTATTATTTTATTATTTTTGTAATCTTTTTTAATATCTATTCTTTCGCGACTATAGTGAAATCTTGAATGATTCATTACTATAGTCCAGCCATCAGGTATCTCCATTTTTCGAACGATATCCCAACTCTTAGTAGAAGTTAGAAATCCATTTAGTAATGCTATTCTGCCATTTTCTGGTAAAGCCAATCTTTTTCTCGCTTCTTTTTTATCTATGAATGGAATACATGGTTCAGCACCATGATAAATCATTTTGCATCCAGCTATAAGATTTGCCATATAGTTCGAAAAAACTATTCCTGCCTAACTCTTCTGCATTATAAATTTGTTAAATTTATGCAAAGATCTATAGTTTATGAGATGTTTCCAATGATTCAAATGTATGATAATAACAGGAAAGTATATTATTGTACTTTCCTTCCTGTTTCCACCAAATCTGTACTGCTTTGAATTCAGGAGATCCAACAGGAAAATATTCTGATCTAATGTACCCTTATTTTCAAAGATACTGTTTTGTAATCTCAGTTGAACAATGTGGTGTTGCTCTATCTACAAATATGATACATTTACCAAATCTTTTTTGTATCTGTTTTAGATAATCAATAAACGTCTTACTGTTAGATAGTATGAATTTATGTTTGTTAGTATTATCAACCATATGTATTATCAATATACTTGGTTGAATGGGTTTATCTGTAGTACAAGAACTCTAGATTTTTTAGCCATTGACTAAATAAAATAGGTTTGAGACTCTTCGCTTAGTCTCAAAAGTAAGATGATAGATTATATGAAAACTTAGATCGACTAAAACAGGTTTGAGACAATAATATGCAAATAATTATGAATATTATTGATATTATGGTCAACTTTGAAATTGACTAAAACAGGTTTGAAACATTATTCATCAAGCTGTTTAATATCATGGATATTTAGCCTAAGGAATGGAATAAAATAGGTTTGAGACTTTTCTTCAAAAATGTGGGGATGCTATAACTCTAAGATTTTAGAAATTGACTAAAACAGGTTTGAGACTATATAGCAAACTTGTATATATTAAAAGTGTACCTCCTCTCATCACCAATGGCCAAAAAAATTTTTATTGTAAAGTAGGGGAATAGTATAACTCTAAGATTTTTAACTGAGTAAAAAATTGTTTCAAAAATTCCAAACTTCGAAATTGATTAAAATAAATATGATTGAGACTACTAGGGAGAAGAAAGAAATTAATAAAATCATACACAGTTGAGAATCACAGTTAAGAATCAACTAAAATGGGTTTGAAACACTTCTGCTTCAGTACCTGCTGTTTTAACTTGATGAATGCTTAGATCGCCCAAAATAGAAAATAGATTTGAAACATAAAGTGAAAAAAGAAATATACTGTACTTTGCCTTTGTACGTACTAAAATCATGTGTTTTAAAAATATTTCTGCTTTAAGCGCAAGTTAATTTAATTATTAAAACTAAAGCCAAAAAGCAAACCATCACAAGACAGATTGAAACAGATCGATATAAGGAATTTTTGACAGTACTGAGATGTCAGATCAATAAAAAAAATCTTGTATTTTTTGTTGACTGGATATTTATTTTTATTTTACATTTTCCTAATTTAAATATCTTTTTTTTGCTTACATTTATTTTCAGTATAGCAGTGAATCTATATTTTTGGTTATCTTTATTTATTTATTTGAACCTTTATTTTATCATCAGTCAGAATATGAATAACCTTTAGAATCTGGCCGTTAATCAACATAATCTATGTTTTACCATCTATCTATGAATCTACGAAGTGCTTAAAAGTGATGAAGAATTCCTTTTCTGATATAAGCAGTGAAGATATAAAATAAAGTAAAGAATTTGTTCTCCAAGAATATATGAATGTGAATAAGTACTACAAGCAAGGAAGAGTCTCTGTAACCCAAATAGGCGGTGTTAAGTTAACGAAAGATCTATAGCTGTGGACGTTCTATTCTAACAATATATGTTGTTAAGATTTGTCAGAAATAGAACATCCATATGTATTGTAATGTATTCTCTTTATCTATACTTTCTTGGTTTGAGTCTACGAAATACGTCTAAAGCACTGGAACCTTTTAAGGATCAAAATAGAAGTCATGTTGCTGTTTGGGAGTGGATTCAAAGATTCGGTTCTTCCCATATTTATAACAAACACAGACGAGTTTGTGCATTCATTATAGATGAAACTATAATTCAGTTGGTGGTCAACATTTCTGGTTGTGGATCTGTATTGAACCCGTTCACAGATCTGTACTTGGGATCTACATTTCAGAGGAGAGAAACATGCTTGTTGTTGAAAAATTCATTAGATCTCTTGTATCAAGGTATGGAAGACATGTAGTATACACTGATGGTGGTACTTGGTATCCACAAGCATGTAACTTTTTGAATCTGAAACATAGATTTCATTCTCCCTTAGAGAAGAGCTTAATCGAAAGAGTGATGCAGTATTTCAAGGATAGATCAGAATGTTTTGATGATTACTATCCTTGTACCAAGAATAGTATAAAATGTAATCTATCACATGTATGCAATTGGATCAAATTATTCATTTGTCTGTATAATGCAAAAATCAGAAACAATATTGTATTCAAAATTGGAGGTGAAATAGTCTTAACTTAACAGCACCGATATTCTAATATATTTTATATAAATATCAACTTTAGAAAAGAAATTTAAATTTTTTAATATAAAGAATAATATTAATTATTCTAGAATAATTCTTATTTGATTATGTAACCGAGCACAATTATACATTTGAATGACTTTTAAAAGTGGATTTAATAACTATGAAGCATATCATATTGATTTTTTATCATTGTTTGCTACTTCATTACCAATTATTAGTTTTTCGCAAATGGATTATTCTACACATCCTACAATTACACGACAGATACCATCAGCAAATACGCAATCACAACCAAGTTATCATCTTAGGGACAATTATTATGAATGATAGTGGAGATACAAAAATTGCATCAGATTTTACAATAGATATAGAAGAAAATACATCCACTTTTTAATTTTATTTTTCAATTCATCCTTCTTTTTTATTTGGAGTGAATTCAATTTTAGAACTATTATTACAATAGGGCCAGTGGTTTCCGTTGTGATATTACTACTAAAAATGGATTCAAAATATTAAATAAAAAGCAAATAATTAAACATTACGTATTAGAACTCATTTTTAAAATATTTGTATCGATGAAAATTTATAGACATTAAAATAGGATCTATTATAATAGGATTGTTAGCATAAGAGCAAACAGAATTGTATAATCTTGCAATTGAAAGAACATTTGCCTTTGACAGAAATACCGATAAGGGTCCAATCCAAATTGGAGATAGATTTCATGCATATGTAATAGGAAAAGAACTGTATCCACCTGAAGGTTCTGAATGTGAAGAGAGATTGATTATAGATTTTAGATAAACCCAATCCGTTAGCAGTACGATAAGTAATTTATATAGAATTTGAATTGAATGAAATATAGTTATTGTTAAAATAACTTCCGTATTCTATCTAAATTATTTTGTAAATTCTCCCACCATTATATAGATTCCAAGTCCTATTAATACAAAAGGCAAAATTAAATGACCAATACGCCATATCCTATTAGCAAGAAAACTATGATTTACAAGATAATATCCAATACTACACCAGACTGCTGTCATAATTATAAATATTACAACTAAGATAACTATTTGGTCAATTGTATTTTTGTTAGCAAATAATGGTGTATAAATTCCAATATTGTCTCCACCATTTGAAAAAGTTACAGCAGCAACACTTAGAAAAGATAATGATGAATTTGGTGTTCTTGTTAAAGTATTTTTTGAAGTTGTATCTCGTTCTTTTTTCTTTTTATAATATTCTATTAACTTTTTTATACCAATTATTATTTGTATAATACCCATAAAACCTATAAGAAATGATGGAATAACTAAGGAAATAAGAGAAGCAATTATACTTATTGTTATTAATAATCCAATTCCAATATATTGTCCAATTACAACTTGGTATTTTGGAAATTTTAAAGAATTAGAAAAGAATACAATCAGTAGAAAAATATCATCAATGTTTGTAGAGACAAATGCTGATATACCTAAAATCATCAAATAACTAAAGTCCGTCATAAAATAACGATTACTCTGTTATCCATAGATGTAGTAATATAAATTCAATCCAAAAAAATTAAAAATTTAGGGATGTCAATTTTGAATATTCAAATATGTTGTCCAATATTATTATAGTGTTACTATTTAAATTAACTCAAGTTTAATATTTTTAATCTTTATAGAACGATTAAATAATTATAAAAAGTATTAATTTTAATTGTTAGTTTTAAGATTTGATTGTTATTTTATTCCTAAAGGAAATATAAGAAAGGGAATTTATGATGTATCAATGAAAATAATGGTTATTGGTTAATTTTGATAAAAAAATTATATTCTAAATTAGATAAACAGTAATTTTAAACTAAACCTAATCCGAACGCAATAGCCATAATAGCCAATATGATTGCACTTACTTTTGGAAGATATTTAGTATAATGAATAATTCTATCCTGAATAGTGGTAATTATTTTAACTGATAAAATTGTAATACCTATTAAAGCAACAGATACTGATAGAGCATATACAATCATTAATAATGCTGGATTTACGCCTGCAGCCGCTAGGGAAAGTATTACAAATTCTTCTTCATGTGCAAACCCTAGAATTAAAGCAGAAATTGCTAATGCGGAGAGAGACGGTAATGTTCTTATTTGATGTGTATGAAGATGGTTATGAAATCCTTCATCTTTATGCCAATGACTATGATCATGCTTAATCTCCTCTGAAAACTGATGCAAATGACCATGTTGACTATTTACTAAATCCTCTGGTTTTTCCCTCCAAAACATGTAAGCCAATATTGCGAGTGCAATTGCCGCAGCGTAGTTGAGATAATTCTGAGGTATATGGATATATGTACTAAATAAGATAAATGCTAAAACTACAACTATGGAAGAAAGAAAGTGAGCAGAAGCAAGTATGCCGGAACTTAAAATGCTACTTAATAGCGGTCTTTTGCTTTGAAGTGAATATAAAACCGCTACTGTCCATCCATGCGATGGGTTAATTCCATGTAACAAACCAAAAATGATTATACCAGAGAAGACGGCTATTATTTCTTCCAATTATGACTACTAGAAATTTATATCTATTATAATCCTTTTTAGATAACAATGCAAAATTCTCTATCATCCTTGATTTATCGTCGTATTATTAAGCATTGAATTTTCATTTTATATTATGATCCTTCCCAACAGTATTATACACAAGTCAGTTTATGGACTATATTGACCTAAAAAGAGGATTTGAAAATTACTTAATATAAGATACTATTGTAAATAATAAATTATTGTAAATTTTGCTCAATATGAGATGCTATTCTAAATGCCAATGCACTTATAGTTAAAGAAGGATTGACTCCCAAAGATGTTGGAATTATAGATCCATCAGCAACGTATAATCCTGAATATTTAACATTTCCATTTTTACCATTAAATACTCTTCCTAAACTATCAACTACTCCAGTAGATGCATCATCGGACATTGGACATCCTCCTATAGGATGAGCAGAAATTTGTGTTTTAGACTGTGTATCCCATAAAGGTATTATAAGACTATTTTCTCCTTCTTTTCCTATCTCTCTTGCAAAGAATTTCATACCATTCAAGACTTTATCATAAATTTCTTGATCTAAATTATAATTTTTATCTAAGTCTATTTTATTATCTTTTTCATTCCAAAACAATTTTGATTCATTATTAATATCTCTTCCAATTCCAAATAAAACTAAAATATTAGATACCCGTTCTTCTGGAGATCGATTTAGTTTATTTTTTGAAAAGAGATTGACTAAATTAGAAAAAATATTAATAAAAGTTGAAAGAGTAGGAATGTCTAATCCATTTAGTTTAGATAAAATATTTCTGGTTTCTGGATTGTCAAAATTAATGTTGTTAAGAACCATCTGAGTAAACAATGTGGTGAATGATTTATTGGGTATAAACGGTTTCAATGCAATAGATCCTTTTTGTTCCTTCATAATGTCAAATATAGTAGCAAATACATCTGCAAACATTCTTGGAATGCCTACATCTTCTATTGAAAAAGTAAAATTGTTATTATCCTTAAATAAGGCTATAGAAGTCTGAGTAGGTCCTCTTGTTGCGTCTACATTATATTTTGTAGGATTTATTACTCCAAATAAATCTCCATTGGTCGAAAATTTCTTTCCTAACATATTACTTAAATTAAGTTTTTTAGATTTTAGTAAAATTTCTGTTGATCCTAATGTTCCTGCTGAAAGAATCACTTGATTGGTTTTAATTACTTTGGTAATACTAGTCTTTTCTTCTGAGGTTAACTCTCGGGTAGGTGAAAAATCATCATTATCTATTATATAGCGATAATCTAGAAATTTTACTGCGTATTTATAGTCTTGTTCACCCGTTTCATATATTTCTAAAACTTCACATAATGGATGTACATCCACTGGTAATTTTTCTTTATTTATAGCATTAACAATCTGTTTATTTAATGTATGACGTGCTCCTGGAATACAACCTATACCGCATCTTCCTTGTCTTTGACAAATATTTTTTTGAAGGAAACCAGAATATTTAGTAATATCATCCTGATTGGGACGACCAATATCTGGATTGAAAACATCATTGGATATATCTGTAATTGATAATTTTGCATTAAGATCAGAAATATTCATAATCTTCTGAGTATTCTTATTGATCCTTTTGGCTGCATCTTGAAAAACTTTGGTTTTAGGCAATTGAAATGGAGGATTTGATAAGGCGGAAATAGTTGTTATTGGATTAACTCCTATGAATCGTTCTGCAACTGGAAAATATTCGTCTAAGGAAGGGTTCCCATCATGTTCTGTTGGCCAATTTTCGTATACATTATGATCTGGTTTTTCAGTAATATTAAAGTAAACTAGGGAACCTCCCCCTACACCACTGGCAGAAATTATGTTCACATTTTTCATCCTTTGAAAATCGTAAAGACCTTCAACTGGGTTTACAGCCCTAGAATTTCCAATAGCAGTTAACATTCCTTTCAGATCATTGGGATATGCCCAAGTATTAAATGGCATATTATTTTTTATCAAATAGGAACGTAAGGATTTTGAATCTATTGAATTCTGATCTAATGATTGAGGAATTTCATGACTAATCCACCATTGACCTCTCTCAAGAATACAAACTCGTCTTTTTCCTGATTCCTTTTTATTTTTTTCATCATATTTTTTCGCAATTGATAAAGAAATAATTGTTCCCCCAAAACCTGAGCCAATAACTATTGATTCATATGCATTTGGAATTGCTATCTGATCACGAATAACGATAATTTCTATTATGTTATCTAGATTGTCAATAATATTGCCTTTCCATCTTCTTGCCTTTGCTCCATTAATTATAATTTCCTTTTTTTCCCTTTTGTATCTACTTTTCCAATCTCTCAATGACACAAATTTTTTTTCTATATCTATCAAAATCAAATAAACATTTGAATTTACCGCTTCGATATCTCTTGCTGGTATTAGTTTAAAGTATCCGTTATTATCGGTAATTACAGGAATAGGGGTAAGATTAAGATCTCCAAGTAATTGACGATCCTGAAAGGCTTGAACCGGTATGCCAGATAAAGGTTGATTAGATACGTCATGTACATAACCTTCTATTATAGCCATTTTATTACTATAAGATTTGTTTCTAATATTTAAGGAAGATGATAATAGAAAATTGAGTCTTTACGTTTTAGCAACATTATATTAGTATATGATGGTAATTGGGGGATATTATAGAAATTTATAAATTTATCCATCTTATTTTAGATTAGTATAAACAATAATTTTTTCGGCTCCGAAAAATATCATACCTTGAAATATTTATGTTATCATATTTAATAGAAATGACTCATCCTAACAAAAACGTAAATATTATTTGTTTACCTTGTACGACTGATAATAAAATATATGATTTGCTATTTATTTCAGAATCTTATTTTACTGATGCAAATATTATAGAAGAAAAAAGAATATCTGAAGGTGATGATATTTTTATTTGCATCAAGGAATAGTCTTGTAATATTTAAACAGTGAGGTATTGCTCTACCAACGAAAATTACTATTTTACCATATCTTTTCTATACGTGTTTTTAGGTAGTCAACAACGTATTGCTGTTAAATTTATCACATGGTCTGAATAATACGAATTGATCAACATAATTTTATCCATTTAACTATAAATTTGACTATTAAAATAGAAAATTTAGTATAATTAAATTATATGTGAAAGTAAGAATTTTATTTTATTTTATTTCCTTCTTTGTCATTTATTGACTTTACAATTCCATATATTGATTGATTCAAAAAGTGATTCCCAGTATCTTCATTATCTAAGATAAATTTTATTGTATTACCTTTAGAAATTGTAATATTGATATCGGTATTGTTATAAGGTATTAGATTATTTAGTTTAACGTCAACAATACCAGAGACAGATAAATTCCTATTTGGATCTAACAATACCTTATTATTCTCATCATTGGTTTTGAAATTGATGAATTCATGGCTATGCCATTTTGTTCCATCAGCAAGTACTTTTGTAAAATTTACATAAAGTTTTGTTATCGTTCCATTCTTAGCAGCAAGATCCCAATATCCTGATAGAATGAATTTTTTATCATCTGAAACATTCCAACTGTGGCCATTATCAGTAGTAGCATCTGGTACGAATATCAAAGAACTAATTGCTCCATTTATATTAAAAGTATCAGTACTATTTTCAGGGCTAGTTTTCAGAGCACTTGTCTGTCCTAAAACTTGATTTACATTTATCTCAGTTAGGATAAAACTCAATCCAAGAATAGTTATAAAAGATATTACCAAACTAATTATGTTAAAGACTTTCATTTTTGTCTAACTTGATTAGGTTAATCTGATAAATATTGTTTTCTCCTTTTCTCATGTTAGCCATAATCTATTATCTCATGACAATCAAAAGTTTCAAAATAACTTCGTTTTTGTAAATCTATTGTCAAATATTTAGTTTTATTCTTTTTCTTCTTCAGGTGGTTTTATTTTTCTAAAGTGTATGTATAGAGATATGTCATAGAATATCTTTAGTAATCCTCCTATTATAAAAGGAGCAGATAAAGATAGAATCCCAATTATATAACCTGTAATTGATGGACTAATCGCTTGCGCTATATTTCTTGATAAATTAGTTATTCCAGCTGATGCTGTTCTTTCATCTTCTTCTACTACTGCTACAATATATGATTGTCTTGTTGGAACATCCATTTGAGATAAAGCCATTCTTATCATATAAAATACAATTGCTATTTCAACAGTAGGAGCAAAAGCAAGCAATATTAATAAAATATTAGATGGAATATGAGTAAAGACCATTGTATTTATCAGTCCTATTTTATCTGCAATCTTGGCAGCAACTAGGTATGAAAATGCTGTAAGCACACTACCTATTGAGAAAATATAAGAAATTGTTGACAGATCGATATCAAATTTAGAAAAAAACCAAAATGAAACTATACTCTGAATAGCAAACCCTCCAGCAAATGAATCGATAGCAAATAATCCTGATAGTTTAGTGACAATTTTCTTTGATTTTGGATTTAAAGTTTTAGATAGTGGTTTTAAAGTCTTTTCTTGTTTTTTAATTTCTATAGCAGAAGAAAGTTTTAGATAAATTCCTATCACCAATATTCCTAACAGAGAATAAAAGAGAAACAATATTTTGATCGCAGAAATTTGATCAAATCCCAATTCATTTTGCTGAATTATAATAGGAAAATTGGCAATCAGAATTCCTGCTCCCATTGCAAATGTTCCTGCCATATTGTAAAATCCAAAAAGCGTATTTCTTTTTCTATTATCTTGGATAGTTTGAGGAAGTATTGATTGCTCCATAGAAAGAAAAGCACTTGTTTCTGAACCTGTTATGTTAAGTGTCCCTACTAAAGCAGCAATAATAAGTGCTATTGGATTTTCAGTTACAAAAAAGATTGCTCCTGAAATAGACATCATAACAGTATATAGTAATAGTGTATTCCTTCTTCCTATACGATCAGCATAAAAACTTGCAAATAATGTGAATATAATACTATTTATCAATGTGAGAGAAAGAATTACGCCAATTAGAATATCATCAAATCCAATTAACTTCAAATATATTGCAAGAATTACACTTAAAAAACCATATGCAAACGTTCTTACTATTCTGGCACATAAAAGTAATTTACCATCTGTTGATATCCATTGAAATAAATTATTTATCATAATTTTTATGGTCGAACAATTAGCAGAAGTAATTTTTAATTTGGCTTTTTGTCGGTAATGAAATATCATCTATTAGTTTCCATTTGTTTGCTTCTGCAATAGCTTTTCTTTCGCAGTCAGAAATCTTGTTAAATGGATGATAAACCAAAGATGACATAATAGATTTCTTGAAATTTGCATGTCCCAATCCTAAACTATGTCCTATTTCATGTTTTGCTATATATTCAATTATATTTTTGTTCAATTGTCGTCCAAAAGCCTCTTCGCCAAGAAAGATTTTGACATTAAAAACAAATCCATTTGAATCAAAATTAGTTATAGTCTGTCCTGCGACTTTTCCATTATCACTTCCAGTGGAAATTTCTATATCTATTTTTTCTTTAATATTTGCTTGTTTAAATTCTATTCCTTGTATGTTTTGGTCCCAATAATTTAATGCAGATATGACTAATTTTTTGGTTTCAGGTTTTGCATTATTTATTTCATACGTCAATATTCCATCTGCAAGTTTATCTCCCCATGTACAACATATTTCTATTTGTTTTTTTACGTTATTAGGAGAAGAAATTTGAGTGACAGAATAGATAGAATCAAAATTAGATATAATTAAAGTAATACTAGAGAAGACTATAATGAAAAAATACAAGTATTTTATATAGTTGTTCAATAAATGCACTATAAAATTAACTAATATATTTTGATGCAAAACACAAATATTTTTTTTTAGATACACAATAACCTAAATTTACGTGTATGAAAGAAGAATCTTCTATTTTATTCATTACGATGTCACTTTAGCTAACTCGTTATAAAGAAGAAACATCATCATAATACTATGTTTTTGCAAGTTATTATTAATAGTACTAAAACAATATATCTATTTATCTTTTAATTAAATAGCACCCACTTAAAATTACTCCTACTGCAATAACTTGATAAATCGTAATATTTTCATTTAAAAATACTTTTGCAAATATAATACCAAATATTGAAGATGTTGAAAATAATAATATTGTTTTTACCGTTCCAATTCTTTTAAGACCGTGAAGAAAAAAGAATAGAGAACCTCCAATTCCCATTGAGCCTGCAAATACTAAATATGACACATGAATGATGTCAATATCAAATTCCGCAAGACCAAAGACAATAATAGTTATAATAAAAAGTAATGATCCTCCAATTAATGTTTTTAAAACTATTATTTTGGGTATGTGAATAGTTTTGGAAAGAATTCTACTTATATTGTTGTCAAGAGCCCAAAAAAGTGCCGAACCCACAACAAGAATATTTCCTATGTTTAACTCTAGAAAAGAATTTGATGAAAAAAATTGCATATTTGTAGTAAGAATAACAATCCCAATTAAAACAAGTATCATTGCTAATATTTCACGTTTGATTAATTTTTCATTAAAAAATACAATAGCTAAAAGAATTGAAAATAAAACTTCTCCACTGATTAGTATTGAAGAGTCCGATGCAGAACTATTTGAAAGACCATAAAAGAAAAGTGATGGTGCTATAACTGCTCCGCAAAGACTTGTAAGTAAAAGCAAAAAATAACTTTTATTATTATTTGTCCATTTACTAGTGTTTGAAGGATTTGTAGATTCTAAAGTAGAGCTACTAGAATTAGTAGCTGAAAATTTCATAAATGGGATTAAACTTAATCCTGCAATTATATATGTTAGAGATGAAACTGATAATGCATTTAGATCCTCAAGAACTGGCTTTGTTATAGTAGATACTGAACCAAACAGTATGGCTGCAATAATTGCAGATAGATAACCAATATGTTCGTTTTTTAATAGGTGTATAAATGTCATAAAAATCAAAAAGATTATTTATACTATAAAATCCTAAAAGGAAGAAAAGAAATAATTTATCTAACTTGATTTTAAGTTAAATAGAATCTGTAAATTAGGATGTATGTTGGTATGAACGATTTTCATAACATTCATCGGTTTCTCCTTATTGTTTATCGCATTATCTAGTTCTAATAATCCATTTTCGAGTTTTTTAAGGTAATCCTGAGTTTTGGTATTATTTCCTGCAAGTGAAGATGGTGAGATTTCTTTATAATATTTATCTAATGCTTTATTAGAAAAGGCTGATGCACTTTCATAATTAGAGAAATTTAAAAGACCAGATTGACTAACAGTGTCAGCCGTCGTTGCTAATTTATGTATGTTTGACATGTTGGTTAAATCTATTCCAACATTAAAGGCATCACCGTAATTTTGAAGTGCTGTATCTACAATGCTTGCTAATATAAGTGCCTGAATAGTTGAATTATTCAATTGTTCTTGATCTATTCTAGTAGATATTGCTTCTTCTAATATTGCATCAATAGTTTCTACTGTATTAACAAGCTGTGATTTATCAGGAGATTTAATTTGTATCAATAATGTATTTAATGTATCATCTAACTCGGTTGCGATTCTCTCATTCCTTTCTGAAAGTTCATCTTTTGTATGAGAATCATAATTTTGAAGAGCGATATTCGCATGTATTTGACCTGAACTTTGGTCACTATTGCCATCGGTAGTGTTTTCTGCAAGGGCTGATTCAACTTTTATTTTTTCTACAATTGTTAGAAAATGTGCGCTCTCATCCGGAGAGAAATTGTGAGCAAAAGAGTTTTGGAAAGAATGAGAACCGAGACCAACAGAAATTACAGCAAAAGTGGTTAGCAATATTGTAATAGGCATGTTTTTCAAATTTACCAAAGACATTCTTTTTGATTTTTATTGTTTAATCAAATAAGAATTTTATCATTTCTTTGTTAAATTTCAATTTATCTCTCAGGTCTATTTATGTAAATTATTTTATTTCTTGATTGGTTCCAATTCAAATCTGGCATATGAATCTCCACCTTCTTTTAAAATATTATTAGTAAATTCTTTTAGTTTGAAATTAGCAACAATTATGTGTACGAATCTGTTATTTTGGTCGGTGAAGTCATCAATCAATATTGCATTTTGTGGGATTTCCAATCCATTTAATTTTCCTATAAATGATGAAACTTTAGATAATGGTGTATAATCTTTTGGTATCACAAGTTCCTTATGTAAATTAACGACCTGATTTACATAATTCAGGTCCCATGTAAACGGCATTTTAAATGAAATTTTTGAGGAATCTCTGTCATAAACGAAGTCCTTAATTTCGTCGTAAAATGTCTTTACTATTAAGGTCAAATTACCAAAATTATTGTTGTTGCCGCTGCTATCGTTAGAATATACTTCATCTATTACAAATGGAAAATTCTTGCCAATACTTATAAATAAATCCACTTTCTTGTCCGAGCCCAGTTTTAGACCTTTACTTGATTTTTCAAGAATTACAGATATATCATATAATCCACCATCTGCAAGTAATTTACTTTTCAGTGTAATTGGATTCTCTGAACTTACTTTTACTAATTCATTTTTTGATACATTTTGTTGTTCTTGTATTCTCGACGATAGAATTTCATGTATAAGAGAGCTATTTGAAGGAATAAGATTTGCCGAAACTATTCCATCAATAGCATGAAATCGTTGATCAATTATTGTTTCATTCTTAAATTTAGCTATTATTCTATAATTGATATCATTTACAGTTTGATTTGTTTTTTCGTCATGCGCTCGGATAATTAGAGTAGGTTTTTTATCATCATTTAAAAATGGAGGTTCAAGAATTCCTTCAATTGCGATTTGTCTTCCAGAAAAATCAAAAGGAAGAGATTCATCTCTACTTAAACCATGACCATATATTTCATCGAATAAATTAACGGAATTGGTAAAAATAATTGAAAAAATAAAAGCATATGATAAGAATGAAAAAAATATAATATTAAAATTAATGATCATGATAATTAATTTTCGAATAATACCAAATATAATATTATAGAAGCCAAAATTTATGGAACGAAATCTTTGTAGATATCGCTGTTAAAGAAATTTAAATTATTTTACCAAATATTTAGTAAAAGTTAGTTCTTCTGCTTTGAAATTTTATATTTATAATTAGCTATACTAATTTACATAAATTTATTTTTATTTATTTTTGATATTTGTTCTGGTATTGTACTAGAGAAATGTGTTATAATTTTCCAATGCAATCTTAATATAAATATAAAACTCAATTATTATTATATGGAAAAAATTCTCAAATTAACGCTAATATCCTTTACTTTGATAATTTCAGTTTTTATATATACTGATTTCATATATTCTATTTATTCACAAGAATTTGAGTTCAATCCAAGAAACTATTATGATTTTCAAGAAGAAAAAATAGAACAAGAAAATCCAACAACAGAAACTTCAAATTTTAAAGATAAATTTGATATCACAACAGATTTTGAAAGTACAAAAAATAAACAAGCATCAAAATCTGTAGATCCAGATTCTGAAGATACAGATAAAGAAACTTGCATAGAAGACGGTCAACTTCAACAAGCAGCAGCATTAACCTTATCATCATCTAATAGTGATATGAATTCTGATTCTTATACTACAGATTTCCATTTTGTAAAAAAATTTGATAAGAATGGAACTCTTGTAGATAGTTGGGGTACTGTATGTCCAAAAGATGGTCAATTCCTGCATGCTCATGGAATAGCCATTGATTCAAAAGACAATGTGTATATTAGTGATGCAGAAAAGTGCAACATTCAAAAATTTGATACAGATGGAAATTTTGTTGCTGAATGGGGAACAAAAGGAACAGGTCCCGGTGAATTTTTGCAACCTGAAAGTATGACTGTAGATTCTTTAGATAATATCTACCTTGCAGAATATTCTGGTAAAAATATTCAAAAATTTGATAGTAATGGTAAATTCCTAACAATGTGGGGTCAAGAAGGATCAAGGAAGGGTGAATTCAAAAAACCATGGGGTATTGCGGTTGATTCAAAAGATAATGTCTATGTCAGTGATCAGGTACTTCCCCGGGTACAAAAATTTGACAGCGATGGTATATTTATAGACATGTGGGGGAAAAAAGGCTCAAAGAAAGGTCAATTTGTACATCAACATGATATAACGGTGGACCCTAAAGATATCGTTTATGTTACTGATGGTAGACAGAATTCTAGAGTAGCAGTCTTTGATACTGAGGGCAATTTTATAAAACATTGGGGAAGTGAAGGGAAAGATGAAGGTCAGTTTATTGAGAACCATGGTATTGTTGTTGATTCAGAAGGTAATGTCTATGTAGCCGATACAAGAAATGTTAGAGTTCAAAAATTTGATCAAAATGGTAACTTTCTAACAATGTGGGGATCACTTGGATGTAAAGATGATCAATTTCTAATTCCTCATGACATCGCGATGGACTCTAAAGGCTATATTTATGTTACAGATAGCGGAAAATCGCACTTTAGAGCAAACTATGATTGTAATCAATAATAAGAATTAGCAGTATACTGATTGACATAAAATTGTTAATTAATAGAACTTTGAGTTTTATTTTATTTTTTTGTTAATATTTGAACATTTGTTACTAATAATTTTAATCCACAATACTGGGTATACCATTTCAGTTGACAAGATATTTGTCAAAACACTTTTATTCACTTAGCATTTTTTGTTCACATTGTGCGAGATCAAAAGTATGTTATATTGTACTTCGTAACGTCATCTATTTTATTGTCATTACTATTTTCGGTTTCTTTGTCTCTGTTTAATATAAAGTACGAGGCTTTTTCACATAGTTTTACTTCTGATGACTCGATAACATTTCTTGCATTGGCAAAACAAGCAGCAATTGCACTAGAACTTGCAAAGAAGAATTTTCCACAAAATGTAACAATAGCAATGGAACAATCTGACAAGGCTGCGAGTTTAGTTGGTGATGTTTACTACGTTGATGATAATATAGTCGATGATAACGATTTTATTAAAAGATACGAAAAGGAAATGTCCAGTAAAAACAGTACGATTCACTCCTTGTTAGCGGCTGATCTAATTGATCAGATTCTGCGTGAATACGCGTCAGCTATCGTTTTGGATGTTGATTTGACCAACATGTCTAACTTGGCTGTTTTGGACAATTTCAAAAAAGCTATAAATTCTGGCATGCAAATCAATTATTCGAGTCCTAGCTATAAACAATATCAAAAACTCATTTCAGCAAATAATACAATTCTCAACTATGACGATTATCAAACATCTCTTGCATTAACAACGGAAGTGAAAAATATATTTAATTATCTAAAGTCGATAGACCAAAATTCTAATAAATCTAAATCTGATTCTTCGTTGTTAGACAAATTGGAAATGGATATAGATACTTTGCATAATATTTTGTTAAACAATGGATCTGCTGGCGAGCTAATGAGATTGGTGCATCTAACTATACATCCTGTATTGCAAGAGGCATTCAATCTGAAAACTAAAATGAATATGAATATGAATATGGGTATGAATATGATGGATGGACAGAATATGAATATGATGGATGGACAGAATATGAATATGAACATGACCCAACGATGAAGCTTGTAACCATGAAATATATGTCAAATATTTTTTATAGGGATTGCCAGTTCTGAAATTATATTAATTCTTAATTACATGCAAAACTTACGAAATTACTCCATTTAAATTATTTTTTCGTCAAGACAATAGAATTGAATTTTTCATTTATAAGTTGCTATAATCATAGTAAAACTTAACGACAACTTTTTGAAAAACCTTACAATAAAAAGATTCTGATTATTGTTGGAATATGAAAATCTAGAATAAATATACAGAATAAATATACAGAATAAATATACAGAATATATAATTGGATTGAATAAATATAACACATTGACATCATATTATCATATGCAACATTGTATAAAGATAGTTTTACCTAAATCTTTATTATTTATTATTTCTGTTTTTATTATAAGCAAGAATGTTATCATAAAAAGAATTAAATCTAAAATACTTTCAAATATCCCGAATCACAACATAAATAACATAGTTGGTAACTTTAAACCCTACATTCTAGTAACTCTATTATTTTTTATGCTTTTTACTACAATGATGATATCAGAGATCGATACAGCTTTTGCAAAAAAAGATTCAAAAAGAAAAACAATTGATGTGTGTTGTAGTTGGGGGAATTCAATAGGCGATGGAGTATTAACATATTCTATCGAGAAGGGGGAATCAGAATTGGCTAAAATTGTAAAATCAGCTATTAAAGAATGGCAGAAAGCATTAGGGGAATCAGTACAATTCAAGTATGTAAAAGTTGATGACTCTGACGCAGATATTAAAATTGAATTCCAAAAGGGCAAAGGGGTAAAAGTCGGTAAAGCTGTAACATTCTTTGATAATAACGGAAAAATAGATCATGTGGAAATTTCACTTTCTAAAAAATCATATGGTCAAAGTTTAAGTCTCTCTCTTTTAGAACATGTTGCAAAACATGAGTTTGGTCATGCCCTTGGTTTAGGACATGCAAATTTCAAAGAATCTCTTATGTCTGCTCAAGTAAATAAAATTGTACCAAAAATATCTGCATGTGAATTGGAATCTGTCAAGTTTGTTAATAATTGGAAGTCTAATGATGATAAATCTTCCAAAACTCTAGATAAAGATAGTTTTAGATGCAAGAATAAATAACTTTTGGGAAAATATGTCATTATGAATAATCAGATACATTTTCTTTTTTTATCAATTTTACGGGTATATTACAATGACATTTCTAAAATGTTTTATTTTTTTATTTCATAGTAATAGCATTTTCATATGATTTAGACCAATATATTATTATAAAAATAATTTTATATTTTTTATTTGTTTCAATATTCTTAATAGTACAATTAACTTGGACTATTTCACCTCTAATATGGGATAGAAATTTCTTTCTAATTTTTACGTTATACAGATAAGTGAATAACTTTATCCAATTGTATACATAATGTAGATTAAGATCCTTAATGCTCTTAAGGGAAAATGGATAATAATCATCAAAATATTCAGTCCTATCCTTGAAATAATGCATAACTATTTCATTCAAACTTTTGTCTAATGGTGAATGTAATAGATATTTTAATGCAAAAAAGTAAATCCTTTTGGATAATACGTACCTCTCTGAATGTAAACTGTCTGTCTAGCCTATCTGGACACAAGAGCTCTAATAAAATTCTCTGCTACAAACATGTTTCTTTCTTCAGAAGATATACGTAAAAGCATTTATAAGACGATTTACGGGGATCGATAACAAAAGTCACGGTCTACTATGTGAAGAATGCTTTCAGCTATTATCAATGTAGAAATGTTGTTGGTTATGTTTATTAGAAAAATATATCTTTGTATGAAATTTCATATATTAACATGATTTATTTTGATGGTTAGACATTACTATCTTTTGCAGAGACACATAATAGACCTATACAATGAAAATAAAGATAAACATAATACATAACAAAGTGCACATTCTGTTTCTAAATGAATAATAATAACTTGATAATAAATTTAGAGCTAAATTTACTTGAATGAAGGGGTCTTGGCTAATTATCTTTTCTTATTCAAAAAACAACTGGCCCCACTTTATAGAAGGGTTCAAATCCCACACATTGAGCCTAAAAGCAGTACTAAATCCATTTTAAGTTATCTTGTCTCATGTCTAATCTTTATAAGATTTGAGTTGGATCACATATTCAATATACCTATTTGAAAGTAATTATAAAAAAATAGCTAACTAAATAGTATCACTAAATTATATATAGTAAACAAATGTTTTACTAAAAATTAGTTGGCTCTTTTTTGTTCAGACCAATATATTTTATTATTCTTTCCACACTCATTGCATTTATGTAATGTTTCAATATCATCTCTATTAATTTTATATTTATTTGCTTTTATATGTATATTATCTGGTTTTACAGCAATAAATTCAGCTCCACAATAAATACAACTAAAATATTTAATTGTATTAGATGGCATGAAAAATCTATATATCATCTTCTTAATCTAAATTTACTCTAGATTCTTTAAAATAGCGAAGATATTCCTTATTTTTATAGTTGTTATTGTCATTTTATTTTAAAAAAAATCGATCTATTTCAAGTATTCAATTTCCTAAATATTACACACCTTTTTTTAGAAAGGGACCAAAATTTACGTCAAATTTGTTTCACATCCCACTGGCCCCAATGAATTAAAGTATTTTGGTTGTTGTAGTTGGTAGCGAATAATCATTATAATGATGATAATGTAAACAATGGAATATTCTCCCTAACTTTTGTAAAGTTATTGGTTTAGTTTTTCGATGTCGAAAAAAAGATCAAGAATTTTGTTTTTCGATTTAAATCAAACTGGATTACTTTAAGAATTGTTAAATAATTGATTGTAATCTATTGGAAAGTACTAGGAAATGTGTAAAAAGGTGGATAATAGTTTGAAGATAGAAAAAAATGTATTCGACACAAAATTGGTAGCATTAGAAATGGTGACATCAGATATAAAAAAGAATTTAGCTGAGGAAATCAGTTTAGAACTAAATAAAATATCATTAGAAAATATCAAAGCAAAATTAATAAAATTATCATCATATCATACTAGACACACTAAATCTGAATACATTAATGAAGCAGCAGACTGGTTGAAGAGTGAATTTGAAAGGATTGGATATGAAAATACTTTCTTTCATGCTTTCACAGAAAGAATAGATGATAGTGAATTTAAATTGAAAAACATTATTTGTAA
>DATGZA010000079.1:0-46290 GCA_035297365.1 Nitrososphaeraceae archaeon
TCACAACTTTACGTTCATGATCATTGTGCTCTGCATTTTCCCTAATATCCTATAGATTATTAGTGGATTCAAAAACCAATAGAATTTTAACATCAATTAAGAACTTTTGAATTATTTTAACAACCAAAACAAGGGTAACCAAATGTTCTGTTTAGAATAATTGCCTAACACTAGGCATAATAAGTTGTATTTGAATACGAGCTAGAGGTCATACTGTAATATCTAGCCCATTATTATTCCATTATTGTTTATGCCTTTATTATGAGTGTTAATCATAAAACACATGAAAAATATTCTGCTATCTATAAAATACCATTCATACTCCTTGTGTAATGGTCCTGTTAACCTTTCTCCCCATGCAGATATAAAAGCAACAAAGCATTGATAATCGATGAGGCTACAGCACTTCCTCCTTTTCGTCCGATATTTGTGATACTAGGAACTGTAGTTTTTAAAAGCTCTGTTTTTGATTCAACAGCGGAAACAAAACCAACTGGAACCCCAATCACCAAATTGGGTTTTGTTATCCCTTCATTGACCATTTTTATAGTTTCATACAATGATGTTGGAGCGTTGCCGATAACAACTATTCCACCATTCATAGCTAATGCAGAACTCCTCATAGCCACCTCTGCTCTAGTTTTGTTATATTTCTTTGCTTCTTCAATTATGGTAGGATCAGATATTTTACAAAAAGATTTTAAATTCAGTTGAGTTAAGGAATTTTTTGAAATCCCTGATCTAACCATCTCTACGTCAGTGACTATATTACAACCATTCTTGAGTGCATTAAAAGCAGATGCAACAGGATCATAACTGAATATTATTTTTTCTCGTCCTGCAAAATCGAAATCTGCCGTAGCATGTATCGCTCTTCTAACTATAGGCCATTCATATCTTTCATCATATCCATGATTTCCAACCTCATCTTCTATTATTTTAAAACTAGTCTTTTCAATGTCAAAGGATTTAATGGACATCAACCTATTTTCCGCCGATTCATTCTGATTTTTGGATTCCGTTTCTATTCTTCTTTCATACAATTCTTCTATCTTCTGACTCCTTTGCACGTTCTAATACAATGTCAATCATATTTTCATCAACACCGATATGATCTGAGATATGTACTTCAAAAAAAGGATATTTCTTAAGCACTTCTTTTATTTCTTTTTTGACATCACTTTTTATATGTATTCCTTTATGTAGAAAATAGGGCATTACCAAAATAACTTTAGGATTTGTTTTAATCAGTGAGGAGAGTGCCTGCTCTATGTTTGGCAGGTCTAGTTCTAAGAAACAGAATTTTACATTTCGATAAATTTTTTTTATTTTATCTACCGTGAAAAGGAAAGCTTCTCTGGCTCGTTTATCTGAACTTCCATGTCCTATTACCAAAACATCGCAGTCAGGATTGTTATAGGAAATTTTTTTATCTCGTTTTAATTTCTCAATCCTATTGACAATGAGAGAAGACAGCCTATCAGAATAACTCAAGGGCTTGGTAATAACTAGCTTTAATCCCAACCTTTTACATATAATGGCACTTTGTTTTACAGATTCCTTCAGTTTCATGCCAGGATATAAAAAATAAGGCATTACTGTGATAAAATCTACATTTTGATCTATGCATCCACTGATGCCCTCTTCAATATAAGGTGGAACAACCTCTAAAAAACAATAATTCGTATAATCATAATTCCCTTTCTCCTTTACAATTTTAGATATCTGAGCTAACTCCAATCTTACTTCCTTTTCCTTGCTTCCCCTGTCAATTATTAAAAGAGCTTTACGCATTTTTACTCAAAACCCAGTTTCGATATAGCTATAGTCAAATTAGGTGGAAATTTTTGCTTCGGTACTTCAAGCGTTCCATGAGAATACAACAAAGATGAAGCCTCAGAAACACTTGCGACTCCCTCATATTTTTTTACTATCTCGGAAGGATTTGGAACATCAATCCTTGCTAGATCGCCTTTAGAATAGAGATAAAGTGGAATATTATTTCCTTCGGAGAACTCTCTCAAACCTTTAACATCGACATTCTTTTTAATAGAGGTAATTGCTTTGATACAAGAAAAACTGAAGGAATTTTTTTGCAGTATAGATGATAGTCCTTCCATTATCTCATCTTTTGTTATATTCCAGTGAACCCCAACTCCAACCACAAGAGTTTTTGGTCTATATATTACTGATTTTGATAAGATATTATTGTCGGAAATTATTTTGTCTGAAATAATCAGACATCCTTTGAAGGAATTGTCATGAATGGCTTCAAGACTATGTACAATGGTTACGTTTTCTGGAAGGTTATTCATATCCCACCAGTTTCTTTCTCCTGAATCCTGGAAAATTGCTATTTTCTCTTCATTTACCATTAATGCACTTATTTTCGTTACATTTTCAATATTTTCTATATTCCATCCTAACTCTTTTCCGAGCAGATCTACAGATATCGTTTTATTGACATCTGCTGCAGTCGTTATGACAGGAGTGGAATTTAGAATAGATGCTATATTTCGTGTTAGTGCATTTGCGCCTCCAAGATGACCTGATAGGGTACTTATTACGAAATTGGATTTATCATCTATCACAAGTACCGCAGGATCACTTTTTTTATCCACCAATAAATTAGATATAAGACGTATAACAGCCCCTAGTGAAAAAATACATATCAATGCTTCATTGGATTTAAATAAATCTACAATTACTTTAGAAACAGGTTCCTTGAACCATATGATACTGGTCTGATTATTATCATGGCGAAATTTTTCAGGTGCATATATCGAAGCTTCAGGAATATTTTTTTTTATCAATTTGGAAATCGTAATACCGTTTTTTGTAATCGCAAGAACCGCAATTTTATCTCGCTTTTTCAATATGGTATGAATTGCATACATTAGAATTATTTATTTGCTTTATTAATAGACGAAAGTATAGTTTCCGACATTCGTCTCTAACCATAGTTAACGCCATCATTCCATTTATCAGGGTCACATTTATGCATCCTTGCAATCGTGTTTCTTAGATAGTAATTGGTCATTCTACCGCTCAAATTATTTCTTACGTTTATTATTGCTGGTTTGATTCCTTTAAATGATAGAAAATTGAAAATTCTTTTACTATCATAGCAGCCATCCATAATAGCAGTATATATTATTACCATGTTATTCTTTTTCGTAATATCATTTATCAGTTCTGGTAATACTTTTCCGTCATTTACTTGTTTATTAGTTACTTTTAACGATAGAATTCTCTTTGTTTTGATATCAACTACTACATGTATATTTAGATATCCTCTCTCGACATTTCACTTGACGAATCCTTATAATATGTCTATAGTAGGTTGGCTATTTGTGTTAGTAAGAGTGAACTGTAAAACATGCATTAAATAGCCAATGTTTATTAGGATTTCGAGATCTATATAGATTATTATTAGAATTTTGAAGTTTGTTGAAAATGATGAGATGACAAAATAAAATTGTAAAAAATATTGGTTAGAACTTGCGTATTTCAACTTACCATTCACAATGAATCCTTAGTAATAGTTACCTAGAGTGATTACATTTCCATCTGCTACTGAGTCGACTATTGGTGGAATATCCAATGATACATCTCGTCATAAATATTTTAGAAAGGTAAATTCTTAATTTAGTCAATGAAATTCACCTAGAAGAAGGTTTTTAAATAGTGCGCTGTCGAAGTTGATATATCTAATACTAAATATATAGACAGAAAATAATGGACAGTCCCATGACAATCAAATACGTAGAAAATTTAGTCGTAAGACATGTTATAATACTAACAGATTTTATTTATTAAACTATTACATCCTCTCAAATAACTTGCAAATAGGTGTAAATAAAATGATGATGATTGCACAAAGGTTTATAAAATATTTTTTCATCTGCTATATTAATGTCTGGTCAGCCCGCATCAAGCCGTGGTGATAAGGTTTCAAGAAGAGATTTCTTGAAATTATTGGCTGCGGCGGGAGCTGTCGTGACGTTCACACCATTTATTGATTGGGGTAAGTTTCTGCCTAATCCCGCTGGTTCAGCAAATGAAAAAGGAAAGGTTGAGCTACCCGATGGTTCGCAAGCAAATGTAAAAACCTTTAAGGTAAACCATTCTGAAGCTATTATCTATCCAAAATCTGATGATCCAGTATTAAATGAAGAAGCTTTTAGGACATGGCAATTCATCCGCCTTCCATCTGAGTTGGGAGGAGACAAAAATGAGGCGTCTGCCTTTAGGGTCTATAGTATGGTTTGTTTACATTTGTGGTGTTTATGGAAATACTGGCCAGGTGAAGGAAGAAAAAGAGGAGAATGTCCCTGTCACGGAAGCTTATATGATCCCTTAACTGGAAAGGCATTTGCAGGTCCTGCTTCTTTACAGTCTCCTCCTTCAAACGTACTTCCAAGGTTAGATTTGGAAGTAGACAAAGACGGCAATGTTTGGATTCTTCCTCCTAATTGGAGTGTTAATGGCAATGGGGTAGTGGGATTTGGACGCTTCATTACATAACGAAAATAGTCTTGTTCGACTATTCAGATGGATTTATGCTGGATTAGACAGAACAATATTCATGGGAATGAAATTTACTATTCCAACTCGGTTTGTGAGTCCACTTGGTTTCCTTGGTATGCTTACTTTTATTCTTTTTATAATATTGGGTATTACTGGTGCATTTCTGATGCTATGGTATGAACCCATTCTGGATAGGGCGTGGGATAGTGTCGAAAATATCAATGATACAATTCCATATGGCTTTCATATGAGAAATATTCACTATCATGCTTCTAATGCAATGGTAATGATGGCTATTCTTCATATGTACTATCAATACTTTAGTGGAAGATATAAGATTAGAAACGAAATTTTATGGGTAACAGGTATTCTTATTGGTGTTCTTACTATTCTTGAAGCATTTACAGGCTACGATATAATTTTTAGTGAAAGAGCAGAACTTGCTATTTCAATTGCTGCTTCTTTGACTAATTCTATCCCCATTCTTGGTCCTGATATGCGGGCTGCTTTTTTTGGATCTGGTTTTCATGATTTTATATTGCGTTTTTATGCGTTTCATGTGTTTTTTCTGCCCATTGTGTTGATAGGGCTAATGGCTCTTCATTTTCCTCGTTTTATGGTGTTTGATGTTCCAATGGTGATGGCTATAGCTGGTGCGGTAATGATAACGGGCGGTGTATTTCCTGTCGATATGGGCTTAAAGTTCGATCCTAATGTCCCACCTGGAATTACTGTTCCTGAATGGTATCTAACTGGTCTATATGCATTTCTAAGATCACAATATGATAAATTTGTTACAGGGGTTGCTTGGCCAGGGTTGTTTATATTTACTCTATTGATAGTACCTTTTATTGATAGGTACAAAAAATTCTCATGGAAAGATAGACCCATTATTACCGCAATAGGCATAACAAGTATTGCTCAAATAGTTGTCACAACTTATTGGGGATTTTACATCGACCCTGACAGAACAAAGTCTCTTCTTGAAAGATTGGTTATCGATCCTATATTTCTTTATAGTGTAATGATCGCTTTGGTTCCTCTCTCTTTTGGATTTACATATCTGATGATAAAGTTGGTAAAAAATGCTGAAGCCAATGCTAAAAAACAACCAAAGAAAGCAGAGGCAACAATAACTTTACCTGAAAAATGGATCTATTATGTATTCGTTGCACTCATTGGCTTCCAAATTTATCTAAATATTGCAGCATATTATGCTGTTCTAAATGGTATGAAAAATATCTCACTATTTATAATAGGCATTATCATGTTGGTCTTCGCAGGAATGTACCATTTATATAGACATGGTAGATTTAATGCTAACAATCCCCCAGCTCCAACTATTCCTATTAGAGAGAAAATAAAATCAGATGAGCAAAAATCCTTAGAGGATAGTTCAATTCCAAAAGACCAATTATCATATGAAAATCAGACTAAAAGTAAGGGGTTACTAAATACTTTATTGGGCAAAGGGAAAAAATCGCGTACCAGTTTTGAAAAGATGTGGAATAGAGAATAATAACTTCGTTATATTAAATATCATTTTTTTTCTCTACCTAATACAGCAAATATTAAAATTTAAATTATGTTCTATTATTAGCTAAGGTATAACAAATAGGCGTTAAAAAAATGGAAAGAGTACAACAAACAAATGTAGGCGGATTAGCTATTATCTTCTTTATTATTGCTATTACAATTAGTATTGCCTTTTATCAATTCATTTATCTAAATGAATTAAATGCAAAGCCACAAGTTTCAGAAGAAATTTCAAATCCTCCTCAATCAGCTGGAATATCTATAGTCGAAGGAGCCGCAATGCCAAGTAATTCTAAATTTTTCGATCCAAAAGACGCAAGAGCGACTCTAGAAATTGATAACAAAATAGTATGGACAAATCATGATACTACTCCCCATTCAGTCACTACAGACAATGATTATCAAGATAAATTATCTGGAAAATTTGATTCAATGGAAACAATAGGTTTGGTACCACCTGGTGGAACTTTTGAGTTCGTATTCACCGAAGACGGTGAATTTCCATATCACTGTGAACCTCATCCTTGGATGACTGGTATGGTAACAGTTGTAAAGAACTACTCCTAACCTATACCGCCTTTTCTTTTTTTATATCTCGAAAAAATACATAATTTGCAATTTCTTTATGTTCTTGGATAATTGATGTTCTGAATTTTACTCTAGTAAAACCAGATGGTGTGGAGGGGATGTGTTTGGTTATTGCTGTAAATTCGATGGTATTTCTATCTTCTATTTCTTTTCTAAAAATTGAAAGTCTAGCAAAGGGATGATTAATTTTTTTTCCATTAAGTTCGATGTAATTAAAAATGTCATTTGAATTCTCAATTTGCGAATTTATTACAACTGTATCAAATCTGCCATCATAATTCAATTCGATCTTTCCATGAATCTCCTCATTTGGATAAATAATCTGCTCAAATATCTGTAGTTTTATATCGCTCTTCTGATCCATATAGTGATTGCATAGATCTGATTGTATTAATCTTAATTACTTATGCTTTTATAAAATAATTGATAATCTTTAAATTTGCAAGTTTTCAGATAGTCTGTGATGAATTGGGCTCGTAGCTCAGCATGGATAGAGCGCCTGCCTTCTAATTGTACTAAGAAGATAGCCGGAAGTCGAGGGATCGAAGCCCTCCGGGCCCGTTAATTATTTTCGAACATTTATTCTTGATTGGTAACAAATATGAATAATTTAGAACGATAATTTGCCTCGATGAGCAAAAACCTCGATAAATTTAATCTTATTTTGGAGCTGATGTTAAAAATTCTCCGATTAACTTTATAACAAATCCTAAAGCTCCTATCACACCCATCCCTAAAAGAATGAATCGCATGTGAGTAGAATAGTCGTCTTTTGATGTTTTTTTTGCTAGCAATAATGTCTGATACATATCTATAATTTTACGTTCCAACATTGAAAAAATTTGAGTTATACTTAACAATACCTTCCTATCTAAGTTTTAGCTTTATTTGAATTTAACTACTTGTTGCTATTTTATAATCGATAAAACTATTTCCAATTAATGTGATTGTTTTGAATAGTCTGCATCTTTTTCTGTTCTTTGCATTTCTACAAAAGTTTCAGTATTCTGGATCCCTTCAATTTTGCCAATTCTCTCTATCACCACATTATGCAGCTCCTCTAATGTACTTGCATTAACATTTACAATCATATCAAACCTGCCTGTCACCTCTGAAAGGGATCTTACTTCTGGAATTTGAAGTAATTCTTGGTGAATTGGTTCTTTTCTTTTAGGATCACGATTTATTCCAACAGTAGCCTTAATATTTAGACCTAGCATGTTTTCATTTACAATAATCGTAAATTTCTTGATTAAACTTCTTTTGGATAAACGTTTAATTCTGCTGTAAAGTACCGAGGAATTGATGTTTAATTTCTTACTAAGCTGCGGTACCGAAATACTTGCATCTTTAGTAAGCTCTGTCAATATTTTCATATCAAGCTCGTCAAACCGTTGCAAATTGCATCCGCAATACGTTACAAATCTACATTAATAAATGTAATTATATTTTTAGCAATTAATTATAATTTTTTTATATATTTTTTTGTTTTTTCAAATGTGTAATTAATAAAATGAAATAATTGATATTTTTTCTATTAAGTTTATAGTATTGTAAATAATGCTATATTAATTAAAGATAATATAATATTGTCCCATTAACTCACCATCGTGATTATATCTATTGCATAATTAGACATAGATCAGAATATTCGAAGAATTGAAATAATTTGAAAATTTATGAATTTAGTAGTTTTACCTTCTTTAATCTTTGGTTTAGTCATGTAATATTTTACATGGTTACTAATTAGTCATAGATCTATTATCTCTTGTTGTGCGATTATAGATGTAAACAAAATAGTATCCAGTTACGTATATCTAATAAATTCCAATCTTCTTGTTCTCTTTATTCTCTTTATCTGCTTTTCACACATGGATAATAGTCATCAAAATTTTCTATTCTATCTTTCAAATATTGATCGACCTTTTGCATCATACTTTTCTCAATGAGAATACAAATAGTGTTTCAATCCAATTATCCTTCATGCTTCATAAAATCATGTACCCCCAGTCAGTATATTCGCTACGTCTACAATACTTTGATACAAGAGATCTAACAAAATACTGCGACCTACATGTTTTGCTGTCCAGAGATGTGGATTCCAAACACAGAACTATGAACTCCCCTTAGACAGAAATATTCACCACAAATCTGAATGACAGCTTCATCTAAAATGAAGGATGTTATTCTTCCTTTCTTTTATATCTGACTTGACAAACCTTTTTATCCAATTTCACAAAATATCTTCTTTGTTTATCTTAGTATTAATGCTTTAGACCTATACCCAAACTTAAACCAAGAAAATATAGATATATTACATTATAATAATAGTGAATGTTATACATAAATAGAACGTTGTTAGATATTGCTTTTACTGCTTAAATCAAAAGCAGTAAATAATATATAATTTAATTCTTAACTTCCAACAAATGTTTGGAATAGGGAGGACTAAACCTGGTGATTATGTTTTTGCAGTTAGAAAAGAAACCGATTCTAATATAATAATTATTGGAAGAGTTCAATCTGTAAGTAAAAAAATCTTAACTGTTATAGGATCTTCTATAAAACCAAGTGGACTTCTAAAACGCAAATTACAAGGGAAAATAGGGAAACGATCGAATGAGGTTCTAAACGATCCTGACCCTAATAATTGTATTTTTATTTTAATAGACAGAATTGAATCAGAGAATTTTTCTGGTCAAGTAAATCAAGAAACTGATAAGGTAACATGGATAAATGAGAAGCGATATTTTATTTTGGATGGTTGGATTAAGGAAAACTTGTCAGACATGTTTGCCAATGTAATCCACTCGTACTCTGAGGAAGAACGCGATCATTCCAGATCAGTGCTGATAGAAAAAATGAATTCACTATACGATAAAGATTTAAAGGATCATGTATATGCCGTTGTGAGAAGCACTAGGATTTTATAATAATTTGAAAGTTTTATATTATGGTTAATCGATCATCCGATTTTGATAATTGATGGAATACGTTTATGCGGCATTGTTATTACATAAATTGAAGCAGGACCTTACTGAAGATAATATTACTAATGTAATAAAGGCTACAGGTACTAATCCTGATTCAGTTAGGATAAAGGCACTCGTTGCAGCATTAAGTGATGTAAATATTGAAGAAGCATTAAAGGCAGCTCCAATGGCTGTTGCGCCAGTTGCAACATCTGGTGGACCTGCTCCAGAGGCAAAAACTGACGTCCACGAAGAAGAAAAGAAAGAAGAAAAGAAAGAAGAAGAAGCTCTAGAAGGATTATCTTCGTTATTCGGATAATCTGTCTTATTGCCAATTTAAATTCAATTTTTAAATTGCCGAAAGTTCAAATACGGATAATTTCAGAATCTTTTTGCAATGGTAACTAATAGATGTAAATGTGGACGATTATTAAAAACATATGGATATTGTACTCCATTGGGTTGTAAAGAACAATTTCTGTGCGACCTTTGTTCTCTCGGAGAATATGATTGTAAATGCGATGTGCTGAATTAGAAGTTTTGTTTTATCAATTTTAAAGTTATTTATGAGGGAAAAATTAATAGGTCGTGATTCTTTGTTAATGAATTTCACCATTTTGTGGTAAAATAAATTGTATTAAAATGCTCACTATATATAAAAATAGTAACATAAATCCAAATTTTAAACCGATTTTTCTACGAAACATAGGTATGACTGCAATTATGGTCACTAACGTAGCTAATATTATTTGATAGAACAATATTTCAGTAATCTCTATCTTCTCGTAGAATCCATAATGAAGCATCGCTGCAAAAATGGCTACCGCTAATAGCAAGCTATTGTTTAGAATCTTAGAACCCAATACATTGGCAATAGCTATAGATGCACCAGCAGCTCCTTTTCTAGCAAGAATCATCATAGATATTTTTTCAGGCATTTCTCCTGCTATAGGGCTAAGGATGACCGCCAATACTATCGCAGAAATACCTACTTCGACTGAGAATCCTTGCATTGAATGGATAAAAGGTTCTGCTCCAATTAGTATTCCCAGTGCACCCGCAAGAAAAACTCCTATGGCAATAACCATTTTCTTATTATCCTTTGCTGGGTTATTTTTGTTTACAATTTCTTTAGAGTTATCTTTAAAAACGTTCTCTTTCATTTCCAATTTCATTTCATATAATGCTATGAATATATAAGCGATAAATATCCCAATAAAGATTATTCCGTCAACATAATCATAACCATCTAAAAATAGAATTAGACTTATAACTGCACTAGCGAGTAAGAATATTTTGTCGTTTTTAAAAGTACTCACATCTATCATCTTTAATGGGGCTTTTGATAATCGAGTAGTAGAAATAATCAGCATTATTGCTAATCCAAGAGTCATCATCATAATATTGCTTCCTAATCCAGACCCAATAGCTATTCCATAAGCACCACTCGCCGCAGCATAAATCACTATTGCAATTTCAGGTAAAGTTGTAGCTATACTTAGAAGGACCCTTCCAACAAATTTCGCTCCATATCTTTCTGATAAATGTTCGGCTCCATATGATAGTAACCAACTACAAAAAGTTAACTCACCGAGCCAAATTATCATTCCCAGAAGATTATTTTCAGCCAATTTTCAACACAAAAAATCTTTACTTTTCTGAGCATGCAAATTAGTTATCCTCTTACTATCAATCCTTAACCGGATCAAAATTTTAATCTATTTGAAAATGGAAATATTTAATATCAAATAATTCATAGTTTCTAACTTTATTTCCAATTCATCTACGACTAGTATGAATTTTGCTGGATGTGGACTAGTTAAAATAACCATGAAAACTGGAACTGATGCACAAGTAATAATGGTCAGTATTATCAACCATAGAGCAGTCATTTTTTCAACCATTTATAAAAAGTGAATTTACTTTTAGGTATATAAATTTTATACAATATTTCACATTCTGAATGGCCACGAATATATCATTGATCTAGAATTCGATAAAAAAATCGATAACGTGGATATTTTTCCTAAAGGATTTTAAGTAACTACTTATCCAATCTTTGTGTATTTAAGATGACAAGCGAGGTTGAGCTTAAAGAGCTCTTAAATAATGCTCGAAAGAATTATCAAAAACACAATTTTGATCAATCTGTAGATTTAACTATTATATTAAAAGATATTGATGTTAAAAAAGGATTTAGTTTCAATGAAGTTGTTCACTTACCAAACAGACCTAGTAAACAAGCAACTGTTTGCGTAGTTGCATCCGGTGAGATGGGTTCAAGAGCAAAAAAAGTAGCTGCTGAAAAAATAATTGAGCAGGAAGAATTAGATAGGCTGGGCACCAATAAGAAAGAGGCTAAAAAAGTTGCAAAAAAATATGATTTCTTCTTATCGGATACTGCACTAATGTCTACTGTAGGTAGGTCTCTAGGGCAATATCTTGGACCCAAAGGGAAAATGCCAACACCTATGCCATATGGGGCTCCTATTGAAAATATATTGGATCGGTTTAGAAGTTCGGTAAGAGTTAGGGTGAGAAATCAACTTAATGTATCTGCAAAGATAGGTGATGAAAAAATGGAAGACAAACAACTACTTGAAAATGCTAATGCAATACTCTCTCTTGTCGAAAAAAAATTACCACAAGGTGACAAAAACATTCGCAATATGTTGATAAAGTTTACCATGAGCAAGCCAGCTGATTTGCTATCTTCACAGAAGAGTTGAGTGTGATATACTAATATGTCAAATATAACAAATAAAAAATATCCAGAAAAAAAACAAATTTTGTATGAATATTTGCAAGAGCTTCCTACCAAATATGAGGTAGTTGCTCTATCAAGAATGACTAATGTTCGTGCTAGTCAATTAATGCCCATAAGAAAAAAATTTCATGATCAAATACATATAAAGATTATAAAAAATAGGGTAGCTCAAAAAGCTTTTGAAAAATTATCTAATATAAAAGGAATTCAAGATTTAAGTAAACAGCTTGAAGGTCAATGCGCTTTGATGTTTACCAATATTAGTCCCTTCAAATTAAATCTTATCTTTGATCAAAATAAGGTATTTTTACCGGCAAAGGGAGGAGACATAGCATCCAATGAAATAATAGTTCCAGCAGGAAATACAGGTATTCCTCCAGGTCCAGTTTTATCTGAATTTAAGGAAGCAAATATACCAACAAAGATAGACCAAGGCAGTATAGCAGTTACAAAAGATACAATAGCTGTTAAAGCAGGTGGGGTTATATCACAAAAATTAGCGTCATTATTAACCAAACTCAATATCAAACCAATCGAGGCTGGTATAGCAGTCAATTATGCTATTTCAGAGGGATTACAGTTTAGAGAATCGGAACTTAAACTAAATATCAATGAGTATGTTGAAGATCTTAAACTGTCCTTCTCTTCAGCTCTAAATCTTGCAATAAAATCAGCCTATGTAACCAGTGAGACAATCAATTCAATACTATCTTTGGCCCAACAACAATCTATGAATTTGGCTTCAGAATCTGGTTACATTACTAAAGAAACTGTAGAACTGGTAATGCTCAAAGCCCAAACAAAGGCTTTTAGTCTATTAAACGAATTAAAATCGCATGGATATAATGCACAATAAAAAATTTCCATATTCTAATTTGGATTTATTACAAAAGTTAGCTGTTAAAATATCGTTTACGAACACAATAAATAAAGGAAAGAAATTCTTTTTATTATTGAATAATGACAATTGAACTAAAAGTACATCCATCTTTCTTTAAGGAGTTTGCGACGAAGACTTGGGTATCTCCAAGTGAAATTATTAAGGAATTAATAGAAAATTCCTTTGATGAAGATGCAACTAAAGTACTGATTACTCTTTTTAAGAATGGGTCCATATGTATTGAAGATGATGCGGGAATGAGTGAAGATGGAATGGAAAAATTTCTTCTTCTCGGTTCTCCACATAAAAAAATAGAATCTATTTCTCCAAAGTTCAAAAGAATAAGAACTGGGAGATACGGCACTGGTCGATTGTCTTTTTTGACATCTTTTGAAAAAATGAAACTCAAGACGAGGAAGGGAAATTATAACAAGTCTATAATTATTGATGAAAGTTCTCTAAACAATTTATTTACAGGAAATTCTGTTTTGAATGAAATAAAAGAAAAACATCTATTGAGAAATGGCACAGAGTTATCTCTCTATAACGCAAAAATGTCTATAGACCCTATAAAATTAGCAAAAGAAATTCGTAAATTGGCAATTTTAAGACAACCAATGTTTCAAGTGTTTATAAAACAAACTGATGATTTTCATGAATGGGATTTCGACAATGCAGAACCAGTTAAAGCACAAGAAATTCAAGGATATAGGATTCCAATTAGTCTTGATGATGGAAGGATCATTGGTGAAATTATAGTTGCAAGGAGACCGCTAACAGAGGAGGAAAAAGGCATTGGAATAATGATTGGCAATCATATCGTAGTTAGAAGTAATTTTGGCTTAGAAGCAAAATTAAATAGAATAACCGGTTTAATAAGATGCGATAATCTGACTTCTAGATTTGCCGATAAATCTGCAATAATCGAAGATGATTACTATGATAAATTTTACAAGATAGTAAAGCAATTTATTGTTGATGAGGTAATTCCTAAGCTTGCAGAGTATGAAGACGTGTTAATCACAAAAGAGGAGTCTCGTATATATAAAGAGATTGATAAAGTTCTGGGTCAAGCGGTAGTTGAAAATCTTGAATCAATTGAGGTCGAGGATTATGAAACCATCACTACAGCAAGTACACAAAGAATAGACGTTAAATCACCATTCACGTCGAATGGTTATGATGATACAAAATCTTCAAGCATTGTTGATACATCTAAACTAGATCCTTCCATTTCAGTTGGGACAACAACAACATCTAGGGCAAATCAAAATACCAACAAAGTGAGTATACTTGAACATCAGACAACCCATGATATTTCCTATTCAGATGATGGATATCAAGGTAGAAGTGACACGATTTTTTCACCTTTGCCTGAATTCGCTGTTAATAACCCATTCAGTATAAAAAAGATTAAAACTCTGAAAAGAACTTTCGCGTTAAAAAAAATTGGGTACAAAGTCATTCCTTACGAGGATGCGTCTGATTCTAGGGATGGTTTTACAAATGAATCAATAGTGTTTATAAACAAGGCTAATTCAGCTTACAAAGCTGAATCTGAACGTGGAGACGAGTTTTTATTAAGACATATAATCAGAATTGTTGCAGAAGCAATTGCTGAAGAAAAACATCCTGAGGGAAAAGATGCACTTGAATTGCAAAATAGATTAATAGCCGAGGCTATAAAGATTCATAATTTGAGCAGTAGAAAAAAATGAAAAATCCCCTATTTAACTAATAGAAAAGACTAAATCTGGCTAATATTTGATATACCAACAATGGCTTATCAATACTTTCCTGGTGCAACAGCAATTGGTATAACCTACAATAATGGCGTATTACTAGCATCTGAAAGACGTATATCCTTTGGAAATTTTATAGTAAATAAAAATACCAAAAAAACATTCATTATTACTGATAAAGTTGGTGCTGCATGTGCGGGGATGGTTGCTGATATGAATGTACTATCAAGACAAGTAAGCGCTTTGGCAAAAATCCGTAAACTAGAGATAAGAAGAGATCTCCCTACTAATTCCGTAGCAAAATTAATGTCTGTAATAATGTTTGAAAGACGATATTTTCCTCTGTTGACTCAAGTGATAGTGGGTGGATTTGATACAAAGGCTAAGATTTATACTTTAGACCCTTTGGGGTCTTTGTTGCCTGATGATTATGCTGCCGTAGGTACTGGAGCTGAACTGGCACTTGGTATTTTAGATGCTGACTACACACCCAAACTAAGTGAGGAAGAAGCTGTAAAACTTGCTATTAAATCTATTCGCTCATCGGTTCAACGAGACGCTTCAAGCGGGGATGGCATAGATATTTTAACTATTGGCGATAAAGGAAGTAACGAAGAGTCACACAGGATTTAAGAAATAGAATATTATGAAAAATTCTTTTCATTTTGTAGACATATTTTAATATAATTAATTCTTGTATCAAAAAGTGTTAGATATTGGATGCAAGAAATATTGGGCTACGTAATATTGAAGTTGCTGATACTAAAATATGTTCAATTGATGGTGAACATGGAAAATTAATTTATCGTGGATATGATATTCTCGACTTGGTGAATCGATCCACCTTTGAAGAAACAACATTCCTACTCTTATTTGGAGATCTTCCAAATGACGCCCAATTACAAGACTTCTCTAATACCCTGAAAAATTCAAGAGACATTCCCAATTCAATAATTGTAGACCTACATAATAGACCTAAAACAGCTCATCCGATGGATGTTCTTCAATCATGTGTCTCCTATCTTTCAAATTATGACAATGACATTTCTTCTGATACCAAGGAAGATAACGTCAGAAGAGCAATGCTTCTTATTGCAAAGATGCCTTCTATCGTGGCT
Organism: Nitrososphaeraceae archaeon; assembly: GCA_035297365.1. Taxonomy (GTDB): domain Archaea; phylum Thermoproteota; class Nitrososphaeria; order Nitrososphaerales; family Nitrososphaeraceae; genus TH1177. Next base: position 16,134 of record DATGZA010000079.1, read on the forward strand.
GCTTGGGATCGAATAAGAAATGGTCTGGAGTATGTAAAGCCTGATCCTCAACTTTCACATTCCGCAAATTTTCTTTACATGTTGTCTGGGAGAAAACCTGAATTGGAAGAAACAAAAGTGTTGGATATTTGTCTAATTTTACATGCAGAACATAGTTTCAATGCCTCGACGTTTGCAGCACGAGAAATAGCTTCGACTAGGGCACACATGTATGCATGTATATGCGGTGCATTAGGAGCCTTATCTGGCGAATTACATGGTGGAGCAAATATCCAAGTTATGAAAATGTTAATTGAAATTAATGAACCAAACAGGGTAGAAGAATGGGTAGCTGAAAAAATTAAACAAGGAAAAAGGATAATGGGCATGGGACATGCTGTATATCATACAAATGATCCTCGAGCAGAGATTTTAGAAAGATTATCCAAATCTATCTGCAGAGAAGAAAATCGTAAATGGTACGAAATCACAAAAAGGATAGAGAATTATACTAAATCTTATATGTCTGAGTATAAAAACCAAGCAATTTATGCTAATGTCGATCTTTATAGTGCTTCTCTCTATTACAGTATGGGATTTAAAATGGATCTTAACACACCAATATTTGCTATTTCACGAATATCTGGATGGACTTCCCATGTGATTGAAGAAAAATTCGCGGAGGCAGCACCAAAACCTGCGTTATACAGACCAAAAGCAGTATACGTAGGCAAATATTGTGGTCCAATGGGATGCGAGTTTATTCCAATAGAGAAAAGGAATATATAATTTTAATATTCTAAGATACTTATCATTCTTTTTTAACGACTTTCAAATTATATAATATTTAAAAAAATAAATTATCTATTTATTTGATATATTTTAAATTTTGAAAGTAAACATTTTGTCGAAAACCGATACTGCTTTACTCCTTAATGAAATAAAAAATTGGCCAGAGAATAGCATACCCAAAATAAAGAATCTAAAAATGTATGAAATTGAAAAAGATAAGAAATTTCTATTATACAACGATTTCTCTGCGATTCAAATTAATAAAATCATTCTACCATTTGTCGGAAATCAAGAACTGATCAATTTTTTTCCCCATGTTCTAGTGGATATGGGAGCTATAAAATTCGTTTGTAATGGTGCGAAGCTAATGCGACCAGGAATAGTTCATTTTCAATCTTTTAATAGAAATGATATCGTAGTAATAAAGGATGAGGAACATGGTAAACCCCTTGCAGTTGGAATAGCTATTGAAGATAGTAAAACTGCAATATCTTTATCAAAAGGTTACATAATAAATAATCTTCATTACGTAGGTGATAAATTCTGGGATCTATACAAGGAAATAAGACTAAATTAAATATCCATTTTCAATTGAATCAATAAATATGAATCAATAAATATTCTAACATCTTTTTCAAGTCAAACTAGAAATTCCTGAGATATCAATAGTAAAAAAAATACTATGTTTTAAGAACGGTTGAGCATAAGATATTTTATAGATTTTCTTGTCGAAGTTAATTATTTCAAATCTTAATTTTATGTGAACAGAAATTGAAGTCGATTTATCCATAAACTCTCTTTGACTGACTGTTTTATATGATGGATTATCAAATATGCTTGTTTTGATTTCACCATCTTCAAGAGATGAAATTTTCTCTCTGATGGAATTCGTTATAATGACTGCACAATTATTCCTAATAGCATGATGTGCGAGTTTATGAAGAAATTTCATTAAAATTAAATGTCTTGCTGCTCCTTGACTATCGGACGCAATTATGGATGTTGCAGTATCAACTATTACTAGTCTTGGATTCAATATATCAATCTTCTCAAGTGCATTAAATTGAGCAAAAATTGAGAAAACTCTGATATACTCTATCCTATCTAAAAATCCGTTTGAATTTTTTACATTTAATATCTCCACTATTCGTTCGGGCCTGAAATTACCTGTGGTATCGATAAAGATTATCTTTTCACTGGTATTCTTTAACAAATAGGCACAAATGGTAAAACAAAATTGAGATTTTCCAGATCCGTTTTCACCAAAAATATCCCAAACCAAGCCAGTACTTATTCCTCCTCCTAGAAATCTATCTATGTCACATGAACCTGTTGATATTCTCAATTACTGATATATTCAATAATAAATAATTAATAAATTATTTTACTTCAAAGGAACCTTTTTATTCTGCTCTCTCTGAACTTGAATTGCTAAGTGATATATTGATATTGTCAACCAATTCGAGTTCTCAACAACCAAAAAGACCTCTTACCGCCTTACAAAAGTCATTGAACCAACGTGTTGCGGTACGACTGAAAAGTGAAATGGAATATAAGGGGATAATGAGTAACGTTGATTCCTACATGAATCTAATATTAGTTGACGCTGAAGAATACCAAAGCTCAGATTTGCTTGCAAATTACGGAAAGGTTGTGATAAGAGGAAACAATGTTCTCTTCATTAGATTGATCAAAGATCTATAATCTTAACACTAAATTTCATGTAGAAATGACCTCTCGTTATTTATTTAGCTCTGAAAGTGTTACAGAGGGGCACCCAGACAAAATATGTGATCAAGTCTCAGATTCTATATTAGACGCATATCTCTCGCAAGATCCAGATTCAAGGGTTGCAGTGGAATGTTTAACTACTACCGGTACAATTTTTGTCGCAGGAGAAGTTACCTCTAAAGGAACAGTAGATATTCAAAGAAATGTGAGAGACACGATAAGGGAAATAGGTTATAATAACAGCGATTTAGGTTTCGATTGTAATAGCTGTGCAGTGTTGACATCTATACATTCACAAAGTGATGATATTTCTGTTGGTGTGACTGCTACAGCAGAAAAAGAACAAGGAGCTGGAGATCAAGGTCTTGTGTTTGGATATGCCACAAACGAAACGCCCGAATTAATGCCATTACCCATTCTTATGGCACATAAACTATGTTTCAAGTTGAGTCAAGTCAGAAAATCAAAGGAGCTTGATTGGGTCAGACCAGATGGCAAATCACAAGTTTCTGTTGTTTATGAGGATTTTGTACCCAAAAGGATTGATACAGTAGTATTATCTACACAGCATTCTCCGGATATTTCTCTAAAACAGTTGCGAGAAGAATTAATTGCAAAGGTCATTCAACCAACGTGTGATGATTGGATTGATGATAAAACAAGGTTTTTCATTAATCCTACTGGCAGATTTGTGTTAGGAGGACCTGCTGCTGACACCGGATTGACTGGCAGAAAAATTATTATTGATACTTACGGCGGAATGGGAAGACACGGTGGAGGCGCATTTTCAGGAAAAGATCCGTCTAAGGTTGACAGATCAGCGTGTTATATGGCTAGGTATATAGCGAAAAATATAGTAGCTGCCAATCTTGCCAAAAAATGTGAAGTTCAAATAGCATATGCCATTGGTGTGTCCGAACCAGTTTCTATAATGGTGGATACTTTTAATACTGGAACTATAGATCATGAAGAAATTGAAACAAAGATAAGGAAAGTCTTTGATATGAGGCCTTCTAAAATTATTGAAACCCTCTTACTTAAACGACCAATATATAAAAAGACTGCAGCATATGGTCACTTTGGAAGGAACGAATCAAGCTTTTCTTGGGAAAAAACAGACAGAGTGTATCTACTTGCCAATGAATAATAAATTTTAATATGCTATGATTCCTGTAGAAAGGAACATATATATATTTTTCAAAAATGATATCTAAAAAGTTTCAGAATACCAACATTTGACATAATCCATTCATTTCTGTAAATATTTCTAGTCAATTATTTTATCAAGAGAGTCTTGATCATATTTTATATTGTACTTTCTTTCAAAATATCTAGAAATATTTTTTATATCTCTCTCAATAAAAAACCTCGCATTTGGGTGGTCTCTTGAAACTGCTTGAGGCCAATCTATTATCCATACTTTGTTTTCGTTGTCAATGATCGTGTTATATTCATTTAAATCACCGTTAATGATATTTTCATCATAAGCTAATTTTACCTGGATGATAATTTTTTCCAAGATATCCAATGGATCTTCTAATAATACCGTATCTGAAAGCCTTTTTCCTTCAATTTTGTACATTACAATAGTATGTATAGATCGGTAATATGGAGTAGTTATATTCATTTTGGATTTTTTTAATTTTAACAATATGTCATATTCCTTTATTGCAGCTTCGATATTGACCAATAACCAGCTATGAAGATTTTTATTCTTCTCAAATGATCTTTTCCTTTTTGTGTCTGTAAAGGAAATTCTACCTATTCTAAAAAATTTTATTGCTCTTTTTTGATTTGATCCTGATATTGCTTCTACTACATCAGATTCCTTTCCTATACCAATATTTTCTCCTATTCCAATAATGATATTTGAATCTACTAAGATTTTTAGGGCGTATGCATCGAGACCTGAGGATAAAAGCCTATATCCTTTTTCATTTTTCAAAACTAGCTTAGACCTGAGTAGCTTGTTCAATCCAAATTCTGTCCTGTCTTTATGTAATTTTGAGTAAGAAATTATTTCCCTATTATCCAAGATCTCATGATGTTTTATTGATGATACAAATATCTTTAGTATCCTAAATTGATCTGAATCCAGTTGCTTAACTATTCTAGCTGTATTTTTAACTAGTGACAATTCCTATTCACACATAAAATAATTCTCAAATATTTTTTAATCATATAATATGTTTTTAATATCTTTCTAATTAGTATAAAATATTTCATTATTAAAATTTTCAATTTCGATTTTGAATTGTTTTTCTTCTTGCATACATTTACCCAAATATTGTTATAATAATTTTTTTGTTATATTTTAAACTTCTTTCCTATTCAAATAATCTAGAGAAACATACTTTAATGACCCTGAATCAGTCGAAAAATCTTAAAAACAGTAGTAATTGAATAATATTGTTTATAATTGATATATTTAGCCGTACTAGATATGATATCAAGGAAAAATTTTGCCCGAAATCATAATACGCTCATCGTCATGAATGAAACACAATTAACTTAAAATTTATTTATGGAATAAGTAAAAAAAAATAAATGAATGAAGATCCTCTTTTTCCTTCAAAGGATGTTGTAGTAGATAAGGACCTAGTCTTGGCGGAAATAGAAGCCGAACAAGAACTTCCGCAAGAAATAATTGAGAAGAGAAAAAAAGGGCTATTAAAAACTGGTTATACCACAGGAACTTCAGCTACTGCTGCAACTAAGGCTGCTCTCTTTACATTAATTTATTCAGAAGAGATATTTGAAACAGATGTAATCCTGCCAAAAGGAAGAATAGTTAAATTAAAGATTGCATGGACACGAATTGACGAAACGAAAAGATCAGTTACATGTGCAGTGATAAAAGATGGAGGAGACGACCCAGATGTAACGCATGGTACGGAAATATGTTCTACAGTTTCTTTTAATTCTTATAAAGGAGAAATATCCATTAATGGAGGTGAAGGGGTGGGTCGAGTTACTAGACCCGGATTAGGATTAGAGTTAGGAAGTGCAGCGATAAATCCAGTTCCCAAAAAAATGCTCGAAACTGCCATCAAAGAAGTTGGTGCAAAAATACTTCAGGAAAAAGGAATTACTGTAGTTATTTCAGTGCCAAAAGGAGCAGAAATTGCAAAAAAAACTGATAATCCTAGGTTAGGGATAATAGGAGGAATTTCTATTCTTGGAACTACTGGGATAGTTTTTCCATATTCTACTGCATCTTTTGCAGCATCAATTCGACAGAGTTTAGATGTTGCTATTACCCTGGGAACCCTTACCGTAGTTTTAACGACCGGTGGACGAAGCGAAGATTTTGCAAAGGGTCTGTTTCAAGATATTCCAGATTATGCATTTGTACAGATGGGGGATTTTTCAGGATATACTATAAAACAGTGCACGAAGAGAAGCATAAAAAAAGTAATTATTGCTGGATTTATTGGTAAATTAACAAAAATAGCTATGGGGATAAAACAGACACATGTTAGAGGTTCACATGTTAGTCTAGATTTTATGGGAAGAATAGCATCAACTTGTACTACATCTGAAAAAATAATTCATGAAATAAAAAATGCCAATACAGCTAGACACGTATCTGAAATAATAATGAAAAATAATATTCCTAGATTTTTTGATGTTATTTGTGAAAATGTTTTTAAACAAATGTTTAGTCATGCCGATAAACAATTGGAGATTATTGTAATAATGTTTGATTTCAATGGGTGTGTTTGTGGATCATATCCACCTAGTATATTTTTTCCAAAAGTAATTAATTAAATATGATAATAACTGTATATTTAAACCAAAAAATAAACACACGATATCTTATTTTATAGACATTCCTTGCTAAATATCATCCAAAAGAGATAACATCAAACGATAAGAATAGTAGTATATATTTTCGTAATCTAAGATGGAATGGAAAAAGGGTATTTGGAAGATGTACGTATAGATTTTATATTATCTTAATCAAATAGTTTTAGATATTCTTACTCTTGCAATTCCGTTTAAAATCGATACATAGCTAACTTTGTCTCCTTTAATACTATTAGGTAGATTAAATGTTTGAAAAATTGAAGGATCTGACGAAGAAAAAATTTTTAGAATTCTATAATTTTGATCATATGTAGCAGATATTTCTGAATTTACTATGGGACCTTTAACTTCTACCAATATTTCATAAAAGTCATTTCCCTCAAGGATATCCGGTCGGTAATTGCCATTAGAAAAAGTTCTAGTTTCCGACCTTTTTGAAAAGTTGATTGGAGCCCTAAAACTATGTCCTTGAAAAAAAGAAGGCAACAGGGTTTTAATCAGAAAACTAGTTCCTGCGCCGGCTAGAAAGCCCCCGATATGAGCAAAATATGCTACGCCTCCCAATGGATCTATAAAGTTAAAAATCACCTGAAGAATAAACCAAAATGGGATATAAGCTAGAGCAGGAATTCTCACAGTTGTGATGATAAAAGCAGTTATTATTGTGTAAATTTTAGCTTTAGGAAACAGCACGAGATATGCTCCCAATACCCCAGAAATCGCACCGGATGCACCCACAGAAGGTATTTCGCCCGACCCCACAGAGACGGCGAAAAAGCTATGTACCAAACCCGCAACAATACCACATAACAAATAAAAAAAGAAATATTTTACGTGTCCAAATCTATCTTCTATATTGTCACCAAAAATAAATAAGAAAACCATGTTTCCTATAATATGTGCGATACCCCCATGAAGAAACATTGAAGTTACTAAAGAGATAACATCTCCATTTAAAACAGAATTGGGAACTGCGCCAAAATTCAAGAAAAGTTCTGCTACCTGATAAGAGTTAGAGAAAAAGTGGGTCGCTATCACTTCCCAGATAAAAATAATTATGTTTATAGCAATCAGTATATAATTTACAAATGGTTTACCATGAAGACGTTGATTATCGTCATGAATAGGAAACATCTATTAATTAATCACTACTTTTCTTTCAAACTTGGAAAGGATTACTGCTCGGCATGAAATCATCCTTTCCTCCATGAGCCTTTTTATTGTGTCTAGAAAGATGTTCTTTATCCTGAAAGAAAATATTACATTGTTTACACTTGAATTTATCATTAGATTTTATAGATTTATCTTCCTTTTTTCTACGTAAGAAATTAGATAACCCCATACCATTATTAAGAAAATAAACTATTTTTAAATTATTCCAATACCTGAGTTAGAATAGATAAATAAATAAAAAGTTATTAATGATTACTATTACTCCATTACAATCATTGTTAAAGTAGACTTTACTCCTGTCAATTTCCTTAATTTCCATGTTATTATCTCTTTCACTTTATCCATAGTATCGGATTCTACTTTTGCTATAATATCATAAACTCCATATACTTGAAAAACTTCTTTTACACCTTCAAGACTTTTTAAATCCCGTACTATAGAATCTTCACTGCCTAACTCAGTATTTAGTAGAACAAAGGCACTTGGCATATTAGTTCTTACTAAAATGATATATAAAAACATGATGAAATCGAAGGATTATGTTTCTAACAATTTTTTCTCATCAAAAGGACCTGCTATTTCCCATTGGTAATTGAAAAAATCTTCACACCATTCATGGAAATCACTGTCTTTACTATAAAACATGATATTCAGATCCGGTTCTCCCTTTAGCGTCGGAAATAATAAACATGCTTCTTTTTCGTTAAAAATTGTCATTATTCTCACCTTAGCAAGCATCTTTCTTTCGACCAATCCTTTTGAAATCATATTATGCCAACCTATTTTTTCAAGAATTTCAGTCCTTCCTTGGGGTATTACAGTATCTTTTGAAAGGATATATGAGAATTTGATTCCTGTTCGAATCTTATTGCTTACAGGTTCAATTAAATCAAGTGGAACTTGAGACATTATTTCTTTTATGTAAACTTCAGAATTAGAATACAATTTCTTCCAGTGCTGCAAATTTGCCATTACTCCAAATACAATTTCACATTTTTTTAATGATCCTATTCTTTGAATGAATTTTAACGGCAACTCTTCGATTGAATGTTCCAAGAAATACTGTTTATTTGCTGAAAGAAATTCATATGCAGGTAAAATATATACGATAGATTTTCCATATGAAGTCAAACAGAGATCACCTTCACCATCTTTGAATACCAATCCAGAATCAATTAGCCTGGTAACATTTCGATGAGCTTCTTGCATAGTAGCATTCAATTCATTAGCAAGCTGTGACAATCTGTATTTATTTTTCGAAAGCTTCAGAATCATCGAAAGTCTTAAATCGCCAGCTAGCTCAAAAAATAAAGATTCTGTATTTTCTGGAAAATTGTCACCCATATTAAATGCAGTACAATATAATTTGTTTCAAAGATTTAAACTTGAATGATTTTAGCTCAAATGAAAAAATTAATAGATAAAATAAATAGGATTATGGACTAATCCTAGACATCGTCCTTGGAAAAGGAACAGTATCCTTGATATCCTGGACATTGAGTATCCATCTAATCAACCGTTCTATACCAATTCCAAATCCACCATGCGGGATTGAACCATATCGTCTCAAATCCAAATACCACTCATAATCAATAGAATCCAATCCTTCAGAATGTATTTGTTCAATTAATTTTTCGAGATTATCTTCTCGTATTCCACCACTAGATATTTCTCCGAATCCGTAGGGGGCCAATAGATCGATGGCAAGTCCCACACCAGTAGTTGTAGGATCTTCTTTCACATAGAAAGGTTTGATTTTTAAAGGATAATGTGTTATAAAAATTGGAGTAACAGAATCTTCCGTAAGGATTCTTTCTGATTCGATATTAAGATCATCACCAAATTCTATCATTCTGGAAACATCATTATCTATAATATGATAATCCTTTTTTTGTAATGATTCGATGGCTTTTCCATAAGTCATTTTCTTGAAAGGTATACATATTTTTTCCAGTGAGGATATATCTCTTTTCAAGAAATCGAATTCATGTCTTCTGGCCTTAATTGTATTCTCTATAATAAATGAGACAAGCTTTTCTTGAATTTTCATTAAATCCTCTAATGTAACCCATGGAGCTTCTGCCTCCAAATGCAGAAATTCGGCTAGATGCCTAACAGTTCTAGATCTTTCTGCTCTAAAAGAAGGAGTTAGTGACCAAATAGGTCCCAATGAAAAAATCATTGCCTCAAGGTATAATTGAGCACTTTGAGAAAGAAATGCATAATCATCAAAATATTTTAATTTAAAAAGAGTAGATCCTCCTTCCACTGATCCCTTAACCAAGACAGGCGCACTTACTTCATACCAATCATTATGAAAAAACCAGTCTCGAGCATATCGTAGAATCGAAGAACGAACTTTCGAGATCATTATCATTTTTCTTGTCCTAATTGCGAGATGTCTATATTCTAAAAGCAGATCAGGGCTAGTATATTCACCCAGAGGATAGTCTGGTTTAGAAAGGTTATACACATAAATTGTAGTTCCCTTAATTTCGTATCCTCCCTCTGGGGCTCTAGTATCTTTGTGCACGATTCCCTTGATCTCTATTGAAGATTCAATTGTTAAATTATTAGTCTTGGATGAAGGAAAGATGCTTTGAATTACTCCCCCTCTGTCATCACGTAATAACAAAAAAGAATTTTCTTTCTGTTTTCTAATTCTATGAATCCACCCTCTAAGAGAAACTTCCTTTCCCAGATAATAATCACTTTTAACATCAGATGTTCGCAGATACAATTCAATAAACAATAATTTTATTTATTTTAAATTTATTTTCTTTTTTTTATCTTTTTTTTATTTCAATTTGCGTAAAAAAAATAATATCTCATTAACCATACCTTAGAGTATTTTGAAACAAGACAACAAAAAATGTAGCAAATCATTTCCGGTAGCAAAACTAACAAATAGTCGGATATATGTATTTGAGGAAAAATAAATTTTCTTCAGAACAATTAAATTAAAATTACAAGAATATTATAAATAGAGTAATTTTTTATATATCTATAAAACATACAATCAAAAGAATAGGTAAAATAAATAATGACCAAAATAGGGAATGCATATAGATGGCTACATGGAAATATTTTACGAAGACCGATTAACTTTAGTTGGGTCGTAGATAAGAGGTTAGCAGGATGCGGATTGCCTACAACTAGAGAAGAGTGTGATTGGTTAGTAAACATAATGGGAATAAAAAGTATAATAACTGTTAGGGAAGAACCTCTTCCAAAAAGTTGGATTACGAAGTATAAAATAGAATATCTTCATCTCAAGGTTGATGATTTTAGTTCTCCAAGCATAGAAGAATTAGATAACACAGTAGATTATATGATAGATAAAATTGATCAAGACGAATCCATATTAGTACATTGTTTGGCTGGGAAGGGAAGGACAGGAACCGTATTAGCTGGATATCTAATAAAGAACGATAAGATCAATGCACAGAGGGCAATAGAAAAAGTTAGGATATTACGTCCCGGATCTATCCAGACAGACCAACAGGAAAACACATTGTATCATTACGAGAATTTCATCAAACAGTAAGACATCATTCAGGTAAAGATTCCGAAACTATTTTTCCATTTTCATTCTTAATAAAAAGATATCTATTATCTTTGAAAATGAATGTCAATTCATCACTTTTTATCTCGATATCCAAAAGTTCCTGTCCTTTTATTCCATCAAATTTAGCCATCACTACCAAATATTTCTTACATTTTTATAAATTTAGCTTAAAAGATGATACGGCTAGAGTCAAAAATATTAATATTTTATTTGTTTAATTGTTATGAAAGTTTGGTTATTTAAGGGATTATTTCAATTTGCTCTTGGTTTGATCTTCCTTCTAGTTTTAGTGCTCCAGTAAAATTATGTTTTCCCCAGGATACTCGGACATCTGCATGAAAATTGTATATTCCCTGATTCAAATCAGATATCCTAAATTCTATTATCTTGTTTACATCAAATAATAAAGATCTAGATTCTTGTTCTGATAATGGATAGAATGGAGAGTCATCTTTGACAATTGACACCCAAATTCTATGCTGAATTTTGGGATTCCTTGCCCAGAAAAAAATCGCTTTACGTAAGAATTTGACTGAATGAATTGTCTTCTTTCCTACTTTAATATCTGCATCTATCATTATTCGGAAAGTGTTATCAAATTTATTATATGCTTTTTCCCAAGTTGATTGATTAAATAAATCACGAATACCGCCATTTATCTTAAAACTCAGGTTTAGTGAAATTGGTTCATTAATTGAAATTTTGTTCTTTGTTTTAGTTAGTATTATATTTTCTAATCTGTCATTATTTTGCGCCAATTATTAAATACTATTTGGTATGATTTATATCCTAAATAAGTACTTCACTTTTTAATGCAGGCAGAGATATCAAATTTAACCGATAGAGAAATTGAACTAAAATTAAAAGATGAAGATATTTCAATATTATATATTATTCAACATCATATTCTTAATGAAAAAGGAGTAGAATTTGCTGGAGTTATAGTTAAACATCCTTTAATAAAGGAATTTTTGTTAAGGATAACATCTAAAGATAACCCCATGAAAATTTTGGAAAAATCGATACAAACGGCAAACGACTTTGCAAAGAATTTTTCTGATTCAGTTGAATCAATTTTCAAGCAGGCGAAAATAACATGAAATTTTGTCCTAACTGTGAAACAAGAATGAGATTGAAGTTTGACGAAAATCAGGTTATTTGTCCAAAATGTGATTTCAGAGTAGACGGCAATATCAACGGCATTAACCTAAATACAAGCTCAGTCACTGGAAATACCGCCACAATTCAGGAAGGAAACGCATTAAGAATAATGGATGGGGAAAATAACGGTGAAATTTTACCAACGATCAACATTGATTGTCCTAAATGTAACAATAATTTAGCCGTTTGGTGGATGCTGCAAACTAGATCTGCAGATGAGGCAACAACCCAATTCTACAGATGTTCTAAATGTAACCACACATGGAGAAATTACTCATAAAGTTAAAAACTTACTAGGTTTTTTCAAAAATGATTGACAAAACAGAAATAATTTTTTATTTTTTAGCAATAGGAAGATTTAAAGTTCTCAAAATATAGCCAAAACATAGATTTAGTTTGATTTTTGTAGCAACGACAAAAACACCTGAAGAATGGAAAGCAATAGCTTCCGCTATCTCCACATTGGTGGATGAGGCTACTTTTGAAGCTTCTATAGAGGGGATATCTTTTAGGGGAATGGATCCTTCTCATGTTGCCCTTATTGATATTTTCTGGCCTAATTCGGCTTTTGAAAAATATGAATGTGACTCACTTGTAAAATTTGGAGTAAGAATAGACGAATTTTCAAAATTAATAAAAAGATCTGAGAAAAAAGATTCAGTGGAAATATCTATTGACCAAAATAGTATGTTATCTATTAAAATAAAAAATGGATATAAAAAAGAATACAAAATGCGTTTGATTGAGAGTTCTTCTAGTTCAACTCCCTTGCCAAAATTAAGTTTTAATTCTAAAATTATTTTATCCTCTAATGCTTTTGATAAAATCCTTTCAGATATTCAAGTCCTATCAGAATACATAACAATAGATGCTGGGCCTGAGACCGTTAGTTTTCTCGGAAGAGGCGATTCTGGAGAAGTAAATATACTCTTGGAACCAAAAAGCGAAGGTTTAGAAGAATTAACTTCAAAGGAAGACAGTTTAGCTACGTATAGCATAGATTACCTCTTGAAAATTACTAAAGCTATTAGCAGTGTTGGTGGTTCAGTTATTGCAGAATATTCAAGTAAGATGCCATTACGATTAGAGTTTACTGTAGCGAGTTTAGGAAGAATTCATTTTTATCTTGCTCCACGAATTCAAGATTGAAATTAGTGACAATATCATAATATTATTATATTATTTTGATTATTATTATTTTATTGGTAAATTAATTTTATCGAAGGATTAATCTAGGAAACAAGAAAATATAACATCTATGCGAATTGTAATGAAGTTTGGTGGTACTTTGCTTGATAATGAAGATAAGCTCCGAAACGTAATAAACGTCATAAGCTCATATTATTCTGAAGGCAACGATATTGTTGTAATAATTTCTGCTCTAAATGGAATAACTGATAAAATTTTGGATTTATGTAAAGGCATTAAAAAAATTAATAAGAATATTATTAATAATTTTGTGTCTAATATCGAAACAATTCATACAAGCCTGATAGAGAAAGTAATCACTAATTCAGAAAGAAAGGCTGAAATATTGGCAATCATAGCGAATCTGCTAAACGAATTCAAAGAAATTTTGGTAGGAATTTCGATTTTAGGAGAGATAACTCCAAAATCTCGAGACTACCTAGTATCTTTTGGCGAGAGGCTATCAACACCAATGGTGTCTTTTTCGTTAATAGATAAAGGATTAAAATCAGAATTTTTTAATGGAAAAGAAATAGGAATCCTGACTGATTCAAATTATGGTGATGCCAAGCCCCTTATGGATACAACAAAATTAAGGGTGCGTCACAAGATAGAACCTTTAATTGCAGAAAAAATAATCCCAGTCATAACAGGATTTATTGGTTGTGATCAAAATGGAAATATTACTACCATAGGTAGAGGGGGTTCAGACTATTCTGCTACTATTATAGCGGCCAGCATAAATGCTGATGAGGTCTGGTTATGGAGTGACAGTGATGGATTAATGACTGCAGATCCGAAGATAGTAGAAAATGCCATGATGCTTGATGAACTATCTTTTTCGGAGGCATTAGAGTTATCGATGTTTGGTCCAAAGTACATGCATCCAAGAGCACTTGAACCTGTAATGGACTCGAAAATAGCTGTGAGAATTAGGAACATTAATAATTTAAAAAATAGTGGTACAGTGATTCTACAAAATCCATCGAAAAACTCAACAAGAACAGTAAAATCTATCACAGCTATAGGACATACAGCATTAATAGATGTCAGTGGTGGGGGGCTAATTGGATATCCTGGTACTGCTGCAAAAATTTTTGATGCACTTGCTAAGAATCAAGTAAATATAATGATGATTTCACAGACACCTTCTGAATCCAGTATTTCTATTGTAGTAAAAGAAAATGATTTGGATAAGGCTATTACAACGCTGGAATTGAACTTTCTTGGAAAGTTAATCAAAAGAATAGATGTGAATGAAAATGTTGCCATAATAGCAGTAGTGGGGTCAGGAATGAGAGGAATAAAAGGAGTGGCAGCAAGAACATTTGGTGCAGTAGCAAAAAACAATATCAATGTAATAATGATTGCTCAAGGTTCTTCAGAATTGAACTTAGCTTTTGTAATAGACGAAAACGATCGTAACAAAGCTGTTAAAGCTTTACATCAAGAATTTATAGGCAAGTGAATTCAGGAAAACACATAAAGAGATAAATTTTGTTGAATTGTAGGTATATTTAAGAATTTAGTTGAATGGAAAATTATATGTGGTGGGAGTAGGGCCTGGAAGTCATGACCATATGACATTTCGCGCTAAAAAAGTAATAGAAGAAAGTCAGGTAATTGTAGGATATGAGACTTATGTATCACTAGTTGAGGACTTGATTGAAGGTAAGGAAGTATATAGATATGCAATGACACAAGAGGTGGATAGAGCAAATCAGGCTATAAGATTTGCTGAAGATGGAAAAATTGTGTCACTTGTATCATCTGGAGATCCAGGAATTTATGGGATGATAGGTTTGATCTATGAGATTTTAGCTGAAAAAGGATGGAGCCGAGAAGATGGTATTTATGTTGAATGTGTTCCTGGGGTGTCTTCGTTGAATTCATGTGGAGCTCTAGTAGGATCGCCTTTGATGACAGATTTTGCTGTCGTTAGTATGAGTGATTTACTAGTCCCGTGGGAAATGATAGTGAAAAGAGTAGAGGCAGCAGCTATTGGTGACTATGTTACTGTAATTTATAACCCAGCGAGTAAAAAGAGAATACATCAATTAAAAGATACAAGAGACATTTTCCTAAAACATAGAAGTGCTACTACTCCTGTTGCAATTGTAAAAGGAGCTTACAGAGAAAGTCAAAATATCGTAATAACTGATTTAGAAAATATGTTAGGCTATGATGAGATGATAGGAATGATTACTACAATAATAATCGGAAATTCTTCAACTTTTAATTATAAAGACATGATGATAAATCCGAGAGGATATAAATCAAAATACCAATTGATTAAACCTTCAAATATCGAAGCTACATGATTTCATTTATTACTTTTTAATACTTAGTAAAATATGATTTTTATTTAAAATCTATTAAAAATTGTGTTGATCAAAAATACTAAATAAAAAAGATTATTCAAAATTTGGCTCACGATTTTTAAAATGTCTTCTTATTGGATCTATCACTTTATCGAGATAAATTGCTACTGATTGTTTCAGGTCTTGTGGATGAATTTTTTTGTTAAAATAATCAACTTCTAATTTGGGATATTCTTCATATGTAATATTTCCTCCATACTTTTCAGGACGTTCTATTGTAAATTCTCCCATCTCTCTAAAAATAATATATTTTATTATTTCTAGAACTGGGTTATTTTCTGAAATTCCAATCGGACAAAATGCTTTTTTAATCTTATTTTCTATACTTGTTGTATCATCATGAATAAAAATACTTCCAGTTGGTTTACTTTTGCTCATTTTACTAGAAATTTTTAGATCATCCTTGTTGTCTTCTGTAAGTCCTAGACTTACAGGTTCCAAGAGTCCAGGTAATAAGTGATGATGAAGACTAATGGGAACTTTCCATTTTAATTTAGGAAAAATTTCTCTTACCAGCATATGAATTTTTCTTTGATCGGTTCCTGCATGAACAAGGTCAAGATCAAGAGCATGGATGTCAGTTGACTGCATGGCAGGATAGAGGAATTGTGAAAAATCGAGATTATCTTTCTCTGTTCTACCCATGATAGTCAAAGAGCGAATTGTTCTTGGTAAAGTTATCTGCTTACAAAAGTTCATAAAACTTTTCCAATAATCATCGTTGGATCTGTATAAGTTACTACCTAATACGACATTCACTCCAGGACAGAAGAAATCAAAGGCCATTTTATAATAGTTAGATATTTCTTGGATCTTGTCCCAATCACTATTCAATTTATTATTAATGAAGGTATGCCAATCCGCTAAAAATACGGTTGTATGAAAATTCGCTTTGATAAGATCGTTTATCTTGAAACCTGTGAGGAGAAGACTTCCAAGATGAAGTTTTCCAGAAATTTCAAGTCCTATGTAATGTCTAGGTCTTGACACTGTTTGTAATAAGTTTCTTAGCTCTACCATTGTAATTATTTCTTCTGTTGGTCCTTTTAGGACAAGAGAAATTCGTCCTTCTAAATCCATATAACCTTACGATAAAGTATTAGTAATTAATTTTTGCTCATATCTCAAACTCGCATATTTTGCAATAATCAGTTCGAGTAATGAATAGAATTAATTAAGAGTACAATTTACAATCGGTAAAGTCTAGTTCATTAGAAAAACCTATGCCAATTCTTATCCACAATATAAAATGTTATCTCTCAAATATCACCAGATATAGATACTACATCTAATCATTCGATTGAATTGATTAAATCCAGATGTATTGCCATTTAATCTTTCTTATAGATAGATTCACTCTTGTTAACAAATGTTCTAGGAATGTTAAAGCTACATAATACCTAATTAGGATGTGTTTTAACCATATCTCTTCCTGATGAAAGTTGGTGTACCCTTAATCAGGTACTATTTTTCATTATCATTATGCAAATAGATCTTTGAAGATATGGTTTTTGGCACTGTGTCCGTACTTTGTACTGTGGGCTGGATATTCTATAAGAAAGTTATCGCTTGAGGTAGTTGAACCAATTTCAAGATGCTATCTTTTTATCCGAAAATTTATGGAAAAATTATCTTTAACATCATCATCTTCTTCTGCTAAACTTAGTGGTATGTTGAAGGTGAATTCTATATGAAGGCTGGACTGAAGGGAAGGCGATATACAGAAAAGACAGAGAAACCAGGAAAAAAACCCAGCAAAAGATTGCTCACCGTGAAAGAGGAAAAGATTGCTCACCATGCAGGGGTAGAGGTACATATTACAAGGATTATCCAATGATACCATGAATTCACCAAAGGAATGCAATGACATATTTTGATGTTCATCTATATAAGTCACTTCTTGGTATTATATACACCAGAATTGAATATGGTTGCACCATATTTACCGATGAATATAAAGCATATGATCATCTGTAAGAACATGGCATCAAACACAAAAGTGTAATGCATTAACTTACAGGTATATTCCAAAGTATTACAAAGTATTACAATTCATTCATAATAATAGAGACAAGACAAGAAAGGAAAGGTTCATGGAGATTCTTAGTACAAACACCTAAGCCATCCAGAATAAGAGCTAATAGATTATTAGATTCAAATTATTTTTATAAATGAAAACGAGTATTGCTTATGGTTAGGAGACTAATCTTAAAAAAAATGAAAATAATAATATATTAAATTTTTTTCCCCAAAATAACAATTATTTATGAAGAAAATAACATAGTCTTGAAAGTAAATTTAATACAATCCTAAAAAAAATAGTAAAAAAATACGAATATAAGCCTAAAAATATTGTCCTAGTGTAAAAATGATATTATTAGAGTATCAAGGAAAGGAGATTTTTAGTTCATATGGTATCAAAATACCTAAATCACATTTAGCAAGCAATGTATACGAAGCAATCGAAGCAGCAAAAGATATTGGTTTTCCTCTTGTATTAAAGTCACAATTAACGGTGGGAGGAAGAGGAAAAGCAGGTGCAATTTTAAAATGTAGAACAGAAGAAGAAATAAAGCAGAAATTTGAAGAGTTAATGAAAAAAGAGGTTAAAGGGGAGTTGCCGAAATCAATTCTTTTAGAAGAAATGGCAGACATTAGAAAAGAATTCTATTTGTCATTTTTTCTTAACCGTACCAAAAGATGTTATTCCATAATAGCATCTTCGCAAGGTGGAGTAGAAATTGAGAGTGTTAAGGATAGAATAATAATGGACGTTCCAATAGATGGAATAACTTCTGACTTGGCATCAAGTGTTGCTAATGATATAGGACTTGCGGGTAATGAGAAAATTGCTTTTATTGAATTTATTCAAAAATTGTCAAAATTAATTTATGAAAAGGAAGCAGAATTGGCAGAAATTAATCCGCTAGCGCTTCTTGGTGATGGAACTTTTGTAGCACTCGATGCAAAAGTTATACTAGATGATAATGCACTATTCAGGCATGAAGACTTGAAGAAGTACGAAAAACTTTCCGAACTTGAATCACAAGCCAAAGAGAATGGATTCTCATTTGTTGAATTGGATGGAGATATTGCAATAATAGGGAACGGAGCAGGTCTAGTTATGTCAACATTAGATATGGTTACAGATGCAGGTGGGAATGCAGGTGCGTTCCTGGACTTCGGAGGAAGAGCAACCACAGAATCCATTTATCAAGCATTAAAAGTAATAAGTAAAGTAAAAAAAATTAAAACGATACTAGTTAACTTGTTTGGAGGGATAGTAAGAACGGATCTGGTAGCGCAAGCGATTTTAAAAGCATATTACGATAACACAATTCAGGTTCCGGTATTTGCAAGAATTACTGGAGCAGAATCTGAAAAGGCAAGAGAGATGTTAAAGGAAAGTAAGGCAAAGTTATTCAATACAGTAGAAGAAGCAATAAATGCGGCAGTAAAATATTGAGTAAAGTGTTGAAAGTAAAATGAGTAATAAGTTTGATTTATTTGATATTTTAATAGGAAAGGAAAGCGATGATGATTTTAAGAAAAAACCCGTTATCATTCAAGGAATGACAGGAAGTTTTGGATCCACACACACCAGGCTAATGAAAGAATATGGTACAAACATAGTTGCAGGTATTACACCTGGTAAAGGAGGACAATTTTTTGAAGGAATACCAGTTTGTGACACAGTTAAAGAAGCCGTGGAAGGAACAGCTGCCAAAATTTCTGGAATTTTCGTCCCTGCACCATTCTTTCTTGGTGCTGCAAAAGAAGCTATAGATAATGGAATAAAATTGCTAGTTGCAATTCCAGAACATGTTCCACTTATAGACTCTTTAAAAATTTTAGAATATGCTAAAAAAAAAGGGGCGATAATGGTCGGTCCAAATACTCCAGGGATCATTGTCCCAGAAGTTATGAAAGTAGGAATAATGCCCGCTAAACCATTTGTTCAAGGGTCAACAGCTGTATTTTCAAGAAGTGGGACGTTAATGTATGAAGTATCTCATACATTAACTCAATCAGGATATGGACAGAGAATTTGCTTCGGAATAGGGGGAGATCCCATAAATGGAACTAACCTAATCGAGGCATTTAATCTTGTAAGAGATAAAGACGATATTAATTCCATAGTGGTTGTTGGAGAGATTGGTGGAGATGCAGAAGAAAAGCTTGCAGAATATATAATATCAACAAATTTTGAAAAGCCAGTTGTGGCGTATGTCGCTGGCAGAGCTGCACCAAAAGAAAAAAAAATGGGGCATGCAGGAGCTATTGTATACGGAAACTATGGATCAGCAGAATCGAAAGTCTCAAATTACGCAAGAGCAAGCGTACCTGTTGCGAAAAGACCTGGAGAGGTTCCGGATCTTTTAACAAGCAGACTGAAAAAATAAGAGTTTGAATAATCAAAAAAACAAATGTTTTTTGATTTTTCTATTAAGCATGAAAATTGAATTTGAATACTGAAAAAAGGTTTTGCGATAAATGTATGGAAAAAACTGTTCATGAAATAGTGGAGAATGAGGAATCGGTTTATACATACAAACGTAGAAGAATTTATAAATGTCAAAAATGTGGTAACACTACCTACAAGAGAGGTTTAAGACCCTCTGCTGAATCGGTATACTAATTAGGACATTATAATGCGTGTAAGGTGTATACATGGGAATATTAGAAAATTTAGCTGAAGCTAGAAAAGTTTATTTTAATAGAATACAGCCGAAAAGTATCATATCAGAAATAATTCCAAATTATTATTCAGAAAGTTTTCCCATCAATAACCAATTACTTGATAAATTGCATGAATTTGTAAATTATAATCCGATATATTTCAAAAAAACAAATGTATTCGTTAACAATATCGAATTTACATCCTGCGAGGGAGATGTAAATACGTTTTACTTAAATGCGAAGAAATATGATACTAGTTATCAGCCTTTTTATCCTACATGGATTTTTTCAGCACTGTTAATCTGTGAGAGATTAAGATTAGATGACATGAAATGTAAAGAAATAATAGACATAGGGTCAGGGGATGGAAGAATCCCATTTTGTGGAGCATTATTGGGACTATCTTCTATTGGATTAGAGCTGGACGATAGTCTTACCCAGCTTCAGAGACAGATCTCAGAAAGTACAAGGGTTCCATTCGAAATAATCAATGCAGATGGTAGTGATTACGACTTCTCAAATCAAGAATTGTCCAGACCATGTTTTATCATATCTGCATTACCAGAGATGGGAGAGATGTTTGTAGAAAATATTATAAAAAGAATAAAGGAGAGAAGAATAGAATCTTTTGTAATTATTTTTTTGGCAAGTTCGGTAAAAAGAAGATTTTCAAATGATATGTCTCATTTTGGATGGGGAAAAATAATGGAAAAAAACAATTTAAAAATAAACGATTCTTTAAATCTTCCAACACATTGGACAAATGAAAATGCCGATGAAACAATATACCTGTTTACGAAGCAAGGATAACATAATAAGACATCAGAGACTTGAACAAGGCGAAGAATTAACATTTTTAATTTTAAAATTAGTATTTTATACCCATAGGTTCTTTATTGCTGTTGGAAAACCGCTTTTAGTTAGAAAACGAAAAATAAAAAAACAATTTGAAATACTTTATATCCTCAAATTATTATCCCTACGGTAAAGAAATAAAAATTGGCACCTAAACTAAGGTTCAGGTAATCTGATTCAATATTATTTTCTATAATATGAAATATCACTGGATACTGAACTTTAATAGCTTGAACTATAAAAACTGCCGTAGCGATATTATCATATTTAAAAATCGTTATTATTTGTTTTTATGGTATGTTTTTATTTTTTATTTTTGATATTTAATAAAAATAAATTTATATTAATTAGTGACTGTTGAAATAAACAATAACTTGCATTATTGGTTAGGTTCACTTTGTAAAATTTACGACATCGATAATAAGAGGAAATTATATTTTCCAAATAACAGTGTAGCAATATCAGATAACATCAAAATTATAGATGACCAAGGAAACAACATTCCGGATAAATCATGGATGCTTTACCTCTTAGAACTATTTAACATACAAAATCATCCGATAGAATTAAACTTGATTTGCCAGTTCGATAACAAGAACTATTTTGAAGCAATTTTTTTAGGCAAAAATAGATACAGATTTAGAGAAATTTTTCCAGTAATTGGACATTCATATCAACGTGTAATATTAATTAATAAAAACAATCACAGAATTGACTATATTCTAAAAGATAAAACAACAGATAAAATTGAAATTTTTTACTATCATTTGAATGGAATTGATTTTAATTATAAAATGTTAAATCAGTTTACAGGAATTGAGTGGTGGAATAAAATTGGATCTTTTCCATACCCGATTAGGTATCAAGTAGAATTCTCTCAGATTATGTTTGGATATGAGGATAAACAAGACAACGAATCGATAACGTTCGTACCACATAATTCGCTGATACCAAACAAAGATGATTTTGGAAGAGAATATCCCATTTTATTTCAAGAGGTAAAAATTAGGGATGGATGTATATCTTATATAGTAAAAAATGGCTCTTGTAAAAAAGGAATCAAATATAATTGCTAAGAATTCTTCTTCTAGATCATGCAATTTTTCTAATTTAAAGATATAGAACGTGTTTGACACTTCCCCTTAAATATCTATAAATTTGCATTCAGAAAGCAATATCGTAACGATAGTACTTAAAATCCATGTTTATTATGCCGGAATTGTCTCAAGATTCTCTAATTTTGTGTACATTGAACACTGAATTCATAACCAAGACCAATGAGTCAAATTTCTTATATTACATTGTTTCTTTATCACTGTTTTTGCTTTATTTGAAGCTTCATATTCATCTCCTGTTTTTTTTAAGTAGTATACGAATAATTTTTCATAAAGTTCTTTTGCTTTTTCTTCATTAAACTCTTTATAATGTGGTTTTCTTGTATTTCCGCTTCCATCTATCGACTTTATTAGCCAGTTTTCCTTCACTTCCAATCCTTTTAAAAGGAGATATTCTTTCTTACATTTTTCACATCTTTCATCAAAAAAAGAATTATGATAAGAACAAGACTCCATATGTAAGTACAGCAAATAACATATAAAAATATTAAGAGTTATAAGATAGTTTTTATTTTACGTTGGAATCGTGTTAACTATATTATATTTGTGGATAAACATTATAACTATCAAATATTAAATATTAAATACTAAGATTTAATAAATTAAATAGAAATTATTTTACTTGATGTCCGAGATCAACCAACTTTTAGTAAGACGTATAGAACAAGGAACAGTGATTGATCATATAGATCCTGGAAAGGCCTTTAATGTTCTAAAGACTCTTAACATTACTGGAAGTGATGGAAACATAGTTACTGTGGCATTAAATGTACCAAGCAGCAAAAGACAAAAGAAAGATATCATAAAAATAGAAAATAAATTCTTAGCTAACAGTGATACAGATAGAATTGCACTGATATCGCCACATGCAACAATAAATATTATAAAAAATTACAAGGTAGCCGAAAAACGCAAAATACAAGTACCAGATTTTATTACTGGGATTTTTAAATGTTCTAATATTAATTGCATTACTAACGAAGAAAAAAATATCATTCCAACTATAGTGTTATTAGATAAGACAGACATTGTATTAAAATGTAAATATTGTTCCAGGATATTAGACATCAATGATTTGGAAGAGATATGAAACATTAGTCACCATAGAAGCCATTTATATAGTATAACAAAAAAAGAAAATAAATTACTTTTTAAGGAAAGAAAACAGATGCCGATTAAAATAAATTCATTTAACAAATTTTAAATAGGTAATTTGTCTAATAAGAACATTTTTGCAGTATTAATAATTAATAGAAATTATTAATATCACTATTTTTATAGGGCCGTTGGTAGAAGTTAAATAAAATTTGGTTGCGAACTGTGTTTCTTGAAATTTGTTAAAGATAATTAACAGAAACATTATGTTGTTACCAAATTTATCCTTAATTATTGATATAAATAATAAATCAGTATTCGAATATTATTACATATTGGATTTTCTTTTTTAAATTTCTTACGAAAACTTTATGAATAGTTCAACTCCTTGACTAAAAGAAATTTACCAACTACTTTTTTAACTTAGCATGTCGATTTTTTGGTAAAAGAATAAAGAAAAAAATACGTTAAATTTTGATGGATGTGTTCCTATTCGATTCTATTCTACAGAAGAATCTCCTCTGCATTCTTCGCAATTAAATGTCCCATCAGTATATTCTAATAAATCAGACCATTCTCCACATTCATCACAATAACCAGAAATATTACCACGAGGAAGACCTATCTCGCCTCGTAAAAGAGCCGACTTCTCAGAAACAACATCGATTAATTCAGGAGTTACTGCAATCACATCGGAAGCAGAGATGATTCCTACGACTTTATTTTTATAAACTACTCCTAGTCTCTTGATATTATGTTTTCTAAACATCCTAGCTGCTTCTGTAATTGTTGCCTCACCTTCGATAGTATGTAATTTCTTCATAATATCAGAAGCTTTTATTGAACTAGGCAGAACATCTTTAGAAAGACCCTCTGAAACTATATCCCAATCAGTGACTAATCCAACTGGATTTTCGCCGTCGAAGATTATTATACTGCCTATTCTTTCTTGTTTCATTTTTTTTGAGATTTCCTTCAAATTAGAATCAGGAGATGCAGAAATTATAGGACTGTTCATAATGTCACGTACCAAAACCTTTGTAGGCATATTTGCATCACGATGTTTGCTTCCTAAACGTTCATCCACACATTTTTTTTGTCATATTAGTTTAATTACTTTACTACAATTTTCAAGAATTAGAGTCAGATATATTTATCTCCTTTCTCTATAGAAAATAACTTCATTTTACCTGGCGGTAATAATCTTATTATATCATCGACTGAAGTTTGTTTTAAGAATTCAATTAAGGTATCGTTCTTTTCGTTGTTAATTTTATCCAAATTCTTGATTAGTTCTGTCTTTAATTTTTTTGCTGCGTTCATTGGATCAATTCCTCCTGGCAATAGGATAACGTAAATTATAGATTTTATCTTTACAGAATTTTGTGGCCCACAGATCACATTATACGAATCTTGTTCTTTGAAAACTCCGAATGCCAGCTTTAGATTTATTCCCTTTATATAATTTCTTTTTCCTTCTATCACAAACGAGCCTTTTGGAAGAAATTGTCCTGTAGGTGCACCTTTTTTCACTTGATCTGGAAATACCCAATATGCATCTGCAGTAGACAATCCTTCCCGCCATGCCCTACTAAAAGAAATTGTTGCTGTTGCCGCCTCAAGGATATTTTGATCGTCTTGTTCAATCGAATTTGAGGTAGAATTTAAATTTTTTATTAAGAAAAAAGGAGAACCATGTATCTCAGCATGAAAGACAATATCCTGATCTGTCATATGTTTTCTAATTATTGCAGAATTTGAGGATGCATCTCTACCACCTATGACTAAGAAACCTCCAGATGTTAAAAACCAGCGATATCGTTCAAACCATTCTCTTGATTTTTGTTTTTTAAATTTGAGGTTTTTTTCTGCTATTGATGTCCTTTTCTTCAGATCATTGATTTCAGTTAATATTTTAGATCTAAGTGTATCTATTTTTTCACCACCGCGTTCCAATTCCTTTGCTCGAGCATACAATTGTGACGAAACCTTTGGGATATTCGCTTCAAGAGGAATTTGTTCATCCATAATTTGTAAATATTTTTTTCCTTTTTCTAACAATATTTTGCCAGAGTATTTTTTTAGTAAACTTTCAAGGTCTAAAATGCTTGACGATGAAATTTGCATTAGTTCTAATGCCAGCTTTCTAATTGAATTTGATTTTGCTATTACTTGTTGTTTTGCTTTATCCTGTTCGATGAGATCATGCTCAAGAGCGACAACTTTTTTATCTATTTCGTGTGTAAAGATTTTTTTCCCGATATTCATTATTTCATTTGTTAATACTCGGTCTATCGCATCCATGAAAGAATTTGTAGAACAGACATTCAGATCATTCATATTGGATAACTTTCTATGCGATGCAATAATGGGGTTGTTTTCCTCATCTAAAATGATTACTGGTTCATGTTTGTTGTCATCAAGCACCTCATCAATTAAACCTTGAATATTGGTAAAAATTCTACAAAGCTCATCTTCTGATAGCTCGCGAATTTTTTTACACTGAATATTACTACGAGATAGAATTTCTTCTGAGAACTTTTTAGGAAATGAAAAAATCCTTCCTAGCCATCTTGCCATATCCAAGTTTGTGTTTCCCTCCTTTATTTCTGATTTGATATCAGAATAAGATATTTGAAATACGTCTAGACCTCGGGAAGGAGGAGCAACGTAATTCATTCCAACTCGCAATATTCTATGACGCACCTCAAGAGGCGTCAGAATCGAGATAATATTCATTTTTTCGTCACACAAAATAATATTTCCGTTTCCAAAAAATTCACAAATAAGTAACCTGATGTTTCCATCATAGTCAGCAAATTTTATATTTATTATTCTCTCTGAATCTAATTGTTCCAAAGTCAGAATTCGAGATCGTTCCAATTCCTTTTTCATATTCTTAACAAAGTTATTTTCTTCTAATTGTCGAAATCCTATTTTCGATATCCAAATTCCCTTGACAGATATCATTAGGATAATATCTGGATGGTCGGAATGATGCAATTTAATTGTGAATGAATCCTTTGTAATTCCTGAAATCTGACTCACATAATACCCATCTAATAATTTATCGTTGATATGATTAACGATATAACGTAATTCGATACTGGATAATTCCAACATCAAGTAAAATATCAAAGCTAAATATTAACTAAAAAAAGAAAGTTTGCAAAAAAAAATTAGAAAATTATTAGTTAAGGACCGGAAGGAATTAAACTTGGTTTTATTAAATGAAAATAAATCGTTTGGAGTCAACAGATAAAATTTATTACATGAGGGGAATTTTAGGAGTAATTGCAGGATTAACCATAGGTGCTATAATAGCTCCTGGTACTGCACAATCAACTGTATTGGGAATAATAATTCTTATCGGAGTACTCTTTTATTTGATTTCATATTTTACCTCAAAGAAAATGATAAATGATGTTCCAAAGTCGGAAACAAGAAAATTCATCATGAATGGAATATTTCCTTTCATTTTCCTTTTGTTATTGTTTATGATAATGATGTATACTGGCTTACATCAAGATCTAGCATCATAAATAAACAGGAAAGAAAAATGTTGTGGAATTATAAAACGGCAGGGATACCTGATGAACTTTTTTCACGAACCGAAGAAGTTCCTATTACAAAAGAAGAAGTTCGATCGATAATTATAAGTAAGCTAAGGTTAAAAGAAAATTATAATGTAATCGACATTGGAAGTGGAAGCGGAAGCATAACTGTTGAACTCTGTTTACAATGTTTGAGAGGAAATGTTTATGCAATAGATTTTGACCAAAAAGCAATAGATTTAACAAAAGAAAATTTAAGAAGGTTTAATGTTTATGCAAATGTCATTCATGGAAAAGCACAGGATTTACTAGATTCCTTTCCTAATGTCAATGCCATAGTAGTAGGCGGAACTACAGGAGAAACAGAAAAAATCATAAACCAAGCAATAAGTAAACTCGAAATAAATGGTAGGCTTGTGATATCTACTATTCTAGTGGAGACGATGTTTAGAGCTATGAAAACTATGAAAGAATCAGATCTTATGACAGATATTGATTTTACACAGATATCAATCCTAAAAGGAAGGAATACATCTACCGGAACTATGATGTTGGCTCGAAATCCGGTCTTGATAATTTCTGCTACAAAAAAATCTTAAAATAGACATCTGTAATATTTCATCATTTAAATAGCTCATTCCTCAATAACGTTCGATGAAACTTTTTTGTATCGGTTGCGGTCCAGGTGATCCAGAACTATTAACATTAAAGGCTTTTAAATTAATTAGAGATGCTGAGGTAATCTTTGTTCCAACCACAAAACCTGATAAAAATAGTATTGTACTATCGATAGTTGAAAAATATATTGATAAGAAAGCACTAATAAAAAATTTAATCTTTCCAATGGTAAAGGATAGAAATTCGTTAAAGGAATATTGGAAAGTCAATGCAGACGAAATCGCAAATGTCGTACGAAATGGAAAGAGAACTCTTTATCTTACTGTCGGTGACCCATCAATATACAGTACTTGGATTTACATACAGAGAGAGCTAAGAAGAAATCACACTGACATAGAGGTAGAAATAATTCCGGGTATTCCATCCATCTTTGCTTTTGCAGCCGAAGCTAAAATGAGTTTGGTAGAAGGAGATGAAAATCTTTCCATAGTGCCAGCATGTTATGATCTTAATAAAGTGAGAAATATTGCAAGAAGTTCCGATACAATAGTATTCCTCAAAGATGGAAGATATTTTGATAGTGTTATAGAAATGCTTTCAGAAACAGGATTTCCTGATAGCTCCAAAATAGCAATAGCTCAAGACGTATCAGTTGATGGAAACATACTTGATATAAAAAATCTTGGAGAAATAAAAGGAAAAAAACAACCAAGTCAAAAATACTTCTCTATAATGGTGGTAAAAAGAAATGATAGACAATAATTTTGTTTATTTTGTTGGATCTGGACCTGGTGATCCTGAATTAATTACCATAAAAGCTAAGAATATTTTAGAAAATGCAGATATAGTGATTTACTCCGGCTCTTTGTTGAACCCGGAGATTCTAAGGTATGCTAAGAAGGATGCGATGTTATATGATGCAGCATTCTTAGATAGGGAAGAAATTTTTAGAATTTTAAGAGACAATGCAAAACAAGGTAAATTGGCCATAAGATTTCATGATGGGGATCCTGGATTATTTAGTACAATAAGAGAACAAATTGATAAATTAGAAAAAGATGGATTAAGATGTAAAGTAATTCCAGGAATCACTGCTATACTAGGGGCAGCATCATCAATAAACTTAGAATTGACATTACCAGGAATCACTCAAACTGTAATTATAACCAGAGCAGAATTCAGAACTCCAGTTCCTGATAGAGAAAAAATTTCGGAATTAGCTAAACACGGAGCGACAATGGTTTTTTATTTAAGTGTCCATTTAATAAAAGATGTCGTTGCTGAATTACTAAAAGGGGGAGTATATACTGCCAAGACTCCTGTTGCTATAATTTACAAGGCTACGTGGAAAGAGGAAAAAATAATTAAAGGAACTCTGCAAGATATTGCAGAAAAAACTTTAAAGGAAAAAATAATTAAAACTGCATTAATAATTGTTGGAGACGTAATTCGACCTTCTACATACCAGTTTTCAAAGGTTTATGATTCTGGATTTACTCATGGATATAGAAAAGGGAGAAAACAATAAAATTTTTATCATGAAGATTTAATTTTTTTATAATTTTTGGACTATAATTTTGTAAGATCACTGTAATCCTTAATGTATTCAATATGTTCTTTGTACAGTGGATCGAATTCTTTAACGATTTGCCAGAATTTTGCAGAGTGGTTAAACTCCTTTATATGAGCCAGTTCATGAATTACTATATATTCAATCACATCAAGTGGAAATGCACTTAAGTACAGATTGAAATTTAGGTTTTTTTTGGTAGAACAACTTCCCCACGTAGTCGAATTATTCTTTATTCGTACATTATTGTAACTAATGTCCATTTTTTTACCCATTTCTGCAAGTTTTTCGTGTATTATCATACGAGTCTGTTCTTTGTACCAATTAGTTATATTTTGTTTATAATTTCTTTTTTTGCTAACGTGGAATGTAATTTTTTGTAATGAATTGGAAACTATGATAGTCTCTAATTCATCTTTAACTATGTTAAGATAAAATTTTTTACCAAATAATAATAAATATTTATCTTCGTATTTTTTTGCGTAATCAATATTATTTTTTTTATAATTATAATAATTTTTTAAAATCCAGTTTTTATTTTCATCTAGAAATTTTTTTAAATTGTATTCACTGTGCTTATTCGGAACAGTAATAAAAAAACCGTGAATATTTGCAGTTAAAGAGATTTTAGACGCCCGCTTTGATTCTTTCTTCTTTAGATATATAATTTCTTTTTCTGAAACTATAAATGAAATCATCATATAGGTAACAAAATAAGGAGTTTAAAGACTACCTATATTGAATTAGTCCACTCTTTGTTCCAGGTTTCATCTCTCTTTGATTCTTTACCTTTCTTACTGCGTCTTCAAAGTGACGCATTGTGACCTTGGCTTCCATGGTGTGTTTTGATGCTTCTTCAGGTGTAGGATATTTTGCTATGTATTCAT
>DATGZA010000080.1:0-24369 GCA_035297365.1 Nitrososphaeraceae archaeon
ATGAATACATAGCAAAATATCCTACACCTGAAGAAGCATCAAAACACACCATGGAAGCCAAGGTCACAATGCGTCACTTTGAAGACGCAGTAAGAAAGGTAAAGAATCAAAGAGAGATGAAACCTGGAACAAAGAGTGGACATGTACAATATGGATAACACGTCTAAATCAAAGCAAATAATTATCGATATTTTTTTATTTCAAATGATTTTTTTTATATTTCAAGTCAAATTCTAATATATTTCATTTTTTTATTACTTACCTAATCACCTTATTATTTATATTATTATCTTTATATATTAAGAGAATTTAGATCAATCGATTTATAGGAAGATAGATTATGGAATTAATACAGATATCTAATGTTACGAAAAAGGTTTCTACAACTAAAAAAACCATCAGATATACCCAAAGTATATGTCCAGATTGTAATATGATCTTAGATGCAGAAGTATTTGAAAGGGATGGTAAAGTCTTCATGACAAAGACGTGTCAATCACATGGTGAATGCGAAGAATTGTACTTTGGTTCTGTTGATATGTACAAAAAGTTTAGTACTTATTGGAAAGATGGTAAAGGTGCTCATGCTCCCAATGTTATGGTAGATAAATGTGCATGTCCAACAAATTGTGGATTATGTACCAATCATTTATCACATTCTGGATTATCTAACATGATAGTCACCAACAGATGTGATTTGACATGTTGGTATTGTTTCTTTTATGTAAAAAAGGGCCTTGAAGGTGCATATCTCTATGAACCTAACTATGAACAAATTAGAGCCATGATGAAAACCCTTAAAGCAGAAAGACCAATAGCAGGAAATTCAATTCAAATCACTGGTGGTGAACCAATGTTACGTGATGATATAACCGAAGTAATAAAAATTATGAAGGAAGAAGGAGTAGATCATGTTCAATTAAATACTAATGGTATAAAGTTAGCAATGTCTCCAGAAACAATGCGTCAGGTAAGAACAGCTGGTGTAAGCAATCTTTACCTTTCTTTTGATGGTGTTACCCCGCGAACTAATCCTAAAAACCATTGGGAGATACCATATACTCTTGAATCTGCACGAAAGTGTGGAATGACCGTGGTTTTTGTCCCAACTGTAATAAAATCTATAAACGATCATGAATTGGGGGGAATAATTAGGTATGCTCAGAAGAACATGGATGTTGTTCATGCAGTCAACTTCCAACCTGTATCACTGACTGGTAGAATGAACAAAAAGGAACGAGAAAAATATAGGATAACAATCCCTGATTGTATTGAACGAATCGAAGAACAAACCAATGGTGAAATTTCAATAGATTCTTGGTTCCCAGTTCCATCTTGTATGCCAATGACTGATGTAATTGAAGCATTCAGTAAAAAACCAAAATACGAGTTATCTATTCACTTTGCTTGTGGTGCAGGTACATATGTATTCGAAGATGTCCAAACTAAAAAATTAACTCCACTAACCTCTTTTGTAGATATTAAGGGCTTATTGGAATACTTTGAAGAAAAGGCCGACGAAATACGTTCCGGTGCTAATAGATACTGGACAACGCTAGAAGTTGTACGTAAATTAAATCAATTTGTAGATAAAACAAAGCAACCTCATGGATTGAATTTAGCAAGGATGTTTTCTAGCATATTACTAAAACGTAATTTTGATGCAGTGGGTTCATGGCATGTTAGATCACTTTTCCTTGGAATGATGCATTTCCAAGATAAATATAATGAAGATTTAGAAAGATTACAAAGATGCGATATTCATTATTTGACACCCGATCTTAGAATAGTACCTTTCTGTGCATTCAATGTTATTCCAGAGTGGTATAGAGATAGAATTCAAAAGAAATATAGTATTCCAGTCGAAGAGTGGGAAAAAGCTCACGGTCAAACGTTAGAAGCTGGACTGTATCGAGGATTAATGAGACGTGGTAAACCAGAGGCACAAATGGGTTGCGCATTATCTGAAATGCACAAGGCCGCTGCAGAAAGTGAAATAGAAGATCATAAGGCGGTAGAATTAAGAAGCGGTATGGCCGGAGCATGATATCATTTTAATCATTTTTTTTGAAGATTATCTCACAGCTATTGATTTTGTACGTTTGATTCTCTAATTTATCTAATTTAATCATTTTTTATTCAATAAACTTTAATTTATGTATTATAATCGAATAATATTATGTCTACCATGAAATATGTTCTTCTGGAACCTATGGGTGAAATTGCAATTATTAAGATCAACAGACCTGATGCATTAAATTCCATGAATCTTGATGTAATATGGGAATTATCTAAAACTATTGATATTGTTGGGGCAGATGAGTCTATTAAGGCAGTTATTATAACAGGCTCTGGAGAAAGATCATTTTGTGCTGGAGCCGATATCGCTTATATGGTTAATATCAATCCTGTAGAGGCAGAAAGGTATGCATCTTCTGCTCAATCAGTGTTGAACAAGATTGAAAAATTAGAAAAACCAGTAATCGCTGCTGTAAATGGTTTTGCTTTGGGTGGCGGATGTGAGTTAGCTCTCGTTTGTGATATTCGAATCGCTTCATCTAATGCAAAAATAGGACAACCAGAAGTAACAATAGGCATACCCCCTGGCTGGGGTGGTACTCAAAGACTACTAAGAATAGTGGGACCATCCAAAGCGAAAGAATTGATTTTTACTGGAAAGATGATTAGTGCAGAAGAGGCTTATGAAATAGGATTAGTAAACATTTTAGTAAAATTAACTCATGAAGACACTATCCCAGATGAAGTACCTCAAAATGATGTAGTTAAGGTAAAGGAAAGAGAAAAAGAAATCGCAAAAGTTCTAAATACCAAGTTACTTAATCAAGCTATTTCTCTAACAAAGGAAATCACAAAGAACAGTTATAATGCTATCAAAGCTAGCAAGTTGCTAATTAACAAGGGTATGGACATGGATATTGATTCAGGCCTAAGAATGGAAATATATGCATGGGCACTATGTTTTGCACACGAAGATAGACAAAAACTTATGTCAGCATTTTTAAATAAAAGTAAAAAGAAGTAAAATTAGAACTAATGAATGATTAGCGATAATAGTCACTAATAAAAGATTCTAAATACAAAATAATCACTATCAATATTCATTTGTTTGTATAACCTTTGCACCATCACTAGGTTTACATAGGTAAACCTCGCTTTTTATATTTGAATCATTAAATCCTTTTTCAATCGCATTAATGATCTTATCTGAATTTTTGTCCGTTTTTAGTATTGCTACAATTGATGGACCCGCACCACTAATGGTGAAAGCTAATGCACCTGCATTAAGAGCATATTGTTTCACAACATCATATCCTGGAATCAGTTTGTTTCTCACAGGCTCTACTATCGTATCTTCCATACCTCTAGAAATCATTTCTACATCCTTTAAAGCAAATCCCGCAACTATGGTGCTAGCATTAGCTATGTTTTTAATAACATTTTCTAATGGCACATTTTGTGGAAGTATATTTCTTGCAGCTTCTGTCTTTTTTTTTGGTACTGGTATCTTTGGTATTCCTACTACAATATTGAGATCATTTGGTGGTTCAATTTTTATTAAATCAATTTTTGGAAAAGTTCTTACTATTACAAATCCCCCTAGCAATGAGCATGCAACATTGTCATAATGTTTGGTACCTGCAGAAGCGATCTCTCCTTCGGCCGCGTACTCCACCAACCTCTTCTTGTCAAGTTGTAGAGCAAATAATTTATTAAATGCATATGCCGCGGCAACTGAAGAAGCAGCACTACTACCAATTCCATAACCTGCTGGCACACATTTTTTAATCTCTATTTCTATATCATTTTGTATCCTAAAATCTTCCGCCATTTTTTTAACTACAATGCTAGAAGAATTATGTTCTATTTCTATGGGAATTTTTGGTTCTGATTGTATAATCTTATTTATTATAATTTTCTGATTCTTTGATTGTTTCTTTATCACTTTAATCTCATCTTCAAATAGGTTTAAGGCCAATCCAAAAGTATCAAATCCCGGACCAAGATTAGCTGTGGAAGAAGGTGCAGTAGCAATACAGAAACTTTCTGTCATGGTCAATATTGAATTTCTTCCCCTTGATTAAGTATTCTTGATAATGTGGCAGATAGATCTATAAATCCATTCATGGTTAAATTTGAGACTGCAATCAACTCATTACCCAGAGCATTTTCAGAAAGATTTCTAATAATATCCTTGCTAAGTAATGAAAACTCATAATCATTTTCTTTATCTAATGCTTCCCTTAGAGCTGAATCAGAAGATGACCATTCTAAAATATTCTCTAAATCATTCAAAATTAAATCTTTTTTTGATAATACGTTAATCTGAGGTGTTCTTAATCTTAGATTAATTGATGCAGATAAAAGTGATAGCGATACAAAATTTATTGGTGAGGAAACCAAAACCCCATCCATCAAAAATACTGTTGCCTTATTTTCTGAATTAATATTAGCAACAATATAAGGTCCACTGGATCGATAGGAAAAAAGTTCGATTTGACCAGGAGTATCGACTAATACGTAATCTGGACTTAATCTGTCTATCTCTGTTTGCATCTCTCCGATCTTTGTCGCAGCCAAATCATATGCCATGATTATCGAGCCATTTGGTCCCAAACTATATGTCTCTTTTATCTCATTGATATCTATGTAATCTCGAATGTCTATATCTGGATTGTATGGTAAATTTTCTACTGCCGGATCCAAATTCAGTGTAATCGATAAATTGTCACGATCTTTATACCATTGGTCAAGTCTAGAAGTTAATAATGACTTTCCAGAGCCAGCAGTTCCAGTAATAAAAATCGTATTCATATGAAATTATTCTTTAATTTTCAAATATCAGCATTTTAATTAATATCTTCCTATAGGATATTTTGTATGATGTAATAGTAAAATCAATTAATCAAAAATTATATTATTAAATTGATTGATTATTATATACCTAAATTAGTTTACTGATTAGAGATATTGAACTGGCGGTTCATAGCGATTATTGTTAGTCTTCTTCCTGTGATTTTATTGTTCATTTTCTCTCCGATATCAATAAATGACATCTTTAGTGTTGGATTGATTCCTTTTATCCTTTCGGTCATCTTTAGTTTAGGGAAGATATTTTTACAATCATATAGATTTAAATATTTTGTGGACAATTTTTTAGGATATAAAATCTCTTCTACCTCCAAACTTATGTCAATAAGAGTAGGCAGTGAATTCGTTACCAACACAACTCCTTCATATGTTGGTGGAGAAATTATTAGAATTGCTTGGTTGACTCGAAATAATGTTCCTGCTGGTATATCTGCATGGATTGCTACAATGGAAATAATTGCTGATGTATTTGTTGGAACGACTCTTGCATTGATTGCAGGAATAATCGCCCTCTATCATGGGGCAACATTGATAGGTCTTATCACAATTTTCGTCTCTCTTTTAGTTTTAGGTTTTTGGTTACTGGTAGTTATTTTTTCAGCCAAATATAACATTCAATTACCTAATTTTGTTACAAAATTAATTAAAAGGTTTTTGTCTCAGGAAAGATCAGATAAAATTATCAATTACACAAATTCTGCTATCGGCGACCTCTGTACTATGAGCAAAGAAAATTTTAACTCCTCAAAAACATTCAAGATTTTCTTTGTTGGTATTTTTCTTACATTTTTAGCATTTGTATGTCACGGAGCGTCCTTTTTGATTTTAGGAGAATTGGTAGAATCCAATTTGGGATTATTTGATTCAATACTAGCGACTGCTGCTTCGACCCAGCTAGGCAGTTTACCAATAACTGTTGGAGGTTCAGGGATAACAGAATTGGGTCTTTGGGCGTATGTTTCTGGTCTTAATCATATACCATCATTAAATGATGTTTTAGGAGATTCCCATTTAAAAGTAATAATATCTTGGAGGATTGCCTCTTATCATATTCCATTGATTATAATGTGGATTTTCTTGATGAGAATAACAGTCGATAAGGGGATTACATCTAAAAAAAGGAAATTATCTGAATGAGTATTAAACCAGGAAAATAGTTTCTAGTTTCAAAAGAAAATGAAAAAAAACAAAATTTGAAATACAAAATAATTTTTAAAGTATTGAATTTTATATATCCATATTGAACTATTACATTCCCTAAGCTTCATCATCAATATCTGTAGGCTCTTTAATTGCTTCTTCAGATTCAACATCCATCAGTTGTAATTCAATTAATTCAAATTGATAAATGTGATCCATTTCTAACATATATTGCATCTTAAGAAATTCTCTAGTCTTTTCACTAAGTTTTCCCTTTGACATTTTTATCTTAAATTCATAAACAAATCCTTTCATACAATCGGAAATATCTTGAGATTTTGGAATCTCAATTCCCTCAATAATGGTTCGACCATCAGGTATTGATTCATATAATTGTATGTCTAATTTATTATCATTGTAATATGTTTCTAGTATATATCCAGTCCTATTTAGTATTTCAGATTCAGCTAATTCGATAGATCTTATTTCATCCTCCACCCATTGAGGAATTCCTTCTCTTTCTGATGTTTTGCTTGAGCTTTTGGTTCTCGGCATTTTATTTATTATTAGAATATTTAACTAGATAAAAGTTTTCCATATGATAATCAAGTTTCTCAAGAGTAAATCTTAGAATATTCTTCTAATAGCCTATTTTCTTATATTTTGCTAATATACCTATAATTTAATCTTGTTCTTGTCTAATTAAAATAATTGCTTATCAGCCGTGATATATTGTTCAATTTTATTTGATAAATATCTCATATTTCTTGTCTAAGAAATTCACTTATATTTGTGTGAAATAATCTGCATTTCTACTTATTTCTCTGAGAATCCATTTTATATTCTGATTTTCAAATTTCTCTACTAATTTGCTACATATTTCATAGAAGATTCTAAATTTTTCAGATCCGCTTTATATTTTCCAATCAACTGAATAATAATTAATTAAAGTCTCATCTGATTCGTATGAATGTTTTATCGTATTTTTTATTTAGCATAACTCTACTAATTTTACTACTTGTGTATACTCTTCAACATTATTGAAGCCTTTGAAAAATGTTCGTAAGCAATGTACGCTTTCTCATAAACAATAGAAAAATTTTTGTTATTTTTTAGCATTATAAAACCATACCAGAATGTCTGTTCGGAGTTATAAGAATTGCACCTCCCATCAAAATAGTCTACAAAATACTCGATTAGATCCATAGAATAACACATCGAAAATTTTCAAGGATATTTTCAATGATGAATATAAATTTCATTTTTAAAAACTTCCTTGGAGAAACGCATATTATCTTTTGCTGATTCTTACTTCTTGTTTATAATTTCGGCTAAATGCTTAATATCATTTTCAAAATCCAAAATCAGATTTCTATTATAAATTGTAGCTGCAGGATGGTATGTTATAAAATAATCTATCCCATTCTTTCTTAAAATTTTTCCTCTATGTTGACTTATTGATTTGATATCTAGAATATAAGAGCCTGCAACGTTTCCCAATATACATATTATTTTTGGTTTTAAAAGATTGATTTGTCTAGCAAGATATTTTGAACATGTATCTTTCTCATTATTCTTAGGTTGTCTGTTATTTGGAGGTTTACATTTTACAATATTTGTAATAAATACATCTTCAATATCAATACCACATTTCATTAAAGTTTTTCTCAGGATCATTCCTGCCATACCCACAAATGGTCTTCCACTTTGATCTTCATTAAATCCTGGAGCTTCCCCTATGATCATTAACTTTTTTCTAAATTCTCCTTCGCCGGGTACTGCATTCTTTCTAGTATCTGAAAGTGTACATAAGGTACATATTTTAATCTCATTTGCTATTTTATCCATTGTATCAGTATTAACATAATCCATTATATCTTTTAGAAATTAGAATATCTCTTTAATGTTATATTAAATATTCTTTTTACTATCTTTTAGATTTATATCAAAATCGAAAACTATTAGACATGTAATTCCTTATGTTACACAACTTGGACAAATGGCGACCTTGATAATATGGTGTTATTTTAGCATAGATATTTTTGTAATGGATTATTGAGATTTATGATTAGACTTGTAATAGATAAATCGATCATAAATCATATTTAAACCGTAGCAATAAATAGAATATTTTCTACACAGTCACGTGAATCTTACATAAATATTATTCTTATTTGCATATAGCATCCTCTAGATATCTGTTCCTATTTTAGAATATTTCGCAATGGATATAAAGACTCAAATTGGTTCGAGAATTACATCGAAATGTGATTATAGATAATTGTTTTTTTCCAGATGATCTTCTCTATGATATGGAAAATTTTGTCTGGGTTGATATTTCTAATAAAAACTCCATAAAGTTAGGTATAACTCAAATAATGTCGTCTATATCTGGCAGAGTGTTCTCTGTTAAATTAAAAGAAAAAAATGTCATTATTGCAAAGGGAAAAAGTGTCGGATCAATTGAAAGTTTAAAATATTTTGGAATAATAAGATCTCCAATTTCTGGGAAAATAGAAACTGGGAATAACAGAATCATTGAAAAACCGAAATTAGTGAATGATAGTCCTTACGAACAAGGTTGGTTTGTAACAATTTATCCTACAAATTTAGAAAATGAATTAAAATATCTAAATAACGCAAACGAATGTCGTGAACAATTCAAAATAATAATAAAAGATCTGAATGTTCGTTGTTTCAAGTATTTTCCAGACTACGAATTATATGAAATCGGATCGGAATGCGTCGCGACACTCATGAAATTAGATGATTTGTTATTAAGAATTAAGGTTGGTGAAATAGTATATTTAGTTTCAGATGATGTGACAGCAGATATTGAGGTTGAAAGATGGTCATTGGAAAATTCCCAATCCGTTGTTGACATCAGAAAAGAGAAAAATCTTTTTCATTTTTTGATACGAAAAGAAAAAGATATTTAAAACTTCTATTGTATTTTATTTTTCTATTGGATTTGCTATCATATTTCCCCATTCTGTCCAAGACCCGTCATAATTCTTTACATCTTTATAACCCAACAAATGTTTTAAAACGAACCATGTATGAGATGAACGTTCTCCTATTCTACAATATGTAATTACTTCTTTGTCCGGCGGAATTCCAGCTGATTGATATAGATTTAAAAGATCATCGGCAGATTTGAATGTTCCATCCTCGTTTACTGCCTTAGCCCATGGAATATTTACAGCACCGGGGATATGACCTCCTCTTTGTGCATGTTCAGTTGGGTATTCGGGAGGTGCAGTGATCTCACCACTAAATTCTGCGGGACTCCTTACATCAATTCTTACAGTCTTTTCAGATTGTAAAGAGTCTTTAACCTGATTTAAAAAAGACCTTAAATTTAAGTTAGGTTCACCAGGGACTATATTTCCAATAGTAAATGTAGGAATCTCTTTTGAAATTTGTCTGTCTTCTTCTAGCCATTTTTTCCTACCTCCATTCATTATTTTAAGGTTTTTCAAACCGTAATATTCAAACACCCAAAAAGCGAAAGCAGCGAACCAATTGTTAAAATCACCGTATAAAACTAAAGTGGTATCGTCATTTATTCCAGCTTTTTGTAGCAAGTTCAAACAATCTTCCTTTGAAATAATGTTTCTTGTATCCGGATCATTGATATCATTCTTCCAATCAAATAATACAGAATTTGGTATGTGGCCAAGAAAATAATTTGTCTTTGGATCATAATCCACCTCAGCTATACGTACTTTGTCATCATTAAGGTGTTCTTCTACCCACTTTGTATCTACAAGTACATTAGGATTAGAGTACTCCATTAGTAATATAATTAAAACGCTGTTATAAAAATTAAATCTTCTAAAATCCTTTCTGTAGTTAAATTAAGTTAAATATCTGAAATTTACATTTACAATATGGATAAATTAGATTATATTTTTCAAATGCAAAAGGATCTAGAAAAATATGTTACTATTTCTAGATATCCTAAAAAACTAGAGGATAGAATTTCAGCTTTGTCTGTAGCAATAATTCATGAAGCAGTAGAGCTTCAAAGATTAACAAATTGGAAATGGTGGAAAACACCATTAGATTTTGATCTTAAACTTGCAAAAGAGGAATTGATAGATATACTACATTTCGTTATACAAGTTTCAATAGAACTAGGAATGAGTCCTTCCGAAATATTACAAGAATTTTCAAGAAAACATTCTGTAAATATGAAGCGACAAAAAACTAACTACTAACTACTATCGATTTTATTTTTCTAAAGTCTGTTAATCCGATTTTGTCTATTAATTCTATTTTATTTCTAAAATTTTCGATCTGTTCTTCTGTGCAGGATAAAATAGGATATGGACCTTTAGCACCAATTATTCTCTTTTGTCTATTAATTCCATTTTTTTTCAGAGAAATCAGAGCCTGACCTGAGAAATGTCCTCTAACGTCTTTACCACACATTAAAATAGTGTGTATTTTTTTATTTTCTTCCGTAAATTTTATGATCTGATCTATTCCTCTATTCTCCGAAAGTAGTCTCCCGACTATTGATATTTTATTCATAATTTCACGATCTTTTCCAATTTTTTCTAGTAGTTTCAAACTAGATAAAGTACAAATTGCAATATGACTCCCGTTTCCAAGAAAATACTGTTTTTTAATTGGAATTAAATAATAACAACAAAT
This sequence comes from Nitrososphaeraceae archaeon, assembly GCA_035297365.1. Lineage (GTDB taxonomy): Archaea > Thermoproteota > Nitrososphaeria > Nitrososphaerales > Nitrososphaeraceae > TH1177. The sequence goes on from DATGZA010000080.1 coordinate 10,693, forward strand.
TCCAAGTATTTTGTCGAATTCAGATCTTATTGAGGATCTTTCTTTACTCATATTTTCAGAGTTTGTGTCGCATGAAATTGTTAATTGTTCTTGATTTCCTGCTTTCTTCTTTTTGATTGAATTATTCCCATCAACTGAAAACCATATTCTATGTTATGTTTAACATGATTTATACCATGTTTTCCCTTAGGGGCAAAACCTCCATCTAATACTTTTTCCAAGTATAATTTTGTTTTCTTTATAGAATTGGCAGCGTGTTGTAATTGACTTTCGGATAATTTTCTTCCTGCTTCTCTTTCAATAGCATCACTAAATTTCTCTGTTTCAATTAATTTATTGAATTCCTGAATCTTTTGATAGTTATTGCATAACTCCATTACTTTTTTCTGGTCAGATTCTTGTAAATTTGAATATGAATTCTGTAAATCCTTTTCATTTCTTTCAGTTACTTGTTCTAATATTTTGATTATTTGATTCTTAATAGAAACACCACGGGCACCTTGTAAATCAAACGACCTTATCTTCAGGAGCTGTTGTTCCAAGTTAGACTTTGAATTTTGATAATAGTTATTTATTGAAAATAAATTGACAGAGTTTCCTTCTATATCTTTTCCATATTTAATAATGTGCATAAGATTTACAATAATTACAGGGAAAATCAGTTTTAGATTTTCATCAAGTTTATAATGATTCTCCATAACATCTCTATAAACATTAAAAGTTACAGTATTTACAACATCCTTCTTCTTCTCATCAATTATCCTTGAGAATATTGTTAACAAGTCATAAATTTGTGATTGTGAAAAAGTGAAATTATTCTTCACAGAATATATTGATATTATCTTTAGAGCATCAAACCATTTGTCAGATGGATTAGACTTTTGATTATTTCTTAGTATTTCTGTAATTTCGCTTTTAATATTATTATCGTGAAAATTGAGCAAGTTAAATATATTGGTAATTATATCAGTCATCAAGACCTTTTGGTCATTCCAATTTTGTAAAATTACATGTTTATTCCGCACTGGTAGAGAATCACTGTTCATAATAATCCTTAAGATCTACCTTTTTATACTAAAGATTTCTTTAAAAACCTATTGGAAATTTTGAGATAATCTAGAAAAAAAGTATTAATTTAAATCAACACCATAATTATATACTAATATTTCGATAGATGATACGATATCCTCAAAATGAAAACAAATGGACTTGTATTGATCTATACTGGAAAAGGCAAAGGAAAAACTACTGCCGCATTAGGAATAGTATTAAGAGCTCTAGGACATGGTTTGAAAGTATTAATGGTTCAATTCATTAAAGGAGAATGGTACTATGGTGAGCTTTCTAGTTCTAAAAGACTGGAACCAGAATTCGAGCTAATAGCAGCTGGGCGAGGATTTATAGGAATATTGGATGATGATCATGAATTTGAAGAGCACAAAAGGGCTGCAACAGACGCAATCGTTCTAGCCAAGGAAAAGATATTGTCGAGAGCATTCGATATAGTTATCCTTGATGAAATCAATTATGCCATTAAACTGAATCTCATAACAATTGATGATGTTCTGGAACTCATCGATGTAAAACCCAAAGAGACTTCACTAGTTTTGACAGGTAATTATGCTCCCAAGGAAATTATACAAGTAGCAGATTTGGTTACTGAAATGAAAGAAATAAAACATCCATATAGATTAGGTGTAAAGGCTAAGGAAGGGATAGATTACTAAATATTATTAATCCGTCATTTTCAAAATGTGAAGTTCTATCATAATTCTTGTATTGTCATAGAGAGATCGTCTATTGGAGTATAATATTTGTGAAAATTACTAGCAAACGAATTAGCACAAAATATATCTCATTATGCGTTCAACTGCAAAACAAGACCATCCCTAGTTTGATGTTGGAAGTAATTTTACCTATTTATGATAATTAGTATAAATATACTGTAATTAAAAGTATAATTTAAGTCTAGTTTTGTGATTAGCATTCATGTTAATTCTTGTTTAATGGAACTAGTCAATTTGTACTTCATCTAGTTTGAAACTACAAGAAAAAATTGGTTTTATCCTTGTCATCAGAAATTGAAAATATACAAAAACGGCTGAGTATACAAATGTAATATCAAAATAATTATTGTTTAGATTTCTATTAAAATAGACTGTTATTGCTTTTAATATGATATCTGATATACGAGTTGCTCTATATGATAGCTATATTATAAGTACAAAGCTAACAGAACAATTCGACTAATCAAATTCAAATATATGTTAGATATTAAATTGCATTACAATAGTAGTATTCATTCACTGAATTATGACCCAGCCTAAAGTAAGTACATAATTAATATGTCGTTTATTAGGGTTAATAAAAGATGGAAGAATTAAAAGATATCCCAGAAGAGGGCGATATAGTTTTTGCTAACGTTAAACAAGTTACTAACCATGGTGCCTATGTTTCCTTAGAAGAATACGGCAATATGACTGGATTTTTACATATTTCTGAGATCGCAACAGGATGGATTAGAAATATCGAAAGATACGTTAGACCTAACCAAAAGATCGTTCTAAAGGTAATTCGAGTAAACAAGACCAGATCTGAAGTTGACTTGTCCCTAAAACAAGTTTCGGGGGAGGAAAAGAAGTCCAAGATTATTGAAGTGAAGAAAAATGAGAAAGCAAATGCTTTTATGAAAATAATTCAAGATAAGGCCAATCTCTCAGATGAGCAAATCAGACAAATTGAAGACAAAATATTGACTAAATACGATTATATCTACGACCTTTTTGAAGCAGTCGCAAAAAAAGGAATAGAAATACTTACACAATTTGAACTATCTGAAGAAATCATTAAAACGATCGAGGAAGAAAGCAATAAAATCTCCCTCCCTCACGTTGAAATTAGAGGTATAGTAGAAATTTCCTCTCAGAAACCGAATGGAGTGGAAATCGTCAAATCGATCTTGAGTAGCGTGGAAACAACTAAAGGAAATGTCAAGATATTGATCAGTTATATTGCTGCCCCCAAGTATAGACTTGTTGTAGCTGCGGATAATTTCAAGTTGGCCGAAAAAGCTCTTAATACCTGCATAGAAAAAATACAATCAGCTGTTGAAATGGATGACGGTCACTTTAATTTTACTAGACAAGAGTCTAAAAAAACTCAACAACAATTAATCCATTAAGATGAAACATATTCTTAGAAAATGTATAGCGTGTAATCGTTATTCTCTAAAAATTCAATGTCCTTTATGCTCAAATCCTACAATTGATCCAAATCCCCCAAAGTTCTCTCCGGATGATAAATATTTAAAATATAGAGTTTCAGCTTATCATTCAGAAAACTGATTATATCTAAACCTTGATTTTCTTATTTTTTTTAATAAACTATTAATATTTTCTTAACAAATTATTAAAAATTATAATGGATAAATATTTTCCAATTTATTTTTAATGTTTGTTTGGTATGTTTGTTTGTAAATTCACTGTAAATTCTAACTTTTTAATTTTTAAACTAACTCAAAAAAAAGGATTGGATGTATTTTTATTTTATTTTCCGATGCATATACCACTTGGGTTAGATGTCATACAGTTGTTTTGATCGTATTGGTTGTTATTAGTGTTGACTGGTAAGCCATTAGCATTGTTTACATCGATAGTATTCATTAGGACGTTGTTAAAGAATACGAAGTTATCGTTACTTTGATTATCTACGTAGATTCCATTTTGTGATTCTGTTATAGAATTCAAAGATATGCGTGCATTATCTGAGTTCACTAATGTTATTCCTGCTAAATCATTGTTGAACACGATGTTGTTAGCAATTTCGCTTTGTTGCGTAGAGTGTCCTGCAAAACCTATTTGGTTATTCATTATTGTTGACAGTTTTGTTTTAATTACTGAGGCACCAGTACTGAATATTCCTATTTGATTGTCCTTTGAAGTTATTTCAGATATTTCGAGATTCTGACATCCTGTACATAACACACCTGCTTGGAATCCTTGGATTGTACCATCTACAATCTGCACATTGTTGTGATTAGGAACCATAATACCGACTTTACTAGAATCCTTTACTGCTGGTGTTGTTGCATCGTCTGGTGTTACGTCTGGTCCTGTAATTGTATGTCCATTAAGGTCTATTTTAATAGAATCAGCTCCTACTATAATACCATCGGTTTCAGTACAAATCAGGTTTGCTGTTAAAACTACATTTGTTGTAACTACCTGACCACATGAAGGACTTGTTGCTAAAGGTGCTGTTTGTTGTGGGGTAACTGATTGGGTCTGAGCACTCAAAGGTATTGGCTGCATTGTTATTCCTGCTACTGCAGAAAAAGAGACTATCGCTGCCAACATATATGCCATTAGTGTTCTATTCATTTAGTAGATGGTTTGGTATTGAGATATTTATGTTAATCTATTATTTTTATTATAACTAAGTAAGTACGATATTTAATGTAACTATTTATTAGTACAATTGTTACTTATTATATAACAAAATTACATTGAGATATGATATATATGTGATATATTTACATTTTAAAAACAAAAATTATGATGCATTATTTTTTTAGTAAACCTTAATAAAAAACCTTTAAAGATTGTGAAGTCAATTCTTTTTGATATCTTAGATAATTATCTTCTAGATCAGAATCTGAATATTTTCATTTCCTCTTTAGAACTTAATCCAATTCAAAGAATTATAAAGTAAAATAAGGCTATCGATATCATATGAAAATAGCCATTGCAGGTGCAGGTGTAGCTGGAAGCTATTTGGGGTTCTCATTGCAGAAAAAAGGACATGATGTTACTATTTTCGAATCATCAAAAAAAGAAAATCATTGGGCAGTATGTGCCTGGGGTGCATCAAAAAACGTTCTTGGAATTTTTTCAGAGAAAGTTGGATTAAACTTTGACGACTATATTTTTCATATAGGAAAAAAATTACGTATGGATTTGCCAAATAACAAAACAGAATTTTTAGAACTTGATGGACTTGTTACTTACAATAAACAAAAATGGGAACAAGATATTTTAAAAAGTATGAATGTAATATATGATCATAAATGTATACTATCATCTTTTCCTTTATCAAGTTATGATTATGTTCTAGACTGTACAGGATTACATCGATCCTTGTTGCCAAAATCTAAAGAAGACTTTATTATACCTGCGTATGAATTTCTAGTGGAAAATATCGAGAGCGATGATGAGTTCTATGTTATAGGTTACAAGGGCGCTAGAGGTTACTTTTGGTATTTTCCTCTAGAGAAGGGTAAAGGTTTTGTTGGAGCTGGAGATATTGATAGAAAATATTATGGAATAAAGGAATTTTTTCAACGTAACCCTTCCGCAAGAATATTGAAAAAGATAGGAAGACCAATTCGTTTGTCTCCACCAAAGCGAATGGAACCTTTTTTTCAAAACAATGTGATTGGAATAGGTGAATCAATTGGATGTGTTTTTCCAATGTTGGGCGAAGGGATTATTCCATCGTTGTTTTGTTGCGAAATATTTCTTAATGTTTTTAATAAGCACCCAGTTAAATTCAATTATAATTCCTATAGGGATCTAGTCTTAAAGAAATTTGACTACTATGATAGCGTATACAGGATTGTGAGACTAAAAATGGATAATAAATTAAGTACAATTAAACATTTTCATTTAATGATGAAAATGTATAAACATATGAAAAAGGATGAGAAAAGATTTGGATTCGAGATAAATCTTGATAAAATGAATAAACTAGTCAATGCCCTTTAGGTTCATGCAATTTAGAGATGCTTAAATTATCCTTGAATAAATATACTTTTTATTATTATAGTTTTAAAGTTTTATATTGAATTGATTACTAATATATTGGTCAATATTAAGGTCTGAAAAGATACAGATTTCCAAAAATTTGAGCTCTTCCAAGAATACTTCTAATACATACACTGGCTAACATAAATTCATAATGTAATGCAATTGTTTTACTACAACTAATTGAGCTGGGTAATTTACAGTCTGTTTTATTGTGTCCATAACCTCTCCTAAACAATGAGCATATAAAAGAAAAGATCCAAGTATAAAAGAAGAAGCCTCTTTGCGACAAGTGTTATAAAAGAAGTGTTATAAAAGAAGAAAAAGCGTTTTAGGTGACATAAAATGAATTAAACAAGTAAAGATGATGAGCTTAAAAGTGGTCCTCAGATTTAATGAAGATAGACCAGGTTGATTGAGAGATTATCCACGGGACGGTAGACCTCCATCAGTACCAAAGAATGTAATTGTAAAGATAAATAAGAATTAGACGAGAGTAACACCGGAATGAATTTCAGACAGCTAATGGATCAAATATACAGAAAGAACGGAGTTAGATATCAAAAAGTACACATATATCGACTATTAAACAATGAGCTTTTAGTACAAAAGTACAACAGAAAAATTTGTCAAAATTGGATCAAACAAGAACAAAATAAAATTCAAAAAGGAGTAAAAAGATTCTGAATTTAAAATCGGACTGCACTATCCATCTGCAGGCTGAATCAATATTTCTATAAGATTGTGTAGGTAGTAGAATGAAGAAATAGAATTCCAAAAAATACCTATAGTGACGGTAACAAGCTCATGCAAAATAACAATTATGTTTGGTTTTCTATCAATAGATGGTAGAAGTTATTCATAGAATGGGACGAATTCAATAGTATTGTATCTATATATTACCTAAATCAGATACAGACAGAAGGATTTAGTAAATTTGTAATGTTTGTTGATAGAGTAACTTACCACTACTCTAAAATCATTAGAAAGTTTCTTGATGAAAATAAACATATTAAACTGGATTATATTCCAGTAGGACCACTCCAGTTTAATGCCGTATAAGGATGCTGGACGCAAGGAAAATAGAATACACCTCTTATTATCCTGTATATGATGATATCAAAATTGCTATTTCTTTCTATTAGAGAACTACAAGATTCAATCTGGATACAGTAAAGTATCTAATAACAACTATAGACTAGCAAATTTATAATATTTAGTATAAGTATGTTTCATGTGCTAAAAAAATATGATAGTTTAAAAACAAAAATATTATGGGACTAATATAAATTAAGGCTAGATTTTATTTTTTTTAAATATGTTCAAATAATTGGTATTATAAATAAAAATTATTACAAATTTATTAGGAGGAAATAAATTTGTATTTTATTTTTTGAAAACAAAAAATTTTTTAATGCTTTCTTAGAATATTGTATGTAACTATTGACAAATGGAACCAGATATAAAATTTCAACTATAATTCCTGCTAGAAATGAAGAAAAATTCATTAGTGAGACTCTTTCATCTTTACTTAAACAGGATATAATAGAAAATAGAATCATAGTAGTTAATGATGGTTCTGAAGATAACACCAAAAAAATTGTTTCAAGCTTCAAGCAAGTTGAAATTATCGATATTAAAAACAGAGGATTTAACGCCCAGGGAACACCAATTCTTGCAAAGGTAATTAATACTGGATTAGATAAATTACGAGGCGACACCAGTGAATATGTTATGATTTTGGGAGCAGACCATATTTTGCCTCCCAATTATATATCTCTAATCCTCAAACACATGGATAAAGATCATGAATTAGCTATTTGCTCTGGACAAATTAGAGGTGAAAATAGTGTTGTTCCACGGGGGTCGGGAAGAATAGTACGTCTTGATTTCTGGAGTAAAATAGGATTACAATATCCGACCAATTATGGTTTTGAAACTTATTTGTTAATAAAAGCTCAACAACTAGGGTACAAAATTCAAATATTAAGTAATTTAATAAGCTCTACTAAGAGACCAACTAGAACATCTTATAAAAAAGAAAATTATATTTCTTATGGAAAATCACTTAAAGCCTTAGGATATAGCACATTATATTCATTGGCTAGGATAGGTTTGATATCATTAAAAAACCCCAAGGGTGCATTCTATATGGTTCAAGGTTATGGAAGCAAAGATTTAAACTTGTATGAAGATGATTTTAGGGAATTTCTAAAGACAATACAACATAAAAGAATAAAGAGATACCTAAAACTAATGATTAGAAATAATTGAATAGATCAATTTTCAATATTCAATCATGGATATTTTTAATATTTTTTTAACATTTTAGGAATTTACGTATGAATATATTGCATGTGTGGGATCAAGCTGGCGTAGCTTGTATATTATCGAAGTTCCAAAGAAGAATAGGTCATAATGTTTCAATATTAACGACAGGTTATGATCGATTCAAAATTTTTTCATTTTATGATGAACCACTGCTGGATCTAGTTGGTAAGAAATTTATTGATTTTGTTCTTGAGGAATATTCACAATATGACATAATTCACGTTCATCCTTATATAAAATTGTGCCTCTAATACGGAAAAAAAATAAAAACAAATTTATTATTTTATATTATCATGGGTCAGAATTACGTAATGGGGTTTCTAACAAGTCTTTAAAAAACGTAATATTAAGAGCTGAGAATAATTCAAATCTGATACTTGTTTCTACTCCTGATCTATTAAAATATTCTCAAATGGCAATTTATTTAAACAATCCAATTGATCGTGAACCCTTCAAACCCGTTAGATATAGAAAGTAATGATATCTTACTATGAAAACAGATAACTTGAATATTGGCTTACTAAAAAATTATTTAAAATCAAATAATCTTGAATTTATTTTACAAATTCATGATAGAAAAGCTAATCCCATTTTCTACAATGACATGTCGTATTTACTTAATAAATTTGATTCCTATGTGGATATTCATTTTATTAATAATCGTTTGCTTGAAAATTTTAGTAGAACACCATTGAAATGTTTTGCTTACAACCTCAAAGTTTTAACCTATGATTTAAAAATAATTAATAATTTTCCTCAGAAACATGATGGATATGGTATAACAGCAAAACTTATGTCCATAATAATAAAATCTAATTCTTAAGTTACTATTTTATTTAATACCCTTTATTCAAGGGTTATATTTATACTTAAATACTAAATGTTAATAAGTGTCTTACAATCTCTTCGACTATTGGAAAGAACGTGCAAAGATATATAAAAAAATTTCGTTACGATAAATATAAAATTTAAGAGGAATTTCTTCTAGATCACCTTGACGCCCTCAATAACTTTCATTCTGTATTGGAGTTGGGATGTGAATTTTGTCGAATCACCAAATTATTGTTAACTAGGTATTCTGAAATTCAAGAATATTTGGCAGTAGATCTATCTGTCCATCAAATAGAAAATACGAAAACTTATTTAGATTCAATAATTTTCTTGCATAAAGGACTTGACTTTCAAGTATATAATATACAGTCATTTAAATCAGAAAAGAAATATGATTTGGTAATTCTTTCTGAAGTATTGATGCATATATTACCTTCTGAAATAGACTCGATAATAGGAACATTAGTATCTTTGTCAAATAAACACATAATTAATATTTATTGGTTCGAGGAAACACTACCAGAAAAAATTGCTACACATAATTTTATTCATCCTTATGAACTACTAAGAAATATTCTGATGTGTCATCGGTTCAACGGATTCCTGTTAGACAAAAAAAAATATTCGGATCCATCGATACCAGACAATCGATTTTCCACATTAGATTAGATTAATTTATTAAATCTTCTTGAATAAATTATCTTTCATTTTTAATTGTCATCATTATCTCTTTTTTCATCTTTTATCCTTTCTTTTCCTTTGGTTATTTTTAGTAACATTTCTCTCATTTCCTTTTTTTCTTGGTCTGAAACTTTACCATCAATTAGATCAATTACAAATAACCACATAGTAGCTCCGATTTTATTTTCTTTGAATAGTGCTTCAGCTTCTATCTTCCATTGACTTTTTCTATGCCAATAGCCTATTAGTATTCCTATTGGTACGTACAAAGCAACGAACACTACTGCGAATCCAATAATGTTACCCCCTGTAATTACGTCTACAGAAGGAATTTTATCCAATAGTAATTTGTATTGGATGGTTATAAAATTTGCGAAAGTCATAATAAAAATTAAATATATACTATGTCCTTGCCTAAAATCTAACCAACGTCTTCTAAACCAATTATTATCTTTTTTATATTTCAATACTGTTGTTATTATTTTATTTTAGTTAAATTGTTTACGTTGTTTCAAACTATTGATTCAATATAATGTCGAAATTTCCTTTTGAGAATAAGATTGTAAATGATTGATTAATATTCATAATATCATTATGGTTACCAATGTAAATACCTTTTTTCATCCACATGTGGTTTTTAAAATCAAAAGTCCTGTTGTCTTTTAATAAAATTTTCATCCACCCTTTCAAGTAAACATTGCCATATATTTTGGCGTCTGTGTGCGTGTTTTTATTTATCCATTCCGTTGTAGTTATTAAGTCTCTGTTGTCTTTTATATCAATCGAATTAAATTGCATTGACGGAGGCATAAAGAAGTCAGTATGCTCTCTGAATATGCCATATATTGGAAGTGGTTGGTCATAAGGGAGTATCATATATCCTAATCCTATTATCACAAAGAATGAAAGCACAATACCAAAAACTAAATTATTTCTATTTAAATGTCTATATTGATATAATAAATAGTTCATACCAGCAAAAGAAATGATCGAAATAAAAATACCAGAAAGTATAATCCATCTATCCGGAAGTAACAGGTTGGTATTAGGTAAAACAATCCAACTAAAAGATCCGACCAGTACCAATATTGTGGGAATATAAAGGATATTTGTTTTAAGATATCTCAATCCGAACAAAAAGGTTGGAAGTATTAATATGTTAACCTTTAAAAATAACAATAGCATATTAATTTGACTGTAACTCTGGTCAATTGTAATATCACCTTCAAGTAATTTATTAATATTACTTACTATTGGATAATTATCGATTCTATTAATAGTGGAGAATGTGATTAATATTATCATTCCTATTGCTATTATCGAGTATAAGTATTTCCAGTTTTTCTTTATCGCAAAATATAATATTAAAGAGAGAAAAGCCAGGAAAGATAACATTATATCAACAAAAAAAATAAGGGTTAATAAAGAAAAAATTAATAATATTTGAAACTTCCTATATCCTTTTTTACCATCAACTATATAAAGTACAACAAAAAATAAAATCAAACCAAGTACGTCCTTATGTAAATCCCATCCTGTTCTCAATACTGATATTTGGAATATAATAAATAAAGTCATACAAAGTCCTTTAGTTTGAGAAAGTTGAAATTTTCGAGACCATAAGTAAATAACTATTGAGAAAATACCGTAACATATAACCGATAAAACAATAACAGAATTATGGGGGTTTAAACCGAAAGTTGTATGAAAAAAGTGTAACAGAATTGGATAAATTTGCAATTTTTGGATATACAAATTATTTTCAATATCAGAAATCGAAGGAATATAGTAATTAATTGTATCATATCCTATAGGAAAAGGGTATGAAATCAATTCAGGGACAATCCTAGTTACAACTCCAATAAAAAATATATAAAAAATAATCTTGTGTCTCTTTATGATTTGGAGAAAATTAATAGAATTTACTTGAATGATTATAAAAATACTTTTTGCAATAGGCAATTTTATAGTATTTTAGATTCAACAATTGATCTGGTAGCATCAACTAAATTTGTTGCATCAATTTTATTATGTACGTATGATATCGCTCCCATTTTATTAGGTAAAAAGAATATTTTGTATTTTGCCATTAACGCAAAATGAAAATTTTTAAGCATCTCTGTATTACATAAAGCAACATCATTCGCGTTTCTTATCTTTATATCCTTGTTAACCAAAAAATGTATATGAAATAATGATCCCATTCCGGTAACAATCGCTTTTACGTTATTCTCGTAGAAAACTTTCTGAATTTCAGTCCGTATATAATTTCCTAACTCATTTATCTTTCTATAAACATCTATTTCATTTCTCTGTAGAAATTTTAATGTCTGTAAACCTGAAACCATGGTAACAGGATTTGAAGAAAAGGTTCCTCCTCCAATTGAGCAATAAGATTCTCTATTCAATTTCCTTGTAGGGTTAGCCATTGATAATATTTCACTTTCACCACAAACTATTCCTATAGGCATACCTCCTCCAGCTATTTTTCCTAATGTGAACAAATTTGGTTCCAATTTAAACATCTTATAAGCTCCATGGATTGATACTCTGAAGCCAGTAACAATTTCATCTAATATAAAAATAATATTATTCTTCTTAGCGAATTCCTGCAGGCCTAGCAAATAGTCATGTTCTGGCATTATACATCCAGCCCCTGCAAGAATTGGTTCAACGATAATACAAGCTAGATCATTCTTTAGAGGAGTTAAAATTTTCAAGGAATTTTCAAGATTATTAAATGGTATCGATTTGATGTATTTTTCTTCAGGATTAAATCCCATTCCTTCTTTCGAGTCAAATGGATAATTTACACTTTTTAAAAGAGTTGAATTAAAACCATGCCATCCACCAATAATTTTTGCTACAAATTTCTTCATAGTCTTTGCACGAGCCAACCGGACAGCATACATTGTAGCCTCAGAACCAGTTGAAGCAAATCGCATCTTTTCTGCCCTTGGCATTAATTTTTGAATCATTTCAGCTAACTCAACACTTACATTATTTACAGTTCCAAATAATATTCCATTCTTTACTTGATTTATGACTGATCTTGAAACGGCATCAGGCGAATGCCCCAATATTAACGCCCAATGGCCCATCCAATAATCTACATAGATATTATTGTCTACATCTGTGAGAATTTTTCCCTTAGCTTTTTTTACAAAAAAAGGATAGGGAGCAAAATACCTAATATTATGACTAATTCCCCCAGGAAAAATTTTATCAGATTTTTTATAAAGATAATTTGATTTTATAGTATTTCTTTCATATGTTCGCTGATATTCAGGTAATTGCATAATTGAGATGTTGAAAAGAAATAAAGAACTAATTTATATGTTATCGGAAAAAATTGTTAATTTTTATTAAAATTGATACAAAAAAATATCAAATTTATAGACCGAAGATTTATATGATATTGTGGAAGATGGAATTTAGAACGCAAGGCATAGGCGGCATCAATAATGATGTTGGTCATGGACCAAAAAGTGACTTATTGATCTCCATTTGCGCTCATATTATGAGGATTTAATAAATCTGATTAAATCTGATATGGTTACAAACCCGCACAATTCATAGTTGTCCGACCGTACTCTTATATTTATTATTAAAAAAGGATTGACTCCGGTTGATCCTGCCGGACCCGACTGCTATCAGAGTGGGACTAAGCCATGCGAGTTAACGTAGCAATACGTGGCATACGGCTCAGTAACACGTGGTCAACATACCCAGAGGACGTGGATAACCTCGGGAAACTGAGGATAAACCGCGATAGACCATAATGTCTGGAATGATTTATGGTTCAAATCTACATGGCCTCTGGATTGGACTGCGGCCGATCAGGCTGTTGGTGAGGTAATGGCCCACCAAACCTGAAACCGGTACGGGCTCTGAGAGGAGAAGCCCGGAGATGGGCACTGAGACAAGGGCCCAGGCCCTATGGGGCGCAGCAGGCGCGAAACCTCTGCAATAGGCGAAAGCCTGACAGGGTTACTCTGAGTGATTCCCGCTAAGGGGATCTTTTGGCACCTCT
>DATGZA010000081.1:0-16281 GCA_035297365.1 Nitrososphaeraceae archaeon
GTTGTCTTTGCTGCTGTACTAGTTGCGTTTGTTGTAGGTAGTACCGTTGTTGTTGTCTTTGCTGCTGTACTAGTTGCGTTTGATACATTACTGGATATCGAATATTTTGTTAAATCCAACAAATTTTCATCTTTAGTTCCTTCTTCACCTTTTATACCTTCTAAATTAGAACTTTGGTTAGAGTCAGTTCCGTTATCCCCAAAATTCAAATATATTATTTGTCCATTGGAATCATAGTTATTATGCTTATATATATTGTTGATCTCCTGATTTGTTACCCCTCTAGACCATACTCTTACTTCGTCAATTCTTCCGTCAAAGAATTTATCTTTATTCAAAGAATTGGCACCAATTCTTAATGGTTGGTCACCATTAATATCAGGTTCCTCATTTACAATCAATGAATTAATATCTTTGTTATCAATATTTGAAAGCAAAACTGAACCATTGTATCCCAGGATAACAAAATGCCATTTGCCATCATTATATTTTTCATCTGAAACTACTTGAAAATCATCACCAGAGTCAGTCTCGAATCCGCCAGTTAAGGTACCATCTGGTGAAAGCCATATCCCATAATTCATATTTTCACCTTTATTATCACTATTGAAGCCACCTTTATTCACAATGTGGGCAGGATTATCAAAATCCGTTTGATTGGTATTGAACCAAGCGGATAGGGTAAATTCTTTTAGTAAAAGTTTATCCTCATGATCAACATCATAAAATTCTTCATCACCGGTATCAAATGATGGTCCAAATTTGTATAAATAATTGTTATCATCAACAATTTCAGATATAGTAATATTTTTTTGTTGAGCATATATAGTAATAAATAAAGATGAAAATATGAATGAAGCCAATAAGTAATAATTAATTTTCTTAAATATGCCACTTGTGTTAAACATGAATAGGTAAACTATTACTTGAATATACTAAATAAAAATATTGCTGCTATTCTTCTACTTGAACTATAGAGAGCTCTTAAATAGAATTTTAAAATAATACAAAAAAATGATCCCAAAAACCTGGTATAAAAACTTGACAGTATATTTTTATATAATTAACTTTGTAAAAAAGATCTAGAAAATAACTCAATTCAAATGAAATTTAACTAATATTTAAAAATAAAATAGAATATGTTCTTTTTTAAAGTTAAAATAAATATTCTCTTCATCTTAAACTGTAGTATACTGCTTCAACAAAATCAGTAGGTGTAATAAACTTTGTCCATAAATTAAGTCATATTTTTTCGTAGGCTTAGAATCTATTATTTCTGTGAGAGAAAAGCCTGAATTAATCATTGAGAGGATATTCCTCCTAACGTCTTCCAACATGAAAAGATAATTCTTAATATCATTAATGTTTGAAATATTCCCATGTCCTGGAATAATTTCTGTTTTATCGTTAAATAGAGGAATTACTCGTTTTACAGCATCAATTATACCATCAATCGAACCATTACTTGAAATATCAATAAATAGATACCTATTGTAAACATAAACGTCTCCAATATGTATTACATTATTTTTGATAAAATGGATTATAGAATCTCCATCTGTATGTGCATTTGGTACATGAAAAATATTTACGATTTCGTCGTTAATGTGAAAAGTGATTGAATCCTTGTAGGTAATTAAAGGTAAACCCTCATTCGGATAAGGATCGATTTTCCTATCAAGAAATTTTATGAATTGTACAGATGTTAAGTGTTCTCTTACTTTTTCATGTGCCACTATTTCAGACCCTAATTTTCCAAAATTTATATTCCCATCTGTGTAATCAGGATGCCAATGAGTATTAACTACAAATTTTACAGAATCGTTTGTTAATTTTTTCAGGGAATATAAAATTTTATCAGTAAGTGAAGAAAACTGATCATCGATCAATAGAACACCATCCGATCCTAATAATAGTCCAACATTTCCTCCTTTGCCAGTAAGAGTAAATACATTATCAGTAATGGAGATATTATTGATCTCAACATGATCATATTTTTGAGAAAATGCGTTGTCAGAATTGAAAATAAAAAAAAGAGATAAGACAGAAAAGGAAATAGAAACGAAAAAAACCCTTTTCTTGAAAATTGGATAGTTAATATTAATAACAACGGGAAGATAGTCGAAAAATGACCATTTCATAAAAATGTAATATTGAAAAACGATATAAGTTTGATTGGATTTAGTCTTATTTTTTGTATGTTGCCACCAAAAATTTTTATTTAATCTTATTTTTAAGGTTTAGTATTTCGGAGTTATGATTTTTGAAAATAAATTTCTTATTGAAGATATAATTAATCAAAGAAGCTATTATTATGGCAAAAATGACTGTCTTACCATAATCCATTCCTACTGTTCCGAATCCATAGACCATTAATAATTGCATAAGTATGCCTACAGAATTAAAAAGGAAATATTTTAGATATTGTTTTGTAATAATTTGAATTTCTATACTATTATCTTGAAATGTCCAAAATTTATTTAACAGAAAATTTGAAGATAGAGAAACTAAAATCCCAAATATACTTGAATAAAGGTGCGTAAATCCAAATACTGCAAACATGCAATATGAAATCAAATAATTAATTACCAGTCCAGTAGCTCCTACTAGATAAAATTTGAAAAACTCGTTTTTATGATCATATAATATTTTAGATAAATTGAATAAGAACCTGCTAGAAGATTTTTCCTTTAATTTTTTATGGTTTTTCAATTAAAATATATTGTTTTTCATTTTGTAACATTTATACTTTTTCCAAATACTGCAGATTATCTATAATAAATGGTGTCATATTATCTCATCTAACGTTGTACAAGATTATTAGAATAAAAATTTTCACCGTATTCAATAAATCCACATTAAATACATATGCAGGTAGCTTCTTTATCCCTATAACTCAGACTTTTTTAGTTAATTGAAAAAAATGTATCGTCCATAGTTCATAAATAAGAATAATGATTTTGGTTTGTTCTTGATATCCAAGATTATAACCTACAATACAAAATTGTAATAAATAGCATGAAAAGATTTCTTTAATGTTGATGCCATATTATCTTTAAAATGCTTTTAATTATCATGAGCTTGCAATGTCTTGATAGTCAACCTGTTTTTTTAATTCAAATCAAAATTTTTGAATAGAATTTGGTATTCTTGCGAAATTGAACCAAAAATAATACGCTATACTAAAAAAATAATACGCTATACTAAAATCAAAATACAATAATTAACCCATATTTCTGATAATGCATTAAAAGAGAAATTTGGAGGTATAGTCTGATTTCTATTATTTTTCTTGAACTATTTTATTCTATTTTTTTATTTATTATAAATATTTGGATAAATCGACTATAAATTTATAGTGTTTTCACAAATAGTTTCATTTTAATATTAGTTTAAATAAAATATGTTATAAGTATGAAATTCTTCTCACTGAAGAAAAATAATTGTAACGACTGTAACGAGAAATTTAACAGCCAAGATGATCTTGCCAAACATGTTAAAGAAGTTCATAAACACAATGTTAGGAAATGTCAAAAGTGTGGAAAGATATTTTTAAATGAGAAAGAAAGACTTCACCACATAAAGGAAGAAAAACAAAAAGAGATAGAGTACAGGAGACATAAACATTTGTAATATTCTATTTAATTATCTTTTGCACAGAAAAATTTAGTCTCTGAGTAGAAACTAAAGTTTTAAAACATAATTAAAATAATAAAATGAGTACAGGTATGAGCAAGTTTAATTGAGGTTTTATTAAAAATAGCTTGAACATAATTTCACACTAAGGAAAATACAAGATAGAGAAAACCAAGTTTAAAAATTGATTGAAAGTAAATAGTACAGTCTAATTGATTTTATAATATTGAATACTCCTATATTTCTTTATGATTCATTGGTAAATTGATATAAAAAATTACAAGTTGGAAAGGCAGACAGAGACAAAATTATTTAGGTACAATACATACCAATCACCCAGAGTATGAAAGAAAGATAAATTAGTATCAAAAGAATTATTGTTAGGACAGGATTTTATGTTATTCTCGATATAGAGTTAATTCATATTATCAAATCTCCATGTTAACCCTGTGAAAAAAATATTAATTACCGGTCCAAAACAATTATTACATCAATTAGAAAATAAATTAAGAAGAAATTTTGAGATAGAATTATTTTTTGAGGATAACACTATTTGCAAAATAGAGGCTAAAAAAAATAATCAAATGATAGTAATTTGTAGTTTTTCGTCTGATGAAAAAATCAATAATATTCTAACAATGTTTGAAGTTAATTATCAGATAAAAATCGGACAAAAACGATTGAGAAAATAGGAGTCTTATAATATTGTTACCATCTTCTCCTGTATCATCAGGATGTTTGGAGAATATGTTATTGCTATCTGGTATCAGAACATGGTAAAGGAGATGATATTGAAAACATCGCCGTATAACGTGTTTCAAACTATAGCTGTGACATAATTATCAATTACATGAGAATAAGAAAGGTTGACTAAACGAGTTATGCAAGAGCGCTACAAACCAGAAATTTTTTTGATCATTTGTAGATAAGAAATTATGAAGTTATTTAAATGAGTTTTATTATACGAGAAAAAAATAATTTAGATTCCGTAATGTCACTTTGGCTTTTTATCTTTATATAAAAGTAATATATTGACTATTTCTTATGTTCAAGCATTAATATTCTTTATCTGAAAACGTTCTTGGTATTCATCATATCCAAGGTCATCCATAGTTAACACTTGAAATCCATTCTCATATAAATATTCTATTTCTAGCTCAAATAGTTCTGGTGATGTAGAAACTGAATCATCAGTTTTTATTTCGTGGTATCCAATAATTGGAATAGCATTAATAGCACCTTGTTTATTAAAAAGACTTTGATCGTTAACTACTTGCACAAATTTATCAAATAGTAATTGTGAAACTTCTGGGCTATGAGGTTCTTCTTTGAACTTTTCGTTAATTCTAGAATGTTCTCTATCATGTGACCATTCTTTTATTCCAAACTTATTTGTAGGAGTCACGCTTCCGTCAGAAAAATATGGGTTACAGTTAGTTGTTCCATAATAATTTTTTTCATCGTAACCAAAATTTTCCCATCCATCACAATTAAGAAACATCAATTCAGAGTGTCCTGTAAATGCTAAATCAAAATATTTACTAATAGTATCTACAATTACTGGATCATCTCCGCCTTTATTGTAAGGAGCTTGAAATACAGTGGGACTAAAACCATGTTCTTCTAAACATTCTTTCCCTCCATTAACAATAGAGGCGATTTCATCATATGACTGGACATCAGTAAGTCTTTTATGCTCCGATCCATGAGATTGAATATCATATCCATCAAGATATAATTGTCGAACTTCATCCCAATTCATACCTTTGGCACTTTCAATATAATCGCAGGCTATGAAAATACTAGCTTTGAAACCATATTTATCCAGAATTGGTTTTGCTGTTGTGATTATGTTTTTATATCCTCTATCAAACATTAACACTACGTATTTGTCATAATTCTTTTCCTTCTCCGCACTTGAATTTCTGTCGTCCACAAATAGCTTCGTTTCGGAGTTGTCCATGTAATAGTTATTTCTAAAAAGTGATTCAAGACTTAACCCCTCCCCATAGACAATATTTGAGGATACAGGATTGTCATGAATTAGAACAGCAGAAGCAATGTTTGAAGATATCAAATTTCCATTAATTACTATTAATAATCCTACAAATAGTCCGATAACTAAATTGACAGATATTTTCATATAATACAATTCGTAATTAATTTTATATGGAATACGAAGAAATATTAAATAAAAATCGAGAAGCAAAAGAAAAGAAAAAAAAATCTATACTTTGTATCCTTATTCAAAAATCAGTATTTCATATACAAAAGTTTATTAAGAATATGCTTAAAATATTGTATAAATTAATGGTATATCGCACAACTTAGATAATCTTTTTTTATTACAATTCAACATTGAATCATTTGATAATTATTGTGTGAAATACGTTATACGGCGATGTTTTCAATATCATCTCCTTTACCATGTTCTGATACCAGATAGCAATAACATATTCTCCAAACTATAGTTTGAATCGTTTGATGAGTCCTTGATCTTCTAACAATACTATTCATTCAACTATTAGATTGTATAATTTGTTGCAATATCAACAGAGAGTCCATATGAAAAGCATACTGAATAATATAATTTTGTAAAAAACGACTAAAGAGCACCATCAGATCCTAATATCGATGGGATTGTCGTTATTACTATAATTATTACTATAAATTAGCTTATACTTCCCCAATGGACACTGGTAAAGGAAATAGCTCAGAGAAGGATTTTAGAGACTCTTATCATCCATTGTTAGATAAAAATTGAGTTGGTCTTCTGCAGGAACATAACCACAACTACCAACAGTACTATCCAATAAACTATAACAACTAAGATTTAGAGAATGTAATAATATCAGATATAAACAATAACGACTATCATTATTCAGATTGCCAAATATTTGCTACAGTAAGCACTGGAGGGACGAGACTTTATCTTTTTACTACACAAGCTTCTTTCGTAGTAAATCAATATTTATGAGATGGTTTCTTGATCGTAGACAGGACGGAGAAGGAAACAACACTCAGCATTAAGTTCTATGCTAACGATGCAAACATAATAGACCAATTCACCATTACAAAGTCAAATAAGGCTATTAGGGAATACTCTGATTAGAGTTAATAAACGATTAAAGGAAATAGAAATGAATAGAGATAGGCTATTCTATTAAGTCATCTCTTTGCACAAACAATATTTAAGTTTCTGATATTTAATAAAGATAGGTCTAATAGTGATAAATTAACTGGCTTTTTTGCACTTGCCTGAATTGTGTGAGATCATAAAAAGAACAGCAGCAATGGAAATATTTTAATTATGCTTTAACTAAACTTTGCATACATCCTTAACCTAGATGAATTTGAGGAAAAAGATTGGGTCATGAATCCTGGATTCTATTTAATGATCAAATTCATCAGAAATTGACGATCATCAATTAAAGTAATATAGTCTTTCTATTCCTTCCTTGCATCAGTTGGCACAATACTCTAAATACATCGAAGTGATTAGGGAATTCCCTTTTTTAATGAATATAATAATGCAAAGGCTTGAATCTCCTCGATGCTTTAGAAGGAACTTAGTCACTGCTTTTGAAATATATGAAACCGGGAGTCAGGTAGGTCGCAGCCGCGCATATATTGATTCTTCTTAAACCGGCTGACAAACAAGTACTCTTTATCTGTATCCCGGATAAAATATAATGCTACCATAAAATTTGTCAATTCGGTGATTTTCAACTATAGATGATCTTTAGTAACATTCATGGTGGTGCATGGTATGGACAAGCTTGTATAGTTCACATCTAAAACAAAAGTTATATTCGCTTTCTAAAATTTACCACGCATAGAACATAATGCAAGACCTTAAAGATTGAACTGACTTTTGACAATCACGATCTTCCAAAAAAAAAAGAATTATGATCTGTCGCATATATACTACAGGTTAAATTGGTTGCCTATTAATTCATTTTCATTCAATTATATACTGACGATAACTAAACCAGTTGAATTATTTATTAATAGAACTTTCGTCACAATTTACACAATGAACTTTGTAAAATCTCTATTTGTTGGTGAATTTTGTTTGCATGGTTCGATTTCAAAATATTTATCTTTTCGTACAATGCAAGATCGGATATAAACTTAGGAATTATATTTTCACAGATGACATTATTATTATCTGAATCACCATCTTTTAAAATAAGTTCAGCACTATTCAAATGTCCAAGTAATATCCTTTTAATAGTATCAGCGCTATTATGCATCATTTTCATATTTAATATATAATCACTTATCTGTTTGATAATTACATTTGGATCCATTTTTAGTTCCATTATTCCTTTATCATTTTTCGAAAAACTTAAATCACTTGCTATAAATTTTGAAGTTTTTTCTTCCTTTAATTCATCTAAATAATAGGTTACTGAAAAATATTTTTTCTCTGAGTTGTGATCCGTCTGCGTTGAAAGTTTTGGAGTAGAAGTTAGAAAGCTAAATATAATAATAACTATTAGGCAAATTATGAAGCTCTTGTTCAAACATAATAATTAATAATGAACCCAGATAAAAATCTAATAATGATTTATCATTTAAAATAAAGTAACCAATTCCCATTTTATTATTAAAATTAAAATGCATTTAAAGTCTATTTAATTAAAAATAAGAAAAGTGAAGAGCTACTAGTTATTTTATTTTATATAGAAATTAGTATTTTTATTCTTGATGATCTTAATTGATGATTAATTGCAAATTAAAATCGTTCACTTACGAAAATCATTATTCCAAGGGTAATGGAGAGTAAGGCAAAAAGAAAATATGGAAGAAAATGGAAATTATTAACAAATTGCCTTTTGTTCATTTTTAAGACAATATTTCTCTTCCTACTTCGAAATACCACTGTGACATAAACAGGAATCGAAAATGTTCCTCCTATTAGTATCGTTTGGCCCCGAGACGAACTAAATAAATTAAAAAAATCGAAATTAAAAGTTATAAGAGTTAAAAAAATTCCAGAAATTATTGTAATTGTAGAAATAAATATAACAAATCTATGTACCCTAGGCAAAAGAGAAGAAAATATTCCCCTCTTATTTACTGGACTCAATATAAACACGACAAAAAAAGTAATTCCCCACCATAGTATACCTGAAAGAAAATGAATAAAGGATATCATAAAATTGAATGTATCTCCAATCATTTAGAAAATTTAAAGAATGTTCAATTTATTCTTAAAGGTCTAATGATTAGTGAAAAATTTTAAAAAAAGCAAAAATAATGAGAGTTAATCAGAAATATTTTAAGGAAGGAATACTTACCCAGAGATAAATTTTGACTGATATAAGTATTTATCAAAATTCAACTTTGGAATATCGGCGAAGAAATATTCTGTTTTAGTAAAGAGATGTTACATATCTCGAAATAGCTTTTTTTTCTAAAGTATTCAAATAGTACTTTTCTCATTTAATAAATATGGAAGAGAAAAAAATAGAAAAAAAATTAGACAACCATAATGATAAAAATAATGATAATAATGATTCTGATACAAATTCTGTTAAGAATAAATTTACATATAAATCTGCGAAATTAGAGATAAATGATAAAGGTTCCTTCATAACTGGTAAAAAATTTAAACCTATTAAAAAATTTAATCAAAAATCAAACAAAAGTTCATTAATTGTACTTGAAAAAATTATCGATTTTTCTGAATTCTTCATGGGAAAAAAAACGTATTTTTGTGGAAATCCCGATTGTGGAGTATTGATCCAGTTTCAAAAAAAATCTAACCGTCCTGTAGTATGCCAAATGTGTGGCGAAGGCATAGACTGGGAAGGAGAATTTATTAGAAGAATCAAACTATGTCCTAAATGTAACGAAGAGTATTATGGAAATGTAAAGTTTTGTAGTTTTCATTATCCACGTGAAGAATTAATTGAAAAAGAAATACCAAAATGAACAAAAAATAGAGTCATTAAAATAATATCAATTTTTTTACTTGAAAACTAGATTTTATACATTATATTCGAGTTTTTGTTACATCTCATCTCAGATAAATTTAATTGTAATAAGCATTGGAAATAAAATATGTCTTATAAATTAATTATAGGCAATAATTTTGTATTAAATAGTCCGAAAAGAATATTTCTTATGGATAAGGAAATCTTTTCTATAGGTGAAGATAATAATGGAGTTTATGTAGATTCAGAAATTGTAGATAAAAACGGAAAGAATATTCTTAGTATAAAAAAGAATAAATTAGTTTTTTGTATGGAGGATTTTAAGATAAAAAAAGATAAAAGAGATCACATATTAGTATTAAATAGTCAGGGTGAAATAGTTTTAGAATCCAGAGTTTATGATAAAAAAACTCTGATTGTTAGTGGGATATTTACATTAGATGAATTTAGCTGTATCATAACCCAAAATTACATTTTATTATCGAATGGAAAAAGAATTATGCACAGCAGAGTTGATTCAGAGAATAAGAACATATGTGTTGGGGACGACGGAATTAAGGTAATTCAGTAAAATTTCTTAGAATAAAGTGTCTCTTATAGTAAAATCTCATAGGATTATATTGTTATTTAAATACGAATTTTACCAATAAAATATGGAAATTTCTAATTATATTATATCAGATTAGAAATAGTTATGTCAAATATCATCGATTAAGAATTGATACACAATTGTCCTGATTCAATCACGGGTAATCTAATAATTTGTCATTATTACGAAATAAATGGGCGCGTAATACTCTAGGAATATTCCATCTTTACTCAAGCCATTGCAGATGCCTATACGATCTTTTAAGGCATATAAAGACGACTCAACCAATCAAATTTAAAAAACTGCGTGATCACAGATAACAATAATGAGGAATCTTTTTCTTGGTCTATAGTTTCTAAATACTAATCGAAAGATATTATTCCTGTAGATCGAGGTTGGTTTAAAATATATAAAACATATGGTATTATTCAAAAAGGTGAGATTTTTTTGCCGGGATTCATAATATTTGTGGGATCAAACAATGTTTTTACACTTTTAAATATGTTGGTAACTTCTTGTCCATACATTCTGCTTATATAATCTACTCGCCCAAATCCGTCACCATGCTCACCTGAAATAGTTCCTGAAAGAGAAAATACACGACTGAAAACTTCATTAGCTAACTGCCTCATTTTTTCTGCTTGGACAGCATCACTAATATCGATCAATGGCCTCGTATGAATATTGCCATTTCCCGCATGACCATAAAGCACATAATCCATTTTGTATTTTCTATAAAGAAGGATTAAGAATTGAAGGAAGTCAAAGAGATCATTTGGGTTAACAACAGTATCCTCAATTAATCCAATAGGTTTTCTACTGCCAACAGTAATTTTCATTATATTATTCAGAGCCCTTCTTCTAGAATTCCATATACGTTCTGTACTAGTGCTATCAAAAGAAGTTTCTATTATTTCTCCATATTCACACAATTCATTTTTGCAATTTGAAAAGTTTGTATCCACATCCCTTTGAATATCTCCACTAAACTCTAATATCAATAATGATCCGCCCTTATAATATTTATCAGCTACATATTGATTATTTTTCAGGAATCTATTTTCGTAATCTATTACAGAACTGTCTAGTAATTCTAATGCAGATGGAGAATATTTTAAAATTCTTGGAACATGTTTAACAGCCTTTAAGACATCATCAAATCCGATTACTGCAATATATTTATAGATCGGTACATCTAGGATCCTAAATCGTGCCTGTGAAATCAATCCCAATGTTGACTCAGAAGCAGCAAATATTTTTTGAGGATTAAAAATATCATCTTCAACGACAGAATCCAACCTATAACCGCATGAATTTTTTGTCACCTTGGGATATTTTAATTTTACAAGATCTAAAACATCCTCCGAAAGTAATTCCAGTAATTTTCCTATTTTATAGTAATTATTATTATATTTTCTGAAAGAACTTATTTTAGATGAACCTAGTAAATTAACCTCTCCATCAGAATATACAACCTGGATCTGTTCCAGAAAGTTGATCGTACTTCCATTTCCTAAGGCATGAATTCCACTTGAATTGTTTGCAATCATTCCACCTAATGTACAATAATTACTGCTTGATGGGTCTACAGGAAGAATTTTGTTAATTTTTTTTAGTTCTATATCTAGAACTGCTTTTACAATTCCTGGCTGTAATATGACATGGTCTTCTTCTAGTTCTATTATTTTATTCATATATTTTGTAAAATCCAATAGAATTCCACTAGTGAGAGATTGACCTAAAAGACCTGTACCTGCTCCTCTTGCAGTTATTGATATATCTTTTGAATAGACTTTTTTACATATTTCAGATATATCCTGAACATCTTTAACATAAATTATTGCCTCTGGCGATAATGAATAATGACTTGCATCAACTGAATAAATTTTTCTACTCCAATCGTCTGATAACACTTCTCCTTTTGCAATTTGTCTTAGTTCATGTGAAATGTTTAGGTTGTGCAATCTAGTATAGACATAGAACGATCTAATCTATAAATTATGTTAAAAACTTTAAATCTAATCAAATCTGAATTTTATATAAAGAACAAACTGAAAAATAGCCATATTTCAATTAAATATTCTTAAAAATAGACAAATTTAATGTTTTGTTATTTAGTAATTAAAGATTATTTTAATCTAGTAATTGTGTTATTATTTAACATGTATTGAATATAAGCATTTAAAACAGATACACTAATATGCTCTTAAATTGAATGATCTATAATTTTTTTAAAAATTATATATGCTTTGAAATTTTATATACAGACAGCACATGTAAGTATCCTTTATATTTCTTTACTTATTGAATACCGTATAAAATCGTTAGATTGAGTCTGATATTAATTAACAGTAAAATAATGTGACTAGAAATAAATAAAAAAATAACAATAATTATTGTATGTGACCTTATTAATAATTTAATGAATTAGAGTCAAATTGAGATCTATTATTAATCGTATAGTATATTTTTCTATTACATCTTAACAATCAAATATAACTATCAATATTATCCTAAAAAAGTATTCTAAAAGAAAACCCGAATATTCAATCATATGGTTTAAGTTTGAAATTAATATGATTCATTTAATGAGGATTAAATACAATAAAAACAAAAGAAAAGTTTTTGACAAATATTTGTATGGCTGTCCTTGTTGCCATTTATCTAGATATGTAGTATTAAGTGAAGAAATCCAAGATCCCGCCTATCACAAATATGAATTATATTGTCACGGCTGCAATGTAGTTTTTTCGCCGATGCACGCAGTTTTACCATTTGAGTTCAACAAAGACAATTAATCCATATTTTATTTTAAGAGCTTATTGCTCTAAATTTTAGTAAAATAAATATTTTATAGGTTTACCTTATATCATTTATTTTTCTTTCTTTTGTTCAACTGAAGTACCAAATAAGCAGCTCCTCCCCAAAGTAGAAGTGCAAAGAGATGTTGTTGAAAAAACCATGCTACACCTCCAACTACAGCTAATACCATTCCTGTAATACCCATGATTTTCTTATTTTTTATCAATTCAATTCTAATAGCATATATTAAATATTAATATACATTTCATAATAGTAAAAATAGAGCGGATAATGAATGAAATCATATTAGATAAAAAGAGGGTTATATAAAAGAATCACTTTAAAACGATAGGGGGAATCGATTTCAATCGTTTTGCAAAGGTATGTCTTTCTTCAATAAAGTGTCCAAACGACAAGACTTTTATATCATCGAATGGTCTACCTATTAATTGTAAACCTATAGGCATTTTCGTATATCTATTAAAATATAATGGAAGGCTTAGCGCAGGAAAGCCCAAGCTATTAAACAGAAATGTATTTCTAAGTAAAGCATCTCTGATTTCTATAATATTATTTTCAATTCTAACTGTCGTGTTATCTATTTTAGGGGCGGAAATTGTCGTTGTTGGAGTAATCAAAAAATCTAATTTGTTAAAGAAATTTAAAAAATAACGTCTAATTTTGATAACTGTATTAAGTGACTGATAATATTTTTTTCTTGAAATTACTTTTCCATTTAACAACATATTCCTAACTTCTGGACTATATGACATTAAAAAATCATCCATTAATTTGGCGTGAATTCTAGATGATTCGTAGAGTCTTACTGTCTTCCAACATTCATAAAATGAATTCATTAATTCATTCAGATCGACTTCACAAATTTTTATATTAGAACAATCCAATCCAATTATAAATTTGCTAAATGTTCTTTTGACCTCGGAGTCTAAAAATTCTGTAAAATATTTTTTTACAACTCCTAGAAAAATTACTTTATTTGTAAAATTAAAGTCAAGATTATGATAGATGTGACTAAATGAAGCAGAAATATTTTTATTATTTGCTGTAAATTTTTTATTTCTTAGAATATTAAATATAAAAAAAGAATCCAATGAACTTCTAGTAATAATCCCAACGTGATCAAGTGATGGAGCTAGATCAAAAATTCCTCTCATGCTTATCACACCATATGTAGGTTTAAACCCAACGACACTACAAAGAGACGCCGGTACTCGCACAGACCCGCCAGTATCTGTGCCTATTGAAAATGGCACAAGACCTGCCGAAACGGCTACGGCAGACCCACCACTTGAACCACCAGAGATTCTACTAATATCCCAGGGATTTTTTGTATTTCCAAAAAAAATATTTTTACCGTCAATACCGGAAGCAAATTCATTTAAATTGTTTGTACCCAAGAGAATGGCTCCAGCTTTTCTTAATCTCTTAACCACTGTAGAATCACTGGTAGAAATATTATTTGAAAATATTAGTGATCCTTTGGTTGATCTTATATCTTTCGCCGAAATATTATCTTTTATTGAAAATGGAATCCCATGTAACGGTCCAAAATAATTCCCTTTTCTAAGTTCATTTTCCATAACATGAGCATCCTCTAACGCTTGTTCTTTTGTGATCGTAATAAAAGAATTTAATATTGGATTAAATTTTTCAATCCTTGCGATATAATATTTTACTAAATCTACTACTGATATATTTCCAAATTTGATCGCTTTAGCGAGGTATTCGATAGTTGAGATCGTCTTAAATTTTTATTCATCTCTGATTATCTAGAGATAAATTATAACTTTGCTGTTGTTTCAAAATTAATTAAAAAAGAAAGATGGTAAATTAAGACATAAGTGGTTAGGATGTTTTTAGTACTGCTGAGATAGCCAAACTATTTCCAAAACTGAAATCGATTGTCTTTTTTGACTTATTATATAGAGCAATCGCATTTATATCACTTATTGACTCATCGTTGCCGGTAATTGGATCTTCGCCATCCATGGTATCATCAAAGTTTACAACATATAATGCGTTATCTTTGCTCAAACTCTGTATTTTATTCATCTCTACTATTATGCCCGAATGATGACCGCCAGATTTAGATATATGCATCATTACAAATTCTATGTTAGGGTCATCTGGTAAATTCAATGTAGCGCGACCATCCTTTACTTCACATGGATAGAAATCACCTAATAGAACAGGGGTCCTTGGTCCTATCTTTCCAGTCAATGGAATGGAACTAGTCTGTGTTAAGCATTTGCTACTTTTGTATTTGATTATTTTTTTAGTATGATAATGATGATGGTCATCATCATGGTCATCATCATGGTCGTAATGCCTGTCTCGATCATGATCATCATACCTGTCTCGATCATGATCATAGCGATCATCATGCCTGTTTCCATGATCATCGTAATTATTAATATCCTTGAATATTATATCATCAAATTTCTCACCTGCAATCTGAATAATAGTTGGTGCAAAAATTTGCTTGATATCTTTTCCTTGGGCAATTTGAGTATTAAATGTTTGTGCAATTTGTTGGAATGTACTATCGTCTATTTCGCCTGTTGCCTTCATACCCACGAGAGATTCAAGTGCCTGACTCACTTGTCCTTTAGGATTGGTCAATATCTCTTTATTCAATAGATCTTTGACCTCACTTCCTTCTCCACCTAATGCTGCTTGTCCTGAGATTTGTTCTGCTACCTGCTTGACTTGTCCCTCGTCTACCTCAGCTTCTTGCGTAATTTCCAGCTCAGACTTTTGTTTTGCTTCTTCAACACCCTGTCCTGCAAATTGGGACGATTCTTGACCAGCTAGCTGGGTAGATTCGCCTTTGTTAACGTCCGACTCTTGTTCTGATTTCTGTTCGGATTTCAAGTCAGCGTCACCATCTTCGGTAGAACCTTCTTGTTCAGATCCTTGGAAAACGTCTTGTAAGGATTCGCCTTTGTTAACGTCCGACTCTTGTTCTGATTTCTGTTCGGATTTCAAGTCAGCGTCACCATCTTCGGTAGAACCAAGATTAAAAATTTCACCAAGGGCCGTTCCTGACTCAGTTTCTTTTTCTGATTTGAAATCTGATTTAGAAAATTCATTATTATCTTTTGAATCTTTTGTTTCATCCGAGTCAGAATCCTGTCCTAGTTCTTGACCTTCAAATCCAGAATTTCTGTTGTCAGAGTCAGAACCAAATCCGGCAAAGGGTTGAAAATCATTAGACAATTCGTTTCCAGAGTCAGAATCTGAATCGCGACCACTATCGCCGCCACCACTATCGCCGCCACCACTATC
>DATGZA010000082.1:0-23067 GCA_035297365.1 Nitrososphaeraceae archaeon
GTTCTGGTTCAGAGTTTACTGCTGGTTCTGGTTCAGAGTTTACTGCTGGTTCTGGTTCAGAGTTTACTGCTGGTTCTGGTTCAGAGTTTAATAAAGAAATGAGATTATCAATATTAGATGGTGGTGGGCTTGCTCCAGGACTGGAAAAAGTATTTGGTGGTGGGCTTGCTCCAGGACTAGAAAAAGTATTTGGTGCCAAAGAATTAGTTCCAGTCATGATGGTAGTATTGCTACTACTATTGTTTAGCCCAATTTTTACTTCGTTGATAGTATCTTGAATCACTTTATTCATGCTGTTGCCTATTAGATTCTGAATTTGTTTCTCTATATCACCTGGAATAGGATACGGAGATGGGGAAGGGGAAGGGGAAAGAGACGGAGAAGGTGAAGGAGACGAACCAGTTTCTGACTGTCCATAAATCCCAACTGGCAGTATTATTAAAGATAGAAAAATGGATGAAAAAAGAAATAAATCGAAATACATCCTAAATATTCTATTACATAAAATAACTTGCACAATCAAAATTTACTGATATTGTATTAAAGAACAATGTTCAAATCTTGATGTAATATTGTTAAAATATTTTGCTTTTGGACTTTATAAAAAATATCATAAATTTTACACGGATGAATTTCAGATTTTAAACATAACTATGCAAATTAAATAAATAAAAAATATAATATAGAGATTTAACATGTTTTGTATATCTTCTAAACAAGGAAATGACGAAAATATCTGTAGATAAAATTTTGGAAAAAATGGAAAGAATACTGGCAAATAGCAATAAGTTGACACGACCTACAGCATTAAAGGAACTACAAATGGAAGAGAAAAATGATCCTTTCAAGATATTGATAGGCACCATCTTATCAGCCCGTTCCAGAGACGAAAATACATCAAAGGTAGTTCATAAATTATTTTTGAAATACAAAGATGCAAAAGAATTGGCAGATGCAGATTTTGATGAATTGAAGTCTATAATCCATAGCATAGGTTTTTACAATACAAAGGCCTTGAGGATTAAACAAGTATCGCAGATAATAGTTGAAAAGTATGATGGAAGGGTGCCGAACAGGATAAGTGATCTTTTGGAATTACCTGGTGTGGGACGAAAGACTGCTAACTGTGTTCTAGTTTATGCCTTTAATGAACCTGCCATACCTGTTGATATCCATGTCCATAGAATTTCAAATCGTATAGGACTAGTAAACACTAAAAATCCCAAAGATACTGAAGCAGAACTCTCCAAAATAGTCGATAAAAAACACTGGTTGGTACTTAACAATACTTTTGTAATGTATGGCCAAAATATTTGCCTCCCCATAAAACCCAGATGTAGGATTTGTGGTTTAACCAATATTTGCAAGTATTATATGTCCAATTTTAAAAAAAATAACTGAAAGGAATTAGCTATTTATCCATTATTATTGTATGGTATCTTCCGTCTCTTTATCCCGTTTCTTGAATTTTAACAAGAAAATCATCACTCCCCCTACTAGAACTAACATTATTATTGGCAAGAAATACAGCGGAGAATCACGTGGATTGCCATATAAAACATTGAATGAAATAAGTCCATCTACACTGTTTACAGGAGAATTGACATCATCTTTTCCATACACAGCTATTGAACCTAAATTAAATCCATCAAGCGAGAGTTTATCTATTACTATTCTTTTGCCGTTAGTTACTGTCAATCCCTGATTATTTGCATGCCCAATTGTAATTGGTTGTTCAGTTGACCAGCCGTCTGTATCCCTCTCGTGAACTCGTATGTATCCTGATTCGTTTGTATTAACAGCCACCCAGAATTTGCTATTTTTTTCGAATAAAGCTAACTCTATGAACTTTTGACTTGGTTTTGGTTCCATCAATTTTATTATTGTTTTTGCCTCACTAGAATTGGAATAAGTCATATTATTTTCTATATAAAGGATCCAATTGATACCTTTTGGAGCATCGTACGTATAGATAAGTGGGTTCTTTCTATCAGTGTTAGAAGCATCATATGGTAGGACAAATCTTTCACTATTTTTAGTTTTTAGAACATCAATATCTCCGATATTAGAATGGTATATAGATTTAGATTGGTTTTGTGCATATACAGAAGTGCTAGAAAAAAATATCAACAAGAGAACAGACGTAATTAAATAAAGTTTTAGCAAATGTAGATTTCTATTATATATAAAATCAGCTCCAATAAAATGCATTTGATCTAATTTTCTTTCTTTCAATATGACGATACTGGTTTTTTAAACTGAAAATGAAACCAATATTTCAGCAAATTTATTTGATTCGTAGTGGAAATATTTGTGAAGCAATTCCTTTCAATCGAATCTATTTCACAAATGGATCTGGAAATTTCGTAATAACCTCTGCAATCTCTGGACGTAGCAAATGTTTTCCTGGGAGATCTCCATCTGTAACCATCTTTCTCATTCTCGTACCGCTAAGCTCTTCTTTATATTCAGGTCCGTGTGGACAGTTCCTTTCATTTGCATATCCCAAACACTTTTTACAATAGTAAAACGTAGGAAAGAAAATAGGTTGGATACCAATATCAGGAAATTCTTTGAATATTTCATGAGCAGCAAAAGGAGGGTAATAATCCCCAACACCGGCATGATCTCGTCCCACAATAAAATGAGAACAACCAAAATTTTTTCTCATAATTGCATGATGTATTGCCTCCTTCGGTCCAGCATATCTCATTTCGGTATGAAGAGTAACAAACATCACTTTATTTTGTGGGTAATAATTATCAATTAATTTCATGTACGATTCAAATATCACTTCGTCTCGAAAATCGCCTGTTTTCTTTTTTCCTATTAGAGGATTTATAAACAAACCATCGTATATATTGAGGGCTGCTTTTTGTAACATTTCATGAGCTATATGTGGAATATTTCGTGTCTGAAAACCTACTACACTATTCCATCCACGTTTTTTAATCTCTGCCCTAGTCACAGATGGTTCTAATCTATAATTTCTCAATTTTGAATCCAAATTTTTTTTATTTACTTCAATCTTTCCTGATACTAAAAAATCTTTTAATTTAAAAGTTTTAGATACACCCGGATGTTTCTCATCATCTGTTTGGTAAAGTGACCTTGCCATTTGTAATTTATTGTATCCATAATATTCATCAAAATATAATATTGCAAAATGTTCACTCTTATTTCTTAACGAGATTTCCTTGTGTTCTTTGAGCTGTACTGCAGTGTCCTTACTTACATCAAGTATTATCGGTATCGTCCATGGTAATCCATTTTTTAGTCTCCCAGATGTTAAAATACTCTCAAAATCATCTTTTCCAACAAAACCATCCAATGGACTGAAAATACCATCAGCAATATTCTCTATATCATTCCTCAGATCGTCATCAACATCTATGTGATACATATCATCAGTCAACTTTTTAGACTCTAGAAATTGATTTACCAGTTTGCCTCCGTGTGGATTGGGAATTCTATCTATAACATCGTAACATTTTGATATTTCTTTCATTTTTTTTGTCTCTACCTGATTAAATCCATTTTAATATCATCTTTGATGTACATACAATCATAATATCGGATCTCATTTCTGGTTACTTGTCTTATTTTGATCGATATGAAGACCACATTCTTTCTGATCTGGCTGTTCCCACCACCAGCGACCTGACCTAATATCTTCTCCAGGCGCTATTGCTCTTGTACATGGTTCACATCCAATGCTTGGATACCCCTTATCATGCAATTTGTTGTAGGGAACATTATTTTCTTTTATATATGTCCAAACCATTTTTTCTGTCCAATCTGCAAGGGGATTAATTTTTAGTATATTATTATGAGCGATATCGATTTCAACCTTTTCTATATCCAGTCTTGTGACAGATTGTTCTCTTCGTAAACCAGTTATCCATCCATCCAGAGATCTCAATGCTCTGTTTAATGGATTAACTTTCCTAATTCCACAGCAAAGTTTTCTATTTTCAATGCTTTCATACATCAGATTAAAACCCTTGGTACGAACCATCTCTTCTACTTCAAATGAATCTGGAAAATATGTATCAATAGTAATATCATATTTTTTGGATATTTCATCCATTAAATCATACGTTTCTTGATTAAGTCTCCCGGTATCCAGAGTAAAAATTTTAGTTTTATTTTTATTGATTTTGACCATCATATCTATTAATATAACATCTTCCATACCAAAACTTGAAGCCAGAGCAATTTTCGTTCCGTAATTATCAAAAGACCACTTTAATATCTCTTGGGCAGATTTGCTTTCAAAGTTGGATGCGAGATTTTTTATATTCAATGAATCAATAGAGTGCTCCATGTTTTGAGCCAAGCTTGAATTGTTGGAATTTGCAATAGATGATCCATAACCTGATTCAGACATTATAAATAGTAAAGATATCTTCTTAACTCTATATTTATTTATTCTCAAACCATGTGTATTGCCAAGTTCTTACCTTAAAATATCAATATTAATCTGATTTGATTTGATTGATTATCCAGTCATCGTCATAATTTTTGCTAAAATGAGGAAAATTTGATATCTGAGATCTTTTAAAATCTACGTAATTTTACATAATTGAGAGAGATGAAACTATAATATATGTTCTCAATTGATTTTCTGGGAACATATTATATCTGGGACAAGACGCCAAATAATGAGGGATCGTCAGATTTATTGTGTATAATATTCATAATGGTAAAATCATATGATTTGATGATCTAACTAAATAATTTTGAATAAAGAAATAAAGATACACGTAGAATGGTTCGTGGAATAGTTTTAAGTCAGTATTGTACAACTTTCTTTTCTGTAGATTTGGAATGAAAAAATGATAATATGCTTAAAATATCTATATTTTAAATATCATTATATTAAACCATATATTGGATTATCTTGAATCAAGATTTTTGGCATAATATATTTAGATATAAAGAATATGGTTTTGAACCTCTTAATTGGATTGCTAATTTTTCTAATGAAATTGATCAGGACGTATTTGAAAATTCTATAAATAGGATTAAAGGTACAAATGCGAAATTTACACCAGATTGGATTGACTATTTCATTAAATGTGAAGGGAAAGTACCTGAATTAACAAGGAGATTCTATGATTTCACAGATTCAGAAGGTTCACAAAGCGAAACTGGAATTAAAAAAGCATTAACAATCATTTGTATGAATAGTGACATTAGCGAAGATGCAGAAAAAAGATTCGCTCTGTTATATAATTTTATTAGTGGTTTTAAATCTAAATTTAATACAAAAAAAGTAACAGTATTAAGCAATTCATCAAAAAAACAGTTTGCATTATTAGATTTTATAGAAACAAGAAGAGGAAATAAAATTGGATACATACTCGCAAATAATTATGTCGCACAAGTTACTGATGTTATGGATATACCTGAATCAGAAATTCATACTCAGATTACAGTATCAGGTGCCATAGAAAATTTAAACCTTCTAGGGTGTACATCTGAATTTAGAATATTTCCGATTTATGATGGACCTACAGAAGAGATTCTAGATATTACAAGAAAGAATTTTGATTTATTTACACTCTCAAACAATATCTACATGGAGGATTATCCTTCTTTGAAAATAGGAAATCTCTTTTTTGGTGCAACATCTACTGCAACTACATTCAAAGAATTGCCCTTGAGATATGAGGATACAGAAGAAGGAATGAATTTAATAATTACAGACAAATTTGGGTCGATAATACCACTCAATTTATTCTTATTAACACAGATCAATGAAGAAAATATTTCATTGTTTGAAAAGAATGGGATTTCTTATGAGACCTTGAAACACGCTAAGGATATGATTTTCAAAAACATGGTTCACCCCAGATTTGAGCTGGGGAGGATTATTAACAAATATTGTCCAGATTTTGGAGGAGAATACGATAAGTCTCAACATATTACTGCAGTATTTCCCATTCTTACAAAAGGATTATTGGCTATAAAACTTCTATCTCAATATACAGATAGCGAGATAAAGATACAGAAGATTCCGATAAAATATCATGATATCGCTTGCTATGCAGTAAAAGAATATTTTTTGCAAAATCCAACCTCTTCTGTTAATGGTTGTCATGCAATAATAGCAAGCAGTGAGTTGACAGATTCGATAATTCAAGATTTAAAAAAGATAAATCTCGAACCAGAGGTTATAGGAAGTATTGGTAGGAAAGGAAAGTCCTTCCTTGATATAAGAGACATCAACTTTGATAAATATTTTCTGCCTAGATCAAAAATGCACAAAAAGTTAAGATCCTTTAGACCAAAGGAACCAAATAAAAACATGATGGAGACCAAAAGAAATTAAAAACTAAATTAGGTAGAATCTTCTTACTAACTTGCCTATTTGTTGTCTGGTATAAAATTAGATATATTTTCAATATCTGGATTTACGTCCGGATTTATCCCTAAAAAATTTGCCAAACTCGGGCATTACAGACAATTGTTTTTCATTAAATATTGTTCCGTCGGTACATACAAGTTTATCACCAATGCAACAGCTGGCACATATTCCTATCCCGCATTTCATATATCTCTCAAGACTGGCCTGAAAGCGAATGGAATAATCCAAGGATATGGTAAAAATATTTTTCATCATCATCTCAGGACCACAAGTATATATAAAATCAAATTTTTCTTTATTTATTATACACTTTATAGCATCTGTAACCTTTCCCTTTATTCCAAAAGTGCCGTCTTCAGTGGTTACAACTATTTTATTGCTTGTTTTTGATACTAGTTGTTTTGCCAAATTGTAAAAAAGAACTTCATTTTTTGTTTTTGCCCCAATTATTAAAGTATATTTTATTTTAGAATTGGTTAAAAAATTAGCGAATCGCATTAATGGAACTAAACCCGTTCCACCACCTGCCAACATTACGTTTTGAGCATTTTTGTTTATACTAAACGAGTTTCCATACGGACCTCTAATCCCTATCACATCATTCAGTTTCTTCATAAATAAAGCAGTAGAACCTATACCATGTTTTCTAATGGTGACTGCTGCATAACCTAATTTCTTTGCAAACATTACACTCATTGGCAGTTCTTCGATTCTAGGAATCCATACCATCAAGAATTGTCCAGGTTTAGCATTATACGAAAGAGGATCTTTGAATATCAGGGTTTTAATCGATGGTGTTTCTTCAATTACTTGCTCTATTACTACGGTACGAATAATATCAATATCTGTGTGCAATTCCAATAATCTCCTTGACACTTTTGTAGCCTTTTTTATTCAAATATCCATTAATTCCTTTAATTATTTTATTAATAACACCTAAACCATGATAACCAATAACTGAACCTAATTCTACGGTCGTCGCCCCCGCCAGCATGTATTCTATTACGTCTTCCCAATTCATGATGCCACCACAGCCAATCACTGGAATACTTACTTTTTTCGAGATCTCATAAACGCATCTGACACCGATAGGCTTTATAGAGCTCCCAGAAAGGCCTCCAATTTTATTACTCAGGATAGGCATCCCCGTCTCAGTATTTATTGTCATTGCCCTTATGGTATTTATTGCAGTAATAGCGTCTGCCCCAGATTCTTCTATTAAATCTGCAAGCTTTACTACGTCCACATTACCTATTCCAACTTTGATAATTACTGGTTTTTTGGTATTTGCTTTAATAGTTTTAATAATTTTAGTTACCAAAGTAGGATCATCCCCAACTTCCATTCCCATTTTGGCTACGTGAGGACATGATAGATTTATTTCGTATCCAAGAATATTGAGTTTATCGAATTTTTTAATCAAATTTGGGAATTCTGTTGCACTTGAACCCACCAGACTTACAAGTAATGGAACAGTATTATTTGAGATTTCTTCTGAAAATGCATCTGCTCCTGGATTTGATAGACCAATCGCATTTAAATAACTCTTCTGGTTAATTGAAACTATTGTAGGGCCTTTATATCCCTCCATAGGAACAACACTTATAGATTTACTAACCACAGCTCCCAAACCTGATTTATATAATCTATTGAAAATTTCTTGAGAGATTCCTAAAAAACCAGATGCTAATAGCAAAGGATTTCTGAAATGTATTCCTGCAATATCTACAGACAAATCATTCGGATCAGAACTCTTTTTAAGATTAGTCAGAGTTGGTTGATATTTCAATAGTATTAGATTAGAATATTTAAATATCTTCTTATTAGT
This sequence comes from Nitrososphaeraceae archaeon, assembly GCA_035297365.1. Classification (GTDB taxonomy): domain Archaea; phylum Thermoproteota; class Nitrososphaeria; order Nitrososphaerales; family Nitrososphaeraceae; genus TH1177. Next base: position 8,202 of record DATGZA010000082.1, read on the forward strand.
TGTTCGTTTTCAAATTTTGTTTAAAAATCTTAAAAATAAGATGAAATTACTATTTCATCATATTTATGCATTATAAAATAGATGAATGAATATAATGTAATGTAATTTAATAAGGTGTATTTATATTCGGACAAATAGATTTCAAAAAAATATTATGATCCTCTAATAATAGCAAATATATATAATATGTTACTCCATTTATAGTCTATTATAATTTATATAATTCGATAAATTTGGAAGATCCTACGATATAAAATATTGATCATAATTGCGGCAAACAATTAATTATATTATCTGGACCTTTACACGTCGATAACATTTATTATTATTTACTTATATCAATGAAGATGGATGTCACGGCTATTTGATCCTCATATTCATATGTATTCAAGAACTACCGATGATTATGAAATTATGTCCAAGGCAGGGATTGAAGTTATCGTTCAGCCTTCTTTTTGGTTGGGAAGTCCTAGAACATCTGTTGGTACCTTTATTGATTATTGGGAACATATGATATCTTTTGAAACTGCTAGGGCAAAACAATTTGGGATAGAGCATTTTGTTTGTATTTCTGTTAATCCGAAAGAGGCGATACATAGACCTCTTGCATCAGATGCATTAAAAGAGATGAAGAAATTTTTGAACAGGGAAAGGGTTGTGGCTATAGGAGAAATTGGGTATAATCTAATTAATGAATTTGAAGAAGAAATTTTTATTAAACAACTTGAACTGGCATCTTCAAAACATATGCTTGCGATGATTCATTTGCCACATGAGAACAAGAAACAAGGTATGGAAAGAATGGAAAAGATAACAGAGACCAAAATTAATAATGGCCAATATAATCGAGATCAGATTTTGATAGATCATAATACTGAGGAGACTATTGCAAAGACACTCGAATTGGGTTTTTGGGCAGGTTTAACTGTATATCCAATTACTAAATTAAATCCAAAAAGAGCAATGGATATCATAAAGAAATATGGTTCTGAACGCATTATGGTAAATAGCGCTGCCGATTGGGGAATTTCGGATCCCTTAAGTGTTCCGCTAGTAGCCAGAGAGATGAAAAAAGAAGGATTCAGCTCTAAAGATATAGAAAATGTTACTTTTTATAATGCCTTCAATTTTTACAAACAATCGGCTAAATTTACTTGGAAACCATAATTTGTTTAAAAAGATATTGCCCTAGATTTATGGGATGGAGATAAATTTATGAAATTAGCTTTTAGTACTAATGCTTTTAAAAAATATTCACTTGATTTTGCAATAAAAGAAATATCAAAGATAGGATACGAAGGAGTGGAAATATTGTGTGATAGCCCTCATGCGTATCCCCCAGACTTTGCAGATAATAAAATAAATGAAACGCGTAAATTGATTTCCGATCTTGGTTTAGGAATTTCTAACCTGAATGCATTTACCCTGTACTCCATCGGCGATGTTTATCATCCCTCCTGGATCGAATCCAGTAATGAGTTAAGAAAGTCAAGGATCAGTCACACCATAAATTGCATAAATCTAGCGAAGAAATTAGGTGCAAAAAATTTGTCTACTGAGCCTGGAGGACCATTCAATTATCAAAAACCAAATGAAGATAGAAATAAACTTTTAAAGATATTTGTAAAGGGCTTGCTCGATGTATCAAAATTTGCGGAAAAAAAAGATATAAAGATTTTAGTAGAACCAGAACCATCGTTACTGATTGAGAATTCCACCCAATTTTTAGAATTAATGCGATTGGTAGATTCAGATTATATTAGACTGAATTTTGATATAGGTCATTTTTATTGTGTAAAAGAAGATCCTGTTGCAATTATTAATAAGCTCATAGATTATACAGAACATTTTCATTTTGCAGATATAGCAAGTAATAGGGTGCATTACCATTTGAAACTTGGCGATGGTTCTATAGATTTTGTTAAAGTTGTTGAGGCCATAGAAAAAACAGGATATAAAGCTTTTGTTACCGTGGAATTATATCCATATCAAGATAACCCAGTTGAAGTTGCAAAAACTTCGTATGAATATTTGACAACAATTATTCCCTAATTCTTCCAAGAAAGTATCATAGTTTTACTAAATGATTTCAAAAAATAAATTACTTTATTTACATTAAATCTTTCTTTTGATTCTAACAGTATATTGATTGATTTATTGATTTTTATAATTTCCCGGAATTAAAAGTAAGTGAGAAGCAAGAATGTCGTTAAAAATCAGGATGGCGAAAAATCAATAGTTTCTTTTTTTAGTAGTAACTAAAAATTAAAATCGTCCACATGACAATATCATTGCATCATTACAGAATATGACGATTATTTGATTATAATTCAAGTATTTATGGTCAGTAAATCTTATATGGTACGGTCATGTACGGAATTTTAATATGCCAAAGCCTGGTTTCAAATCGATTACTGTGAGCGAATATGTTTACAACAAATTCTTCAAGGTATATGAAAAAAGAAAGAATGATTTAGAATTAAAAGGAATAACAAGCTTTTCGGGATATCTTACAAGCATGATGGAAGAAACTATGATAAAACATGAGGCTTTTGCAAAACAGGCTCCATTCATGGAAAAAATTTCTATTGATATTGATCGTGTATTACTTAAAGACAATAAAAAAAATAGGATAGTAGAAGTGATCTTGAAAAATGGTGAATTGAGATGCTTAGTAGACGAAAAGACCGATTGTATTCACATTGGTTTTGTTTATTCTTTACCTGAGATATATATGATAATGAATAACAAGGGAATAAGAATCCCTAAACCTTTACGCTAGTTAACCTCAAGATATTGAAATCTGATCAAAATATTTAAATCGATTTAAATAATATGAATTTATTTTAATAAATATCCTAATTGGATGATGTTACATTTTCTATTCCAATAGTACTTCAAATTCTTGACCTGTTTGGCATAATGGCTTTTGCAGTAACAGGAGCTTTGAAAGCAATTGAATACAAAATGGATATTGTTGGGGTAATAATGTTAGCAAGTAGTACAGGATTAGCTGGTGGGTTAATTAGAGACGTAATTTTAAACAGGATTCCCCCAAAGGTCTTGGTAGATCCATTTTATTTGCTAGTTGCCGTCTCAACAGGTTTGATCGTATTTTTTTTGTATCGCTTTTTTAAGGAAAATTTTAATTTATTCTTGAAATTTGATGCTATCGGTTTAGGTGTATTCAGTATAATAGGCGCCAGTGTTGCCTACGAAATAACTGGTCTGAATTTCATTGCTATGGCATTTTCTGGAATCTTTACCGCCATTGGCGGAGGAATTTTTAGAGATATGATTGTCAAGGAAATTCCATTGGTATTCTTAAAAGAATTATATGCATCTGCAAGTTTTTTGGGTATTACCATCTTTTATATTATGTTACTTTTCGAAATAAATTATTATTTTTCTATGATGATTTGTATAGTTATTATTACAGTATTTAGATTACTTTCTATGAAATTCAATTGGAATCTACCTAGATTACATACTGATGAAAAAAATGTGGATTAATGTTAACCTTAATCTGGTACTACTATAAAACCTACAGATACTTTAGTTCATTTGATTAAAGATAGAAAAAGGACAAATGATAGCAAAAAAAATAAACCATTTTAATATCAAACAGAAAATAGAGGTGATGTCATTTTTCTACATGGATATGTACCTAGTTATCTACACATTTAGTTTTAAATACAAAAGATTGCGTGAGTCCAACTAATAGAAACGAGAATCCAGTTCCGAGCAATATTCCTCCGACCACATCTAATGGATAATGAACCCCAACATAGATTCTTGAAAAACATACCAATGCAGCTTCAAAAGCAAGTCCCACAAAGAGAATAGTTCTTTTCACATTTCCACGAAACATGATAGACACAGTAGCTAATCCAGCTGAAACAATTGTTGCATGCCCTGATGGAAAAGAGAATGTATCTGCTGAAACCGGGAAAATCTCAACTTCTGATATGTTCGGTCTCGGTCTGTCTATTACATCCTTAATTACAGATACCAAAGGCATCAGCAATATCATGGATATTGCAGCAATTACTGCGGTCTTTTTTCCTATTTTACCACCAAAAATAAATAACATAATTAGTACTATTGGCCAAAAAATTTCTCTCCCATACAATGTAATCATGAGCATAATGTTATCTACAAAATTGGGTAAGAAAAGAGAGAGTTGATTTAACTGCAGAAAATAAAAATTATCAGTTTTTAATAAACCTGTAAAAATTGTATCTCTTTCATTATATATAATAATAGAAAGAAAAACGAAAGAGAGCAAGCATACAAACGAAGCTAAAAATATTTTATCCACAATCAATTATTACAATATTTAACAATTAGATATACATCATATTAATTTTCTACTTTAATCATAGATTTATGAGTCCAAGGTAGAATAAGGCACTCTACCCTTATATTCGAACTATATAAATTTCCTTTTGACATCAACCGTCTCGAAGTAATTTGTTTACAAGGTCAGCGATCTTTTTTTCTAAAATGTTATAATGAGAATCAGTTATTTTGCCTTGTTTAAATAAATGATTTATTTCTTCTCTTATCTCTTCTAATTGTTTGACGCCTTCAACTCTATCTTGTTTCAATGCATCGTAGGTAAAATCTATTCTATTCATAACTTTGTTTAGATTCCTTCTTTCCCTTCTTCTATAGTAAAATCCAGCAAAAATAGAGGTCGAACCTAATATTCCTGCCACCATTCCTATATATGTCTCTGTTGATATAGAATCCTTGAAATTAGCAGTTAACTGATTATTTTCAGTGACATTAAATGTAACTGGATTTTTGTTAGTTGATAACATATCAGACCAAAAGTCAAATGACTTTTCTCTAGATGAATGAGCTACACATGTTATCTCAGTATTATGTGGATACAAAATAGAATGAATTGATGGAAATCTGTAATTATTACATTCAACTGTTCCTGAATTTTCTGGATTAACATTTACAGATAAACGCACTACAATTTGATCTAGCTTGCTATCGATTACTGAAATTCCATTGAAAGATGTATTGGATACATATATCAAGTTTGTATCTGGGTTTACAGCTAATCTACTAGCTACTAATGGAAATGCGACCTCAATAGGCAAATCAAGCGAGGGGTCAATACTTTCATAGCTTTCTGCTATTTTAGTTCCCAGGGAGATATCTTTTATTTTTTCACTAGTCGTTGCATTAATAACAGAAACCGTATTGTCTCCAAGATTGGAAACATATATTTTGTTTGATAAGGAATCTGCTGCAATATCTACTGGAGATTTACCAACTTTGACTGTAGATTTTATTTTATTTGTATTAGCGTCAATTATTGACATTGTATTTGAAACATAATTTGCTGCATACAGTATGTTTGTTTTTAAATCTATATACAAACCGGTAGGTACAATTCCAACTGTGATATTATCTAAAACTTGATTTGTTTTTCCGTCTATTACAGATATAGTAGAATTATCAATATTAGAAATATATATTTTGTTTGTTAGAGGATTTAATGTTATACCATAAGGAATATGATTCAACTTTATTGTTTTTATTACTTCGTTATTTATCCCATCTATAATAGACACGGATTTAGAATCAAGGTTTGTCACATAAATTATGTTTTTGGATGGATTTACAGATATTCCTACGGGAGATGATCCAACTTCAACATCGGAAAGCTTTTGATTAGTAGAACCATCTATGACAGATACTGTACCTGATCCTCGATTGGTTACATATACTCTATTATTAAAAGGATTGGTATCAAGATCATATGGAAAATTATCTACCAGAATCGTATTTTCAATATTATCTGTTTTACTATCTATTACTGAAATAGTATTAGAGAATTGATTGGCAACATAAATCATACCTGTTAATGGATTTATATCAATACCTACAGGATAGCTACCAACTATTAACATAGATTTTCCAATACTGCCTGTCAATTCTTTATCTGTCTGTGCAAAAATAAAAGAGAATGAAAGAAGGAAAATAACAAGAGACCAAAAGAAAATGATAAATGAAAATGATAAAAATTTAAAACTCATGATAATCCAGATCCAGTAATATTAAATCAATTTAGGGGGTATAAAAATAATAGTTTATTTGCGATGCTAATCATCTAGTATATTTTACAAAAAATCATTATATAAGATTGTAATCTAAAAAATATTGTAACAACTTATATAAAATGAATATCTATGAATATTATATCTAAGAGGTATAGAGAATGAAAAGGAAAAATCTTCTGTTTGTATCAATAATTTCCCTATCCATATTAGTATTAGGAACAATTAATATTTCTGAATCTTACTCGGATGTAAGGCTTATTTCTACAGATAATGAAGGGGAGGGAGAAGATGATCAGGACATTTTCAGTTCCCTTAGTAGAATGTTAGGTGAAAAAGATAGCAGCGGAGATTCTGGAAAAGATTCCAGTTCAAAAGAGAAAGATAGCAGCGGAGATTCTGGAAATGAAGGTAAAGGAACAGAGTAAATCTATTATCGATTCTAAAAATTGAAAGATATTTAAAATTTTTAAAAAACAATAAATCCTTTTTAATTATGAAATAAAGAATTTATCTGGATCATTAGATAATAATTAATGTATGGACAAAAGCAAAAACAAAAGCAAAAACAAAAGCAAAATCAATCTGAGCAAGAATAATACTTTAAGATATGTATTAATTTCCTCTATTACTGTTGTTATTTATCTAATTTCTCTATCTACCTCCAATTCGTACGCAGAAGATATTGTCTCAATATCCGAGAGAAACATTTTCAAGGATTCAAATGATAAATTGAATTTAGTAGGAACTTTAACAAATATTGGCAAAACTCCATTAGAGGTAATTATAGGTGTAGATGTAAAGAAGCCTTTCCAAAATGAGCCAGATGTACTGAATAGCAAAACGTTTGCTAGTGTGCTCTATCCACATAGAGAAGTTCCTTTTAAATTCACTATAAAAAATGGAGAGTCGTTTGAAGGATCCGTTTTTGTTGTAGAAACAAAAGAAGTGAATAAACCATTATTTGCCACTCTAAAACATCAATATTCAAACATTGCTATGGGAGAGGAAAAAGCCTTGATAGGAACCATAAAAAATATCGGGTCATCCATTATCAATGATGTTGCGGTATATGCATCTGTTCATTCCAAAGATGGTACACAATTAGATTCTGTAAAAAGTGCAGTAATTCCTATTCTGTATCCAGGAGAAGAAAAACCTTATAAAATTATTCCTGAACCTACTACAAGATCTTTAGCTTACTACTATAGCTGTGCTGGTCTTGATATAAACAGTCCTATAACTACTTTAGACATAGGAGGAGGAGAATTCCTTGCCTTTGATTTTGAAAGCGCATCTCTTGTGAGCAATTTTAACTATGATAAATCCTCTGACAGTATTAAGTTTACAATCAAACCATATAACCCAGAAGGTGGAGATCTAATATTCAAAATTCCACAAAGTAACACCAATCAGAAGATAAATATCAGTATTGATGGAAAGCTGCATAAAGAAGCAACGATTACAACCGATGGCAAAACGATTACAATGAAAGTATCAATACCAGCCGATGAGCATAATGTCATTATTTCAGGAGCTAGAAATGGAGTATAACAACATATCATCTGTTCCTATGTGAAAAAGAGAATTTATATAAAATAAATTGTGATAAATTAAACCAAGCTCATTCAATTTAATTTTCGAATTGATATCTATGTCGTATTACGATTCCAATCCTAGAAACATGTTCAAAAAGAAATAAATAATGTAAATTTCAAATAAAAGTAAGATATAAAGAAACAACAACAAGAAACATAATTATTGTTATGTACAATATTTCTATTACATTATTACATATTTTTTGCAAATAACCTTCTTATATCCGATTCACGTATTAGAATCATACAGTCAGAAACGAAAGTGGAAGAAACTACGAATTTGACTGTAAATCACACTGGTAAGTACTGACTTGTGCAAAAGCCTTACCGGAAAAAAACTGATGGGTCGCAATGGGCCAAGAACTATCTGGCCCATTGCATAATCTTTGTTGTAGTCAGAAGTTATTATTAGAATATAATATTTTAACAGTATAAAAGATAAAAATGACCAACGAGATAGTTGATCAAATGTCATTTAATCTGGTAAAAGCTATCAACAATACCCACAGAAATCCAATAAATATAATTTTGCATGCAGTAGGATTAGTCCTATATTGTATTGCACTATATTTGATAGCCGATGATTTAGTTGGAGAAGGACAAGAAATGGTTCTTGGTATATTTTCTTTTATCACTGCAATAGGACTATTTTTGATTGGTCACAAGATCGAAGGAAATATTAGGGCAATTACGATAATTATTTTACTAAAATACATCAAAAGTAAAATATAGCTTACTAAAAATAATAAAACAAGTTTATCATATTTACTATAAAGATCATATTTGTTTAGTTTAAATATATTTTCTATGATAAACTATAGTACTTTAAATATTAACAATAAAATAATTCCAAAAAAGTTATAGTTTAGATATTACATAATAATATTAGGTGAAACACATGAACACCTCCAAGATAATAAAAAAAGGTCAAAATAGCTTATTTTTCAGACATGAATATCTTAGGGATAGTCTTTCACAAAAATACAGAGAATGTGAATCGTGTAAAACCAGAACACAATTTACATGTTTAGTATGTGGATTTTGTTGGAGTTGTCATTGGAAAATTGAACAGCTTTCAAAAATTCCAGAACACTTTTTAAAAGATTCAGTAAGTTTTAATAAATAATGGTAAGAAATTTTTCTCGCTTAAAACTACAGTGAATAGCAACAAACAGCATAAAAACTATTATTACCAAACAGTAAAAATATTAAATATGGATTTTGATAATTTGTGTAAAAGGATACTAGACATGGACAAAAACATTAGGTTTGCAGGTGTATGCGACGAATCCGGCGAGATAAAATATGGTAGTCAACGAGAAGGCGTACAAAATATTTTAAGCAGCGAAGAAACCAGGAAATCAAATCTACAAGCCTTGGCAAGATGGGGTCTTAGAAATTCATTAGCACCAAAAATCGGCAAGGGCAAGTATGCAATGGCAGAATACGAAAAGATAAAGAGAATAACTATCCCGCTACCAGATGAACATCTCCTACTGGTTACAACCGAGGTAAAAGCAGACCATGGAAAAATTATTAATAATGTCATAAGTTTATTAAGTGCATAACAATTCATGGTGGAGGCATTTGTCTTAATTACTTGTGATTACGGACAGGAAGAAAAAATACTTGAGGAATTAGATAAGATAGAAGAGATACAAGTAATCAACAGATTAGAAGGTCCATATAACATCCTTCTTAAAATAAATTCAGAAACTATCGATGAAATAAAGGAAATTGTTACAGGACAGATAAAAACAATGGACAAGATAAGACATACTTTAACGTTAAAAATCAAGACAGATTAGTTTAAGATCAGATGTTTATGTAAGACCTTGTTTTATATCATGTAAAGTATTATTAAATCAGGATGAAATTTATATACATGTTCCAGTTTTTCAGTAGTTCGTTGTCAATTTACAAGAATTTTTCAATATCAGAATAACATTCCTTAATTATAAAAGCTATTGATAGGTTAGGTCAACTTCTCTTTTTTCGCAATCCATTTTCCTGATTTTCTGTCTAGAATTACATTACCTACTATGTGTCCCTTATTGTATACTTTGGCAATTTCCTTATTGATTCCCATCAAGGACAGAAGAAAAGAATCTTTTTCGTGATATCCAGATTCTATAACCTTCATACTGAGTTTACTGCTAGTTTTTTTAATCAGGTTTCTTGCGAAGGACCAATCTCCTTTCCAAGAAAAAACTTTAAAATTGCCGAAATTTACTGTTGACAGTGAATATCCTTCAAGTTTAGCTTCAAATTTTTTATCATGTTGTAAGGAATATGAATTCATCCATTTTATGGCCTCTTCTGCCTTTCTTTCCTCAAGAGCAAAATTATCAGCACTTGCCAATTAATCATAAGAAATTATAATCCACATTAAATACTTGACGTTGTTTTATTATATATTAAAACAGACATATGAACAAAGAGAAAAAATTACATCTAGATAAAAAAGGAATCAGAGTATTTGCAATTGCTGAAAGTTTCAAAAAAGAAAATTTAATATCCATCATTGCGGGAATTGTAATGAGAAAAGATCTAATAGTTGATGGTGTTGTTTTTGGAAACGTTACTATCGGGGGTAATGATGCTACTGACAGTATCATATCAATGGTAAAGAATCAGGAAAGAAATGATATCAATCTTATTTTATTGGACGGTATGATAATTAGCATGTATAATATCATTGATGGAGAGGAGATTTTTAAAACTACCAGTATTCCGGTTATTGCTATCACATTCAAAGATTCCTTTGGTATAGATCAATCTATTAAAAACTATTTTCCATATAATTATAAAACGAAGATTGAAAGTTACAACAAATTGGGAGAACGTAAGAAAATCATGTTGAAGACTGGAAAATTTCTGTTTATCAGAAATTGGGGAATAACTATTCAAGATTCAATTAATATTATTAATTCTTTCCTCATTCAGGGAGCAATTCCAGAACCTATAAGAATAGCAAAAATGATAGCAAGAGCACATGTTAGAATAAACAAGTAAAGAAGAAATACCAGACTATCTATAAAAATAAAGAAAATAATAGCAGATAATTATATTTCATCTTCATAGTTAGAAGATTTTTTTTTAATGTCTAGTTTTTTACAAATTTAAAGTATATAATTCTAATCCGTTGCGTATCTCCTTTGAAAATTTTGAGGAAATAGGTGTTATACTGTTCAGGAGGCTCTTCGGAACAATTTACTGTAACGAATCCTATGGATTCAAAAAATTCTTTCAACCAAATCATTTCTTCAAAAAATAATTCATCAGATACAGGTTGTAACAATGCATCAGTGATTTCTGTGATTAGAATAAAACTACCTTTATGTTCTAACTTGCTGTAGATTATTTTATATAACTTGCTCCATTTTTGTTTATGATTCTTATCTATAAATTTTGGGTCTGGCAAAATATAAATAACTTTATTGATGGAATTATCCCCGAATAATGGAATGACCTCATCAAAGGAATTATTAATCAACTTTACATTATTTGATTTAATATTGGATGAAGCTTCTTGAAAGCGCTCAGTGTTAATTTCGATCCCTATAAAATAGTTCTCTTTCTCTTTTTCTGATAAATTTTTGATTAATCTTCCATCTCCCATTCCCAATTCAACTACCAATTTGAGGGATTTTGGTATTTCAGAAAGGAGTTTTTTATTCATTAACGTAATTTGGAGTTTCAGAATGATTTTTTATACATTTCGTTATTAATCATATATATTTAAAATTTTATTTGTTATAATGACATTTTCATATTTTCAATGAAACAAATATTGCTAAAAGAAATGATGAATTATTTCCCAAACAATACTAATTGAGACATTAAAATCAGTTTTGGCTATCTATAATTTTTTACCCTATTGGCTAGGCAACGTCTTAGACGACCCAAACTTATATTCTATAGGTAAACCAACAATAATTAGCCAAAGAATGTTAAGAAATTTAATTATGAATATCAAATATTTGTCCGCTGATTTCTCCTTCAGGGTAATCACGGCTTTGAACATTTAGATAAGCATATCCACTTTGAATAAGATCTATTAACTCGCTAAAAGAAGAATTTTCAAGAGGTCCTTTAAGGTCTTTAATACCTAAAGAACCTTCAACTGATAGTCCAGGACCTTCCCTACAATGGCCTTTTCCTTTGATCTCATTACATAAAGACAGTACAGAAGGTCCATCTTCACCTCGATTTCCTATATGAACATCAATAACTTCTACGTCATCGCCTTCAACATAACTCATACCGTATAAGAAGACTTCAAAATCAAGTGTATCAACATTGGGATGAAAAGTAAAGAATGCCTTTCCTCTAGAGTCGATATCACCATTACCTTGTTCGTAAATAGAAGGCGACGGATACATATTAGACGTAAAAATCATTGGATACATTACAAGATTAGATGACAAGGGATTTATAGGATACATCAAATTAGATCTATCTTCCTCATTAATATTATCATCATAATGTCTATCATCATTTTGGTAATAGTTATTGTCTACATAATTTTCAGAGTACTCATCTTCATTACCAATCATAAGGTTTTGAGTGACGGTTTTTTGATTCCTATTCATATCGCCATAGATACTAGGGATGATCGATGATATCAATATACCAAATAGAATTAAAGAAAGAAATGATATAGAAAAAAATAAGAATGCTCTTTCCATTGTATGGAATTAAATATCAACTATTTCAAGAAATCGTTACACCATACTCTGAAATAATTATAACCAATATATAGATTATAAAGATACTGTACCAAAATAGGAAGCCATGTTAATAAATATAGTATGTATCTCCGTGATAGAAGAAATCGTTATATTAACATATTAATAATGATGTTATAGAAAAGTGATAAGATTTTTTTTCTCTTTATAGCAATTAATGAGTGAAATGTTCCAATAATAAATAAATAAACTGGCAAAATAATTAGAAAAAATATCCAAAATAAATTCTTGAACTAATGTGGTTTAGTGATCAAGAGACATCATAGTAAACAAGGCAGCTCCTTTAGTAGCAAGTTCGGCTGTAATTTTGCTATCATCATCACTTCCAATAATAATAACATCATTATCTTTTGGTTTTAACTTTTGAATTAATAAATCCCTTATAATATCTTCTCTATCTAATGCATCATACTCCGTTTCAGGAATAAGAAATTTACCATTAGAAAAGATAAGAGTTGTAGCGCCAGTAGCACCCAATTTTATCGCTTCATCACGCTGTTCCAATCCTGACCCGACCAGCCTAGCAGAGTTTTTTAACAATACGCAATAATTGAATTTTCCCAAAGTGATGGAACTTTTTGGAATTATAGTTTCCGATGGGATTAGAGTTAGAAGGTCACGAAGAATAACTTTTCCTTTATTTGTGAGAATTGTTCCTGATTTACTGGTAATTATCATTTCATTCATTTTTAAATGTTTTACAAGTGTCTTAACTGATCCTTCTCCAATACTTAATTCTTTGCATAAAAATGATCTGCTGATATGTCCGTGTACACTGGCTAATTGTAAAGTTTTAAAAATATGAACAATCCCAAAAGATAGGTTCCTGCTAGGTGCATATTTACCGGAAATTCTACGTAATATCTTGATAGGATTTTGCATAATTGTTTTATGAATACCTACCATGGATAATCAAATTTAATTGTATCAATATTTTATTTAAAATTTATAAATGACGTATCCCGAATTGTGTACAAAAATCATATATATTTAATAGTATGGAGATTAAATAAAATATCAAATATTTATTAATAGATAATGCGATCTAGAACATCATCACAAAATGATTTGATGATGTATTTTTAATATACAAATCAAAGATATTACTCGGTTGGATAAACTAGACAACACTTTATATACTACTTGCTAGTATCTTCATCACTAATGACATTATCAAGACAGATACAGATCCGCGACGATAAAATCCCTAAATTAGCTATAGGAATTCTTTCGGTGGTATTATTATTTGGTTTATTTATGGTCGGATATGACCAAGGACAATTATTTAGCATGGTTCAAGGAGAAAAAGCATTTGAGGATCTTTTTGTTCATGAATTATTTCATGACATGAGACATGCTGCAGGATTTCCCTGTCACTAATTTTTTAGGTAATAAATATTGAAATCGTTCACTTTTATTTTTATTTCCGTTTTTTCTGGAGCAATAGCCGGAACAATTTTGGGCGTGATTAACCTCGGTATTGTTGAACCTTTTTTGGATAATGCAATAGGAATTGAAGTTCAAAATGCAATAAAAGATGGGAAAGCAATAGATCAGAATGAATTACAAAGCTATCGAATATGGCAGAAATTCGGTCAAATTGCTGGAGGCACTATTTTAGGTTTATCATTTGGAGCCCTTTTTGGTATTACATTCATTTTTGGAAGAAACATTCTTCCAGGTTCAAATAATCTGAAGAAAGCAGTCGTTCTTGCAGGAATTATATGGCTGGTAATTTTCGTTATTCCTGCACTCAAATATCCAGCAAATCCCCCTACAGTAGGAGACCCTCAAACGATTTATGAAAGACAGAATATGTACGTTATTTTCACGGCTATTTCTGGGATCACTGCACTTGCAGTTGCAATGATATATAATAATATGGACAGAAATCCAGTCAAGAAATTTGCTCTCATCTCAGTCGCATACGGGATTGTAATGATTGGAGCCTTCATCCTTATGCCACAAAATCCTGATGAAATTACTGCACCTATGGATTTAGTGCAGGGATTTAGAATAGCAAGTGGATTCAGCATGACCATATTTTGGTTGGTTCTTGGAATACTATTTGGAAGTCTATGGGAAAAATTCAAGCCTCATGAGAACCAAAAAATAACCACATTCTGAGAAAAAGATAGAAAAATTCTATATTTCTAATTTACTATTTATTATTTCTCTAAATAGATACCAGGCAAACAACACTTTAAAGCTAGCAAGAAGGTGTGGGTATATTTTGAAGAGACAATGATTCATGTGTGTCGGTCTGAATGGGAGAATTTGATGTTTTCACTTGTAAAGTTGTAAAATATTTAATCTATGCCTTAGATATATGTCAAAAGTCTAATAAATGTTTAGAATTTATCTCTATATAAACCAATAAAAAATAGAAAAATCTAAAATAAGTTCGAGTTAGATAGTTCTAATAACGTAAATAGAA
>DATGZA010000083.1:0-2901 GCA_035297365.1 Nitrososphaeraceae archaeon
ATATCTATGAATTTTTGGAATCGCAAATCAGACGATCCTCTATTAAAGATTTTTCTAGAAAAATATGGTCTACATCTGCTATCTATACCTAGAGAAGATTCGAATGTTGGAGACCTATATATACAAGATCCTAACATAAAATATCTATCTACAGCAGGGAGCATAAGGCATTTTCTAGTTCCAAAATTTGAAGTCTCAGACCTGGACATAACAGTTGATGAGTTAATGGCAGATGTCGTGGGAAAGGTATCTAAAGATGTTTCAGGAAATGCAGGACTAAACTTTCTTGAAAACTTTCTAAATAACTTAGCCATGTCAAATATCGGAGCTAAAATCACAGGTTCATATGAAGGCACTAATAAAAATGCAATCACCTTTACTTTCGCAAACCCAAGAAGGGATTCACTTGATCCTCTTCTTCTTGGAAATAGAATATTTAAATACAAGTTTGATAAATCTAATGCGCTTTATTCGGAAGATAGAAAATTTTTTATTGTGACTGCAATAGCAAAGAGCTCATCTATTACAGTAGATTTTCTGGGAGATAAAAAAAATTCTTTGGATTTAGACATTGATGTCTTGAAGTTTGCCGATGGAAAGGGAGGCTTTAAAGTCGAAAGTAGTAAATCAGGATCCTTCACATTCAAAGGTGATAAAAACCTAGTATTTGGAGTAGAATTATATGAATTAGTTTACGATAAATTGAATAAAAAAATCAAAATGAACATGTTAGGTGGTGCTATGTCTCCTAGAGGAGCAGAACAAGAATCTCCAAATGTTTCAAAAGAAGATGTTTTTATCGAAATACGAGACTGAGAAAATTTAACAATTATTTCACCAATCGCCTTAAAAAGATAATAACTTAACACTTATCTGATATTTTTATTGTTTAAACAATAACAGATGATGATTTCGTGAAAAAAGTCGTTTAATAGACAACAGATTATATTATTCATCCTTCAATCATAATAGAATTACATAAATATAGAAACGAAGCTGTGTCTCGAATATGTAAAATAGGATCGAAGAAAATTAAGTCGTCAACGAAACCATAAAATAAGCTTTGAAAAATATTCTATAAAAACTCAATAAGAATATGGATTCGCTGATAACAACGTGTAACGTTATTTATAAAACTGCATATAAAAACAGCATTGTTTTATTTACATGTCATTTGATTCTAGATAATCTAGGTGAAAAAATTGTTGACTCTAAAATACTTTCAAATCTTTCTATCAGATATCTGTTATATCATTTAGCATCTACCTGTCCTATGTATCTAGGTCCAGAAGCAAATATTTACAGTAAGTATTGTCTATATCTTTTGTATATTATGATACATTCATTATGTAGTGTCTCTGGTAAAAAACTGGGGTAATGAATCTAATCGATGATGCATATCATATAGGTATGATTTCAATTCATCATCTTTATCCAGATAGGGTCAAGCAAATATATTTAATTATTTTATTTTAAATTAGTCTTCAACTCATTCTACCAATTTTCAAGTTATTGAATTTAGTATCACATTCTAACTGTGGAATTTGTGTATAATTTTCCGTCTTCAAATCTTTTCGGACTTTTGTAATGAGACCCTTCCTACTCATTCCTTTGTTTTGTGTCTTGACAAATTTATTCAAATAATATGTGAATGCACCATGCCACTGTGCTTCAATAATAGCATCTGCACTAGTTTGGTCAGATTTACATCCACTCCATAAGATGTGATTTTTCATATCCTTCTCAAGTAATGCTTCTCTCATTCCATGACCCCTTATTCCCTCTCCTCTGTTTATTGCAATGGCGGAGGGAGGTGGAATAAACCGAATTTTTCTATTCGTTAATAGATCCAATGCTCTAAGCCCTGTGCCGCTATGACAGGTGTCAAGAAAAGCCTCGAGCAAAACATCAGATGGTAATTGTGCAAACAAATCTCTGAGCTCATCATCTATAATAACATGATCTGGATCCCAACTACCATTATTATCATCTTTTGTATCATACGGACAGAATACTTCATCAACATGATCGGGCTCATCGTTGTTCTTATCAGTCATGAAAGATCCATGGGAAGAACAACTAAAAACAACATAATTATAATTTCCTTTATTTGCACCTTGAACAATCTCCTTTAAATTTTTCATTATGTTAGCTTTAGTTGCCTTTGAATCTAACAATATCGTAACATCATCTTTTTTAAATCCTAACTGAGTTGTCAATAACTCGAACATATCCTGTGCATCGTTTACACATCCGTTTAAAAATGCATTAGGTGGAAGATATTGAAATTTATTGATTCCGACACATAACGCTTTTCCATTCGTTTGCACATATTCTTTTTTTTATTTGACTATTAAAAGATTTTGGTGGGATATTGGATTATAGTGTGTGTAGAATCAAAACATATTTTGTCTGTCTTCAAATGATGACGATGATGATGCGATGATAGGCTTGATAATTTGTATTAAGATAAGCAGTAAAATGCATGCAGGTAAAAAGTGTAGTTATATTTAAATGGAAAAGTAGTTACGTGTCTTTTTGGAGTTGAATTCAAAGATTTATGTGATAACATATCTACTAGAGGAGAAGGAATTTTGGTTTTTTATAATGATTACAATAAGACCGTATAAAGTAACATGTCGCAAAATGATTACAGATCTGTTTTTTGAAATATATTACTTGAGGTTCTTTCTCCGGTCGTAGAAAATTAACCATTTTACACTATCAATAATATATAGATAGAATCAATAACATGATGCTTTGCAAAATAATCTCTTCATTTATCCTCTTTACAAATGCAAGGAACACATACACTCTTTACAAATGCAAGGAACATATACACTAGCATAAATTCAATAGGATTCAAAGTAATACTTGTAGTAATGCTACAAAATCAGAGCT
>DATGZA010000084.1:0-13291 GCA_035297365.1 Nitrososphaeraceae archaeon
AAGACAATAAACGAATCCAATAATTACATACAATAATTCAAAAACTATTATCAAATCCTTATTAGACATGTAATTTTGTTATTTATCTAACGTGCTGGCAGCGAATTTACTTTATCAAATTGGTGTACTACTCTCTTCTCACACTCAGTTCCTTCTGGTGGGCGTAAATCATCACTTGAAACGCAGGCATGGTATCTATCTCCAATTTGTATTTTGCCTATGTCAGTATCTCTGTCAAAAGTAAATATTCTTTTTATTGTACTATCTTTGCTTTTGTCAAGTTCAGCTTGAACATCTTCTATAACTTCTGATTGTATTTGACCCTTTATCATCACACCAATTTTTAACTTTTGTGTATCCTTTCTATCTGCCAAAGGAGCAAGAATTTCTAGTTTAACTGTATCAGTTTTGTCATTTGTTGTTTTATTTATATTAGCATCATAAACTGCTTTACTGTCGGCGTACACTAGGGAACCAGAACCAAAAAGCCTAGATAGTGTAGGTGTATCTACACCTAGTACATCTCCCTCATCACAATCAAATTTTGTAATGGAATTATATTCTTGTTGTACATCTCCAACTTGATATGCGCATACAAAGAATTCATCTGGTGTATCTGCTGTGACTATCTCATTTTTAACATCTGTTTTTAAATCAACACTAAGAGTTTTCTTGGCCTTATCTATAGAAGAGATTGGAATATCTTCTTTAACTTCCTCACCGTTTATAAAACCTATAACTCGTATGAATTTTGTTTTTTCTAAATCTACATTTTGTAAATTAATTTTAGCTCTAACTATTAGTTTATCATTATCATCAACTTTTTGTGCAAAAGATAACTGGCTAACAGATAAAAACAATATGCTACTACTAATAAATGAAATAATAATAATACAAGATAGAATTATCGTATGATTTTTTCCTAGCTCCACAAATTAAAGATTTGAAAGACCTATTTAAATATTTTATATAAATCATCTAGTCTCTGTATTCTGGTTATGCACATTATCATTGACATTACCTATTAGTATGATACTGTTGATATACTTATCTTATTCAGAATAATTAATCTCATAATAAGAATTATAATAAACAAATAACAAAATTTTTCATTATATCAAAAAATAAATTAAGTTCAAACAATTTGACGTATTATTTAATCTTTCTATATAAAATTGAAAATTACAGTAAACAATAAAAAAAATCGTTTAAAAATTTGGAAATTCTATTTATTTTTATGGGTTACCGAAAATTATTCTACCTTAATCTTGTCCAAACACGTTGGAGCAAAACTCTTTTTTGAATCAAATAATTATTGTCAAATTGATGATTCAAAATCTCATCAGTCATTGCAAATACTAATTCAACAGGATAGTTAATGATATTCATTGTTATTTTATATTATTTTTCCATTGATCATAAATATATAGATCTAACGGTTGCTAGCTTAATGTATGCTAACATAGTTACATGGATGTTATCTTCATTCTTTTCTCATCGAATGACCAATCGCCTGAATCTGTTCATATAAGAATGTATCCTTTCAAAAACCCATCTTTTTGCTCTATATTTTGCTATCCCGGCATGATTGTTCATTCTTAGCCTTGAAATGTTTACTATGTAAGCATTCAAAAAAATCAATCCTCAAGTGAAAACAAAAAGTTATAAGATATTTTTTTGGTTGTTGATACATTATTGGAACTCGATGTATTAGGTAAGGTTTCAAAATATTTAGAATATTAGTATAAGTGATTTTATGGAAGAAATTATGCTTAATCTTCGAAGAAAGGTCTAAACTGAACATCAAAATTGGGAGAGTTATTTGCAAATTGTTTTATTGTAATCATTTTGCATATTTTGTCCTGCAACTCTGAATGTTCGATAAATTTCTTTTTACAAATAGGACACATGGATTTATTCTTCACACTGGCATCATAGATGATATGGTTAACAATTATAAAAAGACATTCCTACTCTTGCAATGAAAAACTGATAATTTGAAGTGATTTTATCTTTGGATAGATAAATCCCTGTTGGTATTATGATATTGATGTCATGTCAATTAATAAGGATGTCACCTCTCTACAACCATTTTTTTCAGTATGACTCAACATGTTTGTAATTAGACTAAAAGTATCACATTATAGTTAATACTGTGTATTTGTTTTTTAATCCAGTGAAAAACATGCCAAAGACATAGTGATAATGTTGATATTAATTAACACTAAATACATGTAAAATCCTATTTTATGTATTTCCCTTATCTGACCAAAGTCTCAGTAAATATTTATATAACCTTATTGATATTTAATATTCTTGTTGTGAGACACATCTCAAATATTTATGAGAATACGAAACAAGTATAATGAATTTATAGTTTATCTAATTGTAATTTTTGCAGATAGGCCAACACCACATTATTCAATGATTACAAGAACATTTCTTAATTTCTAATATTGATATGAGAGTGGAATATTTTCCTGTTGATTCTCCAGGATTTAATGTACTAGAAGGATGCTGGAAATATCTCAGTATAATATACTTTGTACTTGTTATCCATTGTATGATTTTCTAAAATATATTATTTCTTTTATTTTATAGATTATCAAAATTTTTATTGCTCGAAAATTGGAAATCTTTAAAAAATAGTTATGTAGATATATTTTGATGTCTAATTATATAATTTTATACAACTGGACGGATCAAGGAATACGAAACGTGAAAGATGTACCAAAAAGAATTGAGAACTTCAAATCTGAATTGGAAAAGGTGGGTGCAAAATTAATCAATGAATACTTTACTTTTGGAGAATATGATGGCATAATAATAGTTGAGGCTCCCGATGACAAGGCAATGATGAAAGTAATGCTGTCAACTGGAAGTCTAGGCAATGTTAGAACCAAAACACTGAAAGCATTCACTTATAATGAAGAAAACAGAGAAATATTTGAGAATTTATAAGATAATATTTTTTTGAATATCACTATTTCTAAAAATGATTCAATTTTACATGAAGTATTAAGCTATACGATGACATAGATCATAAACCTACTCAGTGCATAGTCAATTAATTTTGATGGATTTTGTAAATTGAAAGAAGTGCTTTTTTTCATTAAAAAATTATTCAAAAAATTACTTCTATAGTTATTTATTTTCTGACCAACTCAACTCGAAATTAATATGAAGATAATTTATGATGTATTTAATATTAACATTAATTTGATTGTTATTATTACGTATAATCAAGATTGATCCCAACGCTAATTGGTTGTCCAGCAGAATTAAAAATTAAAGGGATTCTTTTTGTAGAGTAAAATATCAATTACATGTGTATAGAAATGCGACTATAGTAATATAGCAAAAAACAGTTATGAGATTTAATATAAAATTAGCATTAAGTTAATAAATTTGTTCTCAAATTATAGTTATGCCCATTTTTCTGGATGTGCACAAAATTCCATCCTTGGACAAGGACATACAAGAGCTTATCGATTTACCCAAGGATGAATTAGGTGTTACCCACATTAACATTTTCTACAACAGGGAAGCAGATCTATGTTACTGTCTGCTGGAAGCACCTAGCAAGGAAGCAGTTGAAAAACATCACGCCAAGATTAACGCAAAATGTGATTGGATTAATGAAGTAACAATAGCTAAAAAATAGATTAAAATTCATAAGAATTAAAAAAAAGAAAAAATTATAGTTTTGGTGCTGGGCGTTCAATTATTCCCAAAAAAAACCAAACATTGTAGTATAGATTCTTGGTGTTCAGAAGAAATTCCCCCATCATCTAGTATTTCGTCCATTAAATCCACGAACTCCAATACATTCTAAAAAGTTTCAAAGTTGTTCAATCGATTGGAATTTCCTTCATAGCTTGCACTAACATCGGTTAAAATATCTTGGATTTACTCTGGACCTAAGAGTTAAAAATAGTCTTACATGATCCTAGTGCTTAAGCACTAACTTTCACCGATTCACTACTCAAAGGGCATGATTTGACGGGTGCAGATACCTATACAAACCGAAGTATATAGCCCCGAAGATAATGATATAATGTATATATTTATAAAAAAATTTGTATGTATGTATAAAAATAAGTTTGAATACAATTCATGATACTTCGGCTTTTCTAAAGAATATGGAAATCAAGAGATAATATTCCAATAACATCTTTCATTACTTTTTTCACAAAAATCGATTATCTATGTATTGCCAGTTGTAACGGCCAATATTACGGGTACAACCCTCCCATATACTGGAATCCTGTAAAGTGTAGTACTGGGAAGTTAAGAGAAACAAAAAACATATTTGTCCGTATCTACAGAATAAACAAGTGATATAACACTAATTAATCAAGACAAAGAATTTTTTACTATCTATCTATTGCTGTTAGTAGCAATATCGCTAGAATAACACATTAAATAAAATAAAAAAAAAGGTGTATTATGAAGTGTCAAAACATACACCCGTTGCTTGAATTGACTCATTGCTGAAACCTTCCCTGGTTGTGAAAGTAGCAGACCATCCATCTAATGTAGGTGTCGGATTACTTGTTAGAGAATCGAAAAAACCAGCACTGAAACCGATTGGAATAAAATTGAATCATCCACTGATCACAAAGTCATCTGTATCACAACTTGCAATAGATATTGTTGGATTAGGAGCCTGAGAGTTTACCACTGGTCCTTCAACTATATAGAGACTACCAACTGATAGTCCGCCGTCTGACGTAGGTTGTTGTCTTATTTGTTGATTGCCATTATCGTTGATACAAAAGTTTACTAGATTCTTGTTTAGATTTAGACCATTGTTGCCAATTCCATTGCCATTCTGTGCATTTGTTCCTTCTCCTGTTCCTTCGTTTGCTGCTGCTAAGACATTATTGTCTTGAGGTATTTGGTTAACGTCTACACCATTTACATTTATGTTGCTGTTAATACACTTTATTTTCTGGTTAGTTACATGAGAGTTTTTCGGATGCTTATCATCATAATTGTATCCGTATCTATTATTGTCGTCTTTGTAATAATTATCTTCCTATCCCTATCTACCCCCATACATTTGTGCTTGTGTATTCGTTATTGTTGATGGGTTTATAGCCAACAATCATTCTGCGACTACTATCATCATAGAAGTCAACACCATTTGTTACAATTGCTCATTTTTAGATCGTTGTCTACGATTATAATATATCTAAGGTTGCGAGGAACATTATCCGACCTTGTAATATTTTAACACTCTAAATTATCAATTTGAAATAATTACAATTCATTTTTAGGTACAATAGGAAATAGACAGAGAAGAAGCAACAGCAGAAAATATCGATTTGGTATAGACAGAAATATCGATTATATAACCATGTGATAAAATTATAATTATAACTATATTTTTATACTTTTATATTTTTATATTTTGGTTTTTTATGGAGAATCGCTGTTGAAGTCTCCCTTTACAGTATAAGTATGTTTTACCACATCATAAATTCCATTAGAATCATAATACCAAGATTTAGAATCAGAATTTCGCTTGAGAACGTCCGTTCCATTATTACAGAAATAAATCTCACGTTCCTCATCTTTAATTATATTATGAATTAAGCATCCATCCATACTTTCGCTAAATTTCTCTAGAAATATATTTTGATTAAGACCTTCGTTCGTATCCGTGTTATTGTACATTACATTAAAATCTATAGTATGTGCGATCATCATTATCTTGT
This sequence comes from Nitrososphaeraceae archaeon, assembly GCA_035297365.1. Lineage (GTDB taxonomy): Archaea > Thermoproteota > Nitrososphaeria > Nitrososphaerales > Nitrososphaeraceae > TH1177. The sequence goes on from DATGZA010000084.1 coordinate 5,724, forward strand.
TATCAGGATTAGGAGGAGTAAATGAACTATTAACAACCTCTATTTTACAGATAACATATGGACATATCTGCATGTAACTTTCACCATCTACTTCGAACTTTGTAACAATAGGTATAGTATCTACATCTTTTAATTCAAGTGTATAATCTGAATCTCCTAAAGCAAAATTTACCACCGTCGGAAATAAAAAAGCGATTGCTGATATCATGGTAACAAATGGAATTTGAATTTTCACAGTATATTATATTCATAAGAAATAATTAAGAATTTTTCTTTTTAATCATCTCTTATCTTGTTTTTTCGAAATTTATAGCTTGTCAAATAATGTGTTGTTATCAGATCCAGAAATGTATTGAGGCTATTATAAAAAACGTTATAAAATTATCTGCGCTAAATATTTCTAATGATAAACACCCCTATAACGATGAATGTTATATTATACGATGAATTTTGTGACATTCTCAATAAAAAAACATATCCAAAGATTTTGAAGAAATGGAAAAGGAATTTAATTTATAAAAGAAAGAAATACGCCTGAACTCCAGGATAAATATAACACCATCTTCGCAAACTTTTCCAATTGCAAATGATTCTTTATTTTAGAAAGGATTTTTGCATCCAGCATATCATTTAAAACATTGCAAATTTATTTAGGATGTTCAGGATGGAGTTATGCAGACCCTCCAGAAAAAGGAGGATGGACCAAAGTCTTTTATCCTAGTAGTCAAACAAAAAGACTTTCCTATTATTCTCGTTTCTTTGATACCGTTGAAATGGATTCAACATTCTATGAAAAATTTTACAAATACATGACAAAACAAACATTCATCGGATTGGATAATGCAACTCCAGAAAATTTTGAATTTTCAATAAAAGTGCCTGAAACTGTTACACATATAAAAAGATTGGATGTAAGGAAAGGAGCAATTTCATCCCTTGAAGAATTTCTAGACAAGATCTCACCTCTGAAGATAACAAATAAGTTGGGCGCCATTCTTGTACAATTACCTCCTAGTCTTACCGTTAGTGATTTTAAAGATACTGAGAATTTTCTTGATAGATTGCCATCAGGATATCAATACGCATTGGAATTCAGACATCCATCATGGAATACAGAGGGTCCATGGGAAATGCTAAAACATTATGATATTGCAGCAGTAATGACCGATTCACCATTATCAGACAAACTTCAATATCTGGCAGAGGTCACGGTCACTTCAAAGAACCACTCATTTATACGATTTCATGGAAGAAGTTCAAGACACAGATACAATTACCTTTATTCTAAGGAAGAACTGAAACCATGGATAGGAAAGATAAAAGAGATCACTAGTAAAACCAATACCTTAAGAATTTATTTTAACAATCATTATGGTGCTAAAGCCGTTATTAATGCATTGGAATTCAAAGACATGTTAGGAATATCACTATCTGATAGACAGAAAAATGCATTGGAATTTGCCAAGAGTTATTATTCAAGAACCGCTTTGGATGACATTATTAAAGATCAATAATAATGTAATAAATTGCATAATTAACAATAATTTAGAAATCATTAAAATTATTTAGAAAAATAAATAAACAGTGAAAAGCGGTTATAACTTTTTAATACAATTCAAGTAACTCTCGATTACATCTTTGTAGAATTTATGTGAAAGTTCAATTGATTTGATAAACGTATCCAAGTTTTTATTTATAATATTGTCTAGCAATTGTAATGACTCTTCTGTCGTATCACTAGAACTAGTATAGAAATTCTTGTTAACGTCAATTGAAGAATTTATAACTCTTACAGGGATAGAGATACCATCCCAAGATAAATTCAAGATATTTTGTAAAATCTGAAAATATATCAAGCTATAGGTATTTAGCATATCTTTATGAAGACCTAGATAATCGTTTGTGATCTTCATAGCAACTCTAGCAGTTTGCACTTTATCTTTGGAAATAGTATCCTCTGCTGGTGCTAATGGTATATTGCTTTGATTGCTGTCTGGGTCGTAAATTATGGGGTCTGGGAATTTCTTTTTGATTTGTGATTGTTGTTCTTCTTTTGCTTGCTTACTCTTCTTTTCTTTATTTGGGTATTTTTTAAAACTCTTTTTTGTTTTCTTAGAGATGGATTTTTTCTGATTTAAGGTTTGTTCAGATGACAACAGGAAAAATATAGAAGTTCTTACTTAAAAAAATTGATATCAAAAATATATACTGACTGGTAAAATTAAATTGGCTACAAAATTGGTAAATTTGCAATATGAAAGTACGATTTTACGTTTATTTAAAGAAATATTTCCCTCGCCACTAAATACTATTCACTAAACGATATTTATCTACTGTACGATTCAACAGTACACAATGAAACCAATCTATTAAATAATGCGAGATACTACAAGAAGCTCCAATGAGTAATAATTTTAACGATATCAATGGTAATTATGATGTACTCCCGCAACATTTTGTCAATTATATAAATTATGAATTGAGGTTATTTGAAGAAATCACGGATAAGAAATTTTTCTTTGATACTTTCAGGAACGATGGATTTGAGTTAAATGTATGTGAATCAGAAGAAGGCGACAAGCGTATAATCTACAGGGCAAACAATCTCTATCAGTTTATCGAAAGATTATTTATGATTAGAGAATATTTAATTAAGAATTTTGATAATAAGATAACGACATCAGAAACATTTCATGATTGATTAAAAAGAAAAAGAAAAAAATATATCTATTTTTTGATTATCTATTATAGGATCTTTCCAATTTTTGTATGTAATTAAAGTTGTTTTGCACAATATCATTGTAATATCTCTGTGTGAGTTCTAATGATTTCTTCAGATTCTCAATACCACCTACAAAAATTTCATTTAGGAAACTTGTTGTATTTACTGTATTAACTTCTATGTTTTTGTTTAATGTATTATATGTTTCAGAGTATCTTTCTGGAATGTTGAAATTTTGCCAGTAGGATTTGGATATATTGTTCAAGAATTGAGAATATGATGATTGATATGTGTTAAAAACATTTTTTTGTAATTCTATAATGTTGTATGATATTTCTTGTGTAGTTTTGCTGATTTGTTCTTGGAATTTCCCGAAAGTATCTGCATTCTTTTCAATAATTCTCTTGTTATCGTCTTGAAATTTATTTACGTTTTCATTAATCTTTTCTGTAGCTTCAGATAAATCGGATGCTGTATCCTTATATTGTTGTTTTTGCTGTTCCACATATCTCTCTGTGGTTTCTTTAGTTCGGTTTGTATTTTCTTTTACATCGCCTTTCTTAGTTGAAGACATGCACTTTATACTTCTTTAAATGATATTAATGTTAATAATGTTGAGCATGTATTTTTCATTTATATTATATTATATACAATTGTATAAAACCTTGTATAATACTAAGTAAATGGAAATACTTAGCTTAATTAATATAGCAGACGCGAGAGTGCTACCTTTCATTAAATAAAATTGTAACTTATGTGTACAAGTACAACAGTTAAATTACTTTGATAAAGATCGCTTTTGAAATTGAGACAGAATCGTCTTCAGCTCCTACCACGAGTACATAGTCTCCGATAGGTACATCATTTGAAACTGTTAGGACGTAAGAGAGTTCTTTTGAGTCTCCTGAGTTGAGATTGATTTTGTTCTCACTGAAAATTCCATAAGATGTTCCTAGATCACCTGTGGGCGTAAATGTAGAAGTCGATATTGGATTTAAAGTTATATCTTTATGTGCATTTATATCCAGCTTTATTTCAATGCTGTTACCCTGTGTGACCGTAAAATGGTCAGGTCCAGCAGAAACTGAAAATGGAAGCGGAAGAGCAGTATTTAGTTTTCCGATCTTATTCTCTGACCACTCTGTAAACCAGATTGTTTCGTTATTATTATATTCGGGAGTAAATTGTAAAACATTTCCTATTCCACACGTATCAGGAGGAGAATCGATCGGACATTTTGAAAAGTATTTATTTTGACTTGGAATCCAATATTCCACCAAGGTTAGAGAATCCGGAAAGAATTTTGCAATTTTGTTTCCAGTATGTTCGTTAAAAATGAGTGAATTGTTAGAGCCTGCTTTTATCCAATAAGGCAAAGTATAACTGTTTCCTTCCATTTTTACACCTCCTGTAATTTTCATGGAAGATGGAGATGTCACAAACTTGGTCAGGGAGCCGTTAACGGGATCAAGTTTAAAAAAGATGCTGGTTCCATGGTCTGTTCCCCAGATATTGCCATCCTCATCGAATGCCATTGCAACAGGCGAGGGAAGATCTCCTATATCGTATTTTTTAATTGTTTTGTCATCAATATTATACTTTAAAATTTGACCTTTGTAACCAAAGGCTAGCATAGAAATCCAGACGTCATTTTTCTCTTTATCCACAAGAAGCGAACCGGTACTAATAAGTATTTTATCGATATCACCAAAAATCTCTGTAGGGAGTGGAACACTACTAATTCCATTTGAAGTGCCTCCTTTCATCTCATTTATGTTACCAATCCAGAGAGTAGGAGATCGGATTCCAACGAAATAGATATGACCGTTATTATCGAAATCTAGAGAAACTGGATAAATTGTTCCAAATGTCATATCCTTTGCTGGAATTTTAAAATTTTCAAATGTTTTACTATTTTTGTTGAATTTCCAGATAAGGTTCTGTTTTTCATCTGTAAACCAAAGGTTGGTGCCGCTAGGGTCATTTTTGATATCCCATACATTCGAATTATCTATTGGCTTATCTCTTGATCCCCAAGTAGGGATATCATATTTGACAAAGGAATTGTCATTATTGTTATACAATATTAAAGATCCCAATTTCGTAGAAACATACCAGATTCCATCTTCGTCAGCAGTAATTGCCAGTGGCATTTCACATTTATTACTTAATTTAATTTCTTGTACATATTGGTTTGAATTGGGAACAGTACTCAATCCACAAAACTGCGTTTGGTATGTTTCAATTGACTGTTGTTTGGAAAGTTCAATCGGTTGTGCCAAGACAGGTTGATATATGATAGAAGAACCAAGGACTTTGGAAAAATCTGAATTATCATCTAATAATGAGGGCAGTGCTATTGCAAAGAAAAACAGTATCAATGGAATAGAACCAAGATAAAATACATCGGAGAAATAACGATTATAGAGTCTCATCAGATTTTAGATGTTAACAAGTCATTTATATCTTATCAATATTAACCAGCAACGCAGCTAAAAGGAAGTAAGAAATTGTCTCAAAATAAACAAAAAAGAATGGAGGAAATTAACGTGATGTTAGAATGTTTAGTGTCTGTTCGAATATTTGATAAGGTAAGGCTCCTGGTACTATTGACTGAATTTCATTATTCTTTAATAATACAAAGGAAGGAGTTCCGGTTAGTCCTATGTTCCTAGCGACATTGTCGTTTAACTGTACTAGATTTGTATATTTGTGAGAATTGAGGCATTCTGAAAACTGTTCAATGTTTGGAACTTCAACATTTATTGCAAATTTCTTTAAACTCTCTGGGGTTATCCAACCTGTACGTTCTCCTGCCCAATTATCATAAAGTTCAGAATGGTAGTCCCAGTATTTTCCCTGTTCTGCTGCACAGTACGATGCTTCTGCAGCAAAGGTAGAACTTGTGTCATTTGCGCTATCATTCACTATAAAATCCTTGAACAAGAATTTTGTCTTTCCTGTATCCACAAAATTAGACAAAATTTGATTTCTAGTCTCGTTATGAAATTTGGCGCAAAATGTACACTGATAATCCCCAAATTCCACTATAGTAACATTGGAGCTAGAATTTCCAAGAAGTGGTACAAAGTTGGCAACGGGGGAAACCAACTGGGAGGAATACTGATTTAACATCCTTTGCTCATTGTAATAATTAAATGATGCAATCATTGTTTCAAAATCTGGCAAATAGCTATAGTAATTATTAGGACTTGAAATTAAAGAAAGTACAAATAATTTATCTCCTTGAACTATACCTATATCTGCCTGTTTTATTTTTGAATTGTTATTATCTAGATATGAATATACAAGTTTATGGTTGTCACTTTTGATATTGGGAAAATTGTTTGATTCAAGTAAATTAAATTCAGTCAGGTTCTTTGCATATTGGTCCAGCGTTGAATCAACAATAGATTTAAGTGTGATCAAGCTGCTTGGTAAGCTAATTGCGGTTATTTTTAAATGGTCAGAAGAATCTGTCTTTGGATAAAAGATTATTGAATCTTTTTCTTGAGTAATATTCCAATTAACAGGATAATCAATTTTCAATATTTCATTTTCGAAGGTGGTAAATTGTTTTGTTTTTATTTCTGTAGGGATTTTCCATTCTCCGTTAACTAGTGAAACATTTCCAACGATCATGAACGTGATCGCCAAGATGACTGACGATATTACAACTCTTAACAATTTCAAATTGAAAAATAAAATAAAAATAGCATTTTAAATGAATAAAATAGTTTTTCTTTAGTTTTTAGTCATCAAAACTTTATAGGAAAAAATACTTACAGTCTTGTTACATGATAAACTGTTGTATATTATTGTCAGCAGGACAATCAGAGGACTACCAAGTTATAAAGAGTACTTGTGTCAGTAGGGTTGATTGATTGATTGACTGGTTGATCCTTCTCTTGTTTTCTGTTATTTTGTTTTATTTTTTTTTGATCATCAAGGAACTAGCCTGAAGAGGGATATGGCATGATCATCGATCATGCTGGCAACACCAATATCTGTATCCTTTATGGATATAGATAATTGAGCAAGCTCCAATTCAGTTAGATTATATTTTGATGCCACAAGAGATTTGATTTTTAAACTTTCATCAGAAATTGTATTTAATTCCGATCGTGTAGAAATTGTTAGATCGGTTCTTAAAAGATATTCAGGTATTTTACCAGATGGATCCTCTAAAACCTGAAAAACGATTTTATCAATTAATATTTCATGAGGAAGAGACTCTAGAGCATTAGCTGTGTAAAATACTTGAATGGAAACTGGTTCTGTCTTGTAGTATTTTTGGAAATCAGACCTTGAAATAACCTTTCCCATAGAGTCGAAAGTATTACTGATACTGTCTACGCCAATTATTACAAAACCCTCTAGGAAATCAGTATCATATGCATTAGAATTGCTCAATTCTTTGATATCCTTGCAAACAAAGGCTAGAGAACTTTCAGGTTCTAATTTCTTTAAAAGAGAATTGGTAGAATCACCGTTATTGAACACAACGTTCCAAGAAAGGTTGACAGGATATTTTTGTTTATTATAAATACTAATATCAGTGTCATAGTGACCAGGTCTTAATGGACCCTCGTCTCCTCTAATCGAACCACATACAAATTTAGCATTGTATGTATACCCGTAACTGTAATTTTCATATTGATCTTTTTGATATGTTTCTTGAACTATATTTACAAATGATGTGGTAGAAATTGAGCTCGTTTTATTATCGATTGTCACTCTTTTGGAGACAGTACTGGGGAGAAAACCACTTGCGGTCCCGCCCTGAGTGACAGTATAATTACCATTTTGAAGGTTTGTTACTGAAATTGTACCTTGAGATTTATCT
>DATGZA010000085.1:0-14933 GCA_035297365.1 Nitrososphaeraceae archaeon
ATGTCTATGAATGGTTAGATACTCCTGGACACCCTGGTTCTGACAAGAAACCAATAATGGCCAGAGAGAAAGATTGTATCTTCTGTCTGGCATGTGAAAATGTGTGTCCTCCACAAGCAATAAAGATATTCCAAAAATAAATATTGATTTTAAATTTTCACATTTTCTTCTCCCTTCACCAGATTTTATCCTAGGAAAATCTAAGACATCGACATAGAGTTACCTTTCACATTATAGTTTTTTACATAATGTTAATATGTCCTTTTTTCTATTTTTATTCTCATTCGAAGTGACTTCTACAGAAAAAAAATTGCCAGATTCAGAAGAAAAACATAGTAAATTAAAAGAATATGGGATCCCTTTGGCAGTAATGGGGATATCATTAGTGGTTGTCTATATCTTGTGGGCAGCATTTGGACATATTGGACCACAATTTTCGAACGATGTATTAAAAGCTCAACAGGAAACCTTAAGAGAAAAATACGGTATGCCTCCAGCAGAACAGATAAAAGGTGCAGAAAGCGAAATCCCTCCATCACTACGTGAATTTGCCAAGAAGAACACTACTTTGTTAGGAAATTCTACTTGATTTTTAAAATACACCTCCTGTCATTATTATGATAGTTTAAATTTTTCATTCAATATAACAAATTGAAATTTTTCTTGTAAATACAATTAAAAGTATGATGTATAGATAAATTTTTTATTGGAAAATCATCCAAGTTACAAAAAACATGGTAATCTTGAACCGAATAAACTAATCTCTGAATCTAGTCCATATCTTTTACAACATGCATATAATCCTGTAGAGTGGTACCCATGGAATGAAAACGCCTTACGAAAGGCGAAAGATGAAGATAAACCTATTTTTCTTAGTGTTGGCTATAGTGCCTGTCATTGGTGTCATGTTATGGCACATGAATCCTTTGAAGATGAAGAAATTGCAAAGATTTTAAATGCTAATTTTATTAATATTAAAGTTGACAGGGAAGAACGTCCAGACATCGATGAAATATATCAAAAGGTTTGCCAACTCGCAACAGGCAACGGTGGTTGGCCTCTATCAGTATTCCTTACTCCAAATCAAAAACCATTTTATGTTGGCACATATTTTCCAAAACATTCTAGATATGGTATACCTGGATTTGCTACAATTTTAGAAACTTTATCACAGTCTTACAAGAAAAAAAAAGATGATATCGATAGAGCAACAAAGGAGTTCATGGATTCACTTTTATCTACATCCGGGAATCTCACAAAAGAAAGATTTATGGAAATCGAAAAATCTGTTCTGGATGAATCTGCTATAAACCTACTTCAATTAGCCGATCCGGTTCACGGCGGCTTTGGTCATGCTCCTAAATTTCCTAATACTTCCAACCTTTTATTCCTTCTTAGATATTATGATTATTCTAAAAATAGTCAATTTCTCAATTTTGTAGAATTCACGGCTAACAAGATTTCATTGGGAGGACTTCACGATCATGTTGGAGGCGGTTTTTCGAGATATTCTACTGATCAACGATGGTTAGTACCTCATTTTGAAAAAATGCTATATGATAATGCATTACTTGTACAATTATTTTCAGAACTATATCAAATAACAAAGAAAGATGAGTATAGACAGTTGATAGATAAAACTTGCAGATATGTCTTAAGAGAGATGACATATAAAGAAGACGATAACATGTGTGGATTTTTCTCTTCTCAAGATGCAGATTCTGAAGGAGAGGAAGGTAAATTCTACATCTGGAAAAAAAATGAAATTGAAGAGATTTTAAAAGATCAAAAAATAATTGAAATCTTTTGTGACTATTTTGGGATATCACAAGGCGGAAACTTTGAAGGAAAGAATATTCTAAATGTTACAAAGTCGATGAGTTCATTATCAAAAAAATATGAATTATCATTGAGTGAAATTGAGAGGCTTTTAGGCGACTCCTTAAGTATGTTATTCAAATATCGAGCAAATAGAGTACCTCCTGGAAAAGATGAGAAAATCTTGGTATCATGGAATTCCTTAATGATATCCTCTTTTGTATCTGCCTATAATGTTACAGATAATTTAGACTATCTGGATACAGCAAGAAAGACAATCTCATTCATTGAAAAGAAGATGACAATCGATGGTTATAGACTACAACATACTTTCAAAGACGGCCAATCGAAACTGAATGGATACATAGATGATTATGCGTATTATATTAACGCTCTAATTGACTACTTTGAATGTGATTCAGATCCTATTTACCTTGAAAAAGCGATAGGTTATACAAATTCTATGATCTCTCATTTCTGGGATGGAAAGGATAAGAATTTCTTCTTCACCTCTGATGATCATGAACAGCTGATAATACGGACAAAGAACTTTTATGATCTAGCAGTTCCTAGCGGTAATTCGATGGCAGCATATGCTCTTTTGAGACTGCATTTTATTACTCAAAATAATGATTATTATGAAAAGGCAACAGATATTATCAAATCATGTTATCTTGCATCTATCCAAAATCCCTTTGGTTTTGGACAATTATTGATTTCGACATATTTCTATATTAAAAAACCAGTAGAAATCATAGTACTCAGAAATGATAAAATGGAATCAGCTGATACTTCTGGTAAGACCTCCTTAACCTCTTGGATATCAAAACAATATATTCCAAATAAAATCTTACTTGTGGTGGATTCTAGTTCCAAAAATTATCATAAATTACTTGATTTTGGAATAGTCAAAGGAAAAGAAATTAAAATAGATGATATAAACAAATTCAAGGAATCTGTATACATATGTAAAGATTTTACCTGTTCTCTTCCAATTAACAAAAAAGAAGATTTAGAAAAATATGTTTATCAAATGAAAGAAACCTAGGTTTTTTCTGTTTATTATCTTATTTTTTTCTCGTTTTGATTTAATTATTTCTTGATAGTGCATCTTGGTTTAATTCTTGTATACATCAAATAAAGTCTATATGTAAAGTCTCAATTTTATTCAATTCTATTCCAAAATCATCCGAATAGTGTTTTATATTGAAAATAAATTTTGCACGTAACATTCCGTCTTTGTTAAAAGTAACCAAAGTCTCAATTTCATTAAATTGATTATCTTTGTCCAAAAAACTAACTTCTCTTGTTATATCGTTGTTAGTATTAACAAGAACTTGGAAAAATGGTTTCAAATTATTTTTTTGTAAACCATTTTCTTTACTGAATGGTTCATAAACTACGCAATCTTCGTCAAACAAATCGACTAAACCATCAATATCTCTTTGTTCTATTAATGAAAAAAAATTTTTAACAATATTGATATGGTCTTGTCTCATCTCGAAATGAGATAAGCTCGTATCAAAACTATTTAACTAATAGGATTGCAATGCAAGATTTTTTTATAATTTACAATGATACCTCTGCTATTAAAGTACTATGAGTGTAAGTAATTTTAACTTTAGACTGGGCTAATTCAAAAAAAATCTTCTCCAGTAGTTCTTTTGAAAACAATGACCAATTTTCACCCATATCATGTTGAAGTGAAAATATATGACGTCTTCCTGAATCAAATTTATGTTCAGAATTCATTCCACATACTTTCATGTATTCTTCCAAAATAGATAAAACACTAAATAAATTGAATTGATTTTTCATAAATAATACTGATTCTCTTAGCGATTCAAAAGCAACTGACGCAGCCTCTTTAATTAGTAGATTTCTGTGCATCTCAAGGTCCTTTATTCCAGCTTCTTTACCTATTTGTAAGCTCTTTTCTATTAATGCTGTCATCATTGCTCTTGGTACAGGAATGATCCCTAGTTTATTTTCATATCTATCCCATTCGGAATATCTTCTCAAGATTTGATTAACTAAAACATTTAATGAGATTTCTTTTTGTTCAGATTCCTTTGTTAATTCTTCAACTATTCCTGACTCCAGCCTAAAGGTTATGCATCTGGATTTTTTTTTCTTTGATTTTTGTAAATAATGGGAAGGGTAAGAATCTGACATATATGGAAAGATATTAATTGGCAATTTAAAAAGTTAGTGTACTTATTAAACAGATTTGTCGTATATCTTTTTCTCAATATCTGGTTAATGTATCAAACTGATTTCAAATTATTAGATAGCAGAATAACATCACATTTAAACTCAAATTTTTCATAGAATGCTACTATTATCCTTAACACACGAAATATCAAACAACTAATTTAATATATTGCAGTCAAATGCAATGAAACCATACTAACCTTATATAATCAATTATTGATAGTCTTATTATGAGTATGGATCAAACTTCTGTCACTGCAATTATGGCAAAAAATGTTGAAATAGCATCTGATGATCAAAATATCCAAAATATTTGCCAAAAAATGTACGAAAAGAAAATAGGGAGTATAATAATTGTAGAAGAGGAATTATTTAATGAGTCTGAAAATATTTCTTTTGAGAGAAAAGAGGATAATCTATTGTATACTGCCGGGATAATTACTGAAAGAGATATCGTCAGATTTTTGGGTTCTGGTTCAATTTTAAAATTCAGCCTAGCAGGTGAAATAATGAGTAAACCGTTGATAACAATTAACTCCACTAACTCTATAAAAGATGCCTTAGAGTATATGAATTTGAAAAATATCAAAAGACTTCCGATTTTAGATTCAAATGATCATATAATAGGAATAATTTCCTTTACTGATATTGTTAGATATCTCATTCAGACAATGAATCAATCCCCCCTTTTAATTGAAAATCAATTCCCCCTTTACGATGAATCATTTATCAACAAGCTAAATGAAATCTGGTCACATGACTACCTCCCATTTTAGTTTAGACGATCCCATTATTGAGACCTTTCCTCATTTAACCAAACGTCCATTTTCGTTTACTTACATAAACTCAGATTTAATTCAACTTGCTACCTTTCTTGCAATAGGTCCTCAGATATACATAGATGGATTGATAGTGGTTTTAGAGAATCAAATTAAAAAGCAAAAAAAAGTAGAACAAAACGGAATCGAAGGGAGAGGAGAACAACAAATTACTATTCAAAGTGTTTTAGGTAGGATAGGTAGTAAACAGATTATTCAATGTATTATCTATCCCAATTCATACAAACCTGTGTGCTATTATCCAGAATCTCTCTATGTTAGAAAAGCATCCGAGATAATGGAAAAATTAACTGGAAAATTAATTATAGAGCTAGATTCAACCATTAGGGATGTTTTAGACGTCTTTAAAAAAACAAGATTTGCATTTATTCCCATAGTAGAAACAATCAATGATAATAATACAAAATATTACAAAGCAGTGGCGTCGATTACTGTTAGAGATTTTTTAAAATTATTTACAGGAATAAAAAAACATGAAAATACCAAAGATGCTAGTAATATCACTCCTGATATCGATATTGAGAAAATAAAAAATACTCCAGCAAAAGATGTTGCTTCGGACTTGATATCAGTGAAGCAAGATGATGTGTTGCAAAATGTTCTATCTGTTATGTTTAGCAAAAATATTCGTAACTTAGGGGTAATGGACAAAAGATCGAACGTTGTCGGTATTATAAATGATAGGAATATCCTTGAATTTCTATTATCTCCTGCTACAAGAATGGTCCTGGAAAATAAACGTGATTCCATAGACACACTAGAAATTAGAAAAAAAATTGATGACGATATCATTGGACAAAAAAAAATCAAACAAAATCTCAATATTTCTGATATCTCTGAGGTCAAAGATGATACTACTGTAAGGCAAGCTGCAGAACTTTTGTTGGATCCTAGGAATCCATATTTAATTTTGGAAAACAGAAATAAAATAGTTACTCCTTGGGATATCGTTATGAAAACATTATCATTTTAAAAGTAGTTGACTGGAAATAAAAAGGATAATAAAAAAAAGTAATGTGATAATTGTAAAATAGAATGAAGGTTAATGAACATGATTTAAGTACAAAAAAGTAGAACATCAAATATGTTCTGGCTCAAATATATAATTGAATAAAATCATTTGCTTATACATACGATATAAAGGTTAAGAATAAAATTGGATTTATCATATAAAGTCCATTTTATTCTTAATCTGAACGAAATAATTATTTCTGTTTGTGTTATAATTTTGGGTATCTCTTATTGCATTGCAATACACTGAATGCTTAGTAATTAAATAAATTAACTGCTCCTTATAAATATGGATAAACCAAATTCAATAGAGAAAAAGAAAATAAAAGATGATCGTTACCTTGCTCGAATGGATGATATCTTTGAGAATTTTAGAAGGGACATTGAGAGTGCATTTTCGCCACGTTTTCCCTCACTTTGGGATTGGAGATTTCCCACAATCGGATTTCCAAAGTATGAAGAACTGGAAGTGAGAATGCCTTTGTGTGATCTTATAGACAAAGGAGATAAATATGAACTGACACTGGAAACGCCAGGTATCGCCAAGGAAAAAATCCAAATTAATGCAACAAAAAATTCGATTAGAGTATCTGGAGAGCAAACTGAAAAAACTGAAGAGAAAAGAAAGAATTATCTCTATAACGAAAGATCGTATAAATCATTTCAAAGAGAACTTCCCCTTCCTGAAGAAATAATACCTAAAAATATCGGAGCCGAAATGAAAAATGGCGTCTTACACGTATCTATTCCAAAAAAGATACCTACCAAACCAGAAGAAACAGAATCAGTCAAAATAGATGTAAAATAAATTTTTTACTATCATTTTTTTACCGATCTTTAATTTTTCTTAGGTAAAATGTAAAGAATATTTAATGATTATTTTATAATCTTAGGTAAAATGTAAAGAATATTTAATGATTATTTTATAATTGAATTGCAATATCATTGAAACGTATTCTTTTTATAATAAATTTTCTAACACTATGCAGTGATATGAAATAATCAAGATACCGATAAATTTAGGAGGACAAGAAAGAATTTTTATTAACATCTTGGGATTAGCTACTGAACCCTTAACAAAGAAAAAAATTCAAGAAGAATTATCTCTTTCTCATCAACAAGTTAGAAGGTATACTGCAGAATTGGTAAATCGAGGATTATTACAATATTTTGGACCAAGTGGGGAGTATATCGCTACAGCTAAGGGGAATCTTTACTTGAAGAAAAAATCAATCCATTACGACAATTTTCTACTAGATGCTTACGATGTTAGCAGAGAAATAATTTCGTTAAAACCAAGTAATACTCTCCTGGATGCAAGAAATTTTATGATCAGATATAACGTTAGCAGAATAGTTGTGTCTGAAGATCAGAGGCCAATTGGTATTATTACTGAAAAAGACATTTCCAAGTACCTATATGACTCTTTTACCGAAAAAAAACTTTATGAAATTATGATAAAGGAAGTAATGAAGAAAAATCTAGTTACTATTAATCAAAATTCAGAAATAAAAAATTGTACGAGATTGATGTTAAAAAATAATATAAGCTCATTGGTACTTCTTGATGACGAAGGAATCCAAAATGGAATAATTACCAAGAGCGATTTAGTAGAGTTGTATGCATATCATTTTATGAATAAATATCTTTCAAAGGATTGGATGACAAAAAAAGTTCACACTGTCGATCTTTACGAAAATATTCATATAATACTTTTATTGATGAATATCCACAAAATATCTAGGCTTATTGTAGTAGAAAATAATAAACCGCTGGGTATAGTGACTATTCGCGATCTATTACCGGTCAGTTTTCTGTTCCGACGTGACAAGTCACCTTCAATACTTTCTAAAAAAGTATCTTCAAAATATCTTGAACAGCGGTATATTCCGACAAGACTCACCTCAATGCTGGTAGCAAAAGATGTTATGATGAAAGAGCCTATAACTGTATCAGACAAAACCGATCTTGCGGATGCAGCAAAAATAATGACAAGAAATGGAATTAGTGGATTGCCGGTTGTTAATTCCAACAATAAGCTGGTCGGAATAGTTACTAAAACGGATATAGTTAAAGCATTAGACAAAATTCTTGATGTCCGATGAACAACTAACTTTATTTTGAATTTAATAAATTTTTCACATATATTTCAAATTCTTTTTTATAACATGGTTTAGTTTTTTATAAGAATTTTATGTTTATTAGTGGATTTCTATTATAGATATCCCGTGACCATTTCTTCATGTGATTATGAAAATAATATGAGCTTAGCAACGGATTTTTATGAATTAACTATGGCATCAGCATATTTCAATTCAGGTATGAAAGATACTATTGGGCAATTTGAAATGTATGTTAGAAAACTTCCAAATAATAGAAATTATTTGGTAGTATGCGGATTGGAACAAATAGTATCTTTCCTCAAGAATTACAAATTTAGTCAGACACAAATTGATTTTCTTAAAACTCAAAAATTATTTAAAAACGACAAGAACTTCTTGGATTATTTAGCAAATCTTAAATTTAGTGGAGACTTATGGGCGGTACCTGAAGGTACAATTCTCTTTCCAAACGAGCCATTTTTAAGAATCGAGGCTCCTATTATTCAGGCTCAATTATTTGAAACATATGTTCTTTCTATGATGAATTTTCAAACATTAATTGCTTCAAAAGCGTCACGAATAGTAAATTCAGCTGGGGACAAAACTGTAATAGAATTCGGTTTTCGAAGAGCACATAGTCCCTATGCAGCATTATTTGCAAGTAGAGCTAGTTATATCGCAGGTTGTAAAAGTACCTCAAATACTCTTGCTTCATTTCGTTATGGAATTCCAGCAGCCGGGACCATGGCACATTCATATATAATGAGTTTTGAAGAAGAAATAGAAGCATTCAAAAAGTTTGTGACTATCTTTCCAGATAGTTTTTTATTAATAGATACTTATGATTCGATAAACGCAATAAAAAAAATTATCAAAGATCGAGTAAAGTGTGGTGGTATACGAATTGACAGTGGAGATTTATTTTATTTGTGTAGGAGGATTAGGAAAATTCTAGACAAATCCGGGTACAAAGACACAAAAATAATGGTGAGTGGAGATCTTAATGAATATACAATCCAAAAATTGGTGAAGAAAAAAATTCCTATTGATTCCTTTGGTGTGGGTACTGAATTGGTAACATCTAGAGACGATCCCGCCTTGAACGGTGTTTATAAATTAGTTGCTATCAAAAAATACTTGGATCAGGATAAACAAAAATATGAAATAATATATAAGATGAAAAAATCCTTAGACAAGATATCTTTTCCAGGACCCAAACAAATTTTTAGAATTATTAAAAACGACAAATTTTATAAAGATATTTTAGCTCTTGAATATGAAAAAATTGCTTATGGTATACCTCTTTTGAAACAATTTATTAAAGATGGTAATATAATGATAGATCTTCCTACGATTCTAGAAATTAAGAAATATTATGAATATCAGATGTCTATATTACCTAGAAAATTTAAAAGACTTGAGCCTGAATTAAAGACGTTTCCAGTATGCCTAAGTAAGGAATTAAAAAATTCAATTGAATCTTTCAGCTAACATCTTCTTTTTTTATTACGTTTACTGTATTGGCTATCTATATAAAATAATAGATTAAACCATATAAATAGATCAAGTTCAATAACATACCCTGTTTTGAAAAGAATGGTAATCTTGGTGTTAGATATGTTAAATGATTTTGTTTACGGAAAACTAAAATTTTCCAAAGTACAAAAAATAATACCTAACATCAAATTATTACTTAATTTTGCCAGACTACATGATATTCCTATAGTATATTGCAATGATTCTCATGTTCTATCCGACAGAGAATTAGGAATATGGGGTGCTCATGCAATGAAAGATACAAAAGGATCTGAAGTTATAAATGATTTAAAACCACAAGATAATGATTATATAATTTTGAAAAATAGTTACAGCGCATTTTATAAAACTAATTTGCCAAATGTCCTTGATTCACTTTACAAAGGAAAAGGTGTGGAATCAATAATCTTTACAGGAATTCATACTGATATATGTGTTAAACATTCCGTGTATGACGCATTTCTCACTGGATATGATATTATAATAGCAGAGAATGGAGTTGCGGCCCCTTCTTTCCAAAAGCACAAATCTGGTCTGGATTATATGAAAAGCAATTATCTTGTTCAAGTTAAACAAATCGAAAAGATCCTTCAGGATCTGAGAAAGATCGTGAAAACTAAAAGGAGCCAAAATCCAATAAAATAATATTAATATTATTCAATGATATGATATTCTTACCAATCTTTTATTTTTCATTAAATAAAATCAAGTAATAAAAATCAATTTTAGAGATCTCCAGTAAAGCAAGATGAATTTTTATTTTTATTACGATTAAAACATTTCCAAAATAATTACAAAATAATGGTTGATTGTTACGTTACAAAATTCAGTTAGACTTTAACTCAATGTTAATAACATTCTTACCGTAAATCTTTCTAAATTCGATTGTCTGCAGATAATGGATTATTTCAAAGATACTCAAAGAACCCTATACTGTTTCCTAAAATTGACAGCTGGTGGGAATCTAAAGCAGTATTCAATTGTTCTACCCTATATGACGGAAGGAATGTAAATATGTTGTATCGTGCGATAGGAGAATATGATTATTATATTTCGAGAATAGGATACGCACAAAGTGTTGACGGTTATACATTTGAACGGAGGAAAAATCCTGTAATTGACATTACTGAAAATTATGAAAAATATGGTATTGAAGATCCAAGGATAACCATGATCGACGATGATATTTTGATTACTTATGTTGTATTATCTGACTACGTAAAATTTAGACCAACAGTTTCTTCAGCTTTGGCAGTTACTAAAGATTTCTTGGAATTTTCAAAAATGGGTTTAATTAGTAATCCAGTCGAAAATAATAAAGATATAGTCTTTTTCCCAGAGAAATTTGCGGTAAAAAATTCTGGTTCTAAAAGAAAAGAAAATGTATATTTCTCTTTACGAAGACCCAGTCATTTTATTGGACCAGAATATGGTACTGATAAACCAAGTATTTGGTTATATAAAGGATCTACTTTGACGGAAATGAATGAGCATAAGGTGATTATAAAACCAGAACAAGATTGGGAAAATCTAAAAATCGGTGCAGGCCCCGCACCTATAAAGACAAAAAAAGGATGGCTACTGATATATCATGGTGTAAGTCAGGAAAAGGTCTATAGGGCAGGTGCAGTAATATTGGATTTAAATGATCCGTCAAAAGTAACATATAGATGTAGCAGGCCTATTTTAGAACCATTTGAACCTTATGAGCGATTTGGTGACGTTAATAATGTCGTATTCCCAACGGGAACAGCAATTATCGATAACAATTTATTTCTGTATTATGGAGGTGCAGACAAAGTGTGTTGTGTAGCTACAGTAGATTTGGACACTTTATTAGACTATATATCAGGTTCAAAGTAGACCAAAAAAATTGTATATTTTTTTTAAAATAATTATTTAATTGTTTTTTGTTCTATTCAAAACTATCAATAGATAATAAATAATACTGTGTTATAATCCAAATAGAACTTCTTCAATCATAGGTTCAACATTGTCTTTATTTTGATCATTAGTTAATAAAAAACAAATGAATTCTTTTCTATGGTGGGTAAGGGGCAAAATAACTAATATTAATTTACATGACTCGATAGTCGAATATGCTAATTCTCCGAATTGCCATACCTTTTCAAAATCACAACTTTTGATTAGTTCAAATATTTCAAGCGCCGGAGGGAATTCTTGGTTTATCTTAGAATCAAAGGTCAAGTCTTTAGCCATATTCCTAGTTCTACCAGTGATTAGCTTAGCATTTTTTTCTATTATCCCAACAAAATCTAATTTTTTATTTGTGTTGAGCATTTGCAGACAAATTTGTTTCATGAAATTCCTTTGATTCATTCTAAATTCATTTAATTTTTTTCAATATTATAACTTGGTATAATCCAAGTATTATTTCCAGATTGTTTGTAGCAATTTGTATATGTGCATATTGGATTCCTAACTGACTTTATATTTAGGATCATCTTTTCAGTTTTGCACATTTTTCTAATAGTAGAAATTAACGGTAACCTAAAAGTCTTTTGTATATTGTGCATTACACTGAAAATGAAGATTTAGGAGAATTAATAAAAATTTTTAACAATGAAAATTCTTTCTAAATTGTAAAGTATTTTCTGAAAGGATATTATTTTGTACCCATATATTCTTTTTTCTTTATTTGAATGGTTTTTGAGAATACAAAAAAATTCACTGAAATAATTATACTAAAAGATAGAATTATTAATTCTTCCCATATTACCAGTTAATTCAGATTATTGTTTTATTCAATATCTCAAATTATAATGGTTTCCTAATTTGTTAGTATTTCATTATTGATATTTTTTCTTGTTTCAACACAGCTTTTATAAATATTTACATGTTGTGTCGCGATATCACGCCATTTTAATTTTTCTTTAAACTTTATAACATTCGATAAATACATATCATAATTCCTGTCAATGACTTCTAGTCCCTTTGTAAATTCTTCCGGTTTTCCTTCTATTGTCATACCTAAATGTAAGTCTTCAAATTCTTTAAAGAAGCCTAGACTAGAAGCAAGGAATGGCAAATCATGTCCAAATCCATCAAACATTACTCCTGATCCAGAACTAACTCTATATGGCAAAAATACAATATCTGAAGCATAAAGTAATAATGACATCTGTTCCTCTGATAAATAATCCTTATTTAAATTCATTATTCTATCTCTGTGTTTACTTTTATTGAAATCTAAGTTGTATTCCTGGCTGCTAAAATAATTTCTTGAATGATTTAGAACTACTGACCAATTTTTAGGAATATCTATTTTATTAATAATATCCCATCCCTTAGTGAAGGTAAAAAAACCTAAAGAAAGTGCTATTCTCCCATTCTCTGGCAAATGTAATTTTTTTCTAGCAAACTGTTTTGTTACCTTTTCAGGAATCGCTGGTTCAGAACCATGATAAATAACTTTACATCCTGGTATGAAATTGCATAAATAGTTGGAAAATACAATTCCTGCCTTGCTATGATTAAAAATTTGCTCGTTCAGACTGTTAAATGGCTTATAGTTTATTGATCTAAACCAATAATTTCTTAATTTCTTTATTTTCCATTTTATTTTTTCAAGATAACCTGTTCCTTGTAAATTGGGATCTAAATTCACCCATTCGTGAAAATCATATGCAGAGTGAAAAGTTGTCACTATTGGTTTGGGACATTTTGAATAAAAAGAGTCTAACGAAGTAGTTATTTTACCCGGAAAAAGGGATCTAAGATTCAGTCCGTATAATCCATGTTCCATCTGAATATGTACTATATCTGGCTGTAATTCATTTACAATCTTTAATAATAGATCTGAATTATTCTTGTTATATGGCCATAACCCTTTGTAATCTCCATTACCCTCTTCTCCTGAGACAACGTACGTATCGATACCTATTCCTTTCATTGCATTTACTAAACTGTATGTATACCTTCCAACGCCTCCTTTCATTGGTGGATATTCCGTCGACACCATCAATAACTTTAAGTCACATTTTTCAGTCATATTATTTGGACCAAGTTTTTACATAATAAATATAATTTTTATTAGAAAACACAATTTTAATATACATACTATATTTATAAACTTATAAGAAATTCCTTGCATATCATCTTGATTATTTTTAGAGGACTAAGAACTATGGCTACATCTAGTTTCTAGTATAATGCAGTGACAATAGAAATCGATTAAATTTTTTATTTGATGACACTCCTGCATACGCTCGTTCAGGAAGCCAATATTTCTATAGATATCTATCTATCTCTTATATTTAGTCGTAAAATGACATGTCATTCAAATTTCACAAGGATATCTCCTTTTTTTACTAATTGGTCCTTGGATACATATATTTTCTCAATTACTCCTTTCAAATGAGATTTTATCTGATTCTCCATTTTCATAGCCTCAAGAACCAAAATAGTTTGATCCTTTTCTATACGATCATTAATATTAACAAGTAGATCTGTGATTTTTCCATTTATTGGAGCTCGTATTTCTTTTTCCAACCCGTAATTTGAAAAATCTTTTGATACAACATAACTTACTCCATTAATTATCATTAACGAAGGTTCAGTATCTTCTACAAAGTCCAAATAAAATGTATCATTACCTAATGTAATTTTATCTTTGTATCTTTTTAAATCAAAATTAATATTATTGACTGAAACCTTTTCACCGACAATTTCGATATCATATTCATTATCATTAACTTTTACCTTCAATTACGTTGACCATCTCCAGTTATCACTTAAATAACTCATCTCATACAAATCCAATTTTCCTCGTATCCAAGCATCTCGGAATTCTTTACTTTTTATGAATTGAAGTTTCGTAGGTAGTAATGAGAATATTGCCGCAGCTATTTCACCATTTCTTGGTGAAAAGGGTTTCATTTTGTTGATAAATGATGTATCATATTTACCACTTAAAAATTCGTCATCGTTCATGGCAGATATATGAAAAGAAATGGTCGACGGAATTCCTGATATTCTAAAGGATAGTAGAGATTTTTTCATCCTATCTATTGCCTCATCCCTGCAATGGCCAACACATACTAATTTGGCAATAAGAGAATCATAGAACACAGGAATGGAGTATCCTTCATATAATGCAGTATCAACTCTTATACCTTCTCCGATAGGTGGAATAAATTGATCAATTTTACCTGGATAAGGAGCAAAAGTTATCGGATTTTCAGCGTTAATTCTGCATTCTATAGCATGTCCTTTCGGGTTTATATCATCTTGCTTTATGGTCAGTCCATCGCCAGAAGCTATGCGAATTTGTTGTTCAACAATGTCTACTCCTGTTACCTCCTCAGTTATGGGATGTTCTACTTGAATTCTAGCATTAATTTCCATAAAATAAAATCTTCCGTCTTTGTAGAGAAATTCTACCGTGCCTGCA
>DATGZA010000086.1:0-18641 GCA_035297365.1 Nitrososphaeraceae archaeon
TTGAAGGTCAAACTATTGAAGACAATGCAGTCAAATTTGATAACATAATCCTGATCAGAAAAGACGGAATTAAGCAACTTCAAGGCCGGTAACACACCTTTGGATTTTTGTTTCTCCTACTTAGATTTTTATAATATTTTAGTAATTTGTACCTGTTTAATTTTGTAGTATATAGAACCAGTTGAAGAAAATAGATCCAGTTTTTGGGATACAGATTTTATTTTAAATTGGTTGGTGCACTCCAAGGATCCCACTTTCTAAACGCTTACATGATTTTCTATTGATCTTACGTATGTTAATTAATAAATCTAGAAATACTAAATTTACAGGGGTAATAATATCATATGCAGAAAATATACTGTTTGTATCACTTAGTGTGTTTTGCAGATCAAAAATTAGAAGTAAGCAAGTTTTTTCGTTCATTTATACATGTCTACCTCTTTCTTGGAATAAACCTTTCCCGAATAAATGCTGTAAAAATTTCCTATTTGTTCTTAGTTTGACGAATAAACACAAGTTTCAATGACTTTTGTAAATTTCATCTAATATTTTTTCATATTGAATTTTAATGTATATTTTCAAAGCATTTGTTACATTTTCTGGTTCTGCAGAAATAAGAGGTTTTTTATAATACTACCGAAAACTGGACCTTGCAGACCATTTATGAATAATATTTCCTAATCAACTTTAATATTGAGACAAAATTTAATTACTACATAATAAAATGAATAATCTATAGTCAATAGTATAAAACTTAATATTGTTTAAGGTCTGATAATACTATATGTCTTCCCAAAAAGATAACATAAAGGAAAGTACTAACAAGATTAAAGAATCGTCTGACAAATACGTGGAACAACAAAACCAACAAATTAAGGATACAGCAGCTAACATATCAGACACAACAGAAAATATTACTGAAAGCGTAAATAGATTTCAAGAAGATAATAGAAGAATCTTCGAAAAGAATGTAGATACATTCAGGAAATATCAAGACCAAATCAGCAAAACTTCGCAGGAAATATCAAATAACTCCGTTGAATTACAAAAAAATATCATTAGTACATATCAATCATCGTACGTTCAATTCTTGGACAACATCTCAAAGTCATATTGGCAAAATTTCAAGATTCCAGAAAGATACTCTGAGACATATAATTCATTGAACAAAAATATACAGGATGGTACAGTCAACGCAACAAATTTGATAAATGAGGTTATAGTAGGCAGTGTGGAAAATTTTAATAAAACATTAGAACTCACACAAAAGTATTATAACGATATTTTACAAAATAACTTTAATTACGCAAGGAAAATAGAAAGATCGTATAACAGATAAATAAAAATTCATTTTTTTCTTTTTACCAATTATGATACTCTTGCCTTATTAGAATTTTTAATAATCTAATTCATAATTTATCAAAAATACTCCAATATATGCATTATTGAAATCCTTCATGACAGGTGAAACTGAAACATATTACCTTGTTAGCATTTTCCGCTGAGATCCTGTACTCAGCACCATCTTATACTATAAAGTACTTTTATAGAATTAATAATTAATAATTGGACTAGATATTATCATTCTTGATTTTTCTCTTCTGGCAAAATATTCTTAGTTTCATCCACAAGATAATCTGCAAAACATGTGATTTTTCTGACATAATATTTCATCTTGTTATTCAATTATTGTTGCTATAAAGTAATGAGTGGGCTTATTCTTATATATTTTTGGCATAGACTATTTTTTACATATTGGTGATTATTGCACCGCATTCTTATTACAAAGATAAAAATGGTGTGTTATTTGGAGAACAAAAAATGGAATTTACCAATGTTGATTTTTATTATATATTAAAAAAACTGACGTTAAATTTAACTCAGATGGAGAAGGACTATGTAATTGCTAATTGGTATCACCGTAACTATAACTCAGTAACAACTAGAGCAAAATTATTTCAGTTCTTTTTAAAAAAAAGGAGTTTGGGGACTAAAATAATAGAAATCAAATTGAAAAATCGGAAAGTGACAAACAGACGGTAATTCTGAAGGTATTGGAAAAGGAGATATTCTTGAACATTATTTAGTATTAATAAATTTTAAAGCAGAATTTTTTATATGAATATTTTGTGATATGTGTTTTAAATAAAATCCAAAACGTACATGATTAGAATAAATTAATTCACAAATGAGTCAGATCAAAGGATGAAAACTATTTAGGAAATTTGCTTTCAAATTATGAAAAATATATAACTCTACAAGGAAAACGAATCTATGAAATTCCGATCGAATGTATTGATATGTATAACGGAAGTGAATTATTTTTAAGTATAAATTCTGAGGAACTCTATAAATACAAAACCCTGTAATAAATTTTTTTTAAAACAAGAAAAGAAAAAGAACAAAATAAGTTTAGGAACATTACTTGGAATAGTACTTTTTTCAATTTTCTATCAATGGACGGTCTATTTGATATTTTAGCAACCTGCGTATACGTCATAGCAAGTTAAGAGCAATTCAACTTATATTATGAATGGAATTTTTGCCTGTCATAGGACTGCAAAGTTTTTCATTATTTGATATATGAATGTCAAATTCAGGACTTCGTCTGATTCCATTCAGATCCATATGCATAATATTTCTGCGATGCCTAGAGTATCAGATTGTTTATCACATGTGGAAGAAATTCTCCCCCATTAGAAAATAAAATCATATGTAGAATGCTTGCAATATGTTTTTATTAATTTTCATGCCCTTATGATCCTGTACACCCACTCCTTATAAGTAAGAATATGCAGAATTATGTATTGATATCTGAACAAATCTTGAACCATAGATTATCTAAGAAGATAAAGAATATAGAAAAAGATATCAAAAAAAAAGAGAAGAATGCTGAATTGAAGGAGCAACATTTACCTAACAAATTCGGACATCCTATTATCTACCAGGTCAAAAATCAAAAAACTATTCCATCAACCTATGTTGTAGACGGGGATATCACGCAAGATCAAAAAGAAATTATTAAGACAGTTAGAGAGATTGCAAGCTACTACATAAAACTTCACATGGATATGATTAATACTTATAACTCGATATATTCAAATTTATTACAGGATATTTCCGATTCGTCATTGGATTATTTTCCTATCCATAAAAAAGTTACACATCGTATGTTCTATGAAACAAATAGGTATGCCAGTTCAATTAGAAATGCAGGCAACTCGCAAAAATTTATAGACAATATTGTAAACAAAAATTTGAACACCTTTATTAAATCCATGGAGATTACACAAAGATTTTACCAAGACATAATTCAGAGTTATTTGGATTGTGTAAAAAAAATAGACCGCTCATGAAATTGTTTTATTTTCGTTTACGACCTAAATTTAATCGTTATAATTAGGGAATTAGGTTAAAAATTTTTAATTTTAAATAAATTTCGATTATTAAAACCAAAATATAAATTGCAGACTATCTGCTAACTGTAGACCCGTCACTTCCGCAATCTCATAATGTTTAATATTTCTCACGTATGCGCTGAATCTCATGATGAATTTTTATATTATTATAGCTGCGATAAGCGGAATGTAATCTATCAACAAAATTATCGGTAATTCTAAAATAACCAAAGGTGAAATTATGATCTAGTTGTGTAAGAATAGCTCCCACCCTATTTGAAATTGCACATTTGTCAACAGCAAATCTTTTTATATGTATCTTGGAATATGTATCTTGGATTCGGTAACTTTTATAAGAAAATAAAATTCCTAGGTCTTGCGTTATCCATTCTGATAAATGCTTATTTTGTGATAACTATAGAATTTTGTCATAGTGTAGAATTCATTTCTACCGTATCAAGGATTTAAAAATAATAGGAAAGGTCTTTTTTGACTGTATATAAAATAAAGCGTAACAAACTTTTTCTACGCGATGTGAGCAACTAGACCCAAAATAACAAACAAGAATTTTTCTTATTTTTCATTAAGATATTTTTAAAATTAAGATGATTTTAACGAGACTTTAACGTTATGTTGATTAAATAATAATAAGAATTTATCGTTAGATTAATCTTTTAAATTATTAAATCTTCGACAAAAGTTTTTTGCTTAGATACTCTTATTAAATTTTAATGCCCAAGGCATATATCTTAATTAACTGTAAATCGGGTAATGAAACCCTTGTTGCTGCAACTATTAAATCAATAGAGGATGTATTGACATGTAGTATAGTTTATGGCGTATATGATATCATAGTTGAAATATTATTTGACAAAATTGGTGATCTAGAAGATATAATTCAAAAAAGGATTAGAAAAATTATCAACATACAGTCCACTATGACATTGATTCCTTATGATTTTAATTGAGTGAAATCGTTTAAAATTCTTCAGCCATCTAGACTGTCAAGATAATTACATATAAACAATTAGAATCCACAAAAAATTTATGCTTCAAATTATTATTATTCGTTCTGCACATTTTGGACGTTCGCATATCCAGATGTTAAAATACAAAATAGTTAAACGAATACGATGACTTCCTTTATTAAGTTTAGATACGTAAATGATTGGTTATTTTGAACAATAATTAAAAACATGAGAAGAATCTAAATTTCTTTCAATCCAATCAACTAATTTCTCCTGATCTTCGGGTTGTAATTCATTAATAGGTGACCCGTAATCCGATCCCATTACTACGTAACACATATTACCAAATATATTTTCTATATCCGCGATTTTATCAAATAACAATTTGATATTTTTATCTATTTTCATATCCTGACGAACTGCAGTAAAGGATAATCCTTCTCCCATCTCAAATCTTGATAATCAATTATATTATTTGAATCAAAAACTTTTCCTTCTCTATTCTAGGTTAACTTGCTAAAATATTATTACAACTTTATTCATCCATCGATGCAAATATTTGTAATAATTAAAAGCATATTATATTTTCTTTCCCTTCGATATTCTTATACAAATTTAGAGTCTAAAGATTTAATCGAAAATAAGACTGATTCATATCCTTCATAATTATTTCGGAAATATATTATAATATGAAAGAAAGGTATCGATGTTTTAGGATAAATACACTTCGAATAGAAATTATAATTGATTAGTTTTTATTTTTATAAAAGACTTTGAATTTATATTTTCATCGATTTTACAAATATAACCTCTATATCTTCAATTGGAATTCTACACCTCCATATAATTTATGTGACCCATTTTCAATTATATGTCTAGGTCTTATTAAAAATATGATTATACTTAAAATCTTGTATAGAATACTATAATTTTCTTACTAAAATTAAATATAAACATTTTATATTATTATTAAAATTTACAATAATTTGGGATCATCTAAAATTATTTTTCAATTATTTTCCTATAATCAATTATTGATTAGGTTTCTCTGCAATTCGATATAGTTGTTTGTAGTCTTTGTTGGTGTCAATAATTTATTTCTGTTTTAAATTTACAAATTTTGGATTGTTTTCATATACCTTCCAGGTCTCATCTTGAATTTTTTTTCACTAAAATTATCGGATTGCATATTTTTAATATTCTACCTAGCATACGGAAGTTTACAAATTACCAATAACACAATATGTCTTTTGTGCCTGATAATCTTGAATTTTTAGATATTTGTTTTAATATTAATACCTGCAATAAAATAATAAAAACATAAATCTAGATAAAAATCAGTCTTTTGAAAGAATCATAATTATTTTCTAGATTAGTGAATCAATTATCATCCAATTGATATTCTAAAAACATTCTGCCAAAATTATAGTTATTAATTAAAATTTTCCTATTTTTACTCCAGAAGAGGGTTTATAACTCTAAGTATTAGAATTCTCTGAAAATAAACAGAGGATTTACTAATATAATACTTGTTATTAAATTTATTGTGTTCATTTTATATCTATATAGTTTATGAGCTAAAAATAATATACTATCTTTTGTATCTCGATTTAGGTGATTCTAAAGCATGAATATATTAGAAATAGGATTCTCATTTAAAAGAGGCTAGAACATCTAAATATGTTTAACGAGAAGACAAATGTCATATACTCAATTACGGAACTATATCACACTCTTTGTATTGATAGAAAGGAAATAATAATGAGTCAAATTGAGGAATATGAAAATCTATCAAAGTATACAGCATATAAAAACGATCATTTACCAAATAAAATTTAAATTGAAAGTTTAAAATCAGTTTTGAATTTTTTTAAACTTTAAGACGTCAATTGAATTAGTTTAAATGTCTAATATTGGTTACGCTTAATATAAATAAAACTCAGCAGAAACCATCTATAAAATAACGAAAATTATCATGCTTTGAAAATCGTGTCATATACATCTCAAATTCAAATATGCATTTTGCATTCGTATCAATCTAGATACTATTCCTTCATCAAACAGTCTTTTCATGATCCAAAAATTCTTTCATTTATCTTACATTGATAGTAAGTTAACAATGTCGAAGTAACTACTTTTTAATGTTTGATATTTAAACCCAGTTATCCAAATAAGTAGATCTTTATAACTTCAAATTTTAATACTCTATTTTTTCAGTTTGTCTATAAGAAGTATAGAAATGTCTTTGCTGTAATTTCTTTAACTGCTACAACTGCTGACAATAATTAACAAATCTAGAATATTTTTTGATATGCCAAATTAATATAAAATTTGAACTATCATGCACTCTACAGTAAAAATTTAATGTCTTGACTGTTTCTTCTTTTCTCCTTTTCCTGAATGTGCAATTTTTCTATGAATATCCATTCGGTCTTTATTATCGAATTCCATCTTACATACCTTACATTTGAAAATTTCGTGATCATCTTTGGTTTTATAAAATTTTTCTTTGAATTTAAATAAATTTGAGATTTTGGATCTGGCTTTATCTTTAGACATCAGACAAAATGTAACAATAGCCTATTATTTAATTATCGGTTAACTTCGTTAACTGATATGTAATCAAATTCTCCCAGATGATTAACGATATATTTGGAATGTTAAAGTTAATATTGATCTCGTTGGTGTCAAATCAATCTTTACAACCATGAAATATTAGTAAAAAAGAGAATTGGCAGGATTATGCTAGTCAAGACAGGAATTTGTGATAATTTTGCCAATAATTAGAATATAAAAATAATACTAAATTGCATGTTGAGATCAAATATTTCTATATAAGAGTAATACTAGCAACATTTGTCTAATTGGAAATAAACAACTGTAGTAATCTTCAGATTAAGATGGAATATCTTTTCTATTAAACTTTTATGTATCATTAAAATACCAAATATGCTTTAAAAAAATATGAATAGATTGTTTTGACAAATGATTTTATTCAACCATATTATGATGCCATACTTATAGGAGTGGAACATAACGCTTTAACTTGTGCCTGTTATTTAGCTAGATTTGGACTTAAAGTTCTAGTAATAGAAAAATATGGTTCTTTCGGCGTTATGACAATAACTGAAGAAATAACTCTACCAAGATATATGTCTGATGTACATGCTTTTGGTTATCAACTTGCCAATTTGTCTCCATTTCCTGATGAATTACATCTTCATAAGTATGGGTTTGAGTTAATAAAATCAGAGATCTGCTACTCATATTTTTCCAGATGGTGGTTCTATCTCTATGTATCGAGATATATAAAAAACGGTTAAGAGCCTGGAAAGTACCAAAAAAAGATGCTCAAACATGGATAAAGTTATTTGAATCATATAAAAAAGAAAAAAAGGATATTGTTTCTTTTATTAATTCATCTCCAGAATTACTATCCTCCAAAATAAAAAAAATGGAAAAAAGAGTTGCTGACGAGATAATATTAAACAGATATCGATTTTTCATTCAATCAATGAGATCTTGGTGCAATGAACATTTTGAATCTGAAGAGGCACCGAGTTATGTTTGGAACCTTTGGAGTATTTGTAGGACTTTCTCCGGATGATGCATGGGTACATCACTATCTTACCTTTTTTCCAGTATAATACAAGATGAAGGTAACAATGTAGTAAGAGGCGGCTTCATAAACCTACCATTAGCATTAGCAAGATATCTTAAAACAAATGGAGGAAGTATAATTACCAAATGTGGCGTTGACAAGATAATTATAAAAAATACATTAATAATTAATCACATAGGGAAAGAAAATGTAAATTCGATAATTGTGAAACAAATGAAAAATTTGAAATGGGGAGATTCTATCTTCGCTATTTATATTGCTTTAAAAAATCCCATTAAGTCCAAAGAAAATACTGAAGTCACAAATTCAACTCAACTTCATCTTTCACCCCCTTCTGTAGAATACCTTTCAAAGATATTTTATGAATGTAGAAGCGGTAAGATTCCCGCTGAACCCCTACCTATAATGAGTAATGATTCTATGGCAGATGTAAGCAGAACGCCATAGGGAAAACATCTACTTAAATTTCTTGTGCTAAGTGTTCCTTACAAAATTAAATACTACAAAGACATTGATGAGAAAAATGAAGAAAATATATATTTAGCAAATGCTGAAAATTGGAATTATTTAAAGGAAAATATGCTGACTCAATTGTATCCTTTATAACAGAAAATTATCTACCAAATTTAAAAAACGAGACCATAAAAAGAGTTAGTATTTTCACCATTAGATTTTGAAAATATACCAACAAACACAAGATTTGGAACACTCTCATGTGGTGCAGTCACTCCCTAACAATTATTTAATATGAGGCCGATTCCAGAATTGTCGAATTATAAAATTCTTTCAATACAGAATGTATACTTATGTGGATCGGGCAACCATCCCTGACCCGGAGTATCAATGGCACCTGACAGAAATGCAGCACAAGTAATACTTTCGGATTTAAAATTATGGATATTAATTTATTTGGATATACCTAGATCAGATCAACCAACTTTACTAATCAACCTTGTAGATATCTTTCGTTTTTACTCCCGTTCTTTTAGAATGATTAAAAATGTTGTAAAGATTAAAAATCTCTTGAAATTTGTAACTATTTAATATATATTTGGATTTTGCCAACTAGATATAGAAAAAAAATGCTAGTTTCTATTACGTTAGAATCTTTATAACACCTATATGAAATATTAAGAGACAATTTCTGCTGGCTTACCGAAGGAAATCCAAAATCAAAAGTTGTCCTTACAACAAGAGGATCAGGGTGATTATTTGACGGTCAACACAGTGCTTAACATGACTGGGCATTCTGTGGTTGGTTATAAAAAATTCCGAATATGAAATATTTAGAAGAAATGAATTGTGGTTGAATTTCCAGAGAATGTTATAAGAGAAAAGGCAATGTTATGACTATTGATAAAAAGACATATGTAAAGAGAGCCACGTTATTATCATACTAGAATTACTTTTCTATGATGTGAACAAAATCATTTCAAATGCAAAATCATTTCAAATGCAAAAAATATAAAATTATTATAATATTTTTTTAGCTTCAAGCTGTATCAATAGTACTACAGATTCGTCTATTCCCAAGATTTCAGCAATTCTTATAGGCTGTGTATCTAATATAGATTCTAAAGTAAACCCTGATTCAAATAAAATATCTTTTAGTCCTTGTGCAATTTCAATAAAATTAATCCTTTCATCACGAATGGGAGAAAACGACGATTCTAAAATTTTAAACTTCTTGGTGATTACGGCTAGTTCTAAATCATGTATGGAGGAATCATCATATGCAGTAGAATCGCGCTCAACAACTTTCA
Organism: Nitrososphaeraceae archaeon; assembly: GCA_035297365.1. Lineage (GTDB taxonomy): Archaea > Thermoproteota > Nitrososphaeria > Nitrososphaerales > Nitrososphaeraceae > TH1177. Next base: position 9,752 of record DATGZA010000086.1, read on the forward strand.
TATACTAATATATATCTTATAATTAATAAAGTTGTTTAATTTTCTGGTAAAAAACAACAGAATCATTTTTCATAAAATATTCTATAAAAATCATAGTAAATTAATAAATTGTAGTTTTATTATTTCGTTTAGCCATTTTATGTATAGATATCAATAATTGGTCTAAAGTTTATCATTGAATAATAACAATAATGTCAATTTTTATGATATAATTTCAAGATTGACGACTCCCAGTAGAATCATTATTTTTCAGATATCATCTATTTTTAATGAACGAGATGAAGTTGCCATTTTTGGGTGAAATCCAAGATATGATATTATTTTACGGTCTTTTCAATATTCTTATTACTATTAAGTGTTGTAATCTATTTTTGTTTAATCGTATTATATGACAATAGTAATAATGTAATTTTTTTAATGTCGAAAAAGGATATTAGAAAGAAAGATGTATTATTTTTTAATGTTCGGTTTCGGTATATATCTTATACATCTGGTAGATTTTTTAAGTACCAAAAAATTTAAGAAATGTCAGTTTTGTAATATGATTTTTAAAAATAAGAATGAACTTGATCTTCACCTTAATCAAAATCATTCAAACCCTTCTAGTGCTAAACAAACATAATATTCCAAATAATCTTCTTGTTTTTACTAAAATGTAATGTAAGAACATAAAATATAACGTTTTAATATTAATACAATAATTAACGTAATTCGTTAGATTGATGTAGATTCAGTATTAATGTAATTTGTATATCTTTGCTTATATGTATCGACCTAACATTTTGCTTATAATGTCATCAAGACAAAGTCGCCTCAAAAAAACAAATAAAAAAAATGATTGTGACTGATTAGTCAATCTTTTCCCTACATTAAACAAAAAAATTATTCAAAATTCTATTGATACAGCCAGAATGATGAACGATAACGATAATTTAATTGGGAAAATAGAGACCTTCAATCGAACAATAGAAGTAGTTCAAAGATATTATACTTCTTTCATTGAAAACTTTAAGGGTTCTTCGTATTTTTAATTTTGCACTTCATATTTTTGTATAAAAGATATTTTTTTTATTTTATTAATATTATGATTATTAATTTTTTATAATTCACAACAAAATTCCCTAGGGGTATTAATCAAATATAATTATGATCAAGATGGTAGATATAACACAAAATTGATATCTTTATATCATTTTCCGAGATTTATACTCGTATTTGATTAACTTTTGCAATGTATTTAGTATCTTTATTACTTGACAACAAAAACATCATATTAAAGATTGGCACTATAATACCAAAGTAAAAATTTTTTTAATCAAATGTTATGGATTCTTTAAACAAATCCTTCAAATTTTTCTCATCTTCTTCATTTAAAGATTCTGAGTTAGTCCTAATTTTATTTATTAAAGATTTGATTCTTTTCTTACCTAGAATTGCTTCAAGTTTTATCGCCGAATTTTTACCTTCCCATGACTGCAATAACTTGAGTATTTCATCTTTCATATCCGGACTAAGATCCTTCATGGAATCTTCTATTATTTTTCTGTAAGTATTTGTAATATCCTTGGTTCTAAATTCATAACCCATAAATATCATTGGCAAACTTAGATAATAAAGTTATTTGACGATTTCTGAAATTGATTGTAATTTTTCTATTCTAATAAGTCAGTGAATTCTAGTTTACCAGTAAAAATAAACTTGTAACTGATTGATCCAAATTTATCAACCTATTATAATATTTCAGAACTTTTTATTAATACTATAAACAATTATATCCAAGATAGAAAAGCAGAATAATTTTTCTCGCTGAAATAACAAGAGATTATTGACAAATAATAAAAAAGAATCGATAAATAAAACCGGATTTTTGAATACAATAATTCAGGATGTTATTTTCATTTATTACTATTATTTTATTAAAAAATCATCACAAAATTGGCATTAAGGGATGACGAATTAAAAGTTCTTACAATCCCTAGTTTTTACAAACATTACAGCAACATTTTTGTATTTGGTATAATATTCTATAACAAAATCAAATTTGGCTTTTTTCGTATCCTTTTCTTTGTTTATTTTCATTATCAAAGAATCTTTGATATTATTATTGATATATGGATCAACTTTAAAATAAAGTTGTGTAGTTAGATTTGGTTTGGCTGGTTCTCCAACCTTTATATGAATGTGACTAGGGCATGTGATATCATCCGGGGAATATTGTTTAAGGAAAATTTTATTAAGAAAATAATTGCTTTTGTTATCACTCTTAACCCTTCATCTTAGTGTGTATCCTAAATTATCATAGTCTCTACCACTATCTGCCTGCCAGAAATCCAATACTACATCCTCAACTGGTTCACATAGCACATCCAATACTTTACCTGATAAGACTAATCTTTCTCTTGCAAGATCATGACCAAGAGTTTTGGGTAAATGGTTCATTTTCTTTATAGTTTGGGTGGCACAAACCACAGGTGATGAAAAGAAAGGAAAAAACTGAAGCCCAACAAATAGGATTCTGTCAGTTGACATAGACTATTTTTTTCAGATGATTATAAATCCCCTGTTTCATTTGCTTGAGCAATGAGTTGGTAAAATAGGTTTGAAATGCTAAAAACAGTAGTAATGGTTGCTATAATTATTATTATCGTAAAACTATTGTTATCATTATCTCTGTTTTCATTAATTATAATGTTATACGGTCATTTAATAAATCTTACACGTGTTTGAAAATATGAAATTTTTGTTGAGGTAAACTCTATGCTATCTTTTGAAGCATTGATATCTTGTTTTTAAAAATTTATAAAAATGGAAAAAAGTAAGCTCAAATTATTCTCTTCTTTCTATTTTGAACCCCATTTTTACTTCTGCCTGAAATTCTTTGACATCGTTCTCTAAAATTCTGAATGTTACTCGTCCAAGTTCTGCCCATTCTATGTTGTTAACGGTTCGTGTTGCCTCTTTAACTGCATCTTTTACTGCATCATCTATACTGTTAGGAGATGTTCCTATTATATTGATATATTTATAGACCATGATATTTTCAGGGTTTTGTTATATAAAACTTTTATTCATAAAATTAATTTTTGATGTTTTAAATTTTCTGATGGATATCGCTTTGAAATAATTTGATGGTACTGCTTTTACTGATAATTTTTGTTTCTTGTTATTAATTCTAAATTCTTTATGCTATTATCATTCTATTATTTACAATTTATAATAAATTTTTTTTCCTATTGAAGTAGTCAAAAAAATGAATAACTGCATTCAAATTTAGAACAAGAACTTTTTGAATTCCTAACCTTTTGCATTTCATATCGAAATTCTAACTAGACGTATTGGAAATATGTTTTTTATTTTGGTTTTGGAAAATAGGATCAAAGAAGAATTAAAAGTAGATCCGTCAAAAAATAAATCATGATGGCATGGAATAATACATTAATGGATTTTTTAACATTGTGTAATTTTTTAATATTTAACACTTTCCGATTAACTTAATTATTGACCTCTTTATAGTGATTGAAAATTATGTCATTAAAACATTTGGCGTATTATTAGAAAAAGTTTTAATTGAAATTTCTAAAATTATCTTTATCACTGTTTTGTTATAGTCTTTAGTCAATTAATTGTCCAAAAAAATTGGATAAATAATTATTATTGATAATTTTTTAGCAAAGTGCGAAAATAGATTAAGAAAGCATAAAGATTACAAAAACGATATCTACACTAAAATGCTTATGGTAATCAAATGTAAATTTCTATTTTTATTTGAGTAATCTAAAACAAAAAACCTTTTTCAAAATATGAGTAGAAAATTTGAACTTTTCAAATACAGGATAAAATTTTCCAATAAATCTTTTTGCATTATCATGGTAATCTCGATACCCTTTGATTTTTAGGAATGATTTAAATAAGTTGTAAATTACCTATATTATTGTGAATAAAAAACAATGCGCCTTATGCGGGGTTTCAATTTCTGATTCTTCGAATGAACTAAATCTGTGTAAGGAGTGCATAAGTTGCGCAGATTGTTGTATAGGTTTGGAAAAACTCTAGATTTTTTAGTTTATCTCGTTCTTATCTTGAATTTCGATTCTATTCTACCATTTTCAAGATATCTGTTGTTGTAATTATTCCAATTACATTTCCTCTTTCAGTAACAAGAATGCATTTTGCAAATCTAATTAATGGAACAAGTGCTTTTGCAGGTGTTTCAGAATCGATTAGTGGTGGAGGAGATTCCATCGCCATTTCTATCGTCATTTTCTTTAGATCTTTTTCTTCATTTTCAACCATTTTTTTTGCAAGATTGTCTTCAGAGACAATTCCTACTATTTTCTGCCCATCAAAAATAGGTATTTGACTTACAAAATTGTCCCTCATTTTTTCAACTACGTTATAAAGAGTATCATTTTTTTGAGCAAAAATGATTTTTCTGCTGCATAGATCTGCTGCTTTTTTCGATGAATTTCCTTCTAGGGAACTTAGAATTTCAAAGATCTTTTTGGCAGTATCGTAACTTGGTTTACACCTTCCAGTTTCTATTTGGTTTATCATTGAAGTACTTATTCCAGTTAAAGACGCCAACTTTCTTTGAGTTATTCCTAATTTGATACGAGTCTGTCTAATGTATTCTAATCTTGGAAGCATTATTGGTTATTAATGCGATGATTTCATATTTAAAATCTATAAACAAATTAATAATGTATCATGTATCTAATAGGTTTATAGGGTAACATTGCGATTTTAGTTACAATAACAATAAAATAGCATTATAAATGAATTTCAGATCCTGTTAAATGTCATCATCTTCACAAAGTAACTGGGATTCAGTTAAACGTTATAAATTGAATAAAATGATAAACAAGTTGGGAAATATTACTGGTCACGGAACCGAACTTGTGACTGTCTATATTCCTCCAAAAAGACCAATCTATGATGTTATGGCTCAACTTAAAAACGAAGCCGGTACGGCATCAAACATTAAATCAGATCTTACAAGGACTCACGTACAGGATGCATTAAGCAGGACAGTCGAATATCTAAAACTGTATAAGGAAGCCCCAGAGAACGGCCTTGTAATATTTTGTGGTGCAATTCCCACTGGAAAAGGTTTTGGAACTGAAAAAATTGAGATATTCTCCGTGGTTCCTCCAAAACCCATCCAAATTAATCTGTATAGATGTGATGATCATTTTTGGATTGATCATCTAAAAGACATGATGAAAGATGACAAGGTAATAGGAATACTTTCACTGGATACACAGGAGGCAGGATTAGGAATATTGACGGGGGATAGATGGGAAGTAGTCGAATCTCTGACTTCTGGTGTGGCTGGAAAACATCGTCAAGGTGGTCAATCTGCCAGAAGATTTGAAAGGCTACGGGATAATGAGTTAAATGAATATTATAAAAGAGTTGCAGATTATTCTCAAAAGATTTTTATCGATGAATATCCTGTCAAAGGCATAATCGTAGGAGGCCCTGGTCCTACAAAGGAAAATTTTTTAAGGGAAGAGTATCTCGATTACAGGTTACAAAATAATGTGATAGCTGTTCTTGATTCCTCTTATTCAGGAGGAGAAGGTGTTAGGGAACTAATAGATAAAGTCAATGAACAAGGCATAATGATGGAATATCGTTTAATGGAAGAAAAGAAGATAATAAAGAACTTTATGAGTGAGGTACATTCAGGAAAAGGCCTCGGAATTTACGGAATCTTTGATGTAATTGAGTCTCTTCGAAATGGAATCGCAGATCTTGTTATTGTTACTGATGATATTACTTTTTTAAGACTGGAGGTTAAATGCAATAAATGTTCGCATTCTCAGGAAAAATTTATTGAGAGGAGTGATATGGTATCGGTTAAACAAGAACTTTTATCTAAACCATGTCCGTCTTGTGCAGGTAGCAGCAATGAGCTTGAGGCAAATGAACAGGACCTTGTTGAATTTTTAGAAGAATTAACGATTATGACAGGGTGCAAGCTTGAAGTCTTGTCAGGTAAAACTGAAGAGGGCACACAGCTAGCAAGCCTTGGCAAGATAGGAGCTATTTTGAGATTTCGACCAAGCAATAAATAATCGAGGTTGTGTCATACCTTAATTAACAGATATTGTTGTACTTTCAGCAATATTAGTATGTTATTTTTGTTGTTGGTTATTTTCTGTTTAGGTTGTAGTATAAAGTAACTGGTAGAGTAATACCGATGCTAATGTCATGGCAATAGTATTTTGTTGTTTATATCTAGCATTTTTTTGTTGTTATATCCCAATAAAATAGGTTTTGTTTATATCTATTAGGTAGGTTATATCAGTAATTTTAAAAATATCATATCTATCAATCAAAAGTCATGCAAAAAACAGTCCTGACCTATCACATTTTAATCCGAAATACGATATTTGGAGGCTTGGGTTGAAATGCATTCTATATTTCTATCCAAAGTTGCAATAAAAGTATTAAACGCACCTTTAAAGGTCCTTTCTAAAATTAAAGAATTCATAGCATAATATATTGATATTTCTAGTGCTTCAATTGTATGTTAGCCCTAAAAATTAACTTATGCTTTAAAAATTAACTTATGCTTTGTTTATTACTTCGTTGGAAAAATATCATATTCATCTTTGTTGATAATTGCTAAAGATTGAAAATTCTTTATATAAATAACTGGGAAAAGATAGTCAAGGAATTAACTTAATCTTTTTAAAATGGCGAAGGAAGAATTACGATCTTAAATATCCTTGTTTTATCCTGGTTTTTATAGGAATATAAGACATTGTAAAATAATCTTTCATTAATCTCAAGTTTTTTATAGATATTTGGCTAAAACAAGGCAAAACCGAAAACAATAACAATATATTGATCGATAATAAAAAATAAGATTTACTCATTCGTGATTTTATGTAATACAAACAATAATTCTAAATTTTGAAAAAAAATAGAGTATATTGAATCATTCTATCATACATATCACATTTTTGAGATAAGAAGGGGTAAGGCAACGGTATCTTCGAAATGATTTTTGATGGTTTGATTGACAGTGTATTTATTAAAATTACTGATATAACCTACCTAATAGATATAAACAAAACCTATTTTATTGGGATATAACAACAAAAAAATGCTAGATATAAACAACAAAAATAACGCTATAATGATGATGAAGCCCTTTTTATTGATTTTTTTGGAGAGAACTATTTTCATAAAAAACTATGACGTATGCAATATGATGAGTTATTACTAGCCTTCAGGTTTCCTTTCTATCTTCCCTTTGGTCACTATGACAGCATTAAATAAAGGCAACACTTATCGCGCAATTAAATGCATGGTTAGGAATCTCAATATCAAACTACTTCTTATAGCACTACGAATATCTATTTGTTAAATTATCGTCCAGCCTCATTTAATTAGAATTAGAATTGATTCTATTCTCTTATTTCTATATTATATTTATCTTTATCTTAATTTTTTAAAACCGTCTTAGTATTTTGGGTTTTAACATTTCAGGGTGATTTTTCAGATTTCTAATTAAATTTAAAATGTCCTCTTTGTTCTCAGGAAGAATCCCTTTAATTGAATATACATTTGATGCATGATTTGCCCTGAAAATTATTGGTCTGAAAGGATTTATATTGGAAATAAGTCTGTCTAATTCGTCCAATACTTGGATATCATCCAGGAAAGTAAATGGTTCATTATATTTGGCCATGAATTCCTCATATACTCCATCTTCTAGGTGAAGATTTAGTGCACCAACGTAATCTGGTGAAATTTCTCCAAGAATCTTTGCGGTATCTTCAATATGATCTTTTGTGTAGGTTGTACCACCCAAGCCAAGTATAACCATACAAGACAAAATGAAGTCGTTATTTCTAGCCTTATTGCAACTTTCAACAATGCTTTTATAGGTTGCTCCTTTGGTAACTTTTTTTAATACAATATCATTCCCACTTTCAATACCAACATAGAACATGTTTAGACCTGCTTTTTTTAGCAATTGTAGTTCGCTATCCGATTTTTGTAGCAAATTTTTCGGCATAGCGTATGAAGAAACTCTCTCTAGCGATGGAAATTTCTGGTACAAATAATCTAGTATCTGTGTTAATCTCTCAACAGATAAATTGAGAGCATCACCATCAGCAAGAAAAATTCTAGTTGTTTCCGGATAGTATTTCGAGGAAATATCTATTTCCATCTTTATCTCTTCCCATGGCCTCTCAGAATAATCCTTTGTTCTATACATATTACAAAATGAGCACTTGTTGAATGAACAGCCCAAAGTTACCTGAAAGATCATAGAATTAGCTTCAGAAGGAGGTCGATAAAGAGGGTAATCATAATTTAATTCCAATACTTAAAGTTAAATACATCGTGGATATTTATTATTTTTCAAGCTAATACACTTAAAAATATTAATAGTTGATGAAATGGTTATAATAGAAATATGTTAATAAAAATAGACCTTTATCATATGAAATGATAATATGTTCTTGCAATTAAATCAATAAATTGTATTAATTTTATGTCACTATATGATATAAAAAGTAAACAAACTTTAATTAAAAACAAGTGACTTTATTTTGTTATTAATCTTTTATGTTTAAAAGATCTAAATAAAGGTAAAATATATTTTGAGTTTCAATATTGATAATATATTCATCTGTCTTATTCTTGGAATCAAAAACTGAAATAGTTTTGCAAATAAATAAATTATCTTGATGATATATTATATTTAGGGGTTGGTCAAGTACAGATGTTAAAAGAATTATTAAATCCTTCAAATTTTAACCTTCTGGTAAGCAAGGTTAGCGATGTACTAGTTAATGCTCTTGATCAACCATTAGGGTATGCAATAAACTGGGGAAGAATTTGGTCCCTATGGCCAGTTCATCTT
>DATGZA010000087.1:0-4893 GCA_035297365.1 Nitrososphaeraceae archaeon
GCTATGGATAAGAACGATAATGTATTTGTAGTTGATTATGTTACTTCACATGTCCAAAAGTTTGACAGCAATGGTAACTTTATTACAATGTGGGGATCTAAAGGAAATGGAACAAATCAATTCATGAAGCCATGGGGAATAGGAGTCGATTCTAAAGGTTATGTTTATGTAGGTGATCAGGAAAATCCCGTAATGCAAAAGTTTGATAACAATGGAAAATTTATAAAGAAATGGGGCTCATATGGATCCAAACCAGGACAATTTGTTCATATTCATGATGTTACCTTGGATTCAGTAGATAATGTCTATGTAACTGATGGTAGAGATAATTCTAGAGTTGAAAAATTTGATAGTAACGGTAACTTTATTACAATGTGGGGATCAAAAGGAAGTGATAAGGGTCAATTCATAGAAGACCATGGGATAGCAGTAGATAAATCTGGATATGTATATGTAGCAGATACGAGAAATATAAGAGTACAAAAGTTTGACAGCAATGGTAACTTCATTACAATGTGGGGATCAAAAGGAAGTGATAAGGGTCAATTCATAGAAGACCATGGAATAGCAGTAGATAAATCTGGATATGTATATGTAGCAGATACCAGAAATATAAGAGTACAAAAATTTGATAGCAATGGTAACTTCATTACAATGTGGGGATCTCTTGGATGTAAAAATGACGAATTTTTAATACCCCATGATATAACAATTAGTCCAGATGGAAACATATATGTAAGTGATAGTGGAGATGTACATTTCAGACAAAATTACATGTGCAATCCTTAGTCTTATTATTAATTTGATCATTTTCATTCAGATAAGGAGTCATCTTTGGAAGGTATATTACAGTAAACAGTCTTTGTATACATTTATGTATTCTTTTGTAATTTTGCTTATATGAAGTAAAGGATCACATCATACGAGTACAGTCCTTTTCCAACTATTTTTTATTATGTATCTTCATATTTTCCGGATGGTTTATCTTATTGGTAGATTTTTTCTGTCATAGAAATCATACAACAGTTTCTATTCACCACATAGCATGGATTTGTACATCGAGAATTTCTTTCTTACATCATTATGTCTGATTTTTTGTTGTTAACCTGCAAAACTGAATCTCTTTTTTATACATGGCTTCCATGTTATTATGGTTTCATCTCAAATACCACCATCACTTTTTTTGAGAGTTGATGTTATCTGTTTATAGTTCTTTGCATGTTTCTAGTTCTTTGCATGTTTCTTTCAATCATCACAATTATGTCTATGTTCTAGTTTTGGTATTCTACATCTAATATCCACATCTTTCACTATCATTTGAAGATTTTCGAAATTGATTTTGATATCAAGTTCTTTGGTGAGACAATTTCCAGTGGCTTCAGACTCCAAGTATTTCTGACATAACCAAAAATGTGGGCTTCAGTAAAGGTACAGAAAGTATAATTTCTCTATTTTGAGATGTTATACGGGCTTTTTACTACCTGTCTTTTTCATTTTCCATACACTCTTTTATGATATTCTGATATCAGCTTTATTTATCCAAGAATTTAGACATTGTGATTATAAAGATATGGAATCAATTGAGGCACCGTACTTAGACTCGTCTAGCAGAATACTGAACATCTTGGAACGTGATTAACGGCCAAGTACCCAAGATAAAACAATATATGAAGACAAAAGAGAAGTACATTGAATGAATAATGCTATTGAATATCCACCAGGTCCCAAAGATTTACTTCCATATACCATTGCTCGGAAATTTCTACGAGATCCTCTTAATACATTAATTGTCTTATCTGAAACTTATGGTGATATATCTCACTTTAAATTTGGTAAACAGGATGTCTATTTCCTGAATAATCCTAATTACATTGAAGAAGTATTAGTAACTAATTACAAGAATTTTATTAAAAGTAGAGGATTACAGGTATCAAAACGTCTGTTGGGCACTGGTTTGCTTACTAGTGAGGGTATTTATCATTATAAACAAAGACACTTAATACAACCAACATTTTCCCCCAAGAAAATCAGATCATACGCTGATCTGATGATAAAAAAAACTCTGAATAGCTGTGAAAAGTGGAATGAGGGGTCAATACTAAATATACATAAAGAGATGACCCAACTTACCTTGGAAATTATTTGTAAAACAGTATTAAGTTATGATATCAAACCGGAGGATGATGAAGTAGGAGATTCACTTCTAGCTTGTATGGAGTATTTCAATCGTCTTTTAATGCCGTTTGGTGAATTAATTGAAAAAATACCAATTTTACCGATCAATAAGGGATTTCAAAAAGCCAAGGGAAATCTAGATTCAATAGTTTTCAGGATAATCGACGAACATAGAGTCAAATTAAAGCAAAATGAGCAAAAAGATAATGATTTATTATTTACTCTTTTACAGGCACAAGACGATGGTTCAGGTATTGGAAAGATGACCGACCAACAATTAAGAGATGAAGTAATGACCATATTTTTGGCAGGACATGAAACAACCGCAAATGCGCTTACTTGGACATTTTATTTGTTATCCGAACATCCTATCACCGATGCAAGACTTCAGGAAGAGATTCATTCGATTTTTAGCAACAAAATAGATATATCATTTGATGATATTTCGAAACTGGAATATACTGCAAAAGTACTGACAGAGTCTATGAGACTTTATCCACCTGCATGGGCTTTAGGACGTCAAGCGATTAATGATTGCAAAATTGGAAAATACATTATTCCGTCGGGTTCTATAATCTTAATGAGCCAATATGTAATGCACCGTAATCAACATTATTTTCCAGAGCCTAATACCTTTTGTCCTGATCGTTGGACTGATGAATTTAAGAAAACCCTGCCAAGATTTTGCTATTTTCCTTTTGGTGGTGGAATTAGAGGTTGCGTTGGAGAACCATTCGCATGGATGGAAGCAGTTATCATTACAGCTGTCATAAACAGACTATGGAAGATGAATAGTACATCATCAAATAAGGTCGCTTTGAAACCATTGATAACATTGCGACCAAAGTACGGAATGCATCTGAAAATAACCAGAAGGGAATAAAAGAAATATAATTTTATCATACACAAAAGTATAGTGTATTTACAAAATAAAGTATATGCCAAGAGTTTCCTTCATGTGAATCACTCAATGCAGAAACAATGTGTAACAGATCCGGATAAAAAAATTAAGTTTTTAAACGTGTACAATTCACGGATATATTTTAAAGTATTCGAGTTTATTCACAATAACAAATCTAAGACAAAAATGGAAAGATTCATGAAGTTTCTTTGCGTTAGCTAGCTTAAACATTCGAAAAATAAGAATAAATACTTTTTATATACTACATCAAGTTATAACACAGGATTATTATATAATTTTTCAACAGAATTTTTCAAGATATAAAAATATTTTGTTGGCACTATATCTCCCTCCTTTGTTAAATGAATTAAATTAAAATTCTCTGGAGGTGTATCAATATAATTCCAGTTCCAAAATGCCCAACCTTGTATATTTGATTTATTGAATTTATTTACAAAGAAATCTGATTCATTTTGTGTTAAGTCACTTTTATCAACATTTATTTTATTGATATCTGTTTTATCTGTCGTACTAGTCTTATCTCTTATTACGTGGTTCCATTCTCCTACGTATAGGGGAACTGCTGCTAATTTAGAGACATTTTCGAGTAGTTCTAGCTTTTTTTCTTGATAATTACCATTCATTGGTATTCCATAAAGTGAGATTTTAAAAATCGACTTGCCGTCTTTTGGGATAATTTTTACCATATTTTCAGACGTAAGATTAATAGCTGCATCGCCAAACTTTATGGGAATGGTCATATCTATTACTACTATTTTGTTTGTTTGTTTCCTGATCTCATTAATCATAAAAGCGTAATATTTTCCAATTTTTGACCATTGAGTTTCCGAAAAAATTTGCGGCTCATTGAGTATCTCATATCCCAGTGTACTATTATGGTTATCAAGTAATCTGGCAATAGTTTTCAGGAAATTAGCCTGAAGAATCCATCCGTCTGTTTTATTATTCTCGTGCACTATATTTCTATCCCACCAATTTGTCCACCATAGTTTAGTAACATTCCCTGAGCTCTTTGTTTCTGAATTGTAGGAATAAATATTTTTATCAAAGAGGAAAGACGGGAATCCAGTACCTCTTTTTTCATCAAACCAACTTGACGTATGAAATTGATGATTATCATATATTATATTTAATCCCCATTTGTCTGCAAGAGATGCCATACTTTCTAATTCTTCTAAAAATAATTTCCGATTATTTTCATATGCTTCCCAATATAACACGTATCTAACATGGTTCAATCCCATACTTTTAATAAGCTTGAAGCTATCATTATAATAGTCATTCATAATGGTCACATTAGGAAATCTTTCGTAATTCAAACTGGTATATTTTCCCTTCATGTTTACCCCAAGAAGTTTTTCACCATTTTGAGGATATGAATATGTGTTTTTAAATTCTAAAGTGTAAGAAAAAGAAACTGTTAGTATAAGAATAAGTGATACTGCTAGATACTGCAAATTTTTTTTATTCTTTAACATTTTCAAAACATACATGCTATACTTTTTAAGTAATAAATGTTATTAATAAAAATTATTAAGGAGTATGGTACATTAACAACAGAAATAGTTGAATAAAGTTTGATTATTTTAAAAAAATTTAAAATATCTTATGTGATTTGACCTCTGATTTCGCCATCAGAATTGGATTCGCTATGAACATTCACGTAGGTGTCTCCACTTTCTATTAAAGTGATCAGATCAGAAATATTCTTTCCTTTCAGGGGTCCTTGCAAATCCAAATTATTGATTGTTCCACTTGTGGCGAGGGAATTTTGGTTGTTTCCATTAATTGTTATA
>DATGZA010000088.1:0-3926 GCA_035297365.1 Nitrososphaeraceae archaeon
ATGTGAGTTCATTTATTATACCTATTCTAAATAACTATTTAATCTGTCTAATTCAACTACATTCATAATTTGCTCTAAAATGAACATTCCCACTATCACTTACATAAATATTACCATTCGGATCAATTGTTATATCATGAGGTATTAGAAATTGATCATCTTTACATCCAAGTGATCCCCACATAGCAAGAAAATTACCATTACTATCAAATTTTTGTATTCTTACGTTTCTTGTATCTACTACGTAAACCTTTCCCTGTTTATCTACTGCTATTCCATGATCTTCAATAAATTGTCCTTTGTTACTTCCTTTAGAACCCCACATTGTAATAAAGTTACCATTACTATCAAATTTTTCAACTCTAGAATTATCTCTACCATCAGTTACATAGACCTTATCTGCTGAATCCAGAGTAACATCATGAATATGAACAAATTGTCCTGCTTTGGATCCATACGAACCCCATTTCTTAATAAAATTTCCATTGTTATCAAATTTTTGGATGACTGGATTTTCCTGATCACCTACATAAACATAACCTTTAGAATCGACTCCTATTCCCCATGGCTTCATAAATTGATTTGTTTCATTTCCTTTTGATCCCCATATTGTAATGAAGTTACCATTGCTGTCAAACTTTTGGATATGTGAAGTAACATAATCAACTACAAATACATTATCATTCTTATCTGTAGCAATACTTTCTGGTTGTAAAAATTCACCAGGCCCATTGCCTCTCTTACCAAATTTCAACAAGAATTTACCATTTTTATCAAATTTCTGAATATTGCACAATACGGCGTCGCTTACGAATATGTTCCCTTGAGAATCAGAGGCAATTCCATGGGGATGTAGAAATTGACCGTCTTTTGATCCTTTTATCCCCCAACTATCAATTAAATCTCCATTAGAGTTGAATTTTTTGATATGATGAAAATTTTGTGCATTGTTAAAACCTTGTTTACTATGACTATCAAAATTAGAACCAGATAATACTCTATCAATTATTTTTCCATCATTACAATTTTGAATTTTATTTAATGTATCAACAAAATCTGCATAAACAAAAGAATATTGTATATTATTTCCAAACAAATATACTAACACAATAAAAACAAATATAAGGCATTTTTTACGGAAAGAATTTGGGATCATAATTTTAACTAACACCTAAATTACAAAGTCTGCTCAAATAAGAGTGAAAATGAAAATAATCCTTTATTACGATACAATTATTGTTCCTTTCATTGTTTCTGGATGATATTTACAGTGGTACTCATAGGTTCCAATAGTTTTAGGTGTAAAGGACAAATCGTTTGTCTCACCATTTGAGATTTCAGCAGATTTTAGTAATTCTCTACCATCATTTGTCTGTATAACCAATTGATGTTCTATGTTGTTTCCATCCATACTCTCCAATTGAATGCTATAAACAGAATTTGCTTTGATGTTAATTTGTGGGTTTACCTTATTGTCTCCGGATTCCCATACGAAGTTACCATTTCTCTCTGAAACCTTTAAATCGATAATTCCGCTTTCTGCGGAGGTTGGCTGCTGAGCATTTGCAGGAGGTATTCCTGGCATCATTAATATTCCATTTCCGTTATCGAAATTAACTGCAATATTTGCAATAAGAGTAGTCAATGCTGCAAACAAAACAAAAACAAATGTCTTAATTGATATTAAACATTTTTTGCTCTTTTTTTTGTCATTATCTTGATGAATTCTTCTTTTATCTATCATTTTTAATCTCGCTCGTTTTAATTAGAGAATATTGATATATAAAGAAAAGTGAACTTTGTTAACATATTAATACATCCAAATAGAACTCTAAGAACAAGATTTTTCTATGAGTTCTTTTCTATTATAGAATCTATTTTTTTCTCTAGTTGAAAAATATTTTGTAAAAGTTTCTCATTATTCTCTTCAAAATATTCTATTTTTTTGAGCACCACTTCATTATTCTCTTCAAGATTTTCAATATGTTTTAGTACTTCATCCTCCTTGTCTGATGTTTTTTTCTGTCTATTATATATCCACCAAGATATTATGCCTCCCATAATTCCTCCTATCAAAATTCCAACATAAGTACTCGCTGCATTTGTCATATCTATACAATCTCCAGTTATTTCAGGTACGCAACCCCATATTGTAAGAATTTCTCCAAACATAATTAACTACCTATCTATCTTTTCATTATCCCCAATTTGATTTTTTAATGATAAAGATTGAATAAAATTGTATTGCTAGCTGTTATACTTTCATACGGTTACAAGTTCATTTACACACATTGGTAATACTTTCTAGCCTGCTAAGAAGCCATACAAAATAGAATTACATACACTAGAAAGCGCGACAGTAGACAAAGGAAAAAACGATCTGTTTTATCCTATAAACTTACCTTCCAAATTAAGGGAAGGACCCCAGAAATTTCCTGGATTTACGGCAGCAGGTGTTTGGGACATAATCTGAAATTCTAAGTTATGCAGTTCTTAATTCAAAAAAATGTGCTACTGCTTGACTCATTATATGGTAGTAATGATCTTCCCGCGTAGTCTACCATCGGTTCCGTAATAGACTCGATAATCCCAAGGAATTTCAAACTCACGCAACAGCTTCTCATATTTTAATTAAACAAGAATTTGCTAATTCTGATGCAATTAATCTTTTATCATAAATGTATAGTCAGTTCTATGGGGGCGATATCACTTTGGCACTAATTGCTACTATATTTGCGGTGTAGATATTTCCATTTTAAAAACCAACATCGAGTTTATTTGCTTCACGAATAATATGATTATTAGTAATTATATGTGATCCGTTATCCTCAACAAAACCTGAATCTAATTTATTATATTCATAGTAGATATAAGACAATAAATTTGCAGAACGAGATGATATTTGAATCATCAAATTTTGTACATCTGACAATAACTTTTCATAATCATTACTAAAATCGAATTATTTAACGGTAAAATATTACTAGATGCATATCTGATTCTGGTCTAACTTTCCTGTCGTGACATTATCTTGACATAAGAAATATTGACACTATAACAAGGAAAGTAAATACCGCAATTTTAATTTTAAATGTAATCTGTAGCATTTTTTATTAAAAGGTCAATTAACTCGGTTAAAGCACTTTATTGTTTGTCTGACTCGTAATAATAATTAAGTTAACCTTGTTAACTCATATTTATATATCTTTTGTATGTTACATATTTTGAAGATAAATGTCTACGATTCATGACTTGGAACGAATGGTACATAAAAATGTGAGAACAAAGGATGGAAACGATTTGGGAAATGTAATTGCTATTGAGGGTTCGAATATAACCGTCCAGGGAAGAAAAATCCTGAAAATTCCATCACAATTCATTGATCTTTACAATGGCAGCGAAGTTTTTCTAACATTAGATGCCAAGGAAGCGTACAAGTACAAAATTTAAAGATCAACACCATTTTTTTATTTTTTATTGTTAATTAAATTAAAGTTTGACCAAAATGTGGTAGCGAAATTAGTTTAAATAATTCTATCTTATCGTGATGTTGTTAGCTATTGTAGATCTTTTGTATTTTTCAACATTTCTGAAATATACTTTGATATTATAGTTATTTAAATTAAGAAAAAAATTTCTAATATATTCAATCTATTGTATCGAGATAAAAAGTATAAAATAAAATTTGAATTCTTATTTAAATAATATTTAAATAAATTAAAAATTTTGATTTTAATTTGATTTATCTACTTCCAACTCCACCATCAAAATTAAACATCCTACGGACATTCACGTAGGTGTCTCCACTTTCTATTAAAGTGATCAGATCAGAAATATTCTTTCCTTTCAGGGGTCCTTGCAAATCCAAATTATTGATTGTTCCACTTGTGGCGAGGGAATTTTGGTTGTTTCCATTAATTGTTATA
>DATGZA010000089.1:0-9064 GCA_035297365.1 Nitrososphaeraceae archaeon
ATTGTTATCTTTATTGTTATTGTTCATTGGGCCACATCATTTTTCGCATCTCTTTTCCCACTTTTTCTATTTGATGGCTTTCAATCTCTCTCATGAAAATATTAAATGAATTTCTTCCGTCTTTTTTATATCTGCTAACCCATTCTTCTGCAAATTCACCTGATTGTATATCAGAAAGAACGTTTTTCATCTTCTCTTTAACAGAATTATCCATTATTCTTGGACCCCTTGTTAAACCACCGTACCTTGCAGTTTCACTAACTCTGGTGTACATTCCAGTAATCCCATATTTTTGAATAAGATCTACAATTAACTTTAGCTCATGAAGACATTCAAAATAGGCTACCTCTGGTTGATATCCAGCCTCAGTAAGTGTCTCAAATGCTTTCATAACCATTGAATGAGCACCACCACAGAGATCGACCTGTTCTCCAAACCAATCTGTTTCTACTTCTTCCTTAAAATTGGTCTGAATAACCCCTGGCCTAGTACTGCCAATTCCTTTTGCTAAAGCAAGAACTCTATCCCATGCAGTATTTGTATAATCCTGGTAGACTGCAACAAGAGAAGGAGTACCAAATCCCTCCTGGTAGAGTTCCCTAACTCTTTGACCTGGACCTTTTGGTGCAACCATGATAACATCCACGTTTTTTGGTGCCTCTATCCATTTCCAGTGAATAGCTGCACCATGGGAAAAACAAAGTGCCTTATTTTCAGTAACGTGAGTATTGATATCTCTGCCGTAGATATCGCCCTGTTCCATGTCTGGCACAAGAATATGAATAATATCAGCCTTCTTTGCTGCATCAGAAATTTCCATAACAACTTGTCCATCATCTTCAGCTATTTTCCAAGAGTTACCACCTTTTCTTAATCCAACTATTACATTCAATCCAGAATCTTTAAGATTATTAGCCTGGGCTCTTCCCTGGATTCCATAACCAATTACTGCAATGCTTTGATCTTTAAGTATGTCAAGTTTAACATCGTCATCATTCCATTTTTGAACCATGTTAGAGTATTATTTTTGGAGTTTAATAAATACCTGTTTTAAGAGATTAATCATAAAAACGAGAATCATTTTTTCAAAAATCTATTTTATATTTATTTTTTTATTAACTGTGTTATATCATTAAGCTAAAATAAATAAAATGCTTATATTGAAACATCATGTAATAGTTGATAATATCTCGTGCAAAAATATCCTTGCTATTGCTGGGTTCTAAGGGGCCAGAATAAGAATGATACATGATTCACAAAACAGAACAACATCTGATGATGATGATGATGATGATGAAGATGATGTTGAAATTCTATGCAAACATTGCCAGCATAAAATTTCCTTGCATAATCCTAAGTGTAGTTTTGTTTTAGAAGAGCAAGACAACGAGAATGAAGAGAAAGAAGAAGAAGAAAAAGAAGAACAGAAGATCGGTAATGAAGATCTTACACAAGACATGGAAACTCGTAAAAGGAAATGCTGTGATTGTGAAAAGCCAGAATTTTATAACGCAGTGATCTCTGGAAAATACTTTGGATGGATAGAAATTCACTGTAATAATTGTGGAAAACTGCTATGTTATCTTGATAGTTCAACTGAAAACGTATACGATTTTGAAATATTGTGCAAAAAATGTATTGTAAAAAAACATTGAATTTAGATTAAAAAAAATTTCGTTTTTCTCTAACGAACAATATTTCCATTATCTCTGTCCAGATTTCATATCCGAATGTATTTTTTCAACTTTACTTAAAAGTTTATTAAACACGATCTGGCCAATTTAAAAGGTTATCATGATAATCCTATAAAACTGATGGAAAATGGCAAGATTGTACTTTTCACAGAAAAACATTTTTGCATTAATAATAATATTTGTTTTATCATTAATTATTTTTAGTATTCCGTCAATTATTGGGAAACAGATCAATTCTGCCATATTGTTTTCTGCCTGGCTAATGATCACAATTTACATTGTGCTATCTTTTGAGTTACTTCATAGAACTTCACTAGCATTAGTAGGCGCATTAGCGATAGTTGTCACTGGTATTTTTTTTGAGATTGTACAACCTGTTGAAGCACTGGATGTAATTATTGACCTCATAGATTTCAACACGATAGGCTTGCTCCTTGGCATGATGATAATTGTTGCGATAATTGGAGAGACAGGTGTATTTAACTGGGTAGGTTTGAAGGCGACTAGACTAAGTAAAGGCAATCTTTGGAAACTTATGCTGATATTATGTTCATTTACAGCGATTACCTCAATGTTTGTCGATAATGTTACTATCATTTTGCTAATGGTTCCCGTCACAATATCAATATGTAGAGCACTGGACATTTCTCCAATACCTTTCATCTTGGGGCAAACTTTATCCTCTAACATCGGAGGGGCGGCAACTTTGATAGGTGACCCACCAAATATCATAATTGGTTCTGCCGCCAATATTGATTTTAATGCTTTTATAATTCACATGGGACCGCCTTCTTTAGTTACGTTTATTGTAGGTTTATTTTTAATCAAGATAATTTTTAGAAATGATCTTCAAGGGACGATCAATATTTCTAACAAGTTCAAATCAGTAGACGAGGAGTCTTTAATAAGAGATAAAACTCTGCTTTTAAAAAGTCTTGGAGTTCTTTTTGGAGTTATTTTTCTCTTTTCCGTTCATGGATTACTACATCTTCAAGTTTCGATTATTGCACTTGGAGGGGCTGCAGTTCTTCTAACGATAAGTAGATCACATGTAGAAAAAATCCTTCAAGAAGTAGATTGGTCGACGCTTATTTTCTTTGCAGGATTATTTGTTGTTGTAGGAGTTGCAGAAAAATCAGGTTTGATTGAATCTCTAGCTGTTATAACTTTGGGGATTACAGGAGGAGATCCATGGGTAACTATTCATTCGATAGTTTGGTTATCTGCTTTGGCTAGCGCATTTGTTGACAATATTCCATTTACCACGACCATGGTACCAATAATAGAGAATTTGAACGTAAATGTGAATATGGATCAAGCATTTGGTATCTTGCAATATAGCCCTCTGTGGTGGGCACTTGCCATTGGTGCCGATCTTGGTGGTAATGGGACTCTAATAGGCTCCAGTGCAGGTGTAGTAGCTGCAGGCATATCTTTGAAGTACGGAAACAAAATCAGCTTCTTGAAATGGTTCAAGGTAGGTTTCCCCTTTATGTTAATAACAGTAGCAATGGGTTCTCTTGTTTTAACTACTATGATACTTTTGATGTGATGGCATCTAGAAACTTTAAAAATATAAACAAAAAATATTTGAAGTTATAATTTCGATTCACGACAATATTTGAGAATCGCAGTACTGAAAATACAGATATATATCAAACCCTGTAAGAAGATCTAAAATAACAAGGTTTGGTAGCATTTTAGAAAATATATTTTATCTATTATTTGAGCGAATAAAACAATAAAACAATAAAATAATTATCACCCAGCCGCTTTGTATAATTTATTATTGGATACCAAAGAAAAGATAACTCACAAAAATCTTCTCTCTAGAAAAAAGAAAGAGATAGGAATTATTTCAATAGTGTTTATAATCATTTTTACATTTGGTTTGTTCTTTTATCAACAGAATATTACAGAAGAGAATATCAAACAAGGCATATTTAACAAGTTCAGAGACAATCAAATGGATTCGACACGTGTTATGGCTGACCATATTAGCTCAGACCTTGAAGTGATTATGTCAAATCTTCAGGCAGTAGCAGATATAGCTTCGCTTCAAGGTGGTGAATCATATGATGATAGATTTAAAAAAATTTTTGAAGATAAATATCTGGTCCTTAATAAAATTAGCAAAGTTGACGGACTCTATCTTGTTAACAAAGATGGCATAGTAACATATGATAGAGTAGCTGAAGGAAAAAAAAGTCTCGTCAACAAGGATATTTCATTTAGAGGATACATAATGGAGACAAAAAATACCCTGCAACCAGTTTTTTCAAATGGATTTAATGGAACAGATAATATATTTAAGATTGCATTGGCTGCTCCAATAATAAACCAAGATAATGGGCAATATATGGGTCTAGTAGAAACCAAAATTCCTACCGAATCATTTTTTGAACATCATGGAAATGTTCATGACATTAACTCTCAATTTTTGGTTGTATATGACAATAAAGGCAATCTACTGGCTGTTGGTGCAGATGAGAAGCTCGTTGGAAAAGATTTTTTTGGAGAAACAGTACAAAATTTCACAAATCATAATATTATATTAAATAACATTACACAAGACCTGTTGGAAGGCAAGCCGAGGTATGCTGTTTATGATTATGGTAAGGGGGGAAGACTGACTACTACCTATCCAGTTTTGATAAGTGAAATACCAGAATATTTTATTATGGTAGTTACTCCTACTAAGTCATTATATTCAGAAATTAATAGTGTTCTACTTGGAGAGAAAATAAAAACGATTTCATTAATTATAGGTAGTATCGCTGCAATCATGGCTCTAGTAATACTTCTAGTAAAGTGGAACCTTATTCTCAATAATCTGGTAAAGAAAAGAACTAAAGAATTAGAACATTCTAACAAACAGTTTTCAATATCCAATAACGAACTTTCCCGAGTTAATGAAGAGCTAAAAGTTCACGATAGAATGCAAAGTGAATTTATCAATGTAGCAAGCCATGAGATAAAGACACCAATTCAATCCATTCTGAGCTATTCAGAGCTGTTGTCAACGTATCCTGAAAAACAAGAAGTGTTCATAGAAGGGATACAACGAAATGCCACTAGACTTCAAAGACTATCTAGCGAAATATTGGATGTTGCTAAAATTGAAAGCAGATCGCTAAAGTTGGAAAAGGAACGTTTCAATTTAAATGATGTATTATCAACCGTCGTAAATGACTATTGTATACTGATAAAGGATGACGATAGGCAGAATATCAAGTTATTTTCTGAACCATCTAAAGAAACTTTAATCGTGGAGGCAGATAAAGAAAGAATTAGTCAAGTAATTTCTAACCTTATAAGTAATGCCATGAAATTTACCAAACAAGGAGAGATATTTGTTAATGCCGAGAAAAAAGATGACAGATACGCTCTAGTCACTGTAAGGGATACGGGTGAGGGGATAGATTCAGAAATATTTCCAAAGTTATTTTCAAAGTTTATAACAACATCCTTTCAAGGGATAGGACTAGGATTGTATATTTCTAAAAATATAATTGAATCTCATGGTGGTAAAATATGGGCTGAGAACAATAATAATAAAGATGGCAGAGGTGGAGCAACATTCTATTTTACCATACCATTAAGCAATGTAACCAAACAAGAGAAAGAACTTGAATGAGTTTGACAACAGTAAATAAATGGATAAATAATCAACAAGTTAATAATTAAAATGATGAGCATCAATAAAAAAATTTTGCTCGTAGATGACGATAAGGATATAGCTTTATCTTTTAATCTTGGATTGCAACATAATGAATTTTTAGTTGATGTATTTACTAATCCAATAGAGGCACTAGCCAAATTTAAACCTGGATATTACAAAATGGCATTAATAGACCTAAAAATGCCAGAAATGGATGGGATCGAATTATTTAATAAAATTAGAGAGATAGATAAAAAGATCAAAATATGTTTTTTAACAGCATATGATTGGGATAATCAAAAAGTTAAAGAACTTTCAGAACATTTTATTAAAAAACCTATATCCATAGATGGCTTGGTAAAAATTGTAAAGACAGAAATAGAAAAAGAAAATTAGTCAATTAGGATAATTGAAGAGAGGTTACAAAACTGATCAAAAATATTTTCATTATTTATTTATCATGTTTATACTGTAGAATGTATGATATATAATAGATAGACAAATCATAGGATAGGAAAGAAAGTTTATTCAGTCAGTAGAGATCGGTCGGAAGACCAAAGCATAGATAAGATAATTATGGCCATATCAACCATCATTAAACAATTTGCAGAATGATTAATACCGACCGATTTACCGAATATCTTTTAATGTTATAAATTTGTTAAACTAAGACATTTTGTACATTGAAGTATTACTTTATTATGTTTAACGTCTCTATCGATAATTTTAAATTTTTTTGATCCGCAAGAAGAACATATAGGACAAATTGTCTTTTTGGCTATACATGATCACCACTTTTGTGGATTTGAATCAGTTCTGGATATTACTCTTATCCTTTTAACACCGTCAATCCTTTCAATTATATCTATTACCTGTTTTGGTACTAAATGTTGCCATTTTTTTCCAGATATTATGAGATTTCGAATATTTTCTCCATTATACATTTCCTTTTTATTGAAGATTGGTTTTCTTACTTCTAAATTTAATTCACTCTTTTTTCTATATCCAATACTGTCAGAGGCCAAAGTAGACACAAATTCGTTACCAGAGTAAATAACGTTAAATTCAGGAGTCATAGATTGTAGATATGATAACCACATTGAATTATTTTCAATATTTGATAAAGGAATAATATGGATCCTAGAAAGATCGATTGCCTCGTAGACGAGGGTATCATGAATCATTTCAATTCTTTCTCCCGCTGTAAAGGGATCTTTAAAAATGTAGTTATATTGAGAGCTGCCAATCACTATTATCAATTTATCAGAATCCTTTAGGACCTGCCGAACAAGTTCCAGATGTCCTTTATGAAAGGGCTGAAATCTGCCTATAATAAGACTTGTTTTGGTTTCTTTTCTTGTTCTTTCTCTTCTTGTTTCGCTACCTTTCTCTGTCACTAATTTGTCATTATACTTCATATTAGATAAATTACGCCCCTAATTTTGTCTTCTCAATCTCTATCTCTTTTTTCTCTATTTTCTTAAATAATGGTTTGACCTCTCCTATCTGATGTCCTGGTTTTATTTTCAGTTCAGCAATGTCGTCCCAGTTTTGTTGGCAAAGAGATTGGTTTTCTGCAGCAGCCGTTCCCATCAACTGCATCCATATTTTTTCAGCAGATTGTGGAATAAAGGGTAATAATAAAATGGCAAGTGATCTGACCGCATTTATTGAAATAAATAGTGTGGTGGGCGCTGCTTCTATGTTACTCCAAGGTTCTTTCTTTTGAAAATACTGATTAAAGAAACTTGCAAATCTCAAAATACTTTTAAGGGCCTTGTCAGTCTCAGTCTTTTCAAGAAATGATCCCACTTCCCATGCTATCTTTTTTATTTCATCTATGCTTTCCTGGTCATCTGCATCATACTCTTTTGGTTCTGGAACCCTTCCCTCAAAAGTCCTTTTGGTGAAGGAGAGAGTTCGGTTTATGAAATTTCCAATAGTGTCTATCAATTCGTTGTTAATTTTGTTAAAAAACATATCCCAGTCAAAATTTACATCATCTTGATTTGAAACACTGATAGAAGAAATATAAAAACGCAGATAGTCTGGACTAAATCTAGAAAGAAAATCTTTCAATCCAATATACCAGTTTCTACTTTTTGATATCTTTTTATCATGTAACATTAAATGTCCTCTAACGGGAATATTATCAGGTAGTTTGTATTCATTGTTTATTCCCATTCTTATTGCAGGTAAGAAAAGAAAATGATGGTAGACGATATCTTTTCCTATGAAATGATAAATTGTGGAGGTATTCCATACGTTTTTTCCATCTAGTGAAGGTTCTTTTTCTCCGGTCAATGCCAAAAAAGTTGAGATATAACAAAGATGATTGTCAAACCATCCATAAAATACTTTACCCTCAGCTCCGTTGACGGGAATGTTTATCCCCCAGTCGAGGTCTCGTGTAATGTCCCAATCCTCCAGTCCGTCTTCAACCCAGTTTAGAACATAATTTTTGATGTCATTTTGAAGATTATCGTTAGTTGAAAGCCAATCTTTTAACTGGGTTGAAAAATTTGAGAGTTTGAAAAAGTAATGATTGCTACTCTTTTTAACTGGAGATCTTCCGCAAATTCCGCATTTTGGATTCAAGATCTGCTCTGGCACCCTTCCACATTTCTCACAAAGGTCAGAATACTGGTCCTCTGATTTACAATATGGACATGTACCCACCACGTATCTGTCTGGCAGAAATTTTTTGTCAAAGTCACAATAAAATTGAATTACTTCCTTTTCATATATGTGACCATTTTCTTTTAGGCGATTAAACACGTACCTGACAAATTCATGGTTTTCAGGAGAGCTGGTTTTAGAGAATTTATCAAAATCAATTTCAAGTGATTTAAAATCTTCTTGATCTCTTTTATTCCAGTATGCTACAAACTCTTCGGGAGTTTTTCCCTCATTTTCTGCTTTTATCAGGATCGGCGTTCCAAAATCATCTGATGCACAAACATGGAATACTTTTATTTTTAAAAGCCTTAGAAACCTCGTAAAAATATCTGCTGGAAGATACGTAGAAGAGATGTGGCCTAAATGAATCTCTCCATTTGCGTATGGTAATGCTGTTGTAATTATTACTGTATCCTCAAATCTATCTTTTAGAATGGAGGAAGTCAAAATATCGCGCATTATTATTAAGAGATTTCTTATTGCTGTATATATATGCCATTAGGAGATAACTGCTCACTTTATCTGTATTTGATAGGCTTGAAATCTTTTTTTCTGATACTGAGAGTGGAAATCAAAAATTAAAAATTTTTAATTTGGAATGGGTTAAATGAATGGTTTACAAGCAAATGGGAGAAACTGAATAGAAAATAGAGTATTTTTGATCTTTTGAATATGTCAAACGTATTTGCTTTTGGATGTTTCATTATTAGCATTAGAGAGCCAAGCAGAAAAGAAGAGAATTTCATTGAATAAAATGATCATATCTGATTGATGCTTGGTCTCATCAGGTCTTGTTCTATGGATTTTTCTCATCCTTTTCTTCAGATATATCATATTGGGTAGGGGGAGGGAAGAGATGATGAATCATCTCCATTCTTTGATTGACTGGAGTTATTATTAGGTAGGCCTAATATTTAATATGGATCCTAATTTTCATTGTTGAAAATAAAAAAAAGAGATTATGTAAAAATTATTTGTAAAAAAATGTTTACAAAAATATGATAGCAAAGTGTAAAAAAAGGATGAGAAA
>DATGZA010000090.1:0-3851 GCA_035297365.1 Nitrososphaeraceae archaeon
ATAATAGCACAATTTTATTATTCGATACAGTAAGTAGTTATGATGGCCCTGCTGATCATCTCCTAGAATCATCTCATTGTGCATATTTACAAACATATTTATCCAATGCAAAATATGTTCTAATTTATAGTTTTTTTTACAGTTGTTTTTAATACAAGGAAAATAAGCGTCAAAAAATTCGTTATTCTATATTATTAACGCATTGAGATGTATTTTGTTATTCAATATTTTTCATATATGATGAATGTATATAATGATTTATTTTTAGGCAACTACATACTTGGGATAGGAAAAAAAGGTTATAAATTATAACTTCAATTATCTTTTCAAGTCTATTCTGTTTATCTGTTTACCTTTCAAAGTCAACTTTGTCTTCTATCCACTCTTCCATACTCTTCTTAATATGCTTACAATTGGCATCATCAAAGTCATCTAGTAAATCCTCCATGTGATCATCAATTATATCGTCAAATGAAGCTGGCTCTACGTCATTATCGTCACCATAGTCATCCTCAATAGCTGCTAATTCCTCATCAGTTACGCCTTTGTATAAAGAGTTCCAGCTTATGAGGCCAATAGCAAGATCCTTACAACCTACTTTAGCCTTGCTGCCATGTGCATATGCAGAATTAAAGCCAGCACTTATTATGGTAATTGTTAACAACATTGCCAAAGATAGTCCCGTTAACTTGTAATTGTCCAATGTGACTGCTAAGAGGGTATTAAAATACTTAAAACTTGAGTATCTTTTTTCAGCATTATATCATTAAGAAAGATTAGCAAATTAAAATCACAATAATCATTCACTGAATCTAATTTTTATTAATATCTATTACATGTTTCTATAACTCTTTACTTAAAAGTTCTCTGAGTTTATGAATTCAAGTAAATTATGCTCAAAAGTTAAATAGATTATATTCAAAAATCATATGATTTTTAAAAGTGTTCAAGAACTATGTTATATAACAATATATCATTATTATATAAGAAAAATTTGATATATAATTAGATTATAAAGATGTATTAGATGAATTTAGACCAAAAATCTTTTAGGGCAAAATCTAAGCGCCGTTTAATTCCCTATGCAATAACAATCTCTTCACTGTTGTTTATTGGCTATTTAGCAGTTGAAGTAGTTATCCGTTACTTTACAAAATAATTTTTCCCTAGAGGAATAGTTGAAACCTCTAAATGGAAAAGAAACTGGCTAGAACCCTTGTAATATGATATTGTTAAACATTGTTTAAAGATATTAATTTTATATTCCTTAGAAAAACCAAGGTATCATAAATTCTAATCAATAGTAATTCTAGGAATATATTGTTAGATCACTTCGATCAATTAATTCAAATATCTTGATAAAAAATTTTATTGTAATAGTTTTTCTATTTCATTTAATTTGGTATTAATATTATCTACCATTTTTTGTATATCTTCTAGACTGGCTTTTCCTTGTATGAGATTACGTAGTTGTTCTCGTAATAGAACTTCAGTATCCTTCAAAAGTGATTCATCATGTTTTGCTATCTCGCCTTCTAAAAATTCAAAGTTATCTAAATATGCTTCTATTACTAAAGTTTCAGCATTTTGATAATCGCCAGTCTTTATCTTTTCAATAGATTGATCTAATAGATTACGAATATTATCTATTAATTCAGTGGATTCTTTCTCTGTTGAAACAAGAATTGCAAGGTCCTTTGCCTGTACATTTAGTATAGTTGGTATAAGATTTGATATCTTGTTGACTATTGTGGAAATCTGTTTTGCATTTTCCTTATTACTCATAGATGTATTTAATTGATAAAGTGAATCTCTAATTTCTGTAAATTTATTAGTCATTGTTTCATTTAAATTGTTAATTGTTTGATTGAACAGTTCATTGGCAGATGAAACGAACCCTTGAGCATCTTGATATTCTGCTATATTTGTAATTGTACCATTTTCTATTCCTATACCATATTCCGATTCAGCAGTTTTAAGTAAATTAATCAAAGTACTCATATTAAACTTTATATCAGAAATCTCATTTTCGGGTACAGCCTTAATTATTGCTTTATCTAATAAACTCTTGATAGAAGACGCCAAATCAGTAAATTCAGCTGATGTGGATGTAAAAACTACCGATGTTAGATTGTTTAATGAATTAATTAACGTATTATTTAATTCAGTATCTGCAGATGATATTTGATCTCTAATCAAGGTATATATTTCATGTATTGGATGAAATGTATGTGTCTGTGCAAGTTCATTATTTCCTATTTCTTTGTTTGAAATTGCAGCAGATAAATGCCCCTTTATAAATTCTATATTTGTAGCAAAATCAACATTCGTTCTGTTTAATGAAATTGAAGATGATGGAGCTAAAGAAGAATTATTCATATTAGTTTTTTCTTCTGCCCATGTCACTGATGTAGGAAATATCACAATAATTAAAAGTACAATATAATAAATATTCGTTATTTTCACAATAAGGCAGTTATGTAAACTATATTTAAATATATTGTTTATTCTGCAAGATGAGATTCTCATTTAACGTATTATTTATCTGAACAAAATAACTGGAGAAGCGGTTATACTTAGGAAGATCCGTCAAATTAAATTATACCCATAATATATATTCATACAATTAGAGACACAATACGATACTAGTCCTAAATCTTTTATTATAGATTTAGCACATATGAATGAGATACTAATGAATAACCAGAGTCCAAAATTTGCCAAGTAACACAAAATAAAAACAATTCACCTACTATTCAAAGATAACACATAATATATTCATGAATGAAATAAAAAAAATAAAAACAGACATAGACAATTCATATAATAAATTATTGAATTTTTAAGTTAATGTTTGATTTTTTAATTCAGTTATTTCATTCATAAATTTCATAACTTGATTTGACAGGTTCGATATTACATCATCTCTTGAACGTTTGATTGTCTAGTATATCATTATTTTCATTCTTTTCCTTTAATTCTTTAAATATCTTTTTCTATTTTTGCATTATGTTACTTTTATTTATGATTAAAACAGTATTTGAATTTTAATAACCATCAAGAATTTCTATTTCGGATGGTTTGTAACAGGAATTGTAAATTAATATTGTATGACTAATAAGTATTTTTACATTTATTGATTTCATTACCTCCTCCCAATACGATTGCAAGAATCTACGAAATGAATTTGTCAAGCATCGTCAAGAATTATATAATGTAAAAAGGCTATCATAACTATAAATTAAAATTATATCATAGAATATTCAAACAGAAAACTTAAATTTACTATAAGCATTCATCAAAAATTTATTTAGTTAAAATGTACATTTTATTTAATCAGTGAATAAATATTATAATGATAATCTATTTCTATCTTGTAGGTTTATCTGATGATTCCTCTAACGATTGAAATTGTTTTGAAGAAGAACATATAACTACAGGATGTCCATATTCATCTTTAAATTAATGTATCCCATTTAAACTAAGAAAACAAAAAAGGATTACAAAAACATTGGATGATAATGTAATATCTTATTATCAAAATATTTGCTATAGAAAATTATTCTTCTTCTAATTTTATCTTAAAAATTGACTCTAATTGTGGTGTTACTTCTCCATCTACAATGTCATCTATTACTTCGAATGATTCTTTATTATCTACTGCATTCTTTAATTTAACTAATGATGATTCCAGGATACTGGACAAGTTAGACATGTTGGAGGCAATAGATGGTTTTAGTTCATTAAATTTTTGAATGGATTTATCAACTAATGCCTGTGCAATTTGATATTCAACCTGGTCTACTATCTCAGCGTTGGTTATATTTTTATTAGATGCATCTTGATTTATT
>DATGZA010000091.1:0-68137 GCA_035297365.1 Nitrososphaeraceae archaeon
TGGTTACCCTTGTTTTGGTTGTTAAAATAATTCAAAAGTTCTTAATTGATGTTAAAATTCTATTGGTTTTTGAATCCACTAATAATCTATAGGATATTAGGGAAAATGCAGAGCACAATGATCATGAACGTAAAGTTGTGACTTATTTTTTAACAGTAGACAAATAGTATATACAAGAATGCTAATATAACTCAAACAAGTAAAATAACTTGTATATTATAAAATTAAGAAAAAATAATCCTAATTGCTTATCAAAACAAGCAGATGAGTTGTTACAGAAGTGTTATGATTTGTCGTAAATCAAGGGATGCATACCAAACAAAAAAATATTTTTTATCAATCATATTTAATAATGATTAGTCACAGATCAAGATTTAATTGAAGGAGATAAAAGCTGAAATAAAAATTCTAGCTTCTGCAGAAAAAGTGTGGAATATAATCTCAGATTTTCAAAATTATTCTCAATGGAATCCAATTATTAAAAAGATTACAGGCGAACCAAAGGTTGGAACAAAGATAGGTGTGCACTTGACTACAGTTGGAGGGAAAAATAGAGTATACCATCCTAAAATAATAAAAGTAGAGGCTCCCCATGAAATAAGATGGTATGGCAAATTTTTTTCATCGGCAATTTTCAGTGGGGAACGGGTATTAACTATAGATAAAATTTCAGAAACTGAGGTAAATTTTACTAACAAAGAGATCTTTTCTGGCCTTGGAGTTAAATTTTCACCCAAAAAAATGGAGGAAGATATCCTTGCCAGCTTTGAAGCTATGAATAATTCTCTCAAGAAAAAGATCGAATTAACATAAATAAGTGAGATTGCAGTTTCAGGTTAGATTTTTATACTGATCCATTGTATCTTCTATTATCAAGAAAATCTTTTATTATCGAAAAAAATTAATGACATTTTTATTTTATAACTAATTTTTGTTTGACCAAAATGATATTTCATCATAATAAATATGCTATCTTATCCAACTCGTTTATACAATCTTTCTTATTCATCAAATTTACAACAATATTACCCTCTTTACCAGCGAACCGTTGTATTGCAAGTTTAACTTACAATATATCTATAATAGATTGGCTAAATGTGTTAGGAATGATGATTAACACAACTAGACACATAAATTGCCTATTTAGAAATATCTCAAAATTGACTGTGGTCATCAATCTTATCCTTTGCTGAAATGATCTTCATATTAGGTTGAAATATTATTGTTATATCCACTTATTTTTATTTATTGTATAATAAACCCATAGAAAATTCTTTAACATTAAAAGTTCTACTATCCTAACACACTAGAAGAAGCTAAAAACATAAAGGGTCATGTCGCTTTTTGCAAAGTGATTGAAGAAACAAAAATAATCTTCGAATTTTTACGATTCATATTCATGTATGTGAATAAATTAGTTCTCTTTATCTGGATTTATTTGTCTGGATTTATTATCATCGTTTTCAATGTATCTTTTTTCCGAAATATCCATTCGATGGCTTCTTTTGATTGTTTTATTAAAAATTTATGAGTCACTATTTTTTTCACATTTATTATTTTCTTATCAATCATTTCAATTGCCTCTATTATCTCTTTATTGGATGCTGCATATGTAGTAATGATACTAATTTCTTTGGAATAAATTTCATCAATGTTTAGATCCATTTTCATTTCCTTTTGAGGTTCACCAAATATAAGAATAATACCACCCTTTCTTATTATTTTGATCGAATCATTTAGGACACTCAAATCTGAAGTTGCGATTATTACCATATCTACAAACTCTTCACTGCTGGTAGGAAGGTTGTTTGCTATTTTTACTTTCCTTGAATTGAAAGATTTTCCCAGATTCAATCTATCATTATATGTGAGTCTATAGTCGTTTATATCAACACAGAATATTTTTCCAGCTCCCTTGATCTTAGCTAACATTGCATTTATCATTCCTATCGGACCGATACCAAAAATTAGAATTGTATCGCCTTCTACTAATTTTACCTTTTTCCATCCTCTAATACAACAGGCTAATGGTTCTATCATTATACCTTCTTCGGAACTTAAAGATTCTGGTAGCCTAAATATGGAGTCACTTTTCACTATCCATTCTGGAATGACTATTTTTTCAGATATTCCACAAGGATACAGAGAATCAATAAATTTCTCGCACATTGTCTCATTCCCTTTAGTGCAAAAATAACATTCATTGCATGGAGCATGATGGTGAACAAATACTCTTTCTCCTATACTTAAACCCCCAGGATTGGCATTACTGTCAAATTTTTCTAGAATTCCAACGACCTCATGTCCCAATTTAGAGGTAGGTTTACAGGAATTTCCGAAAACATTTCCTATATCTGACCCACAAATACCACAACCCTCTATTCTCACTAGCATTTCTCCTTTTTTTGGTACAGGTTCCTCAATATCCTCTAGAAAGATAGTAGATTCGGAGTAGTTTAGGAATTTCAATCTTTTTATGTAAAGTACAAAAAATTTAATAAAAACTATTCTAATTCTTTTATTGATAAAGATCAATTCTTTCTAATACTCTTTTAGTAACAATAATCAATTTTAAATTAAACTGTGGTATTATGTGAGTAAATTATCTTTTCAAATAAGACCTACATGCATTAACTATTCTTTCTGCATATCTGCTGTTCGAAAAATGTAAATGCATATAAGAAGCCAACGTATTGTACGTTAAAAGTCCATCCATGTTTGCATAAATCCCATTACCCTTTGATAACTTGTATATAAACACAGAATCATTTGGTATGTCTTGAATTTTGGAAAAGTGAAATTCATGTCCTTTAAAAAGTCCCCCTTTTCCATAAATTGATTCTGTTATTATCTCTGCCTTTGTATAATTTAACACAAGCTTTCTTGTCATCTCTGTTGTTGCGTCTATGAGTCCAACCATCTCATATTTTTTGGGTTTTCTTGGATTGTCAGAGACTTTATCCAGATTTTTTTTGTGCTCTTTTTTATGGATTTTATTTTTATTGCTATTATCTTCTTTTTGTTCCAAAGAATTTAATTTTTCTGTTATGGTTTTTGTTAAATACATAAGTCCTCCACATTCTGCATATATAGGAATTTCTTTCTTTTCTCCTGCCTTCTTGATCTCCTTTAAAATTGAACGGTTTTCTGATAATTGTTTTGCCAATATTTCAGGAAATCCTCCTCCTATGATGATCCCTCCGATATTTTCAGGCAGTTTTTTATCCTTAATTGGGCTAAAAAAAACAATTTCTACATTATTTTCCCTTAATCTGTCCAAATTCTCTCTGTAATAAAAATTAAAAGAACTATCTAAAGCAACTGCTACTTTCAGATCTGGTTTTATATTATAAATTGGATCTTTAATATCTATTTGCTGATTATTTTTGGTAATGTTTAGTAAGTCGATAACTTCCTCAATCTTAATACAATCGGCAATAATCTTTGCAGCATCCAATACCTTATTTCTCTGTTCACCTTCCAATTCTGGAACAGGAATTAAACCTAAATGTCTTTCGGACAAAACGAAATCATTATTTCTGTAAATTACTCCAATTATTGGTGCCTTTATTTTGTTGGCAAATGAATCTTTAATGAAGGTATAATGTCTTTTACTTGCTACATTATTTAGGATGATCCCTGCGATTTTTATTTTCATATCAAATAGAATATATCCATAAGCCATTGCTGCAATAGATCTTGCGGCTTTACTGGAATCGATAACCAAAATTACTTGGGATTGCAGTATCTTGACCATTTCTGAAGTACTTGCAATATCATTTTTTCCTCCTGCTCCATCATACAATCCCATAACACCTTCAATTACAGCAATGTCCGCATTTTTTGTTACTCTCTCAAATGTATCTAAGACTCCTTTCTTTCCCATCAACCAGGTGTCAAGGTTATAGGAATAAGTATCTGTAATTACAGAATGATAAGATGGATCGATAAAATCAGGACCTACCTTGAATGATTGAATTCTATAACCCATTTTCTTCAATTTATATAAAATTCCCAATGTGACAAATGTCTTACCTACTCCACTTGTAGTTCCTGCTACCGTAATGCTAGGAATCATCAATAATATTTGCAATATTTGATATTTCAATTTTGTTTTTGCAGTTCTAGGCTAAAACTATTTTAATCGAGTTTTTCTGAGCATTCTGTTGTATGATAATCCAAATCTATGTGCCTCATCTCTTATAGATTGAATTAGATGCATCACAGGTTCTTTTTTTGATATTTTAAGTGATTCTCTCTCCCAAGGAAGGAATATTTCCTCATTTTGTTTTGCCAGAGCAATTGTATGTATACATAAATTTTTTTCAGTTAAAGCCTTGATAGCAGAATTCAGTTGAGCTCTACCCCCATCTATTATAATGAGGTTGGGAAGAGAATCGATTAATCTCTTGTTATTTGTATATTGAATTGGAAACAATTCATCACTATTGGGTTCCTGAATGATAACATTTTTGTTATTGCCTTCTTCAACGTCATTAATTTTATATTGTTTTTCAGAGGGTTTTTCCCGGTGTTTTTCATACCTTCTTCCTACTATCTCATTTATCATTCTAACGTCATCTTGTGTGTCTTTTAGTGTTTGTATCTTAAAGCGTCTATAACCACTTTTAAAACTGGTTCCGTTAACAAATCTAACACAGGATCCTACAGCAAAAGATGTTCCAAAATTAGATATATCAAAGCAATCTATTATTAATGGAGTTTCTTTTAAATTAATGAGATCCCTTAGATTGCCCAAAACAGGATTGTATTTTTTCTCGATCCGGATAGAGAGATTTTTCAGGATTAACTTCATTAAATCGAATCGACCATTATCTTGCTTTGATCTTTTTATTTTGTTAATATTAACAATATGTCCTGAAAGTTTTTTAAATGTTACTTCTAGTAGATTTCTAGATTCTGGAATCTCGTTCACGTAGATAGTTTCTGGTATGTTGGATACGGAAGAATAATACTGTAGTAAAAACGATGAAAAATTATTATCCCCTAAAATGTCAAATTCAAATTGTTTTGTGTCACTTATGACACCACAAGATCTTGTCAATATCATTACATAACCTGTCTGATTTAATTTATCCACTTTGAATCCTACATATTCCTCATCCTTCTTCTCAATTAGGTCGATTTTTTGTTTTATTTTTAAATTTTCTACTGTTCTTATTGTATCCCTTATTTCTTTAGCATGTTCATAATCTTGTCTATTCGAAGCTTCAATCATGTCTTTATTCATTCTTGTCAAGAAATCTTGTATGCCATCTCTTTTTTTTAATATCTGTTTTAGCGAATTGATATTCTCATGATATTTTTCCATCGTTATCTTTTGGATACAGGGGGCATCACAATTATTTATGAAATATTCTAAACACGGTTTTTTAGGTAAACGATTGCATATTCTTACCTTGAATATTTTTCTTAGCGTTCCAATGGAGATGAATCTAGAACTTCCATACACAAATGGCCCGAAAATCTCTCCTTCTGGCCCTGTGAAATCACCCTTCCTGTTCCTTCTCGCTACCAATAATCTGGGAAATGTTTCATCCGTGATCTTTAGATATGTATATCTTTCTTGGTCTTTTAATTCGATATTGAAAATCGGTCTGTATTGTTTAATCAGATTGGCTTCAAGCAAAAAAGCTTCGACTTCATTATCGGTTATTATAAATTCAATTTCTGAAATTTTTTGCAACAATTTTTTATTTTTCCATATAATTTTGTCATTATCAATGTTTTTATGTTTCCATCTAAATCCATCTGTATTTATAAGATCAAAATAGTTGCAAATTCTTTTTTTGAGGCTTTTTGCCTTTCCTATGTATATTATTTTATCCTTGTCGTCTTTCATCAAATAGATTCCTGGGTCGGATGGAAAAGCCTTACACGCCTTCTTTAATTCAGAATAAGGGGATATCATTTTTTCATCTTTTTTTGCTGATTTTATTTTGATATTTGTTTCGAGAGATTTAATATTCTATTCATTTTAGTTTTCAAATATTTCACTGTGTAGCTTTCGGTGACGTCTTCTAATAATTCTTCTGGCGTTCCTGAGGTAACAAGGGTTCCACCTTCGGTTCCACCTTCTGGCCCTAAATCATTTATCCAATCTCCACTTACAATAACATCTAGATTATGTTCAATTACTATAACTGTATTTCCTAACTCTGTCAATCTTTTTAACACTTTTAACAATTTTTTAACGTCAGAAAAATGAAGACCTGTAGTTGGTTCGTCTAATATGTATAGTGTCTTTCCGGTATATCTGCGTGAAAGTTCTGATGCAAGTTTTATTCTTTGCGCTTCTCCACCAGAAAAAGTAGTAGCAGATTGACCTAATTTGATGTATCCTAATCCAACATCATATAACGTCCTCAGTTTCTTGTAGACTATGGGAATATTTCTGAAAAATTCCATTGCCTCTTCGACAGTAAAATTCAAAATATCGTATATCGTTTTCTCTTTATATTTTACTAATAGTGTCTCTGAATTGTACCTTTTTCCAACACATTCATCACATTTAACGTACACGTCAGGTAAAAATTGCATTTCTATTTTTTTTACTCCACATCCTTCACATGCTTCACATCTGCCTCCAC
Organism: Nitrososphaeraceae archaeon; assembly: GCA_035297365.1. GTDB lineage: Archaea > Thermoproteota > Nitrososphaeria > Nitrososphaerales > Nitrososphaeraceae > TH1177. The sequence continues at coordinate 6,612 of DATGZA010000091.1, forward strand.
TAACATTAAAAGAAAATCTTCCTTGGGAATATCCCATTTCTCTTGACCTTATAGTTTTCGAAAACAATTCTCTTATAGGAGTAAATGCGTTGACATATGTAGCTGCATTAGACCTGGGTGTTCTTCCGATTGGAGATTGGTCAATTCCTATTACTTTATCTATATATTCTATTCCTGTGATCTCATCATATTTTCCTGGTTCTTCTTTCCCGCCAAAATGATTCATAATTGCTTTAAACAAGATGTCATTTACTAATGTTGATTTTCCAGAACCTGACACTCCAGTTACAACTGTGAGAAAACCAATTGGGAATTTTACATTAATACGTTTCAAGTTATTTGAATTAGCTCCATATACTACCAGCCATTTGTCCATTTTTCCTTTAGCTTTTGAAAATATTGCAGCATTTTTTTCACCTCTAAGATATTTACCAGTTACAGAATTAACACTGTTCATAATATCTGAAATCGTTCCCTCCGCTACTATTTTTCCACCATGGATCCCTGCTCCAGGACCAATATCAATAATCCAATCTGAATTTCGAATAACGTCTTCGTCATGTTCCACAATTATTAAAGTATTATCTAAATTACGTAGTCTTTTTAGGGTCTTTAATAATCTGTCATTGTCTCTTTGATGTAACCCTATAGTGGGTTCATCTAATACATAAAGAACCCCAGTAAGATTAGATCCTATTTGAGTTGCAAGTCTTATTCTTTGAGATTCTCCGCCAGATAAAGAACCAGTTGTTCTATTCAAGGTTAAATAGTTCAATCCTACATTTTTCAAGAATTCTAACCGAGAAAGGGTTTCCTTCAATACGTTTTTTGCGATCTCTCTTTCAATAGGTTTGAGATCCAATCCTATAAAAAATTGATAACAATCATCTATTGAAAGGTCACATATTTCCATAATAGACTTATTTCTTATCTTTACTGATAATGATTCTTCATTTAATCTTCTTCCGTTGCATTTTTCACAGAGCCTTTCTTTCATAAATTTAGTTAATGTATCTCTTTTGATATCTGATTCTGTAGTTTTGTATATCCTCTCTAAATTTGGAATAACTCCCTCAAAATTAGAATTATATTCCCATTTACTCTGGGAATATTTTGATTCGTATTTGAAATGAATATTTTCATTCGTACCGTATAAAATAACCCTGATTTGTTCAGAATTCAATTTGCATACCGGTATATTTAAATTAAATCCGTATTTTCTGCCAACATCTTTAAGCATAGATGCTCTAAAAGAAGCGAACTTTCCTGTCCAAGGAACAATAGCTCCCTCTAAGATACTCTTACTTTTGTCAGGTATAATTAATTCAGGGTCGAATTCTATCTTTATTCCGAGACCATTACAACTGTGACATGCACCAAATGGGGAATTAAAAGAGAAAGATCTAGGTTCGAGATTTCCTACACTGATACTACAATAAGGACAAGAGTTGTGTTGTGAAAATAGATAATTTTGATTGTCTACAAAGCAAATTATAATACCATCTCCTAAATTAGCAGCCGACTGTAGATCTTCAAATAACCGGCTTCTCTCTTCCCGAATAGGCTTTAATCTATCAATAACTATCTCAATATCATGTTTTTTTTGCTTTTCTAAATTTAATGTAGGATAATTCAAAGAGTCATTACTACTAGAATTTTGATCATCTGAATAATTATTGTTATACATACTTTGCTCCATTTCATTATCAAGATTTACAACTTTACCATCCACTCTTAGTCTGGAATATCCTTTTTTTCTCATATCATCAAACAGCCTGTCAAAAGTGCCTTTTTTTCCTCTTATTATTGGTGATAAAATCATAATCGCCTCTTTATCTTGTGATAATCTCATAATCGATTCAGTGATAGAATCAATTGTCTGACTAGTTATTTTTCTATGACATCTTGGACAAAATGGTATTCCAATTTTCGCAAACAATAGCCTCAAATAGTCATAAATTTCCGTCACAGTTCCAACAGTAGATCTAGGATTTTTGTTAGTAGTTTTCTGTTGTATGGAAATAGCTGGTGACAACCCTTCAATTGAATCCACATCTGGTTTTTCCATTAATTCAAGAAACTGTCTTGCATATGCTGATAATGATTCGACGTACCTTCTTTGTCCTTCAGCATAAATAGTATCAAACGCAAGAGTCGATTTTCCTGATCCAGAAAGACCAGTTAATACTATTATTTTCTTTTTGGGTATTTCGAGATCAATATTTTTTAAATTATGTTGTTTTGCACCTTTTATTACGAGCTTATCTATCATAATCAAATGATCTCTATAATTCCAAGTTCATTGTTAATTTTTTTCAACTTATCTCTATATTCAATAGCCTTTTCAAATTCCAACTCCTCTGCAAATTTTTTCATGATAGTTTCAGTTTCTATAGATAATTTCAACAAATCTTTTCTGCTCATTGCTTTTAAAATCTCGTAATCTTTTCTTGGATTATCTTGGTTTAAAATAGGCTTGAGTATGGATTTAGGGGTGATTTTGTTTTGTATATTATATTCCATCTGTTTTTTCCTTCTTCTATCTGTTTCATTTATGGCAGTTTTCATTGATTTCGTAATTTTTTCACAATACATGATTACTTTGCCTTCAATATTTCTGGCTGCTCTTCCGAAGGTTTGAATTAAACTGATTTCATTACGTAAAAACCCCTCTTTATCTGCATCCAATATTACAACTAACGCAACTTCTGGAATATCTAATCCTTCCCTAAGCAAATTAATACCAACGAGAACGTCAAAATCTCCGAGTCTCAGCTGACGAATCAAATCAGTTCTTTCCAAACCTTGGATTTCAGAATGCAAATATCTTACTTTGATATCTTTTTTTGAAAGAAATTCCGCAAGGTCTTCTGCCATCCTCTTTGTTATGGTTGTTATCAGAATTCGTTGATTTTTCTCAACGCTTTTTCTTATTTCTGAAATTAAATCAACAATCTGGTCACTAGTAGATCTAACTTCAATTTCAGGATCTAATAAACCGGTTGGTCTCACAAGTTGTTCGACCACATTACGGCTAGAATCTAATTCATAAGATGACGGTGTAGCTGAAACATAAATAACTTTGTTCAAATATTTTTCAAATTCCTTGAAGTTTAGCGGTCTATTGTCAAAAGCGCTTGGTAATCTAAAACCATATTCTACAAGTGTCTTTTTTCTTGTATGATCTCCATTATACATTGCTCTAAGTTGAGGAATAGTTACGTGCGACTCATCTATTACAACCAAAAAATCATCACCAAAAAAATCTAATAGACAATATGGCGGTTCTCCTTTTTTTCTGTTATCAAAATGACGAGAGTAATTTTCAATTCCAGAACAATATCCTAATTCCTTTAACATTTCCAAATCATATTTAGTTCTAGAACGTAATCTTTCCTTTTCTAGCTCGCCTTTCAATTTTGGGATCCATTCTTTTAATTCTGTATCTATGGAACTTATGGCTTTTTCCCTGATCTTTTCGTCTATAACATAGTGTTTAGCAGGAAATATCTTTATTCCGGTAACATTCCTTATTTTCCTTAATGTAATAGGATCATGTATGCTTAGATTTTCAATCTCATCTCCAAGTAACCCAATTCTAACTATATCATTTGAATAGCCGGGAAATATGTCAATTACATCTCCTTTTGCTCTAAAATTTCCTTGAATTAATGCGGTGTCATTTCTTTCATATCTTGATTCTATCAGCTTACGAATTATTTCTTTGCGATTTGTAATACTTCCTTTGCAGAGAGAAATAGAATTCTTCGCCCATTCTATCGGGGACCCTAAAGAGTAAATACATGAAACTGTAGCAACAATAATAGTTGGTTCGCCTGACATCAACATTGCAGTAGCTTCTAGTCTCATTTTCTCAATTATTTCGTTTACCTCTGTATCTTTTTCAATATATGTATCAGTTTGGGGAATATAACTTTCAGGTTGGTAATAATCGTAAAAACTAACAAAATATCCAACATTATTTTCAGGAAAAAAATCTTTAAATTCTGAATAAAGTTGGCTAGCCAATGTCTTGTTTGGAGAAATAACAAGTGTATTCTTATTAATCCCTGCAATCACGTTAGCTATTGTAAAAGTTTTTCCACTTCCAGTCACGCCCAACAATGTTTGAACTGATCTTTTTTTTGTTTCTAGTCCTTTCTTTAACTCATCTATAGCTTTTTGTTGATCTCCTCCGGTAGAAAAAGATGTATTCAGCTCGAAAATTAAAGAAATTCTTTCCAATTTAAGAAAAAATTTAAATTTTTATAAAAAAGTTACTCCTTCCACTTGATAGAACATCCTATAGAAGGATCGAAATCCTTTTCTATTCTTTCTGCATTTATTATTTTTTTTATATTTTGCTGCATTATGTGTTTCTGTGGCTTCGATCCTGGCTCGATCGCATCGTTTATTCTCCCATGAAAAACCAAAGTTTTATTAGAGTCGAACAAAAATGGATCTGGAGTACATACAGCACCATATAACTTTGCAATTTCTTGTGTTTCATCTATAAGATAGGGGAAATTCAAGTTATTTTGTTTTGCAAATTCCTTCATGTTATCAAAACCTTCATCTTGATAAGAAGGATCATTACTATTGATTGCGATTATTTGAAGGTCATCAGTATTAAATCCGGACTGCAAATCAACAATGTCATTTATTCTTGCTTTAACAAACGGACAGTGGTTACAAATAAAAATAACCAAGAGCGTTCTACTGTTAAAATCATTTAATGAATAATTTTTTTCATCTATACCTTTCAGGGTAAAATCAGGAGCTTTCTGCCCTGTTAATAATTTCTTATTTGAGATAGTTCTGACCATAAATCAAGAAATATCATTCCGGTACATATATTTTCGTTTTCGATTTTAAGTTCGGTTATTAAAAAAAGTGGATATGAAAAGCTAATTAATCGTATTTTTTTTTGTAAATATAAATACAGATTCGCCATTAGTGTCATCATAACAATATTTGAACCTATATCCTCCACGTCTAATCAAACTTCCGACAGAATACGATAATATTGACTTATTTCTTAATACCAACAATGATCCATATGGCTTACTCTGAATTTCAGCATTGTATCCATTAGATAATATCTTTCCTAATAGGTCTATTGGTCTCAATTATATACTCGGTACAAATAAAATAGAGAAAATGATAAAATGTTCTGTCTATTTATACAAGCTAATAGGTATAAACGATTTTAATGAATATTTTTGTTCTAATTATTGCAAACTTTCTAAAATTTTTTTAAAGAAAATACGAGATATTGTTATTCTGAATTTAATATTACAACTTCGCAAACTTTGACGAGTTCCTTAAATTTATTTGCATCTTCCTCTGTTCCTACGATGGTCCCATAATGCATAGGAATAGCGACCTTCGAAGGTTTTATCTTGTTATTTATCGCCGTAGCTGCTTCTTCTGCTGTCATTACATATACTCCTGAGACTGGAACTAATGCAATATCAGGTTTAATCTCATTCATCTCGGGAATTGCATCTGTATCTCCAGAGTGATATATCCTTGTGCCGTTAGTTGTGATTATAAAACCTACCTTTTTATCTTCTTTTGGATGATAATTTTTATCTATGTTATATGCAGGCACAACCTCAATATCTATACCATCTTGCAGTATTTTTTGACCTGGTTCTACTTCTTTTATATTTTTGAATCCCTCTTGTTTTAATTTTTCTACACATTCTGATGCTGCAATAATTGATGTTTTTTCGTTAATGATTATACGTAGATCTTCTGGACTTAAATGATCGAAATGATTATGTGAAATTAAAATTAGATCTGCATCGTGTTCGTTATGTTTTTCCTTGAGTTTGTATGGATCAATATATACTATTTTGTCTTCATTATTTACTATTTTGTATCCGTCATGACCAAGCCAATATATATTAATATTATTAAATTCCATATTTTTCAATATTTTATTTCAAATTTAAATTTGTCTATTGCTTAATTGTTCACTACTATTATCTTGTTTTTTCTCAATGATATTACTAATGTGTTTTGAGAAATTAATCGTCTAATTAGATCCCTGTCGATAGTTGCGACAGCACATTTATTAAAATAGGCATACTCTACTAAATTATCATCAATATGTTTGGTTCTTGATGTTTTTATCTTCTTAAATCTTTTAGAAATTTCTAATGCTAGTTTAGCGTCTCTTGACCTTCGAGGATTAGAATTAACTAATTTCATTAATTCTTCAATTACTACATCAGGTATCAAGAAATTAATCTTACCAAAAATATTCTCAATATTTTCCAATAATTTGGTTGGTTTTGTCACTAAGACTATAAAAAAACTTGTATCGCATATGACATCCATTATAATGGCTTATTTCTTGAAAAAAAATAAAAATTTTGGAAAATTATAATTTTTATTTTGTCGATAATTATTTTTCGTATCCTATTCTATCTGCAAGTTTGACTACTTCTCTTCCCTTATTTGTTAAGGCGTTGTATATTCTTGGTTTGCCTCTGCCCCTTGATTTTTCTTTTTTGATTTTCCTATCAATTAATGCTAGATTTGTCGCCCTTTTCATAAGAGATTGTCCATACCCCCAGCTTCCCATTGTTATTAATAACTCTCTTGTGTGTAATTCTTTATTTGTCTTTAATACGCGAAGGAGTGGTATTAGCGGCCTTTCGTTAATCAGTATTTTTAGGATGTCCAATTCTACTGTAATTGGTACCGATTTTACTGGTTTTACTTCCTTTGGTTTTACTTCCTTTGTTTCTTTCACAATTTCCTTTTTAGGTTTTGAACCTTTTTTAGCTATCATTTTTCTACCGATGTGACGTTACAAAAGATAAATATTTAATCTTTTGTTTCTGTTATGATTTTTAATAGGAATATATTTAGAAAAAAGTTACAAAATGAAATATTAGAAACTTAAAATTTATATATGTCTCATTAGACGTAGTAAGGCTAATCAAATCCTGATTAGGCATTATATGATGACTTGATTTAATAATGAATTTATTCAGTTTGGACGTTTTTTCATGCCTTTTTCAAAATATTCAGTAATTAAACATTTGTCTTTCAAAAATATCAAAATTAGTGACTCCATACACAACTGATTTGAATTAAATGATTTTTTGAGGAATTATATAACAATATTAGATGTTAAATCGGTTGTAAAAGTACAAAATGAATAAAAGAAGGGTTATTCAAATAAAAAATCTTTGTGAAGAAAACACTGTTATTGTTTTTAGAAAGTTTTTTAATATATCCTTTAGGGCAGGAAATATAGAATAGATATCAGGATTTTTCTAATGCTGATAAAATAAAAATCATTAACCAGTTTGATTGTTGGTGTGTACATAAAAGGTTATAAAATTAGTTACATTGAATAAATAAGGACTAGGATCTCGTATACAAGTATAAATTATATTAATTACTTGTTTATATATATTTTTTATATTCCTGTAATGATATTGTTTTTATTGTTATTATAGGTCACCAAAAATTTCCTTTATCAGAGCAGGTCAATTCTGTACCACATTTGCTACATCTTAGATGGCAAGTTTGTAAATGGATCATTATATTCTCACATCTAGGACAATACACAGCCTCTTGAGGATATTTTTCTTCCATAATAATCATCTATATTTTTTTGAATTTTAACCTTTTGCAAAGATTAATTAATGATTATATTGGTTGACTTTTTATTGGTTAATTTCAAAGTAGTAGTATCTGATAAAAAGGGTAAGAGTGTATCCCATGAACTTAAAGATAAAGAGGCGCAACCATTTCTTGGTGGAAAAATAGGCGACTCATTTGATTCTACCACTATCGGCGTCTCTGGTGGAAAATTGAAAGTCACTGGAGGTAGTGACAAATCTGGGACTCCAATGCGCTCAGATGTTCATGGAGGAGTAAAGAAATATGTATTGTTAACCAAGGGAGTAGGGATGAACGATTCTAGTGAGGGTAAAAGGATAAGAAAGCTTGTTCGGGGGAATATGATCACTGAAGAAATATACCAATTAAACTGTATGTTAGAGGGTGTTAATCTAACACGACATGAGAATTCAGAGCAAAGTAATGAATCAAATAAACCGGACACCTAGTATCTTTGTTTTTTAGATATCACTTTTGAAGAACATCAATTACCTTAATATCCCTCAATAAAATAAAAGACGATGTTGCACTGGAAAGAAACTCTGCCTGACTGGTACATAAAAGATTATGGTTATCAACCTAATATTAACATAGGAACTTCAGGACATGTGGACCATGGAAAAACAACACTTATCGAAGCTATAACTGGAGTTTGGACTAGTGCTCATAGTGAGGAATTGAGGCGAGGAATTACAATAAAAGTCGGATATGCCGATGCAGCTTTTTATAAATGTACAGACTGCCCAGCTCCAGAATGTTATTCTACACAACCAAAATGTAATAATTGTGGTAAAGAAAGCAATTTATTACGGGTGGTAAGTTTTGTGGATTCTCCAGGACATGAAAGTTTGATGGCGAATATGTTATCCGGAGCGGGTTTGATGGACGGAGCTATCCTTGTAATCGCTGCCAATGAGTCTGTACCTAAACCTCAGACGAGAGAACATATGCTTGCTCTTCAAGTACTAGGAATTAAACAGATTGTAATTGTCCAGAATAAGGTCGATTTAACCGAAAAAGATAGCGCTTTGGAGAATTATGACCAGATTAAAGATTTTGTTAGTAGTTCCGTTGCCAAAGATGCCCCTATAATTCCCATTTCTGCTCAACATAATGTCAATATCGATCTATTAATAGAATCAGTTGAAAATTACATCAAAACTCCAGAAAGAAATAAAGGTACTTTCCCAATAATGCATGTTTTAAGGTCATTTGACATAAATAAACCAGGACTTCGGATAGATGAAATAAATGGTGGAGCAATTGGTGGTGCTTTGATCCAAGGAGAATTTAATATTGGAGACGATATAGAAATAAGGCCAGGATTATTAAATAGTAAAGGAAAATACCAGGTAATTTACTCTAAAATTTCTGGTCTAGGAACAGGTGCAGGATTGGTAGAAAATGTCAAACCTGGTGGGTTGGTATCAATTGGCACTACATTAGATCCCTCTTTTGTAAAGAGTGATTCTCTGATAGGATCTGTTGTTGGCAAACCGGGAACACTTCCTGAAGATGTATATGATATATTTGTGGAAACAAATCTTTTTGATACTGCTGTAGGGACTCAAGAATTGGTTAAAGTTGATCCAATAAAGAAGGGTGAACCTCTTAGAGTAAATATAGGTACATCTGCTACTACCGCAATGGTGACTAATTCTAGAGATAAAAAAATAGAAATAAAATTAAAAAAACCAATTTGCCTTATACAGAACAGTCGTATAGCACTAAGCAGAAAGATTGGAGAAAGGTGGAGATTAATTGGAGCGGGTATTATAAAATAATTTATAAATTAATAATCAACTAAATTTTTTCTTGTTAAAATTACCTTGGTAATCAAACCCCATATTTAGTGCTCTGTTTTTCATTATTTCTAAGTATTCTTCGTAAGATATTTCTGACAAGCAGTTGGGACAGCTTACCATTGTCATATCGTCATTAACTTGTGCACTCTTATTACATTTATGGCATTTTGCTTCCAACATTCGATAGGATAATAGATCACATCTCATCATAAAAAGTTTATTTAATGCTAAAAATGGCGAGTACATTCGCTTTCGTAATATTTCTTCCAATCACCAATAAATCCCGAAAAAACTGACAAATGCACTTCTAATAGAAAGAACAAATAATACGATTATGGGAATATTTTTGGTATTTTAATAACATACAAATAGTGAACAGATACGATAAATAAGACTGAAAAAAATATGATTTTAGGAAATTGAGGAAATATTCAAAATTTCATTTTAAATTGAAATTGTTCTTTTGTTTTAATAATATATAGTAAGCTGAAATATTTATTTTCCGCAATAATCTTTTTATTAATTTAATTTTAACCTGTTTTACTGATTTTTGATTCTAATTATTTAGTCGTATGTCATTAGGATTGTTAATCCATTACATTAAAAACTTAAATATTTTTAAAAGTAAACCAGAAGTATTTTTGGTTTTACAATTTGTATATTCCAAGTTGACAAATTGCAGGATTGAAAATCTAAAACCCACATTAGATAAAATAAAGATTACCATAGCATAGCATATTATCGAAAATACAATCTGTTATATGATTATGTAACATATTTGAATTACAATAATACGACTCTCTCAGGAAAGCACCATCTTTATCTTTCTATTTTGAAGGATCCCTTCAAGCAGAGTATGACCATTATATTGTTAACGGTGGGTTAATTTGGGATAGGTTCTAAGTAATATTTGTTACCATTGGACTAAAATTGACCGAATTTGAGAAATCACAATATTTTAATACTAACAATTCCACGTCTAGAGTTTGGTGGTGCTATTGATCCTAAAATACTTGCTATATTACTCCTGCTTCCTGTAATTTTCTCGGTAAATAAACTTCTGCCAAGTATTTAAAACCGTGCTTAAAAAATGCGTCTAATTCGCATTTTTCCTTTCTCTTCAAAAAAATATTTAGTTGATTTTGCCACTGTTTTTCTTGTAACCATGGTTTTTTCTTCATATCATTAGCCCGATTGATGTCCTCTTGAGAAGCAGTTAATCTTGCTACCTCTGGAATGTTATAGTCATATATATCAGAAAACATCATTCCAAGTACTTTAGCATTTGGAGTCACCAATCTATCACTATCATAACTTAAAGATTCGCTTCCTATCTTGTATCTCAAAGCTATGCCTAGGCCCCATGGATCTGCATCGGCAAAAACTACCACAGGTTTCTTCCATTTTTCACTAAGCATCCTGACCATCATCCTTGTTGCCCTATCTGGCTCCCCTGAACCTGTCATAAGAATGGCGTTATATTTCTGAATAAAACCCGATTTTCTTATGTTATTTAGTACAGTATCTTTTTCTACAACCATTACAAAGTCTGCTTTAACATTAATTATTTCAACGTCAAGTATATTGGTTGGTATCAGCTGTGAGGTAGCCCTACTTCCTAAATTGCAATCTATAATATCTCCACCTACTCTCAAAGTTATTGGACCAGAGATCATTCCTTTTGGCTTGGAAGTCACAGAAAATTCTTCTCTAGGTATGCCTGTTATTAATTCAACTGCTTTGATGGCATTGTCTGAATCCTCCTGACCTTTCCAAAATTTTTCTTTATTTTTCTCATCACCAACCGTGCTCAAAGTTGCATAATACATTCCTCTAATCGTACTTTCCATTTCTTCGTCGAGTAATCTTCTAACTGCATTTGCCATGACAAGATATTGTGCAAAAGTTGGGATCTTTTTAATACTGTTTGGACTCACTACAACCTTCTTCTCTCCGATCGTAAGCATTCTCTTTTTTTCAGACCAAAAAGTATTATCATAACCTACCTTTGAAACTTCTAGTGATGGCATTTTGTTTTCGACCAGAACATCGTCTGAAACACTTTTCATTATTTGTTGTATTTTTTTTATTATCTCCTTGTGTCTTCTATTTCCTACTGGCAAAATTCTCACCTTAAATTAAAATCGTGAAGTGTCATTTTTTGAGAATTTTTTTGTTTATTCATTTTAGTTTCAAAGGCTATTTTTTTACCTCCCTTTTCTTTTCTTACATCATTCTTCTTGTTCTCTATTTTAGATCTTTTGAACTTTTCTTTAGAACTTATATTTTTATTAGCATTCTTATGTTTATCTTTCAATTCATCATTTTTGTTTTTTTTGTTTTCTTTCGAGATTATTTCTCCATTCACGTGGCTTTCTGCAATATAATTAAACGCCTGGGTTAATTTCTCAATATCAATAGCTATCGAATCAGATATCGCTTCAATTATCAGTGGAATATAAAATTTGTAGAGCTTTAATCTGTTTTCTGCATCCTTTATTTTCAGATCCCTACGGATTTGAGCACTAACTTTTCTATAAAGATCGGAAAGGCAAAATTTCATGTATCTTTTCATATCGCCTTCTGATGCAATACTTTCTTTTCCTGCGCTTTTATAGGGAATTTTTGTAGAACAAATATGGAAAAAAATATGAATTGGTAGGAATTCTACTGCTCTTTCTGACTTTGTATTATTTTGTTCGCTTCCAAAATGTTCTTTTGCTTCTTTTTTTGTTATTCCCATTTTGTTAATTCCAACTTCTGATACTACCTCCCTAGCAACGTCTGATCCCTCATCATATAACAACGGTATCTTATTAGCAAATCTGTACAATTTGAAAGAACCTATATCGCCTCCATAAGCTATTCCACATTCGATAATAGTTGGTCTGTTGTTTATTACGGTAGAACGAGAAGAATATGAAGTGAGTGCAGGTTTTAGAATTGTTACTTTGAGGTTCTGCTGATTCATATGTCCATTTTGACCAGAATTTTGTTCCTTATTGTTAATTATAGAGTACTCAGATGTCATACCTGCTGTTAATATTTGTTCCCCGATGGGACTTAAATGCTCTGTGTTAGGAGATTGAAATTTTGTCTGTTTACATACATTGACTATTTTAATTAATTCTTGTTCTGAATATTGGTTTGATGGTTTATTATGTATCTCAGCAATATTTATTATTTCTTTTGCCTTCTCGTTAGATAGTTTTTGAAATGAGGTTGATAATACCCCTTGTATTGATGTTTTTTGATTCATAAAGTTAAAAATTGCTTTTTTTAAAGTCTGCAAATCCATATCCGCTGGATGAGGAAGAACCTCCTTAGCTGGCTCGGGCATTTTCTCGGTCCTTCTTTTAAATACTATTTTTCCTTCATGATTTTCAAATGTAATGTTCGCGTATGGATTTACTACGCTAGTTTGAGTAACGTAATCGTAGATCTTGTTCTTTGTAACCGGAGATAATCTAGCCCTTAGAGTTGCAAAAATATGAAATCCATGTTCTTTATTTATTATTGACTCCGAATCAGATACAATCCTTTTGGCTAACACAACTGGTTTATTTGTAGATATATCAGTTCTAAGTTCATGATAGTATTCTATCCCCTCTTCAAACGCTTTTGACCATACCTGAAGTGGTCTGTCCGTATCTTTTGTAGAAAATGCAGCTATCATTTTCAGACCTACGCCAAATAATCCTCTCTGTTGTTTTTCCACATACTTTCCAGAAGTTAGGAAAGAACAAACAGCGACGGGAACTTTTTCTGCAGGTATCCCAATTCCATTATCGCTGCATGAAATGGACCACAAATCATTTATAGGGTCAATTTGTTTTAATGATATCATTATCTCTGGTAGTATATGATTTGCTTCGCAAGAGTCTAGTGAATTTTCTATCAGTTCTCTTATTGCCATATAAAGAATACGTTCTCCAGTAAATCCAGCTAAAGCAGAATTATCCACGAAAAATTCAGATTCTGCTTTCCTGTGATATTTTACTTTAATTTTTTTAATATCATGATTATTATTAGATATTTTGCGAATTTTCTTGTCGTTATTTTGATATTCTAATTCTAATTTAGCAAGAGATTTCAATAGATAAGGGTTTTATTTATTTGTTCAATTTATCTTTTAGGTTTTTAATAGTATTTCCGAAATTATGAAGCTAAACCTGTGATCCATATGGCGTCGTGGAATTCTTTAACTCTTTTAAAGTTTTGAAATTAACTTCAATTAAATATCTTGTTTTTCCCTTTTCGATAACAATGAAATCCGATCCCGTTCCCACTATTTCCGCACCTATGAGTTCTTTATTTTTAACTACCAATCATGTAACCTCTTATATTTGGTCTATATTATCCAAGTTCTTGACAGTGGCGATTATTTTCCAATAATCCTGTACTAAAAATGGATCTACGATTCCTTGAACAACAAATTGCTTTCTATCTGACAGCGTGATATCCATTGCCACAGCACTATAAGGAATTTCAAATTTTTCAATTATTTCCTCTTCGCTTGTATCAAAAACCTTATTTATACTCCTGTCATTGTTGTATTCAAATCCAATTACTTTTGTTATTTTTCTGTGACCAGAGCCTCCTCCTCTCCCTCCTGCAGAGCCTTTAGATTCATCGACTATGAGAAGAAATAGTTTATTTTCGAAGTTTTCTGCCAAATTAATATCTCTATTTGATACCACTAGCTTCCTCTGTGGTCTGAATAAAATCTCTTCAAATTCATTTATCATTTCCTTTTAATGAGTTAACTTATTATTAATATTCTTGGCATCAATCAGAAATAAATTGAGAAGATAGTTTACATTTTTGGTTATTATCTCCTCATCTATTTTCAATTATTACTCGTTTTATTCTTGCATCTTCTGGATTGATTGGTTGGTTGTTTTGATTAGTTTTTTGGGATGCTATCTTTTCAACCGTATCTATTCCTTCAATTACTCTTCCAAAAACTGTATATTGGTTGTCTAGAAATTGAGAATCTCTTGTGACTATGAAGAATTGAGAACCCGCGCTATTGGGATCAGAAGTTCTTGCCATTGATAATATCCCTTTCTTATGGGGTATGTCATTAAATTCGGCGTTTATCGTAAAGTTGGGTCCTCCTGTTCCCCACTTCTCTCTTCCTGTTTCATTATTCTTTGTGCTAGGATCTCCAGCTTGAATTACAAAATCATTAACTATCCTATGGAAAACAACACCGTCGTAGAAGCCACTCTTTGAGAGCTTGATGAAATTTTCCACATGTTTTGGTGCTGCCTTAGGGAAAAATTCTAGTGTGATATTCCCCTGTGTTGTTTCAAGAATTGCAATATTTGGTGACGGTGTCATATCTGCCTTTATCATGACCTCAGAGTTTCCTTTTGTATTATTTGATTCTTTGTCTACGTTGTTTTTACCAATGTTAGACTGTTCGATTGAAACCGGCTTTGGTATATAATCTTTATTTACCTGATACAATAATACTCCAAAAACAATGTCGTCTTTGTTATTTTCAAAACTTGGCGATGAATAAACAAGTCTTAATGGTTGATCATTTGCGCCATTAATTGGATACTTAACATCCTTCACATTGATAGCAATAGTTCCTGACGAATAATCTGGCTGTAAATTGGCTAACATACCGTTATTAACAGACGCATATGATACAGGTGTGAATGGAGTCATTTTTCCTAGTAAGGTATTATTCCAAAAGTTTGAATTTGGGGTGAAACCATCGTCTTGAACATAATCTTTTTCATTAAATCCACCTATTCTCATGAACCATTGTTTTTTGCTTTCGTCTCCACCGCTTCCAAGGGTATAGAAGGCGTTACCGTCAGGCCCTTGATGTCTGTCTGCAACGATATATACTAATATATAATCCGCCTCGAGATCTTTAGCGATGGCTATTCCAGTTTCTGGGTCACTCATAAGCATTTTTGCGATGGTTTGTATCCTTGTCTGATTAATAGTGGCATTATCTGCCAATGTCGTTCTATTTCCGAGAGTCGTAATCCAATAACCGTAATCCCACCACGAAGCAATGACTGAATCCTTAGGTGTGTTATTAGATATCCAATCCAACGCATCCGTCCAGTCATCAACTTGAATCCTAAATCCTGTTGCGCCATTAGCAATAGAAGGCGGAATATCTGCTGAACTTATCCAGTTGAAATTTCTTGGATAAATGATACCACCAGTATCTAGTAATGGAATGGAAACCAAAAAAATGAGTACTACTACATAGGATACCTTTACTAACGATTTTACTTGAGGTGAAATCTTTCCTTGCCTAACACTCTTTTTGAATTCCTTTTCGCTTAACTTTCCTTGGCTGGCTACTTTGTATTGAAGAATACTTCTTGTTATCTCATAAATTCCAATTGACGCGAGCATGACTATTGAAATTGAAGAATAAACCATTAACCTTGCAAAAGTAGCACTTACATACAGTCCTGTAATACCTATTATTAGTGCAAATATTGTCATGTCATTTCTCTTGGAGAACGCAACCAACACTCCAAACCCAGCAAAAAATAACAGAATAGAATAATCAGTAAAATAATCTACTACAGTGGGCGTGGAGTGTTCTGCAACGGATTCTACAAGCGGAATTTGAGATGATAAAAATGGATTTATTGCATTTAGATATCTAAATGACGATGGCTGATAAGCTCCAGCAGCAACAATTACTACGGCTAGAGATATGAATATTGCCAAGCTTACAACAAGATTCCGAGTAATTTTTGATTGTTTACTTTTTAACCTGATTATAGATCCGATCACACAAAATACAGCACCCACAATTAATGCTATACCAGGGAGTCCTATAACAAAAGATAATCCTGGTCGAGGAAACACTCCCGCTGCGATTAAGGTAGCAATAGTAAATAATACCACCGCAGATACAATTGTTTTTGAATCTTTTCTAATAAACGGTAACGCAAAGAAAAAGATAGCTAATGGTATGCTAAAATATTGTATCCCTCCCCATGAAGCATTAGCCAATCCCAAAATCATTCCAGCTCCTACTACTTTTCCTATTGTTATTCGAAGATTCTTTTCCTTTATTGCAGAGAGAAAAAGATAAATTGATAAGATTCCGAGGAATAATCCCAAAGGTTCTGATTTGAACCAACCTAAATTCCCTCTCTGAATTATTGCTGGCATAAACGCAAATAACAAACTTGCAAACATTCCAGCTGTAGTACTACTGATAATTCTTACAAATGCAAAAATAACTATTGTAGTAAGAGAACCAATCACTACTGGGAACATTATTACAAAATCAAGCAATGATGCCCCAAAACCAAATACCTTGTATAGTACTGCTGCTGTGAGGTGAAGCCCAACTTGTGAAGATTTTGGAACATCTCTGCCTTCTGGATACCAGGACATGTTATCGTGCCAGTGAAGATATTCAGCAAATCCGTTGTCCACTATGTATTTTGTAGCTCTATAATCAAAATAAGGGTCAAATTCATTTAGTACGAAACCGTACTTGATTGGATATGATCTTATTATAAAAGCACTTGAAAAAGCAATTATCAAAACTGCGATTACAAGTAGATGTTTCGCCCTAAAATTAAAGGAGTTTACATTGAATAAAACTTTATTTCCTTCTAACACTGTATTGAAATACTGTTTTTAACTTCCTTTTTAAGTTAATGCCTATTGCAAGTAATATGAGCATTTTCAATTCAATCTACCTTGTTAGTCATTCAGATTATTACCCAGGAATACACGGTATGATGTATTTAAGTCTCATCTCTTTTCCTCCTTTGTCCAGATTATAATCATTATTTTTATCATCTATAAAACGTAGTGTATATTCATCAGGATGTAAATCGTCAAAAATAGTATAATCATTAAATCCACCTTTGCTATTAGTTTTAAAATTATCAAATGTGTCTAATACGTGTTTAGAGTTGATAAATTCCCAATACATCTTTGTATATGCGCTGAAACCAACAACTATGATATTTAACCTATGATCTGCTGATTTTCCGCAGCTTGGAGATATTTTAATTATTGGATGTAGAGCGTAGACAAAGGAAAAATATTTGTTACACAATGTAAAAAGAATTGTGATAATAAAAAGCATAAAATTTTCGATTATTTATATTTTAAACATTGGTATTTAAATTATTATTCAATTTTAGCATTGGATAAGAGAATCAAATGGCTTTATATTATCTATACAATGATGCATAAAAGAAAGGTAATAAAGTTGTAATTTCTCCATGAACTGTTACTTGTTTTGCATTTACGTTTACCTTGTTCCATGATATTGCTTCCCTCACTTCAGCTCCACTTAGACTTCCGTCCCACTCATTGGCGGTAGTAACATATACAGCGTAATCAAGACCATCCCTAAATTGGTTCCACCACAATGTGTGATGTTTTGTTATTCCTCCTCCTAGCATCAAAGCACCTGTCTTCTTTGCATCGAATACAAGATCCGAAATTCTCGATTGGTCTTTCAATAAATTTAGTACAAGATCCTTGTGTTGTTGGTAAAATAGCCATATTTGGCTTCCAACAGCGCCGTCAACCAAACCAGGGACAATCACAGGAATCTTATTTTTATGTGCCCAATATAAAATAGAATTATCGTCTAATTTGCTACCAATATAATCTACAATTTCATGACCCGAAAATTCTTTATGTTTAGCATAATATTCAGAAAGAAAATGTTGAACTTTATTTTCTATTAATGGTCCATAATTTTTATTTGGAATAAATACGTTTCCCAATCTATGTATATTTCGTTTCTTCAAATAACTGTCATCAATATTAAATTCTCCTGCATAATATTTTCCAAAGGTTTTAGCAATATCATGATCTAAAGCACCGCATGTAGTTATTATACAATCAAACATCTTTCTTTTTATCATATCTTTTATTATGCCTCTTGTTCCGGTGGAAATAATAGCGCCAACAAAGGATAAAAAACGTGTACATTGATTGTCATCTATCATTTTCCGTGTAATATTTATCGCCTTAGTTAGATTGGTTGATTCAAATCCACCGGATTGTGACATTTGACTAATTATTTCCTTCAAATCATTTTTTTTAATTTCATAATCTATTATGTCGTAATTTTTAATGCTTTTACCCTTTTCATTATCTATCATATCAAGAGTCTTATAAGCATCAATATAAAATATCTTCTATCTGATTCTTGATCTTGATATGGATTTTTATAAATGACTGTACTCTTAAAGAATTAACTTGTATAATAAACATTCGTTTAAGGGTAAAAAAATAGATCCTCCAAAAATTTCTCCAAACATGTCTATATCAGATCTTATTTCTTTCTACAGCTCTACTGGCTTTAATGCTAGAAGATTAGCTGAAGCAGCGGAAATGTTCGAGAAAATGATAGATTCTGATGCTACTGTCTGTCTGACAATTTCTGGAGCAATGTCACCAATTGGTTTAGGAGGTTGTATTTCTACTCTTATAGAAAAGGGTTATGTAGATTGGATTATTACTACCGGAGCAAATGCATATCATGATCTCCACTTCGCATATGGTCTCCCTGTTCGCCAGGGTCACTTTGATGTTGACGATGATATCTTGTATTCCAAGCAGATTGTTAGAATATATGATGTATACATAAAAGAAATAGAAACACTCCAAAAGCAAGATGATATCATTCAAAATGAAATCGCAAAAATTAATGTAGAAGACTCTACTTCATCGTTGTCTTCATCTGATATTTCTTTTTATTTAGGAAAAGGAGCCTCTAACAATTCTCATTTTCCAGAAAAGTCGTTTATGGTCTCAGCTTATAATAATAATGTTCCAGTGTATATTCCCGCAATAACTGATTCATCTATAGGAATGAACATGCTTCCATTACTATTTGAGTCAAAATTACCTAACTATAATCTTGTTTCGGATATTGCAGAATCAGCAGCAATTTTGTGGAAATCCAAATTATCTGGAGGTATTGAATTAGGCGGAGGTGTTCCAAAAAATTTCTTTCAACAAACTGGTCCAACACTGTATCAAATTTTAAAGATTCAAGAAGGTGGACACGATTATGTCATACAATTGACAGACGCGAGACCTGATACTGGGGGTCTTTCCGGAGCAACTATCCAAGAAGGAAAAAGCTGGGGAAAAATAAAATCATCTCACACGGGTAACGTAATAGTATATGGTGATTCTTCTGTATATTTTCCAATACTCTGTTCATACGTTCTATCCGAATGCCAACAAAGAAAACCAAAACAGCTGTACAATTTAAAAAATCAGTATGTAAGAGAAATGAAATCTGAATATCTTAAAAGAAAGTCTGTATAATATATTGATGTGATATTAAAGATTGATTTAAATGGTAAATCTCAAAATTTGTTTATTTTCTATTATATTTTTGATTTTTTCTTTTATTATGTCTACATTGATTGCATAATAAGTTCCACTACTGGAGGACAGTTTTGTCAAAGATCTTTGAAGAATCGAAAGAGATATCTCCTTCTCATTTTTTTGGTCATGAACGAATGCTGCTGCGACTAAAATCAACCCATTCAATAACTCCTTTTCAGACCCTGAAGCAATTTTCCAAATACCCTCCAATACTTCATGTGACCACCAATATTTTTCCTCGTTAAATAGCTGAATTGCTCTTTCCATCGCCTCTTTTTTTTTAAATACTCTTTCCTTCACTTCTACGAATTCCTTTAATGATGAAATTTCTTTCAACAAGTCAATTATATTCTCAATTTTTTCTTCTCTACAGATGCTAATATCTAATTCAATAAAAAATTTAGAAACCCTGCAGTCTCTAACTATTACATCATGTCTTCGTACTGATTTACGAGCCTTTTTTAGGATAAAATTTGCATCCAGTGAAGAAAATTGTTGATTATTCAGGTAAACCATAAATCTAATCATGTTTGATTTAGTTATCATATTTTGTTGGGATCAGAAATCTTGTATAATCTTATTTATTTTATAGGCATTTTTATAATCATCTTAAAATAAACGATCTAATTTACAAGATTGTCTTGGGTTTAAGCCTTTCAGATAAAAAAGAGTTAGAGTCAATTTTAAAGATTGACTCCCGTGATTTCGATAAAATGATTGCTTTTTCAAGAAAACTAGTTCCTTCCCAGGGATCTCTTTATGATTTCATATATGGTTTGGTATTGGGAATGATTCTAGGTAACTTTCTTGAAAAATTCTTTCTAAAGTATAAACGTGATCCTGATAACGATGAGTTAATTGATATCTACTTCACTCTATCTCTACGTTCTGCTAAAATCAGAAAGCTAATTTTAAGTAATTTATGAGAATTTTTTTATTTATTTATGCTTAGTTGCATTATAGTGAATCTGCTAATTTCAAGCCAAATTTCGATTAGAACAAATTTTTTTTATGTTAAAATATTTTTGAATTATTTTAAAATTATCTGAAAAATGAAGTTATACAAATGATCACGCAACGAATCATTGATCTATTCTTTTGATATATTTATTTCAAAATGCCCTAAATGTTAAGATATGTTGTTCTCGATATTTTTCAATTACATTTTTAACCAAGATCCACAATTTTTTTTTATGGTCAATGATCCAGAATTTGGATTAGCTGTTATGAGCAGACTAATTAAGAAGGCAGGTGCTGATAGAGTTAGTGATGAAGCAGCAAATGAATTAAGGCTTATCTTAGAAGAAATTGCAATAGAAATTTCAAAGACCGCAATACTTTTGTCTAATCATGCGAGAAGAAAAACTATAAAATCAGAAGATATTTTACTTGCCTACAAAAACACAATTAAAAGATGATTCTTACCTCCAATCCTTATACTTAGTTAATTTAGTATTGAAAAATAATATTTTGAAATTTTGAATCTCTTTATCCTTAATCTCGCTCAAATTTATATGACACCATTTTATGGCTATTGTTATGGTGGGGTGGCAGAGCGGCTATGCGTTCGCCTGCAGAAAAATGATAGAAAGCGAATTTATAAGGGTTCGAATCCCTTCCCCACCTTTAATAAATATTATTTGGTGATAATCATTTTCTTTAGATATGGCATTATGTTATTTACTTTGTATAAGTTTCTTTTAGTGCTTGCCCATAAGTTAGAATTGCTCTCTTTCTTAGATACGGGATAAGTCGATAATGTAGAGAATACGTATTTTCTTCCTTTATAAGAATCCCTTTAACCACCAATGAAATGAGCCCTCCAGAAAGCTTAGAAGGTGGTATGGGATTATCTCTTGAAAAATTTATTCTCTTTGATTGATATTCATCTTTTGAGAAATATGGTTTATTTTTTTCTAGTATTAATGGCCATACAATCATTTCCCAAATTAATCGTCTATATTCCGTTGAATGAGCATGTTTGCCTTTGGGATTCAAATTGTTATTTTTACTGGAAGTCATTTTCCATTAATGATAGTTTTTCATTATCCAACTTGGTTTTATAATCTAATACTTTAACTTGTGATTTTGGCTTTCTAGAGTATTATAATCTTTTTAATTTAACAAATAATTGTTATTTTATAATCGAATTAATATTGTAATTAAAAATTTTAAACTATTATAAAACATAAAAAACATTATAAAAACCTGGTAAAATATATCTAATCATGATAATTATGCTAGTGTTATCTATTTATGCAATTCTTCCAGAAGGAATAGTTGTAAATGAAACTTTATTTTTTTCGTTTCTTGTTATCATGCTAATATTACTAGTTATCGCATTTATACTAAGAAGGAGGAGAATGGGTCCAGATGAACCTCACATGAATTAATATTAGGGAATTTTAAAAATTTTTACGTAACCGTTGAAATAATATTTCATTTATTATACTCATGTAATGTTTTGGTTATCATTAGGATATCCTCTTTAGTTTTGGCTAATTTTGCTATTTTTACGCTATCTCTTATGTCTCTGGATTTAAGTTTATTCCAAACACTCTCTGAAATTGTATTGGCTATATCATGGTTTGTTCCTTTATTTACTAATATTTTATTTGAAATTTCAATGAATTTACTTCGATTATATGGTTTCAGATGAAAAATCATGAATCTGGATAAAATAGGAGTTAATAATCTTTCTTTATTGTTACATGTGGCAAAAACCCATGTTTTTAGTTGGGTATTTCTAGTTTTTTGTGACTTGGTTTCAGATAATATACCAGTTTCCATCAGGCTCAAAAGAATTGTTTGATCCTTATAAGGCATGTGCTCAATCTCATCAATTAACAAATATCTTGGTCGATTTTCGAATAAATAATCGATCATTCCAGCCTTTGTACTGTGACTACCCAGGGTAAAGAAAGATCTTTCAAGTTTCATACATTCTAACATGAATAATGTTTTAGCAGATGCAGGAGGTCCCACCAAAAGTATATGGACAGGTTTATCTGATTCTAAAGACATTTTAAAAATCTGTTTAATATCGTTATAACCTACTATATCTTCAAAAAGGATCTCATTAATACAAGATAGATCGCAATTAGAAAAAACTTTTTTAGAATTTACAATCAGCGGTTTGCTATTGTTCATCAAAGTTAATAATATATTTTACCTTATAGATTTATTGATTTCTAAACATATTTTTCTCTGTTAACTCAATTTCTCTTATTTTATCACACTTATATTTTGATTAAATATGTCCATAATTAATATAAATTTTTTATTGTGAACCTATCTCGTTTTCAAAAAAAAGAAACAATTGAAATTAGCTCATTTTTATAAGCTCATTTTTTATAACTCTTCCCATTCACATGAATATTCTGGACTAATTTCCCATAATTTCAAGAACGATTTGTAGTAAGTATCAAAAATTTCATGGTTTTTCCTCTTGAGCAATTGAATAATCTTTCTATTCTGAGATTTTATTCCAAATAAGAAATGCTCGACTAATATGGTACCATTAGATTCTATGTCCTGATCAATTGTGATAATGTTATGAGTTAATATCGTCTTGTAACACCTTATCTCAAAGTTAGCTAATTCATTTGTTGAAAGAGATATTATTTTCATATTACAAAGTCTTGATAGACACGATGTTAAATTTTCTTCAATTTTGGGATAGACTGTTAAATATTTGACATGATCTAATAAATCTGATTTTGGATCGCAGATCAAGATTTTTATTTTTATATTATTTTTTAAAATATTTTTGAAAACCTCGATGTAATTAAATGAGAACATCTGATCCAAAGTAACACAGGCAATGCATATTTCTTTCTTGGCGCTTACCAATATATCAAATATCTTGACATTTTCCTTTGAAAATATCTCGATGGTATCCTCCTTACTTTCTTTTTTCAAAATATCTTTAATCCTTGATGTCACAAAGGGTGAAAATGAAGAGATATTGGTTCCTTTTTCGATAATGTTTCTTACGGTCAATTATACATTAAATGATAGAATTCAAATAAAAATACTTTTTTTTGTTTATACAATTTCAATTTTTATTTTTTAAACAATCAATACTTATTAACAATATATGTTTCTCTATCTAAAAACTGCAAACGAAATAATATTATCATAAATATAGTGTTCGCTATAAATACGATATTATATAAATACGATATTAATTTTTTTTTAGCTAAAGTCAGAGAAAACTAGCTTATATTCTTTTTAATATTATTTTGTTATAATATACAGGATTTGACTACAACTCCCTCAAAATTAAAATTTAGACTAAACTACAAACCCATAAATTACGATCTTAAAACCGGAATGTTCGAGGTGAATTCTGAAAAATATTCTAGATATGAAGAAGCACGGGCTAATCATTGGCGCTGTGATAAATGCGGAAACAGATTTTCAACTTTTAAGAAACTACGCCAACATAAAAAAGAAATTCATGCCTATTGACTGTTCTTTATATTTATTTTGACGACTCTTTTGCCTTTTTCCTGCTTAATTTGTGAAATTTTATATCAATATTTTTATTGTGGTCCATTTACTCAATAAGCATGGAAGGATATTGCGTTAAATGTAAATCAAAGAGAGAAATGCTGAATGAAAAGAAAGTAACCATGAAAAATGGTAGACCAGCAACACAGGGAACTTGTAGCGTTTGTGGAACAAAGATGTTCAAGATTGGTAAATAAATTTAAAAATAAAACATTATAGCAAAATAATGTTTTATATTTACTTTTTTTAGATTATAATTTAAATTATCTTTATGATGAAAAATTATTTGAACATTCAATTTTAAAAATTATAAATAATTTTTTTTACTTATCTATTTCCTAAAATAATAGTAGAAAGTTATAAGAGAATTATTATTAATTTAAATATAGTTCTGTGAGGATGATATTGTATGAATTTTTTAGTCGTCTTCTTTTTTTTGACAATCTTTGTGGGATTGTATATCGGTGCTCCTATAGATGAAATACAATTTGTTTATTCACAACAAATCAATGAAGATAATCCTGGAGATTCCTTTGATAGACCAGTATCAGTTAAAATTACATCTCACTCGGACGGGGAGAAAGTACCTGTTGGAAAGTTGACTATTTCAGGGATATCAAGTGACGACTCGGACAGAAATTGTTTAGTATATGTAGATTGGAATAACAAGAAACCCTTTCAGCAAGTTCGAGCCTCTGGTCCTGGCGGAGTAGATGATTTTTCTGAATGGTTTTTTACTTATGATTCAAATTATCACCAAATAATGGAAGGAAACAATGATCTTACCTCCAAGATAATGTGTGTAGATGATAATGCTCAGTCCGGAACAAAATGGTACTCAATAAATTTGATAGGAATTCCGAACCCTTCTATGGTTGAATCCCTCCCAAGGAATAACACTGTGAAAATGCCAGATCAACCCTTTCAAAATATTATTCCGGGTTTTAACCCTAATCCTGAAAACATAACAGGACAAAACAATTTACCAAATCCAAATCTTCCATCAGTCAAAGCAGGTTTACAACCCTATCAGAATTCAGATGGAAATGATTCTATATATAAAGAAAATAGTGAAATCGAATCAATATCTCAAAACAATACTTCTATTCTAGAAACAAATATGACGAATTTCCAGAATATTCAAAACAACTTCAAAAATGTAAATAATGATTCTGGGATTACTATGATTGATCCCACTAATGACCAAATAACTGTTGAGGAAAATTTAAATAATTCCTCCATAAATACAACTAATCTCAATACTCCATCTATTGTAAAAAACACAAAGAGGGATAATAATTTGAATTTAACTTCTGAAAAAAGAACAAATGAAGTGTTATCTGACAAATTCAACGTAATCCTTTCTTTACCTGATAACATTGTTTTAGGTAATGCATATACCTTAGAAATTTCAGTAATTAATGATGGTTCCTTGCCGATACACGATGCTATAATATCTGGTGAGATATCTAACATTGATAGCGTAACATATGACAAAATAAAATTTTTTGGGAAGACAGATATCGACGGTTCCTACAAATTTCCATTAGAGATTAACGAACTTTTTCCAATAGGAGAATATAGTATTAAAGTTTTAGCTACAAAACTTGGATCTCCAGACAGTATTGTTTCTAAATCGTTTACAGTATCCGATAATATTATATCATCTAATAGTCAAGACATACCTATAGGAGGTAACGCTACAAATAAAGTTAAAAGTAATACTTCTATCGATTCTTTGCAACAATCATATGAAATTCTTAATGATCAGGATAAAATCGATTCATTAAATAATTCTAGTGCAACTCTACCGTTTAAGTCGGGGAATTCTCCATCGATGGACAATTTCAAACATCCACCAACTTTTGAACAGCCACAAGAAGCCCAGAATCCCTCTTCATCTGTTGAAACACCTTCGTTTAGTTTACCATCACTTTTTCCTTGAGTCTTTAATATAATAACAAATATTTTTAATATTTTAAATGAAATTCTACAATCATGACTATTAAATGACCTTGTCTTGATTTAGAATTGTTACATCTTATCGGCAGTAAAATTTCACAATTCTACGATAGAACCGTTTCTAAAGGCTTGATCAAATCCAATAAAACGTATGTAAAATCTGAAGAGGTATCGTTCATACAAAAAATAAATAAATGATACAAAAAAATATCTTTTATAAACGAGGTTTCTAAAAAAGAAAAAAAGTAATAATAATTATGCATTTATGGCAGGTTCATTTTATTCTCTCGTAAATTTTTCAATTATTTTTTTATGTTCTGGAAATAAAGAAAATAGTTTATCCCTCTCTCCTAACTCATAGTAATCAAATTCAAATCCTGGAATGACTGTACATCCTACAAGTGAATATGACAATTTGTTATTTACTTGTGCTGCTAGCCAATTATGGCTCTCTATCACAATCTCAAAATTCTCTTTTTTCTTATAATTATTTCCTAAGACTTTTCTAGTTAACCTAGAATTTCTTTCATTAATGATAAATAAGGTTAAAGTACTACCATAATAAAAATGCCATATCTCATCAGCATCTATCTTATGAAAAGAAGAAAAATCATTACCATCTAGTAGGTAATATATGGATGTTACAAGTGCCCTGTTATTTCTATTTCTTGGGGATCTATAGATTTCTCTGAAGTATCCTCCTTCGGGATGTTTTGAAAGGCCTAATTCATTAATCCAATATGAAGATTTCAATATCATCTTGGTTAATGAAATTTCCTGGTCGAGATATTAATATTGTCACTGAATTTTTTTTCAAATATAGCAAATATTAATTTCAGTTCATTTGTTATTTAAAATTAGATTCAGATCCATTAATATTAAAATTCCTTCAGATTAGAGGTTTGGAATTTTGGTTATTTAGGAATACGATAGAAAAAAATCATATATTTTTTTTTATTTAAATCTTATATCCAAATCGACTCGTCAAGTTTATTATTGGAATATTAGATGATAGGCATATTGAACTTTTAATCCATCACATTATATGCATATTTCTGAAATTTTTTACATGACGTATTATTGGTCGTATTCCTTATTGTTGGTTGCTATTATGGTTTCGATAATAGGATTAGGCAATATTGGCTCGGCTATACCACCAGTCGGAGCACAAAATAATGAGGAAGGAAATCCCGTTTATCCTCACCCTGTTCTTCACAAGATTGAGATGTCTGTGCAGAAAATTGAGAAACCGGGTGATGATTTGTTTGGTTATCAGCTTGATAAACATGAAATGTTCGATCCAAAAACTGGTGTATTTTTGAATGATATTACAGATCGATATACAAAAGGACCCACCATCCCTGGACCAACATTAATTTTTGAAGAAGGTGATTCTGTTGAATTAACTTTAACTAATCCTGGTAAGTCAATGAACGGAATATGTAACACTAATCCATCACCAGAGAATACAGGTGCACTTGGTAGGGTAAGTATTCACGTGCATGGAATTCATTATTCTATAGCAAGTGATGGCACTTTAGGAATTCTTAATGGCTTAAGAGACGAAGGTGTTTGCCCCGGAGAATCAATAACATATCATTACACCGCTGGTCCCGGAACAGCTGGTACATGGCCTTATCATGATCATGCACTTGGTCTAAATCCTGCAGGAATTTATATTGATGGTTCTGAAACATTAGGATTGTTTGGTAATCTTGTAATTGAGAGCCATACTGGAAAAACTGTGGCCTTGGTTAACGGAGTACCAACTAAGGTGAACATAGCCGATATTGCTAAAGATGTCTTCTGCTATGTTACCGATGATGCTTTTTGGTGTGACGAAATAGATTACAAGAATAACGCCATTCGAACAGCATTATGGGAAAATCCAACTATCGGTGCTAAAGATGGTGACTTGATAAGATTCCATTTATATGGAATGGGTACTGATTTTCATATCTTTTCATTAACAGGGTATGAATGGCTTGAGCCTGGAACAGCGCAGATAATCAAAGATAAAAAATTCGGACCTCTCGAAAACCATGTTTTCACTATTCAGGCCAAAAATGGTATTGCTGAATATAGGGACACTATAACATCCCATCTTCTATCGGGAATGAAAGGATCGTTTAAGGTAGATAGTGTTGGAAAAAGTGTTGCTGGAAAATCACCATTGCAAGGAGTTGTAAATTAAAGATGAACAAATTAAAAAATAATATCATCATGATTTTATTTGCAGTGATACTGCTGTCCTCTACATTAACAATTGGGACACAAAATAATGTAAACAAACTTGACATAATGGATGGAAAAGGAAATACGGGTCAAATAAAAATTGGTGGGACACATCCTATAATACAGATTGCTGAAGCAACTAGCGAAGAAAAGATGAAAGACGAGATGGGATACCATGTTCCTTTCAAGAACACAAACCAAGATTCTGAAATAAAATACTATGATGATAAAAAATCATTTCAGGATAATATTGAATCTAATTCTGAAAATGTCATAATTCATGAGGTAACTATCGAATCAAAGGAACTGCCAAACGGACAATATGGTTACATTATGAAAAAACATTTAGTCAGGGACGAAGACTCAGTGACTGATTTAACATCTAGGTATCCTGATTTTCCTACCATCCCTGGTCCTACATTAGAAATTCACGAAGGGGATTTGCTGATCCTCACTTCGATAGATCAGAACGGGTCCCAAAAAGTACAGCAAATAAAAGCAAAATCACCTGGAACTTTCGAGTATTATGGTGAGAATTTTAGAACTTTAGGATTATTTGGTGCTATAATTGTTGATCCATATGATAAAGTTCCAGCACAGTTAAACGGCAAAATTGTATCAGTTGATCTAAGAGATCTAGAGAAACAATATGTTCTGTTCATGGTGGGTTCTACTTTTTGGGGTCAAGAGATTGATTCCAAGCACAATCAAAAACCGTTATGGACAAATCCTACATTAGGAGCAGATTTGAATCAGTTGGTCCGGTTCCATGTGTTAGGGGCCTCACATCAACATACCTTCCACCTTCATGCTCACAGATGGCTGGATCCGGGAACAGCAAACATTATTGATACAAAATTGATTTCTCCATATCAGAGTCACTCCTTCATAGTTGAAGCAGGCGACAAAGTAGGAATTGGCAATTGGCAATATCACTGTCATGTATTTGCTCACATGGAAGCTGGAATGATGGGTACATTTAAGGTAGGGCCTGTTGGGAGTTTCACCAAAAGTATACCTGGTGCGTCTCCACTTGATCCAGGACCAACCGAACAAGGCAACTTCATAACATTTTCTATAACAGATGATCCAGGAAGATACTTCAAGAACATAGGCGGAGAAATAAAAATAAAAGACGAAAAAGGAGAACTTGTAGCATTAAAAGATACAACAGAATCATTTGGAGTAGTAGAGAAAGGGGGAACTGTACACTTTATAATGGACGATACTAATGCTGTACATACTATTACCAGTCTTTTATGGCCGTCAGAAGCAAACAATATGCCTATGCAAACTATAAGCAGTCATATCGGGAAAGTAAGTTCTAACCAGAAGATCAACCAGATATCATTACCTCCACACATGCCATTCGATCAAATTACTGCATATTCTGGAGGTGGCATAGTAAAACTTGAAACGCCTGGATTGTATGTTTTTACTTGCAAAATACATCCGTATATGTTTGCAGGAGTAATAGCAGATGACCCTGAAACGACTGGTTTTGATTTAGGAGATGAGCTTGAATTAAGCACGGGAGATAAACTAGCCTCTAGTAATGACCTCTCTTTAGCATTATTAAGGACATTCTTCATTGCGAATAATCCCTCTAACTGGAAGGATTATAGTACAAATAGTGCTTCAGACTTGAAGGATTCTAGTGTTGCCAATTCAGAATGGACACCTAAATTTCCTCATATTCCAGTAAAAACGGACCAAAAGGAAGTATTCTATCTTGATGAAGGGCTTATTACTTCGATGAAAGAAACAACTACTCTCGGAAATATACAAGAACAAATTACCCCACTAGAGACAATTCAAAATCCGTCTATCCCAGGAGTTGGTGAAGTATGGATAGATACAGAATTTGAAGAAACAGCTAACAAGACAAAACCAGGAACAGCAACCAAGGTGAATGTCGAGAATTGGAAGGTAGAAAGAAAGGTTTCATTGCCTCAAATCAATATGAATCATCCACATAATATGTGGAGTGACTCCAATCAACAAGTGATGTATCAAACTCAATGGTTTGATAATCGATTGACTGCATTTGACAGGAATACTGGGACACTACTTGATGATATCAAGGTTGGGGATGCACCGTCACATGTTATGACAAATCCGACAAATGACCGACTCTATGTTGTGTTAAGCGGTGAACAGGGAGTCGCAGAAGTTGATTTTGACAAGCAAAATAATAAATTCAATATATTGAGAATAATACCCATGCAAGATTCTGGTCAACTCCCAACACATCCTCACGGACATTGGATTACTCCAAATGGAGAGAAGATGATTACTCCAAATCATTTCACGAATGATGCAACTATCTTTGATTTCACCGAAAATCAAGGAAAAGGGGGAATTCAATCCAGAGTAAACACAGGCATGATGCCAATTGCAACTGGCATGATGCCAGACGGAAAGCAAGCTTACGTGTCTAATTTGCTTTCTAGTACAGTTGATCTTGTAGATATAGAATCTGGTGAGGTAATCAAGACTATAAATCTTGCAGAATCAGGTGATTTCTGGCCAATTCAAACCCCAGTTAGTCCAAACGGTCAATACGTAGTTACAGCAAATACATTGTCAGGAACTATAGCAGTAATAGATACAGATGCAGATGGCAATGGTATTTACGATGATCCCGAGTTAGTAACCAGCCTGCCATGTGATCCAGGATGTCACGGGGTTAACTTTGGTGCAAAGAATGGAGTCGACACTAACAGAACGAGCGAAGATGACGGATACTATGCATATGTTTCTAGCAAATTCTCGAATAGAATGATAGTCGTAGACGCAGATCCTAACAATGATGGTAATGTAACAGACGCAAAAATCGCTGGTTCCGTATTATTAACTGGAAATTATTCAAGTACTGGAACGCCAGAATTTGAAGCCGATGACGAAATCGTAAAATTTGATGGTATGGGTGGACAAGGGGTATATGCAGTTCCAAATGTATACCCAGGATGGGTAGAAAAATTAGATTCAACATTTGATAACCAATTAGCAGATTTGCAGAGAGATCCGATAGGAACATTCAAAGATTTTCATACCCTACCTATTTCGACCTTAACCAATAGCTCAAAAGATGTAGTAAGCCAAGAATCATTGCAGTCTCAATACAACGAGGATAGAGAAATCATGTTGAAACAACAAGAAATAGAGAAACAACTACAACAACAACAA
Source organism: Nitrososphaeraceae archaeon (assembly GCA_035297365.1). GTDB lineage: Archaea > Thermoproteota > Nitrososphaeria > Nitrososphaerales > Nitrososphaeraceae > TH1177. The sequence continues at coordinate 38,339 of DATGZA010000091.1, forward strand.
GAACAACAAAAAGATACTAGAATATTGAATTCTGGTAATGCAATAATGCAACAAAAACAAGGACATCCTGTACAACAACAACTACAACAACAACTACAACAACAACTACAACAACAACTACAACAACAACTACAACAACAACAACTACAACAACAACTACAACAACAACAACAACTACAACAACAAGAATCAAAATCTCCGGCCATAATTAAATCTCATTCTAAGATAGACTCTAGCCTAAACATCCTTCAACCTAACAACATCTTGGGAATGATACCAATTCCTTATCCATAATTTTCTTATTTTTCATTTAATTTTATAAAATTAAGCGTAAAATATATTTTCAAATATAAGTAAAGAATTCTTTTATTTGTATTTGTTTAATGTTGTTATCCATAATATTGAGTATAACATAATCTAGAATAAATTTCATTTTAGGAACATCATCGATTTCGTCAATTACTATCTCTTTAAAATTGGCTTTTAATTTCTTATTTGGTGGATCATTTAGAAAAGCATTCATATTAACTTTGTTTAAAAACTGTGCATATTATTTCTCATGTTTGAAATTTACTTGAGCATCGGATTGGAAAAGATGAATATACATTTTTTTAATTCTATTTTTTTCCACAGAATTTAACTATTCATTTTTGTACTAAAATTGCAAGGATCTTGCCACCTGGAATAAGGCATTTTTTTTGATTTTAAAAATTTTATCGTATACCTTATGTGGTAAAGTTCCGTACTGATCAGATGCTAATAGATTGTTTAAATCGTTAATTAATTTGTATTCATCATTTATCCAATCAAATTCAAAAAATGAACGAATATATTTTACTTTCATTTCTGAAAACGGTACAATACTTCTTCTCTTTGTAAATAAACTTTGGAGATTATTGTCTTTTCTTAAACTGTTTCTATCCTTAAAATTGTTGTATGATTTCGACTTGGTTTGTTAATATAACTTATTCTTCTTCTTTTAATTTCAATATAGTGGCGAGACTTTTTATATTACAAATATTTACTCTTTGATACCAAATATCTGGACTCTCGAATTGCCAGTATCTGAAACAAAAATTTTTCCGGATGGATTTAACGCCAAATCTTCCGGTCGGCTGAACTGACCGTCTCCAGTACCTTTAGAACCAAATTCTGTCAGGAAATTACCTTGATTATCAAAGACTTGAACTCTTGTAAATAACTTGTCGACGACGAAAACTAGATCGTCTTTTTCGAAGTAGTCAATGCCAGGGAAAGTAAGAGAAAACTGTCCTGTTCCATTTCCATATGATCCCCATTGTTTAATTAAATTAAGATCCTTGTCTAATATTTGGACACGAGAATTTCTCATATCTGTAATATACATATTATCTTCGGAATCAAAAACTATTCCATGAGGTCTAACAAATTCCCCATCACCTGAACCTTCCCTTCCTATTATTTTGATAAATTTTCCATTTTCATCAAATTTAAGAATTTGGTGACCATTTTTATCAGTTAGATAGACAAAACCTTGTGAATCCACTGACACTTGATGTGGAGTTCTTTCGGCCCCCTTACCTCCAGTATTTTCGAATCCCCATTTGAGAACAAATTTTCCATCAGATGTGAACTTTTGCACTCTATGATTTTTTAGTTCGACTGTGTAAACATACTTACCGGATGGATCCACTGCCAAGTCATGTAATTTTAGAAATTGACCATCCCCCGTACCCATATCTCCCCATTTGAGAACAAATTTTCCATCAGATGTGAACTTTTGAACCCTGTTATTGCCAGTATCTGTGACATAAACATTCCCAAATTTATCAATATCAATACTATGTGGTGCGTTAAATTGACCATCTCCTGATCCTTTTCCTCCGAATTGATCTAAATAATAATAATTGATAAGAGAATCCTTACCTTCTTCACTAAAAGCTTCACTAACCAAAATGATAATACCTAAGGAAAAGACTGAAATCCCAAATAATATCTTTAAATAGTATTCATTTTTCATTAAGACAATAAATTTATTTCCAATAATTCTTTATAAATTCATCTCTTATTTTCTATACAGCTAATTAACAGATCCGGTCAATGACGAAATCTCAAATACTAAAAATACTACATCTGGCAATAACTTTCTTACCTACTTTTTTTTTTAGCAAGTTTATATAACATAATATAGTAATTAACTTTAGCAACAATCAATACAAATCTTAAAAAGAGTCGCTTGCAAATTTTTCAGTAATATGACGTATAGTTATAATATATTGTTAATTACGTATTTCTCTTTCTTACTGTTCCCTTCTACGATCTTCTTAAATTCTTTATTGGCGCAAGATGATGGATATTTTGGCATATTCCCAGATGATTATTACGATCCTGAAGATTATGGTATTGACCCTTCTCTTACCAAAGAATCGGATAAAGATACCTTCAAACAATCAACGACTCCAATAGATACTCAAGGTATAAATTTTATTGCTGCTGGAGATTGGATATGTAACAAGGAAACTGAAAAAACCATAACAAACATCCTCAAATTTAAGCCTGAACTAGTAATAGGATTGGGTGATTACCTATTTAAAAATCCTTCTGCACAATGTTGGTTTGACTTGTCCAAACCGATAAATGATTTAATGAGAATAGCAATAGGAAATCATGATCTTGATTTTGCGGCTTCCTACAAACAGTTAATCGATCATTACGGTCTTAAAAAACCATATTATTCTTTTAATTTTGGAAATATCCATTTTATAGCAATTTCTACAGAACATCCATTTCAAAAAGGTAGTATGCAATACAATTTTATAAAAAATGATCTAGAGAAGACATCAGCAGATCCTAATATTTTATGGAAGATAGTATTCCTTCACAAACCATTTTATTCCGCATCTCACTTTGATGAAAACGCCAGTGAAGATTTAAGAAAGGCTTTTCAACGAATGTTTGAAGAAAATGGTGTGGATATAGTGCTAAATGGTCATACACAATATTACCAAAGATCCCTCCCATTATCTTATAACAAAGAAAATCCTCTTTATCCAATTGTTACGAATCAACAAAATTATGAATATAAAAACAATAATGGAATAATATTCATTACTGCAGGTACTGCAGGTGATAACCTTCAAAATATTGACTACTACTTGCCCTATACTGTGATACAAAAACGCTCTCATGGTTTCCTTAATTTTGATATAAAAGATAATGGCAATACACTAGTTGGAACATTTTATGATAATAAGAAATTGATCATTTTAGACAAATTCACTTTATCTAAAAATGAAAATGGCAAAGATCATTCATTGGATAATTTCAATTCAATAAGTCGAGAATATTATTCAACTGCTGAAATCAACGGTGAAAATAAAAATCAGCAACCTTCATCGTATTCCAGTATTCACCAGCAAAATTATCCTTTAGATAATTATGATAAAATGTCATTCCGGAATTAGTTCAATTTCAAGAAATTTTTCATTATAAAATGGGATTTTTTAGTAGATGAACCATAAATATAGATTTGATATCGATAATCATTTTTTTTCGAATTAACATAGGAAGTGCCTCGTATAAAGGTTATATATGTCTCAAAATACAAGAATACTGTAGCTGGAAAATTTCATGTACTATAAGATATGCTAGATGGTTACTTGATTACGTTGAAATGATGAATCCCAATGAGTATATAATTATGTTATTAACACAGTTTTTATCATGTATTAATTTTCTATAAACCAAGTCAAATTTAGGATCCAGGATTGAAAGTTAACCCTATTACTAACTGGTAAGAATACAGGACATCGCGCTTTCAGTTACTCATAAAATTTCAAAATAATTCAAATAGTAAAACCAAAACGATCATTATTGACAGAATGCGTTTATATTTGTACTATGGCTAATTGATAGATAAAAAATTTTGGAAAACTAGCAACAGTGGAAGTAATTTTACTCGTATTATTACAAAAGCTAATGAAATTTTAAATATACATGTTTATTTCTAGATAATACAACTTAAATTCAATTTATTTATCAGGAAAGTTTTATTTACTTATGGTATGATTAATAATTCAATGAATTCTAACGATCCTTCTCATCAATGGGTTCAGGTAATCACGGAAATTCTTGACAGGTTGACTGGGAAAGGAGCTGTAATAGAGTATAGTTTCGAAAATCTAACAATAGACCTTCCTAGAGCAACACGCCCGAATGGAAAAGAGCTGAGTGCTAAATGGACAATAAATGGCAAAATTACGATTAAAGCTGAAACTCATTCAACTGATAATTAATTTTCTAAAGAACATGATATGGCTTTTCAAAACAATCCAATAAATGTGTTATTGTATTGTGGTCACATCATCAAAAATGGACGGTTGAATATAAAAAGAGATGATGAACAATATTTGGACATAGAATTTATTGATGGTAACATATCGATTAATTTACATTCATTAAGCCTTGCGTCTTCTGATGAGATTATGGATAATATTTTTCTAAAATTAAATTTACTAAAAAATGTATTTACATTGTCCCAAGACAACAAAATTAATTTCAAGTATAAAGGAAGAGTAATATTCAAGAAATAAAATATTAACCATTAATATCAAGGAAACTTTACAAAGAGAAAAATATAGATATTTCCCATTGTAATGTTTCAAATAATTCTTACGCTTTGCCCAAACTTATATTTATTTTATTAAAAGGAAATATTTAGTCTAATGCTTTTTTCTCGTTAGGACCCAGAAAATGTTATCTTATCATAACTTCGATCTCTTCCATAAGACCTCGTATTATTATTTCGATGGATTGTCAATATATTCATATTTATCGATTTATGCTATATCAATGACTTCCTCTGCTCTTGAATAATTACCTACATTATATTATACAATTGATTGATTGATTTATTAACATTCGAATATCTGAGATATAATTTTCAGTTTCTTATTATGTCTTAGCATATCTGTAGTAGGGATTTAGACATAAGGCAACTCAGAACTCCCATATTAGTCAAAAGAAAATATTTTAGAGATAATGTTCTTTGTGATCCCTTTGATATAATGTACTAATATTCATTTGCATTCGAATTTTTGAGAAAACAATTTTCTTTGTAATAAAGTATTTTAACATTAAACAATTTATTAAATTTCTTTAATAATATTGATTGATGAGAACTATTATTTTTGAAAAACCAGGTCTCGAAAATCTTAAACATATCGAATTACCGATTCCAAAGATTAATGAAAATGAAGTGTTGATAAAAGTAAAAAGAGTGGGTATTAATCCGATAGATTATTTTACGATCACCGGATTTTATGGTCTATTTTCTGAAAAGAGGCTAATCCCATCTCCTATGCCGCATATTCCGGGAATGGAGTTCTCCGGAAAAGTAGAAAAAGTAGGTAGCCAAGTAAATGAAATAAATGTAAATGATCATGTAATCGTCTATAATAGAACCTTTGATTCGGAATGTGATCAATGCATCTCCGGAAGAGAAATGTTATGCAGAAAAGGATCTCTGATAGGAGTTACTACCAATGGCGGATTATCGGAATATGTATCGTTACGAAAAGAAAATGTCATCAAGATTCCAAAAAATTTAGATTGGAATCTTGCTTCAAGTCTATCAGTTTCTGCTCTAACCGCATATCATGCTCTTAACCTTTCGTCAATAACCGAAAATGATACTCTTCTTGTATATGGTGCATCGGGTAGTACTGGTATGTTTGCTATACAATTCGGTAAATTAAAAAATGCTAAAGTAATTGCTGTGAGTAAAAAATCATGGCTGAACGAACTTGGTGCGGATTTTTGTATATGTGATTATGATAAAGTTCCGGAAATTACATCCGAGTTGACAAGTGGTAAAATGGCTGATGTAGTGATTAACTCCATTGGAAAACAAACTTGGGAATCAAGTCTAAATTCTTTGAATTATAATGGAAGACTGGTTATCTTTGGAATATTGACTGGTAATATAGTTCAATTTGATCTTCAACCTATTTATCTAAAACAAATTCAAATCATTGGTTCAAATGGCGGAACTATGCTAGAACTAAAAAATGTTATAAAATCTTCTCATAGGCTTCAGGTTAGGGTATGGAAGGTTTTTTCTTTAGAAGAGACTGGTGATGCGTTGAAAAGTCTATTTGATACTTCTAGAGAAGGAAGGATAATGATAGACCTTGAGAGATAGTCAGAAATCCAGATAAATTCTAATTTTCACCTACATTGCTATTTTTATAAAAGTAGGAAATTATATTTTATTAAGGATATGGTCTATTCTAATAATTTGAAATTTATTTTCTTTCCTATTTTAAGGTCATGACTATCTGCAAATCCTGAAACTGTTTCTAGAACAAATAGGGCATTAGATGACGGTCTATATGAAGGACAAGATATAAATGACTCACAGGGATGTAAACTTTTCTCAATATGCACTATAGATAGATTGGCATCCAACCATATGATATCGATTGGAAATTTCATACCTTTCATCCAAAAACTTTGTTGTTCCGGTTCTTTGAAAACAAATATCATTCCTTCGTTTTCTTGCATATTATTCCTTATTGATAGTCCATCTTGTTTCTGCTTATCTGTCAATGCAATATCTGTATTAATTATGAATCCTCCTATCTCTGCTATTCCCTTCAAATATTGGGTGTCCGAAACATTTTTACTCATTATATCATTGTGAATTTCTTCCGCGGTTTCTGAGAGAACATAAACAAATATTGTTTCATTCACATTATATGCTATAAAACCTAAAAGTACTGTTACTATGATTGTCAGTGTTAACCTACTGTTAAAATTTTTTATTTTCAATATCCAGTCCTCAGTTTATTTAAGATCGTTTTTAGGATTTATCTATTTTGTATACTGACTTCATTTATTACTTTGGATTTTTGTTTCATTAATTAGCGATCCACAGTTTCTGCAAAATCTAGGTATGGCTTCATCCTTTTCTAGGTCGGAATGGGGAATGTGTTTTGTAACAGTGATACCACAATTAGGACAAAATCTGGTCGTATTAAACTTTGGCGAACTACTATAATAATAGTTATTTTGAACTGTAGGTTGGACCTCTTCTTTGTGTTTTTTTGAAATTGGTACCACTTTGATGTTCTCCCATTTACATCCTATCTCATCGTATACTTTTATTATTACAAAAACGAAGATAAATTCCGTTATGATTGATATTACAAATTTAGGCATCTGTATGTCGTTTTTTATGAAGGAGTACACTGTCTGCACTATGATTAAGGTTAAAATACTCATCGCCGCAAAGAATAAAATGGAATAAAGTTGATTTGAAAATTTAACCATCTGATATTTAGAATATTTATACAAATTAAAATAGTCTAATACTCAATTTTTTCAAATTAATAGATAAAATTTTTTCATAATTTTTAAATATTAGCATTTGACTGCATTCACGAGTTTAGTCCTCTTTTACTGTTTGTAGTCTTTCTGATCCCTTCCAAATGATCTGAAGAAAAAGCCACTAAATACCATAATTCCTGCCAAGACTGTAGCAGCTATCACTCGTTCAATAGGTAGATTAAGTAAGAAAGTGATGACAAAAGATACTCCAGCAACAATTGCTGCAATCGGAAACCATTTTCTAATAGCTTCTTCTTTCCTTAACATGATATTGTTTTAAATTAATGATTGTTAAATATTTCTATAGAATTCCTGCAAATATTTTAAAGAAAAAATAAGATTATTTTAAGAAATTCTTATCGCTCACTTTCTGGGCTACAGTGTGGACATGAGCTCCATGAAACTGGATCATTATAAAATTCATATATCCAGCCATTTCCATCGCAGCTCGAACATTCCTTGTGATCGTTTCTTTCATCTCTAAAAGATTGAACGTATCGATTCTGATGGGTAACTTTTATCACACATTATTATAGAAACTTGTTCTAATTAAACATTGTGAAAATTATTCTAATACTTAATATTAGAAATTTTATAAGGAATATACTTACTATAATTTCCTGCAATACAATATAACTTATTTGTTCGACTTTCTAAATTTGTGACTTCTATATAAATTAGTTCCTTGACTTGCAGATTACATTTTTAACACCTTTGTTCTCATCAAAAATTATTATCTTCATGACCGATCTTTTGAATGAATTATCAGTAAGTAATCCACCTGCTATCGGGATTATAGGAGGTGGACAATTAGGTAAAATGATTGCCCAAGAAGCTAAAAGGATGTCACTCAAAGTTATTATTCTTGACCCAAGTAATAATTGTCCTGCCTCTTCTATTTGCGATAAACTTATTATAGCTGATTTTAAGGATGAGGAGAAAATCATTGAACTGGCTAATAATTCTGACCTTATAACATATGAAATTGAATTGGCAAATTCAAGCGCACTAAAAAACCTTGAATCTAACAATTATCCAATATTTCCATCTCCGCATACATTAAAAATTATTCAAAATAAATTTAGGCAAAAAACTTTTCTAAGGAAAAATAACCTTCCCACAACAGATTTTTCCAAAATTAATTCTAATGATGATTTGTTGTTATGTTTAGAGAAATTTGGATTACCCATAATGTTAAAAGCCTCCGAAGATTCTTACGATGGTCATGGCAACCTGCTAATTTCTTCTGCAAATGAAATTCAAAATGGATTGTCGTATTTTCTAGGTAAAGACATATTTTCAGAAAAATTTGTTGATTTTAAAAATGAGATCTCTATAATTGTCGCTAGAAATAAATCTGGTCAAACTACATCATTTCCTGTAGCAGAAAATATACACAGAGATAATATTTTAGATACGACAATTGTTCCTGCAAGAATTTCATCTACATCTGAAGAGAATGCCAGAAAGATTGCAGAAAGAGTTGTAAACTGTTTAAATGATGTAGGTCTGTTCGGAATAGAAATGTTTGTTTCAAAGAATGATGAAATTTTGATCAATGAGATTGCTCCAAGACCTCATAATTCCGGTCATTATACAGTTGAAGGATGTTCCGTATCTCAATTCGAACAACACATACGCTCCATATTGAACATGCCTTTAACAAGACCGGAGTTACTTAGACCTGTAGTTATGAAGAATATTTTAGGACCTAGCGGTTTAACTGGCAATTATAAAGTAACAGGATTGACAAAACTACTTTCCGTTCCTGGCGTCAAGATCCATCTATATGGGAAAAAAACTACCAAACCCAAGAGGAAGTTAGGTCACATTATTGCATTAGCTAATTCCGTTGATGAGGCATTAAAAAGGGCAAATGAAGCAAAAAATTCAATAAATATCATAACAGATTCATAATTATATACAGTTGACTAAATCGCAAGTTGCCATAATTATGGGTAGTGATTCTGATTTGAAAGTAATGAAGGAGGCTGCAGAAATTCTAGAGTATTTTGATATTCCTTATGAAGTGACAATAGTTTCAGCTCATAGAACACCTGTTAGATTGATGAAATATTCACTTAATGCAAAGAAAAGGGGAATAAAAGTGATCATTGCTGGGGCTGGGGGTGCTGCTCATCTGCCAGGAATGGTAGCTTCTTTTTCCATCATTCCAGTTATAGGAGTTCCCATTAATAGCTCGAGTTTAAATGGTTTAGATTCTCTATTGTCAATTGTTCAGATGCCATCTGGAATTCCTGTTGCTACCGTAGCTATTAATGGTGCGAAAAATGCAGCTATTTTAGCATGTCAAATTCTAGCTATCGAATCACCAACTATATCCACCAAGATCGAGAAGTACAAACTTCACCTGAACAAGGAAGTACATTACAAACTAGAAAAATTAGAAAGAATTGGATGGAAAGGATATCTTGATCATATTCAAAAATAAAACAAATTTTGTAATGATTAATCTAAGATCCCATCATTCCTGGCATTTTTATGGGCGTTCTGTATTCCTGAGTGATGTTGATACCCTCATTAGTAGTCACTCTTAACTTTTCAAGGTCGCTGCCTGGAGGAGGACTTAATGGATAACTTTGTCCTGGTTCTAATATAGATATCACATCACTTTTATTTCCATAATTTATTGTTATATTTGTAAGAGGCTGGATTCCTGTATTAGTTATCTTTACACGAGTATGCGTAAATAGTGACTGTTCTTCCTTCAGTGCGTCGATCGCTAGATCGAATTTTTTCTTATTAATTAAACTTGTATTATTAATCATGAAAATTAATATTATAATTGCAATTACAGTAGGTATTGCCAATAGGTAAATTTTTTTAAAACTCATTGCTTTTTTTAATCTCTTGGAAGAATATTATCATTTCTATACTTCTATTTTTCATTTACCTTATTTCTCTTTTCTTGGGAAATCAAGTCATTTCCCCATTTTTCTAAGAAAATAAGATCCTTTAGATTCATCCTTTGTAGCCATCTTGATCTTTCTAGATCTGGCTTATTCACAAATTCTGAAACATATCCAAGACACAAATAAGCAATTGGTTTTATATGTCTTGGAATCGATAGTATTTTTTTCAAATCCTTGTTAGATAAAATGCTTACCCATCCTACCCCTACTTCTTCTGCTCTTGCAGCCAACCAGAGATTCTGAATTGCGCAACAGACACTGTATATCCCAGTTTCAGGTATAGCAGTTGTTCCTATTATAAATGGTCCAAACCTTGTAGAATCATATGTGATACAGATGTTTATATTAGATTCCAAAATTCCCTCTAGCTTCAGAGATTGATAAATCTTCTTCCTTTTTTTATCTGTCTCTAACAATTCTACTGATTTTTTATACTCCTTAAAAAACGAATTCCTTATCTTTTCCCTCGTTTGGATATCTTTTATTACGATGAAATTCCATGGTTGAGAGAAACCAACTGATGGTGCATGATGGGCTGCATTTAATATCTTGATTAGTGTTGAAAGGGTAATATCTTTTTTATCTGTAAAATGTGATCTAACATCTCTTCGTGAAAATAATATTTTGTAAAATCCTTCTCTTTCTGATTTAGATATTTTAATAAATTTTTTTGAATATTTTTCCCTTACATAATTTGAAGCAAGCAATATGTTTTCTTTGAAATATTTGTATATTTATATTTAATATTAAAAATATTTAAATTTCTTCATATAATGTCAAATTGTCCCTGTAACAGTAACTATTTATAGTAAGATGGCGCACCAGTCCAAAATAACTTAACTATAACAATGCATTTTCCCTATCTAAAATTTATACAAACTAGATAAAGTTCACTGCTTTCTTGTCTACTTGCAATCGGTTTGGTAATTATTACTCTTTCGAAGCTTTCTTTCAATCTGATGATTAGGTCATTTAACATATCTCCTTGAAATACCTTGAAAACTGCAGTACCATTTCTTTTTAAAATCTTTTTTGCCAAATCAAATACACTTTCTGTCAATGAAATCTGTCTTGCATGATCTAATTCCCAATTTCCGCTTACATTGGGGGCAATATCTGATAGAATTACATCAACCTTCTTATCCAGCAATTGATTAAGTTCGGTGATGACTTTTTCATCCTCTATACTGCCATGAATAAGGATTGTACCATATATCGATTCCATCTTTTTCAGATCTATGCCTATGACCTTCCCTTTTTCTCCCACCTCTTCATATGCAACCTGAATCCATCCCCCTGGAGCACATCCAACATCTACTACTATATTTCCTTTTTTTAGGATGTGATGTGTTTGGTTAATCTGCTTTAGTTTGAATGCTGATCTGCTTCTATATCCTTGATATTTGGCCAGTTTTCTAAACTGATCTCTTCTTGAATCGTCTAACTTCATTTAGTTACCACACCATAAGATGCAGAAAATCAATATATATTTAATATTTCCATAATCTTTGATATTTATTTAAATTTCCTAGTATATTAGGTAAAAAAAGGAGCTAGTACACCCTCTACTAATAATATATAAATAACATTCAGACGTTAATAGAATATGCCTATTAGAAACGGAGCCGAGTATATAGAAAGTTTGAGAAATCGAAATCTAAAGGTCTATCTTTTTGGGGAATTAGTCAAAGAACCAGTGGACCATCCTATGATTCGGCCTTCGATCAATGCCGTAGCAGAAACTTTTGATTTGGCTAACGAGGATCCAGAATTAGCTTCTGCTGAATCTTCACTTTCTGGTTTAAAAGTGAATAGATTTTTACACATAGCTGAAAATGCTCAAGATCTTGTAAATCAAAATAAGATGCAACGGAAACTTGGACAATTAACAGGCACTTGTTTTCAAAGATGTGTAGGCATGGATGCATTAAATTCTCTTTATTCTACTACTTTCGAAATTGATGGAAAGAATAATACACAATATCATCAAAGGTTAAAAGAATTCATAAAGAAAGTTCAGCAAGAAAATTATGTTATTGGAGGAGCTATGACTGATGTAAAGGGAGATAGAAGCCTCTCTCCATCACAACAAGAAGATCCAGATTTATTCGTGCATATTACAAAACGGGATGAAAAAGGTGTTTATATTACAGGTGCTAAGGCTCATCAGACAGGATGCATTAATTCTCATTGGATCTTGGTGATGCCTACGATGAGGCTTAGAAGAGAAGATAAAGATTATGCCATTGTTGGTGCTGTACCAGCAGATGCTCCGGGTATTATCTATATCTACGGACGGCAATCATGTGATACTAGAAGCATGGAAGGTGGAGATATCGATTCTGGAAATGCCAAATTTTCAGGACAGGAAGCTATGATGATTTTTGACAATGTCTTTATTCCAAACGATCTTATTTTTATGGATGGTGAATATGAGTTTGCTTCAATGTTGGTTGAAAGGTTTACTTGTTACCACAGAAGGAGCTATGTTTGTAAGACTGGTCTGGGTGACGTGCTTATAGGTGCAGCAGCATCAATCGCTGATTATAATGGCGTTTCAAATGTATCTCATATTAAAGACAAATTAGTTGAAATGACGCATCTTAACGAAACAATATTTGCTGCAGGAGTAGCATCGTCTTATCAGTCATACAAAACAAAGTCTGGCAATTTTCAGAATGATGATATGCTTGCAAACGTATGCAAACACAACGTTACACGTTTCCCCTATGAGATTGGCAGACTGGCTCAGGATATTGCAGGAGGATTAGTTGTAACAATGCCTTCTGAAAAAGAGTTTAGAAATCCAGAAACTGGACCTCTCTTAGAAAAATATCTGAAGGGAAGAAAGGGTATCCCTACTGAAAATCGGGTTAGGGCACTAAGATTAATAGAGAATATGACACTAGGAAGAAATGCAGTTGGTTACCTTACAGAATCTATGCATGGTGCGGGTTCACCACAAGCACAACGTATTCAAATCGCTAGACAAATGCAATTAGGTTACAAGAAAAAACTAGCAAGACGTCTAGCAAATATTCCTGAAACAGAAGCAGAAGATCTAACTCAGGAACAATCGGACTATTTTGATAGAATATTCAGAATTAACAAGAACCAAACAAAATAATAATTCTTTCTATTCCATTTTATCTGCAATTTTTTTATTTAAAACAAAAAAGAACCAAATTTTGTGATTCGCGTTGAAAAATCATCTGCTAAATGTTGTTAATCTAAACAAGTCATTTCCTAGCAGCCAACATTTGATAAGATCGTTTGGTTTCAGAAAAAAAAATGTTGTCAAAGTTATAGATAACGTCAATTTTCAACTTGATATTGGTGAAATACTTGTAATTGCAGGTGAATCAGGTTCAGGCAAGACCACTTTAGCTCGATTGATAATGAAATCTATAGATCAAGATTCAGGAAAAATCATTTTTGATAATGAAGATATCTCAAATTTAAAAGGTAAAGAATTACTAAGGTTGAGAAGAAAGATGCAAATGATACTACAAGATCCCTATTCCTCTCTTGATCCTAGAATGAAGGTATTTGATATTATTAAGGAACCATTACAAATACACAAAAAATCAGTAAAGAAACATGAAACTCGAGAAATAATATTTTCAGCACTAAAAAAAGTTAATCTCGAACCTTTAGAGGAAATCTCTAACAAATATCCACATATGCTTTCTGGAGGACAAAGACAGCGAGTAAGTTTTGCGAGATCTTTGGTATTGCAACCAAAACTTATAATTGCAGATGAACCTGTTTCAATGTTAGATGTTTCAATAAGATTCCAGATTCTAGAATTAATGGGAAGGTTGAAGGAGGAAGAGAAAATATCATTTCTGTATATAACTCACGATCTTTCCACTTCGAGAATAGTAGGTGACAACATTATGGTCTTATACAAAGGACAAATAATTGAATATGGCGACATTGAGAAAGTGATTACAAATCCTCTTCATCCATATACCAAAGCCTTAATATCTGCTATCCCCAAATTAAGTGATATTGAAGATAAAGAGATCATGATCAAGAATGAATATGATCAATCTCACATTTCGAAAGGATGCAAATTTCTTAATAAATGTATCTGTTCTATAGATAAATGCAACTATGTTGAGCCGGATCTAACAATGGAAGAAAAAGATCATCACGTTCGTTGTTTCAATTACAAGCCTTAAATTCTATAAATTTCTGTTCTGTTATATTTTTTACACCTTTTTGTTATTTTATTCTTTAATTTTTAAGCTATAATTTCAGTTGATCCGGAGGATTTTCCAGGATATTTGTATTTTAATATCTGAGATACGCCGTTTTTAGGATAAACTCCATAAATTTGGTCGACTTTTGAAATTGTTGAATCTTTCAATGTTACCATTATTATTTGATTTTTTCTAGCTCGTTCAAATAAGATCGTTGACAACCGCTCCGTATTCTGTGCATCCAAGTGTGCATCAATTTCATCCATGAGATAGAATGGTGATGGTTTTATAGATTGTAATGCCAAAAGAAATACTGTCGCTGCCATTGTTTTTTCACCCCCTGACAATGCCGTAGAATCTCTCCTAGGTTTTCCGGGGAACTGAACAACCAACCTCACACCCCCTGAAAAAACATCTTCTTGATTTTCAATTTCTAACCAAGAGTTTCCACCTATGACTGTTGAAAATGTGTGATTGATATCTTGATTGATTTTAAGAAATGCATCCATAAACATACTCTCTTTCTCTTTATTTATTTCTTCAATAAATAATATGATAGAATTACGTTCCTTTTCCAAGTCATTTTTCCTTTCAGACATTCCTCTGTAACCTTCAATGACTTGAATATAACTTTCATTCGCTCTGAGATTTATTCTATTCTTTAATGAATCGTATTCCTCAGATAGTTTAGTTACTAGTTCATCTACGTCATAATCTTCCTCAATAATCTGTTTATATCCTAGCCAGATTAGATCATTATTTAATTTTCTTTGTTGATCTCTTAGGTTGGAATTTTCTTTATCTAATAATGCTATTTCTCTCTCAAACGCGTTGTATACCCTTGAAACTCTTCTTTCATTTTCCAATAAAGATTTGATTTTTTCTTCATAAGTTTGCAAAATTGAATAAGAATTTCCTGAAGCATTTATTATTACCTGTTCTTGATCTCTTAGTGTCTTCAAATCAGTCTCTTTGTTTTCGATTATTTCATTATCTGTATTGATTCTTGATTCTTTATCTTCTAATTCTTTTTCCAGATTTATCTTCTCTTCTTCCAATATAGATTTACGGTCAGAATGTAGTTCTCTGTCATTTCGTTGGGAGGTCGTTTTTATTGTCAGATCCTGTATTTCGTAGTTTTTCGAATCAATAATGGTTTGAAGATTGGTTCTCTTTATATTTAGACTATCTAATTCATAGCCATTATATTTTACATCGATTTCTGATAATATATTTTGTATTTTGTTTTTAGTGTTGGATACAATTACAAGCCTAATTTCATTCTTGTAAATTTTTTCTGCAATTGAATTTGTCTCCGTTTCGACTAACTTTTGTGAGTTTATTTGTTGATCTAAATCATTTTCTAGTTCATAAAGATGAATTTCATGGAATTTGAGCATTTCTTTGTGATGATTTATGGAATTGTCCAGTTTAATCTTCATAGTTTCCATTTCGCTCGCATGCTTGATCGACTTCCTTAATTTTAGGATTTTATTGTCTAACAAATTTTTAAGGTTAAGAATTAAAATTCTAAGGGTCTTTATATCGTTTTCCAGATTTATCTCTTTTACCACATCGATTATTTTAGAATTATAGTCAATCAATAAAGATCTTGATCTAGCTCCAAATAATTCGCCATCTATGGATACAGTATTGTATCCATTTATAGATAAAGTATATGCGTCTTTTGCTGTTCGAACAACAATTGTGTTTCCAAATAAAAATTCTACCAATGCTTTGAAATCTGACGTAACAAAATTGGAAAGATGACCTATTATTCCTATATCGTCTTCCTTTACTATCACCTTATCAGAAGACTTTATTAGATCTAGCGGAATGATTTTGGCTCGAGGCAATTGCCTAGATTTTGCAAATTCTGCTATTTTTATCATGCTTCTCACATCTCTTACAACTATGGCTTTCATCCACTCAGATGCTGTGGCTAATACACTTCTATGATATTTTTTATCCCATTTTATAAGGTCGTGTACAACTCCTATTGTATCTATCTTCTTATTCTTTAATATTTCTGAGATGGTGAAATCTTCTTCCATCGAATTGACTAAAATAGCATTCTTTTCCTGAAATTTTAAAGAGTCTTGATCGGATTCATCTAATGTTGTTCTTGAATTTTTAAGTTCGGTTGCATATTTTTCTATCTTATCCTGCAAATCCGATATTGACCTATCTATGGTGTCTCTGTCTTTTAGTTGCGTGTTAAGTGTATTTTTGTGATATGAAATTTGGAACATGGAATTAGAGATGTTGGAATTGAGTGTATTTATTTTATTATGAATTTCATTACTCTGGTCGGTTTTTATTTGTAATTTCTCTTGATTAGTAACAATATGTCTTTCAAGATTATTATATAAATTTATTAATTTGGAATTCCTATTTTCTAATTTTGATTTTAACGAATTTATCTCTGCGTTTTTATTGTTTTCAATTACGATGTTTTGATCAATATTTTTTAGTAGATTAATATTTTGGTTCTTTTCATCATATAGTTTCTCCATATTAATTTCAGCTAAATTAACTATCTCCTCAATATGGTTTATTTTTTTATCAATATCTTCATATGTTCCATCTATAGATTTTAATCTGTTTTTGATTTCTGCTATTCTTGATACTGTCTGTTTATAAATGGCCTTCAATTTTTCTACTTCATAGACAATTAAAGAGATTTTATTGCTAACTTCTGCTTTTTGTTTATTCATTGTATCTACTTCTTTTATGAACTGCATTTTTTCAACATCTAGTTTTTCAATTTCTTCTCTTAATTCCTTGAGGTTCAAAGATGATTCCATTGACTTGCTATTTTTTTTATCTAATTCTAAATCATTTCTTGAAACTGTGTCTTCTAGTCTTTTTATATCATTTGATATTTTTATTGCCTTGTATTTTTTAATATCTGTTTCCAGGTGCTCAAATCGTAATTGTTCATTCCTTTCTATCTCTAAATCATCAATTCTCTTTCTAATCTCACCTATGCGTGCCAATGCAATGTCTAGTCTTCTGTCGGATTCTTCAAGTTGTGTTAAAGATTCTTCTTTTTTTTCGTCAAAGTAGGACAATCCTACAATATCTTCAATAATTTTCCTTCTCTCATCTGAATTTAATTCTGATATTCTGGTAATCATTCCCTGCTGTACAATGTTTAACTTATTTGGAACCGCTACAACTATCTGGAGTAATTCGGTGATCGTGGATTTAGTAACCTTTTTTCCGTTCAAAAAATATTGACTATCTCCAACAGAACCTTCCATCTCTCTTGTTAGTGTTACATGATCCGAATTAATTGGAATACCTCTATCTTTGTTATCAAATGTAACACTTACTCTAATAAGCCTGTGACCTTTATTTTGAGTATCATGGAACAGAGACTGAAACTTGTCAACGCGCAAGGATTTAGGACTATTTTCACCCAGTGAAAACATTATGGCATCCAAAACATTACTTTTTCCAGAGCCATTCGGTCCCGTAACCGCTACTAGACCATTATTAAAATTGATGATAGTATTCTTAAATCCAAATGATTTAAATCCATAAATTTCAATTTTTTTTATAAAAACCATTTGATTGTAATTTAAAGCATTTTAATTATCTATTATATTTTTTGTTTTCTTACAGCATAACCTAGATTTAATCTATTACGAAATTCAACTTTATTTTTACCCAAATCTAAATATAGTACTTTTATCCACAATTTTGAAATTCAATTTATTATAGAAATTCATATATCCATCGTTCAGGAATGTATGCAGGAAGACATTTCTGAAACCTTTGAGATTAGCTGTTTCCATGGATTTTTTAATCACAGTTGTAGCAATTCCTTTATTTCTATATTCTGGAATAGTTCCTAGACAATATAAGCCCATAGATCCATAATTTTCGAAAAGTAAACAACATCCTACAGGTATTTTTCTATTATTTTTTTCACTAACTTCTGCGAGCAAAAAAATAAAACGTTCTCTATTTTGATGTAGTAAGTGTTTTACTTTGGTAATTCGCCTTGTTATCATGAATGACTTGCAAAATATATCATTCCAATCTTTAATATTATTCGTCTCTTTGACATTTACGCTAGGTTCTTTTCCATATAGCTTAATTTTACTAGGAGATACCATGGTATAAATTATGTCCAAATAATGAAAATGATTTTTTTCTAAATGTTTTATTACTTGCTTGTTCAAGTTTTCCAAATGAAAAAATCCTCCCAAAGCGTTTTCTGTTAAAAATAAATTTGAATTTGAAATACCCTCATTTATAACCTTAGATTTTGAAGCTTTGCTTATTATCCTATTAAAAAAATAATCTTCAGGAAAATCTGAATAAACAAAAATATTTGTTGCCGAATCAATCTGATAATTTTTGACCCAGTATGAACAAAATTCTAATTCGTTCATTTTATACCTCGTTCTAATATCTGAGTCCAAAAATTTCCACCATCTTCTTGATTTCACAATATCTTTTTTCTTCTACAGCTTCTTTTAAAACAGTAAGAGCATCTACTGTGTTAAAATCATCCGTTAAATAATCTATGAACTTTTTTATTTTACTGCTATTTTTTTCAGGAACTTTGTATTCTGAAGTGAAGATTTCTCTTATTCTATTCTCTAATTTTCTGTATTCGTTTATGCCTTTATAGGAAAAAAATAATGGATCATGGTAATTTTCAGAATATGAATAAAGTCTTATGGTGTTAGCATTGTATTTATTTAATAAATCATTAATCGAAAGATAATGACCTGTAGATTTAGACATTTTTGTATTTTTCAGGTATACGAGTCCTACATGCATCCAAATATTTGGGTATTTCTTACTATTTTTTATACTGTATAGAATAGAACTTATATATTCGTGATGGGGAAGAATGAGATCCGTTGCTCCACTGTGGATATCATACTTTCCTGAAAATATTCCACATATAACGGAAACATCTTGAATATGCCACCATGGGACGCCATCTCCTAATTCCGAATCATTAAATAGATTTTCAAATACATCCGAGCAGTTCCATAGCAGAATATCTGTAGGAGATTTTTTTCCAGGATTAATATCAAATCTCATATCCTTCATTTCTTCCTTCGATAATCCTGATAAATTAGATTTAGTTCCAAATTCTGCTTTCAGATAGATATTTCCTAAACTGTAGTATGCTTTTTTGTCTGTAATCAGTTTTTCTATGATCCTTTTTGTGTAGTCTATGTAGTCAGACACCTTCACATAAATAAAAGAGTTAAGACCGAGTTTGTCAAATGTCTTTAAAAACTCTTGAATATTTTCTTCTACTAATAATGGATATTCAACTCCACTCTCTTTAGATCTTGCTAGAATTTTTGGATCAATATCTGTAATATTAATTACTATTGTTGGTTCAATGTTTCTTAATTTAAATAATCTATAGACTAGGTCAAAAAAAAGAAAAAATCTGGCATGCCCAAAATGAATAGTATCATATACCGTTGGACCACATAAAAAAACCTTTATATTATTTGTTTTTGAATTTATTATTTTTTTTTTATTATTCAATTTATCAAATATTCTCAATATCGGTGTACAAAAAGCTGGATAAATTATAAATTTTTGCGTTTTTAGAGCTCTTACAATATGAAAATCTTTTTTTGGATAATATACAAGTTTCCTTTGTATTTTAAGCTAGGTTCAAAATTAGCACAGAGTATGAAACTGAAGGTCTTATTGAACCCGTATCCGAGCGACTAGAAGATGTATGGATGTTTCCGTTAGCAAGCAGAAAAAATAAAAAGAATGAAAAGTAATATAGCTAGAGTATATTGTCATAGATAATTGCCAATAGATAATTTTTAATATTATGATTTATAAAAGATTATACATATGACAGGAACATAAAAATAGGATTATACAGATGTAGATTTTCATGGATGTTAAGTAAAAGCTATAGTAAACAACCTTCTTTTTACATGTGATATAAAAATTACATTTGAAAGCAATAGAACATCTACGTCTATTTTAAGGCACTTGAGTTATGGTTATGTAATCAGTCTAAAAATATGTCTAAGATATTGGTGGTATTTAAGGATGAGAATAGGAATTATGATGTTGAATAAAAATGGCTGTAAATATATGTTCTTATCATATCTTGATAAAAGAGGCAGCAGAAGATTTGATTCCATAATGGATGAAACCCAGATTCAAATAAAAGACAAACACTAGACATGTATATATTAAATTACTAAAGGCTTGTCAGATATCCATATTTGAGAGGTGAGAAATATGCTCGTATTATATCATTTTATTCGTTCTCTATTTGATAATTATGGAAATAATACAGTTTACATCAATGGTTATTCATAATATCCGAGCCTATACTTTTGAGTAATGAAAACACAGGTTGAAATCACCTCTAGAAATAGTGTGATAAAAAAAGAAATACAGAATTTCAAGAACCAACAGAAGGTTCTGATCATTGGTACCGATGATTTGATAATAAAAATATTAAATGAGATTATCACCTGTGTGAATTTGCATTCGATTATTTGTCGATTAATATGTTTCCAAATTAAAAATAGTATTTCTGAAAAAAATCGAATGGGTGCTAATTAGAATAGTTGTTGCTGTTTTTTGGTTTATCCATTACTATTCTTAATTTAAAATTGTCAATATTCTATAAAATGAAAATTATTGTGATATATTTTCTTCACATCATCTATCACCTCATTCAAATTATCATAATATTTTATTTCATTAGATTCTGTTCCTGTAAATTCAACGACATACTGGTCTAGAATATTTTTATTTATAAAAATTTTTTCATTAGTTGAATCTACACTAATTTTGATTCCTTCATCATAATCTAAATCTCTTAAGCTTAATTTTAAATCATGTAATTTCTTTTTTTGAATCATATACTTATTAAATGTTTATTTTATTTATATATAGCATTAATTTATCCGATATGAATTCAAATAATACTGCAATAGGATGTTAAATTTCAAGAACTTTTCACAATAATCTATATTTTCTTTAGACTGTAGCAAGAAATTCTTAAAGATCTGGATAATCATAAAAATTCAGAATATTTTTATTTTTCATTTTGATTAAGAATAATAATCTCAAAATATAATTCGGTTACAAAATAAGTCTTTGAATAACTCTTTTACTTTGCTTATAATGATAAAGTTAAATGAACATTTAATATTACTTTATAAGAAAATAAATGTGTTAATGCCTGCCTCAAAGTAATTCCTCACAAAATATATTTTAAATTTTTTGTATAATTATTAGAGGTAAAGCATATTCAAAATAAATATAAACTTGTATATAAGAATCCATAAAAATTATCTAAAAGTAATGAAGTTTTATATTATTACGAATATAGCACTTGAAAAACAATAATAATAGATTAAACAAAATATAAGGATTGGGTATGAATAAATTATAAAAACTAGAGAATTAAATACAAAAACAAAAAAGCTTTTAAGGATCTAATTTCTAGAAACAGCTACTTCGATGGTTGAAACATTTCTGATTCTTCCGTCCTCGGATTTTACTGATTCGGACCCTATTTTCACAGAATCTACCTTATATCCCAGTGTATCCATTCGTTTCACAATGATCTGAGATACATCTACAGCTCTTGGGATGCTTTTGCCTCTTGCTTTAATGACTACAAGCGGTTCGTTGGCCAGCTGTACTAATGTTGCTGTGACATAGGTCATCAACGGCTTCTTGCCTATAAAAATCTCATTACTTCTCTTTACATTTCCAGTATTTTCAATATTTGCGGTCATGCTTATAATAACTCATCTAATGTGGAATATAATGTTTTCAACTCTTGATATTTTTGTCAGATTCTTTGACTATTTCATTGAATATATCGCTGATGCTATTAGGGTTCTCCCTAATTTTGGTAATGATATTGGGATCACCCACCTCATAACAATGAATGATCTCGTCGTTATCTTTGTAAAAAAGGAATACTCTATTTTGAAAAATACAATGATACAATTCTTCTTTTATCATTATTTCAGGTTTTAATTTGATGCCATCTTGGTTAATAGTAATGGGATCATCCAATGATAGATCAATTGGTTTGGTTCTAGAAAAGTATATCTAAACCCTGATACATGCGTAATTATCACAACAAATATTATAACAGTGACTTTTATTTACATTAATGAATGAATTGATTTCATGACATTCCGATATTTTGACGCATTATCTGAAAATAGTGATCTCAGAATTATATTTCACATTGATTTTGATTATTTTTTTGCTCAATGTGAGGAAATCAGAAATCCAGCCATTAAAAATTTTCCAATAATAGTGTGCGTGTATTCTGGAAGAACAAGTGATAGCGGAGTAGTTAGCACGTCTAATTATGTAGCAAGAAAATATGGTGTAAAGTCTGGAATCTCAATTAGGGAAGCCAAGTTAAAATTAAGTTCTGTGGATAATCCGGTTTTTCTTTCAATCGATCAAAAATATTATTCTGAACTTTCTAACAAAGCCATGGACATTATTAAATCCGTAGTTGATAAATGCGAAGTCGTTGGCGTTGATGAATGTTACGTAGAACTTACTGAATTTTTAAATGGAGATTTTGATAAGGCTGTAGAAATTGCTCAAATGTTAAAGACAAAACTATATAAAAAAATTAATATCTCTTGTTCAATAGGCATATCTTATAATAAACTCTTAGCAAAAATAGGTTCAAAATATAAAAAGCCAAGTGGTTTATTTCTTATCGAACCAAAAAAATCTATAAATTTGATTTCAGATCTTGACATTAGTTTGATTCCTGGAATAGGGCCAAAAAATAAAAAAAAACTTTATCAAATGGGGATAAAGACTTTCAAAGATATTTCTGTTGCTAACATGGACTTGCTTAAAAAAGAATTTGGATCAGCTTGTTCTAATTATTTATGTAATTCCGCACGTGGCATAAATTACGATCCCGTTAAAAGCGATAATGACATAAAACAAATTGTTAGAATAAAAACTTTAAAAGAAAATTCTCATGATATCGAATATTTTAAATTTGAACTACAGCAGTTATGTAACTCGATTTTAGAAAAATTAATTCAAAGAAATTTATTTTTTAAAACGTTGGCTTTAATTTTTATAAGTGAGACACTTGAAATTAAAACAAAATCTAGAACATTAAGGATTCCTAGCCAAGATCCCCATGAGTTATTTATTAATGCTGATATTATTTTAAATGATTTTATTTCAGTTAATCAAGATATTCACATAAGGAGATTGGGTATTAAAGTGTTGGATCTTAAACATAATTCTGGACAGAGTACGCTTTTAAATTTTATAGAATGACCTTTCAGTATGCAAATCTTATATGCTTTTTTATCTTTTATCTTTGGATAATTGCTTCGGTGAACCATTGAGGAAACATTTCTTTCGCATTTTTTAAAAGATAACTTATGTTACTATCTAAAATATATGTACTGGCATGATCTTCTTTACTCCTAACGCTTCTTCCATACGCTTGTACTACTTTAATAACAGTATTCCAAAGGTACCAATTCATGTCTTTTTTTCTCATTGTTGATACTTTCCTGTCACTTAGATCTGGATATGGAACTTTAGTGATTATTTGGAATCTAGATAAATCGTCTTTAAGATCAAGTCCATAGTATAGGGAGGGGGAAATCAGGACAGTGGGATTCGTATTTTTAAAGTGTTTTTGTAATATTTCAATTCTATCCATATTTGGTCCTGTTTCTATCAATCTCATCTTATTCTGTGTACTCAGGTTATTCTTGATATAGTTTAATTGAAAGTAGGATGTGGTATGAATAATTCCCTTATCTTTTTTGTGAACACTCATTATATTATCAATAGCTTTTGCGATAGGGGGAAGACTTGATGCTATTGTTTTGCTATTTAGCCAAGCTACATTCATTAGATGTATAGGTCTATTTTCTTTTGGGAAGTCAGATTCTTTTATTCTGATAAAGGCAATTTTATCTTCAGGAAGACCAGAAATTTTACACAAATAATCTTTGTTTAGAATAGTCGCGCTCATGAACAATCCATAAGAACTGTTTTCAAGAATTTCTTTAAAATAGTTTGCAATATCCAAAGGCGTAATTGTTATTTTTCGTATAGAATTATCTACAGCTCTATCGATATTTGTTACCAACCAATTGGACTTGTTCCTTTTCATGTCATTTAGAACTTGGGAAATATTTTTTTCTCTGTTGATGGAATCTATTAGATTTTTCTCTGTATGAGGTTCTCTTAAATCATTTCTTTCTATAGCCATCTGGGTATCTTCTATAAAATCAAGAATATGATCTCTATAATCTTCACAAAAACCTATCCATGTTTCTATATCTTCTTCTTTTTTATGAGGCAATTTTAGAGTTGGAAAAATTTTTGAAATAAGATCCCCATTTATTGTGAAACTCTTGAAATCAGAAATTTCTGATTCTATATTATGGACCTCGTCAAAAACTATCAAATCTCTTTTCACGATATTGTTAGAGAAATATAGATCTGATAAGAAATATTTATAGTTGTAAATGGTATGGGATGATTTTATTGCTATCCATTTCTGATGAAAATAATAACATGGTTCCCATTCAATTTTCTCAAATCGAAGTTGAGAATCATGTTTTCTCACATATTTCATCTTTTCCATTTGACCTATTCCTGCATTTTCAAATTTTGTTCCAAGACCACTTACCTTGTAATCCAGTAGTCTAGTCTTATAATTGCAGTCAAATTCTTCTTCTTTCTGACAAGGTCCATATTCACAAGTTTCCTTTATTCCTTCATTTTGTTTTAATAGACACATAAAATTTCTCTTTCCCTTTGCTTCCTTTACAAAGTGAAAATCCTTAGAATATTGGTTTTGTAAGTCCTTTGTTGAAGTACAAATATGAGAACTTCCGAGGTATCTTGCTAATGCAATGGCAATAGGACTCTTTCCAAATCCTGTAGGCGCTTCCAAAAATATGTATTTGATTCCATTTTCTATCTCTTCTTCTATTCTTTGAATGACATTCTTTTGTCTTTCTCTTATAGTATTAAATGGGAAATAATTTATTAGATTCATTCTTTTTTTATTTCAGTCTTAAATACCTATTGGATTTCTAATATATCTAATTATGGATCTAGGGTTAACCAGTTCTTTTGATAATCAATAGCTAATCAATATGAATAATGCGAATAGCTTTGGTTTTTCTCTCTTCTCGTAGGTTTCTTGTATTTTCTTCTATTAACAAAATGTCTGTTAAGCACCCTTCCAGTGGTCCAGTCCTCACTTAATGGTTTTCTCGCACGTCTTGCAGATTTGGGACCTATCCTTTTTCCCAAAAAAATTCTCCCTTTTTTTGATATGCCACCCATTTCTACATGCAACTTTAAACTGAATAATCTTATTAATTCTTTGTTTCATATTTGCGATTTATTTATAAATTATTTGTCATTCAAGAAAAATGTCTTCCGTACTCCTTTTCAAATCTACTGAATTATTGATTTTATCATGGATAATTAACAAAATATCTTCAAATTCTAGTTTTTTTTGAAGAGTTTGAAGATAAAAATTTAGTTCATACAAATCTTTGAAACTTGTCTCATCTATAACTTCTGTAACTAAATCATTATAAATAACCGAATGATAGGTCTTTTCTGATTTTACGATTTTGATCACCTTCATATTCCCAAATATTTAGATTTTAATCTCATCTAAAATACCTTCTTTTAGTTTCATGACGTTAATTTCAGTTAAACATATCTTTGGTTAACCAGCAAGTATTATCATATGGTTGATATTCAGATTCAGGATCTTACTTTAAGAAGGCTGGGTTCATTAAAGGATGATTTAATGCAAAGACGAAAAAAAAATATCGAGTTAGATGAATTAATAAATGAACTAATTGACAATTACCAACAAAATACGTGGGACCAAGACATGCCCTCTGGAGGATGATTTATCTCCAATATCTGTTCTTGTATATTGATTTACCAACATATATTCTACACCCTTGTCAAAATTCTGTCTAATTTCTTTGCTATTTTTTTAATAATATGTTAAATCATAAAAGTCAAAATCAATTGTCTATCTTTCAGATAGTTTTTAATAATTGATAATTCATATGGTTTTTAATGAATTTATTTCACCATGACAAATATAACTGTGAATTCGATGATGAGAAATTCCATAGCTATCAAGAATTAATCGATCACACTAGACATGTTCATCATCATGCTATTTTAAAATGCGATAATTGTGGAAAAGAGTTCATTCATGAAAAGGATAGACTTCATCATGTGAGAGAAGAGCATGAAAAAGAGTATGATAAGAGGGAACATAAAGATATCTATCAGAAAACCACCAAAAGACCACAAGATCAGGTCGATGAACGTACACGACAATTCAGTGATAATTTCTAGTTATTTTTTATGATATCTTCTTTTTATTTATAACCATATCTGATTTCATAATTTCAAATATTTTTTAATAACAAAGTTATGTCTGGTAATTATAATAAACACTTTCTTCTGGTACTGTTCTTCTGGTACTGATAAATTTAAAGATATGTATTTAATTCAGTGATTTCATTTTCAATTATTTGTTTATCTTCATTACCTGGAGTTGCTAAAAGCAAATTCTCACATGCTTCTAGTTGGGATGCTAAAATATCCCTTTTATCTAAACATAAACTATGATATTGATCTACAAAAGAATATATTATTTTTTTGTTGCTCTTCTTACACCCACATATTTTAGCAATGAGCACCCGAGAAATTTCTGTTGCTGTAATATTCATTTCTAATAATCTGACCTCTTTGAAAACATGATGTAAGAATTATTAGAAGTATTTTGTTGATCAATTTCTCTCATAAATTCAGAATAATTTTGAGATAATTCTTTGTAATTACTATAAGAATATTCCATGTGCTTCTTAAATAACGTTAAATTATCTCTTATGTCTCTCACATATCGTGTTGTAATGTCTCTTAGGTCTGTAATATTACTTTTGTCGTTTTTATATGTAACCATGGAGTAATTATCAGGCACTTATTTATTAATATGGTTGAACAATGTTAATTGTATAACCTTACTGTGTAATTCAATTCTTCTAATAATTATATTAATCATTATTGCCTTTCTATTTTATTTTTTTATTTTAATAGAGATTATTATTTACAAAAATTGGAAAGAATTCACTTAAGACTTAAATTTTTATCTGATGAAAATAAAAAGGTAATGAATAAGTTGAACAAGATGCAGAATTAGAAATACGTAAACAAAAATGTGAAAATCCACTCTTGCTACTCATGTGATATGAATAAGTTATGAGGATAAATAAAACACATACATATCCCCCTATATTCTGTTTGTCCATAAATGGAATTTATAAGTTCATTAGGTATGTTTTAGCCTGTTTATATATTTAACACCTTTGGTTATTACCATACGTAGTTTTTTTAGTATAACTTAAATGAATATTTTGACTAAATTTATTAAATTTGTCTATATTTTGTTGGACAAAATCTAGTATATAATTGAGCCTGAATCCAACAATAATATTTAAAAATACCAAATGGGAAATTATATTTCAGTCAACCTTGTTATCAGATGTGTTTAGTTCTTTTTTAATTGAAATAGGTAGTTTTTTGAATACGTTTCATGGCGATCTATTAAAATCGATCATTGCGCTTTTCGTCGTGATAGATCCTATCGGAAATATTCCAATCTTTATTTCTCTCACACAGAAACTGGAAATAAAAGATAGACAACTTGTTTCAAAGACAGCAATTTTAACTGCTTTAATTTTATTAATAATATTTGGAATAGCTGGTAAACAAATTTTAGATATTTTTGGGATTACAATATTTAGTTTTATGATTGCGGGGGGTGCCCTTTTATTTATAATAGCGATAGAGCTGTTAACCTATGGTGAATGGAGATTTAATAAAACTTCACCTACAGGCGAAACTGGTGTTGTACCTATTGCATTTCCATTATTGGCCGGTCCTGGAGCCATCACAACTGTGATAATAACATATCAAACTAGTGGATTTCTAGTAACCATAATCTCTATAATAATAGTTTTATTGATGACGTATTTTGTATTTCGTCTTATAAATCCAATCTATAAATTATTGGGTAATCGAGGTTCTTTAATTATTTCGCGAGTATTTGCAATAATAATAGCTGCAATTGCTGTTCAATATGTAGTAGAAGGATTCAAGAATTTAATATGAATATTTTGTTCGTAAGTTGTACATCGAGCTGTAGTGTGTGAACACATCTTGTGGATATATAATAGTTAGGAACCCAAAATGGTTTTTTTGATCTTTACTCGTAATAATCTTAACATCAATAACTGATTTTAGAAACATTTGACACATCCAAGATAAGATAAGAAACAAAATTGACAATATCTTGCGAATAACACCTTTTCTGCATATCAGATTGGAGGATTAAGAATAATTATCCTAACTGAAAATTATCAACGGTAATGTTTTTCTGTAAATCATAATCTTCTTTTTAAGGATTTATTGAAATCAATGTACTTTATAAAATAATCAGATATTCCTACTTTTAATTTATTTACTCTGTTAACGTAGTTAACTAAGGGATATATAATTAAAAATACAAATAACTATTGAATCAGAATGTATCATAATAAAACCATTACTTTGCATAAAAACTTTTATGATAGAAATAAGTGTGAATTCGTATTTTGTAACTCATGTTATTGGTGTGCAACTATTTTAAAAGTTGTATATGATATTGGCAAATGTCCTATTTGTAGAAAAAATAAACTTTATGTTCAAAATATATGAAGACTAATAATGAGGCTAGTGTTACGTTATAATATTTGGTCTAACTATATTAAAATCCTTATTGGATACCAATTTCTTTTATATTTAGGCTAGTCAAAAATTAACATATTCAGTATGAGAGTGAGGAGTTTAATCAAAGTGAAGTTATCATATATTTAAATTTCGATGAGCAAAGAGAACATAGTAATATCATTGGTAATTCTTCATCTTAATTGTTTCATTTAAATTGTTCCCTGTGGAAGGAGGTTAAATAGTTAAGTATAAGAACAAGATAGTACATTAATTTGTATTCTTTTTATTCTACTATTAACCTCTTCTACTACTAATCCTGTTATACCAATACAAAAATAAAATAAAAATGTAAATCCCTAAAAAATTTTGTACTTGTATACTTCATTTGTATCTATACTCAAGAAAACTTCTCTGCCGTTATATAGATCAATGAATTGAACAGGAAATTGGAAGATTCGCCTTCCCCGTACAGTGAT
>DATGZA010000092.1:0-4193 GCA_035297365.1 Nitrososphaeraceae archaeon
ATTTGCATCTTGTTTACCAAGAAGCAAATTAATAATACTCTTTCTCATTGTGATTTATCAGACTCAGATTAAGGAAACGTAATGGATTTTAATAAGTTTAGTGACTTTTTAAAGCTATGAAAAGAAAATCAATATTACTAACTATAATAGGCATAGCACTAGCTATAATTATTGTTGTGGCAATAAATACACATCTAAAGCTTTCTTCGTTAGAACCTGAAGGTCATGGAGACGAAAGTGCAGAAGAAGTACTAAAAGAGATACTTACAGAAAAGCCATCACACCCAGAAACGACTGAAGAAGGATTGAATCATAATGAAAATATTGAAGCATCTCATTCAGAATAACAATAAATATTAATTTACGAAAAGATAAAAATTTACTCGGAAGATTGGCACTAAAATATGAAGTATTGAAAGATTTCATAAAATGTTATAATCCTGAAAACAGACACAAGAGAAAGAGACAGAATGGTTTAAGAATTTTACCTATGATGAACTTTTAAAAAGAGATAAAGTCAATCTTGATATTTTCTGTTTAAGAGATGAAAATCTGAAGACTCGCATAATCTTACTCCCCCCAAATATAATAGCACAGGTAATAATCGAAAATCTTGAATAAGTATCAGAAGAATTTTGTCAAATTGAGGATGATTTGCAAATAACTAATTAGCATGTAGAGCATTTAAAAATATCTTAACGTGATTGTGTTATTTTGCACAAGAAATTGATATGACCAACGATATAGATAAAATAAAAATAAAAATATTAAGAGACGGTTTTAAAAATAAACTCGTCTATTATTCTAGAATCTGGTTTTTGGTAATTTATAGAACTAATCTCAGCTGTCATTTTATAGGCTTTATCGTTCTCTAGAAATCCTGCTAGAACATGATATGCACCAGTACTACTAAAATCTGGACCATATGACCTCGTTTCATTCCCACCAGAGATTAATTCTATTGGAAGACTATCCCCGATTGTATTATAGTTATTCGAGAATAATTTTTTATCTTCGCTATCCTGGATAGTAATATTATAGGAAATTGCAGTTGTTTTATCTAGGGGAACAGTAGTTGGTTTGATAATCATAAGTGACCTAGGATACTTTGTTAAATCCCATGAAACCCCTGCACCATAGGAAATTTGGAAATTATGTCCTATTTCATATACGTTATTTGTAGAGACCTTTCCTAGTCGCCATGGATGAATTTCACAGTGGTATAGAATATCTCCAGTTTTTGAAAATGTATATTGAAAGAATGAATTAGCAGTTGCAGGCATAATCCCAGAGTTAAATATAGAACCAGCAGGAGCATCACCTATAGCAACGCTAGTTACAGTATGCGGCTGTCCAAAATCGTTGTTGAACCAAGCAACAGTTGTCCCCTGAGGTACAGCAATAAATGGTGGATAGTAATGAAAAGTATTATTTTTTTCTGCTGCACCAGGAACTATGCTTACTGCATAGATTGCATTAATATTCTGTTGTAAGCTACTCATAGGTTGTGCAGATACATGATTAGACGCTACTATAGTAACTAGAAAGATTGATGCAACAACAACTAATGAAACAAAGTTATGTAACATTAATAACACGCTATTTATGGTGCTATTTAAAAATTATGATTACCTTACAGTACTGACGAACAGAATGCAAACAAAAATTCGTTGTTTTTTATAAATTACTCCAAACAATCATAACATGTAAGGAAAACATGACAATAGAAATACCAGATGTAATGGCTCACTCAAAAATGTTTCAGTAAATCTATGAATTTTCAATTTTTTATCTTTGGTATATAGATTTAATTTTCTAATAATAGAACTCATTTGATAGTAATAGTCTGAAACAAGTTATACAATGATGTTTTTTGTTCTATCTCTTTTCTTGTTTGCTTAGTACAACAATCCTGTAATTATCATACATCAAGACAGAATTAGAAGAAAGTTTTTATCCATTATTTATTGGGCTTTTACTAATCGAATTAGGACTCAGCTTAAATTGTTTGCATTTTGTAATAAATAATATCAACCTACTTTTGACATCTTTACTTCAAGTATCAATTATAGATAAATCAAAGATTTGACAAGGTTCTATAACAATAATAATATAATACTGTAAATTATTATTATTACCATTATGAAAACTAATAGATTTATAATCTCTATTTTGTTTGCTGTTTTTCCTTTGCTATTTGTTACTATCCCATTTCAATTTATCCCCATATTTGGAGATGGTTTATTTATGGAAGAATTATCAGCATCCGTGGCTGGAAGGGACCTTTCACTTTTGATAAAGATGTGGCCTCCTGTAGTTACAACAGAGACTTTAAAAGGTGGTCAAAATCCTTTAATTCAATTCAAACTAGATGATAAAGCTACTAATGAAACTATGAAACATGTAACATATCTAATAGAGATTGAAAAAAGTGGAAAGCGTCTATTATTAGATACTTTTCATTCTCATACAGGCAATCTAGGAATACAGATGAAACCGTCTAGTGCTGAACACATTATAATAAATGGGGAACAAGACCCTATTATGCAAGCTTATACTGGTGATATGGAACATCTTGTATCTGCAACAGGTCCAATATTTGCCGAGGGAGGACTATATCACTTTATTGTTACTATAGAAACACTTGATTTTGACAGAACCATGCTTCCAACAGATAAACAGCCTGTGTTTGAAGGCTGGCTTAGTGTAGGTTATTCAATAGATAAGAATATTGAAATTAATGGAACATCTTATCCAATACAAGCAATTTCGTATTATGACGAATTAAATAATTTCAACTATGATTCTCTGAATAATGAATTAAAATTTGCAATGCCTTTTGATTGGAATCTTGATAGGTTAAAAAAAGTGAGTCTCTATGTTCACGAGGAAATATCCATTCCAAATCCTAGTCCTTTAGCTGCCAACGGATATACAGGTACTATCAATAATATTGATTTGGCTCCTAAATCAATAATGGTAGATAGAACAAATTCCTCTAAAGATATAGTTCATATCATGTTATTAAAACCCACTATTCTGGATATTGCTCAGAAAATAGTACAGAGTGATGATGGTACTAGTACTAGTAAAACTAATCAAAATGCGAAAAACGAAATGACATTCACTCTTTCTCCTTCTAGAAATGCTACCAATACTGGTTCTATGATGGGTTCTAATTCAATGAATATGTCAATGACCGGTGGCGGTGGTGGTGGTATGTAAACAAGTTGTCCTATATAATTATCTTAATTGTAAATTTACTTTTTTTAGATGTCTTGCATTTACTTCACCAATATGTTTAAAAATTTATTCTAAAGGGCAACAGGTCTTATCGTTGTTGTCTGTTCTGTTAATGTTGTTATATTGTTAGTGGTATTAATTGTAGATTCTAATGGAGTGATTGTTATGGATGAATCAAGTGTCTGTTGAACTCATAATAATTCAAGATTAAAGCTGAAACCAATGATACAGGTCCTGAGAAGACTTTTGATTTCATAATAAAAAGATAAGTACAAGATATGTCAATTTCCCTATATGACAAATTCAAATCCCTGTGCTTTATCATTGTCAAGAAATTAGTTTATTTTTACAAGTTAACAAAATTTCATTATTTGTATTAAAAATGTTCAAGGCTATCCTTTTCTAATTTGGTGATTGGTAATTTCAATCTAGTACGACAATATAAATTTCCATTTTCATTCTTTAAAGATTCAATGATAAATAAGAAAGAGATATTTATTTAAATTCTCAGAAAATTTTATTGAAAATGGCACTGCTCGAAAAATTAAAAATTTAAGTATTTACGATTGGTAAAAAATGAAAAAAATGAAATTACTTATTTATTAGTCGCTCCCATCATAGGTCCCTTCATCATCATGCTAGTTTTATTCATCTGTTTCATCATTGTCTGCATCTGGTTTGGGTCCATCATCATCATTTGTCCCATCATAGGCGGTTGTTGTCCTCCCATCATCATTCCTGGATTCATCATACATGGCATTATACCCATCATAGTCTGATTTCCCATCATCATAGGTGCCATCATCATACATGGCATGCCTTGTCCCATTCCCATCATTGGTCCCATCATAGGCGGTTGTTGTCCCATCATTGGTCCCATCATAGGCGGTTGTTGTCCCATCATTGGTCCCATCATAGGCGGGTGTTGTCCCATCATTGGTCCCATCAAG
>DATGZA010000093.1:0-16195 GCA_035297365.1 Nitrososphaeraceae archaeon
AAGTGATTCAGCATCGGGCAAAATCTTTGATACGAGCATCATAAACGGTGGTGAATACAAAGTGCTAGAGACCGCAGATATCGATCCTGCTAAATATGACTTTTATTGTTCGGTACATCCCTACATGGTAGGAACTTTAACTGTACAATAGAAGAAAGCAAACAATCATTTGGAGAAAAGAAATAATCAGCAGCATTTGACAGAAACAATGCTTCTAAAAATTCTATCTTTTTCTACTCTTTCTATTCTTTTTACACTCATTTTTATAGGTGGCTATGTTAGCGCGTCGGGTGTGGGTCTATCATGTCCTGACTGGCCTTTATGTCCAGCTGGATTGGCGCCACATGAAGATTTCATCATAGAATATTTTCACCGAACTATTGCAGCAATTACTGGAATTATGGTTATTATTACAATGATCTTTACTTTGAAATCTAAACAAACTCCAAAAGGAATGAAAATTGCTTCCATAATATCCGGTTCCGCAGTAGTTAGCCAGATCACATTAGGAGCCATTGTGATTATAGAACGCCTTCATGCTCATCTTGTCACTCTGCATCTTGGTATAGGCATCGTTTTGTATACAATGACTATCCTAGTTACGTTGTATGCCTGGAAAATAAAGGGAAAAGAGAAACCATCTGTCTCTGAGATAGAGAAACATACAATATAATAATAAATGCAAATAATATAATTAATTCAACCCATCAACGAGATAATATTAACGACGAGATAATATTAAATTTGATTATTTTTTTTTATTTTTCTTTTTCTTTTCCCTTAGCTCTGATTTTCAGCAATTCTTCTCTTCCTGTCTCTTCTATTTTTAAAATAGATTACTGATATTATTGTGAAGGGGGTTACACTTGCAAAGCTTATCAAAGAGTAGAAAATATAACCAAAAGGATTAAGCGTACTTATATTGAACGTATATGTTAGAGTCTTGCCAGAATAATACAGATCCTGTAAATCTATGTAGAAAACATAATTGCCAGGTTCTAGAAATTTGTAATTAAACTCATAATGACCATTTGTTACCACTATCGGAGGCAATTTATAAATCTCTTCACCGTTTTTAGTTACGGTAATAGAAATAGGAACATCTGATAATTCAACTTCATCACTTGATATTCTTAGTAGTATTTTTGAATATTGACCGGTAGTTGGAATTTCTGGATCGGTTGCTATTTGCACATAATATTTTCCAATTCTTTGTCCTGCTGAATTAAACAAACCGTGAGAATAAGCATCTTTAATTAATAATCCGGAAGAAAATAGTACAAGACAACTAAAAACACCAAACATTATAAAAAAAGTAAACATTCTAGACACTCTCATCTTTGATATTACCTTGGAATTTATAGTTAATATTCCACTCTTAAAGTTACCTATAATATCAAAAAGATTAAAAGTGTAATACTGTCTGCCAAAATTATATGGAAGAGTTATCCATAAAAGAATCGTCAAAATTAAAATTTTCAAATAAATTAGTTGTAATCACTGGGAGCGGAACAGGTATTGGTCAAGCAATAGCCAAGAAATTTGCAGAAAACGGTGCTAGTATTGTAATAATGGGTAGACGAAGGGAACCATTGGATAACACTAGTGAAATGTTAAACAAGATAATAAAAGATAATGGTTCTACTGGAAAAGTACGAGCCTTTTCTGGAGTAGACGTTTCTGAAGAAAATGGAATAAACGATATGTTTGAAACTATCAAACAAGAGTTTGGTAAGGTTGATATTATAGTCAATAATGCTGGCGTTTCAGGCCCAGTAAAAACTTTTACTAATGCCTCGTTTCAGGATTTTAAGGATTGTGTTGCAATTCATTTAACCGGAACTTTTTGGACTTCTGTTCAAGGTCTAAAAGTAATGGAAAAAGGCTCCAAAATAATCACAATAGCAACTTTCTTTACAGAAGAGAACAAATATGAACAAAGACCATATAGATTCAGGACCCCATACACAGCTTCACAGGGAGCAAAAAATAGGTTAGCAGAAACTCTCGCTTGGGAATTAGTAGATAGAGGAATAAAATCCGTAGCTACAAACCCAGGACCTGTGCATTCAGATCGAATTTACAAAACGGTCTATCCAAAAGCTGCCGCAGAGTTTCTACGTATAGGCGGTTATCCGGGACTGACTTCAACAGAGATAGAGCATTCTGCAACCAGAGGTCTAGAACTTTTAGGTGAATCCTCTGATGTTTTTTCTGATGGTATAAAAAATATATCTCAAGAAATCTCATCTATGCGTGTTAACGATTTATCTAATACTTCAACAGACAAGTCCAAATCCAATGTCAATACTAAAGATGTTGATGAATTAAACAAGACGGTTAATGGTATGATAGTCAAGATCCAGGAGATTGCTGAAAAAATACAAACCAATACTAGTAAAATGATTGTAGATAATGAATTCCTCAGTCAAGAAGACGTAGCAGATATGGTTCTAACTCTGTCTGATGACAAGATCAGTAAATTGATTAACGGAAGGGTTATTCCAAATGACAGGGTATTTTATCCGGTCAAACCAATTATTGGAACTTCAGTAGATAAAGGTTCTACTGAATCTTTAAAGGATAAGGTTGTAGTAATTACAACGACCTCTTCATTAAAACGTGACGTAGAGCGAGTAACAAATCTTGCGAATGAATTGAACAATAATGGGGTAAAACAGGTCATAATATTGACAAACAATCCAGCAGATTTAGAACATTACAAAACTTATCACAGTCATTCAATAGATCTTTCTGATGAAGAAAAGGTAAAAAGGATATTTAATACCGCAAAGACAAAATACGACAATATTGATGCAGTTATTCATATAACTGGAGATTATGATTATAATAGAAATTTCACATCATTATCAAGAAATGAATGGGAAGATCTAGTCAATACTTTTATCCATATTCCTGGTCTTGTCACTAGAGAAGCAGTTAGATCTATGGCACCTGAAGGAGCAATCTTTGAACCTTCTAAATTCAAAGAGTCCGAGGGAACAATCGTGATACTAGGACCAGATTCTCCGACTGGAAAAAAAATATCTGGACTTGTTAGATCAAGATCAGAAGTTTTTAGAGGTGCGCTTAGACCCTATACTGCAACAGTTAATCAAGAACTATCTGATGTTCTCGGTTCAAAAATAAAGTTACATCTTGTATTAGCTGGAAATATTGAGGGGTTAGAACCTGTACTTTCTAACATAACAAGTTCGGTGCTAAACCTAATTACAGGCTCTGTATTACACCGCAACGAATCAATTTTTTACATCGATGAGGCAAAGATCTAATTCGATTCATATTTAATTACATGTCAAGTAAATAGGATACAAAAAATAAAATAAAATAAAAGAAAATAAAATTTATTTTCTTGCTTATTTGATTGTTTATTTAGCGTACAAGAGAGAAAAAGAGAAAAAGAGAACTAAGATAGATGCAATATAGCCTGAATTGGATTTTCTAAATTTTGAGCTCTGGAATAGGCAAGAATTCCTTTCTTATTTTATCTTCAGCTTCGTATGATGCGTCATGTAATATAGTTGATGCTCTGTCATTTGCTATTTTAAAATTAATTAAATGTCCACCTACCTGTCCTGCATTTATCAATACGTCAATCAAAAGATCTGAGATGGTTCTAAGATCAAGCTCTGAAGCTCTGATTTGAGAAAATAACATCGACCTTAGACTTTTTATTACCGTAATGGAAGGCGTTAATGTTTCAACCAAATCCTTGAAATTTGATACACTATGAATCTGGACCTGCAGTGTATCCAGAACTATTTTCGAGATCACTATAGCCTTACCTGTCTTTCTTATTTTGTTCACTTCTGAAGAAATTAGAGAAGAATATTGAATGTTATTTTCCTTTATAGAGACAATCAATTTTCTTATTACTTCTTCGTCTTGAATTTTTAACTCATCAAATATTTTTAGAAGCTTTAATATTTCCTCATGTATTCGATACTGAATTTGATTTATCTTTGGTCTTAAAGGCGTATTATATTTTATTAAATGAAGTTCAATGAAATTGGATCTATGATTGTTGACTAGAGTTGAAACATGCTTTCTTTCATGAATGCTATTTGAATTATTTTCCTTGACAGAATCTTGACAGGTTTCATATTTTGGATTTAAAGAACCATTTTTTGTTGAATTCAACTCGAGATCATTCTGCATCTATCGTAAACCTTCATCCTATTACAAAACAATAATTAATACTACTATGTTCAAAATCTGAGGTTAACCACGGTAACATCAGTTAGTGGTTACAACATTCGAATTAGCTCAGTATTTTTTTTAGCTTTGACATAATCTAATTGACAAAGGGATTTTATTTTGAATATCAATCATGGAGATAATCATAATGAATCAGAGATCAAATCATGAAGAAGATTTCTATATATATCCTCCTCATGATATCATTACAGGGAAAAGAACTAACAGCGGTAGAAAATACAAGCCAAAAAAATATATGAATGAGACAGCAGATTTCAGGAATTCAATAACTTATAACAAAGATAATAACGATGTTGGAAATCTAGAAGAATTCGGTCTCTCTTATTATGAGGCTAAAGCCTATGTTACACTGATTGGTAAGGGATCTCTTTCCGCCAGTGAAATTGCATACTATTCTCGTTTACCTAGAACGAAAATTTATCTAACGTTAAAGAAATTAGAGAAAAAAGGACTATCGGTCATTTCTCAACAAAAACCCTTGATATGTAGTGCAATTAACCCCAAAGAAGCTTTTGAGGAAATTCTTACTCTCCACGAGCAACGTTTAAAAAATATGAGAAAAGTTATAGATAAATTACAACAATTGAATGAAAAAAGTAATTATATTAAGGGTTTAGAGGAGAAAAGATATTTCATTCTGGACCCAAAATCTACATTTGAAAGATTAACAGCTTTGATAGAAAACTCCAGAACATCCATAACAGCTATTCTTGACATTTGGGGTTTAAGATTGATATCTAAATGTAGGCAATCGTTAATCAGGGCAATTAATAAAGGAATCAAAATTCAGTTATTAATCTCTAATCAATGTCTTGGACACGATAATCTTATTTCACTGCCAAATGAAATAATGGTAAAAGTAGGAAATATTTTTTCGAACATCGTGATAATTGACTCTAATAATATTATTAATATAGATGGGGGAAATGGAAAAGCAGCTCTATTTACGTCAATAGACGTTCTAGGATTTTCATATATGAAAACATTCGAAGAAGAATGGAACAAAGCTGTTGAAGTACATGGTCTTTCTGACATTGACCCTGTGGTTCAATTAAAAGCTATCCGGTTAACTAAATTTATTGAAGAGATGATGTACGATTCTCACTCACAAAATTTGTCCATAGATAATTCTAAACAGGATCTCGACTTTCAAGAAAATACAAAAGGTAATGAATTGCAGAAATTTTTTGAATATGGAAATAAAGGATCACAAGTTGGTTCATCTTCTTTATTTATACTGGAGATGATGGGAAAAATGGGAATAGATCTCGATCTCAATCAGGATGACTTTTTTAAAATATTGGATTTAGCATTAAATGTATATAATTCCGGAAGTGTAAAATTTGATAAAAATAACGGTATTATTACAATATATTCAAAATATAAAAACAAGTCCCTTGTAGTGTGGTCTTTTTTAATATGTTCTTATTTTGAAAACTTGGATTACAAGGTGGAGACTGTTCCTAAGATTTCTGATGTAGTTGATTTTGATAAAATAGATTCATTTCGAATTAAAATTACAAGATCTTAATTGATAATTAGGAGAGATGTATTTTAAAATCAATTTTCTGACATTGAATCAAATTTTTTCATGACCTGTGGTAAAATATCTAGTAAATCAGTAGCCATCATGTGGAATCCAACTTTATCATACGCAATCTCTGCTGCTTTTCCATTAAAATATATCCCACAACATCCAGCATTGAATGAATTCATTTTAGTAAACAATCCGCCGACCAATCCTGCCAAAATATCCCCAGTTCCTCCTACTGTCATAGCTGATGTAGTCCTCTGAACAACAGCAGTTTGGTCTCCATCAGAAATTATATTGTTCTGTCCCTTTAGAATTATAGTAATTCCGTATTCTCTAGAAAAACTTTCAACATCCTTAATCTGATCTTCCAATTTATCTTTTAATTCTGTCTCAAAAATTCGAATGTATTCTCCTCCATGTGGTGTAATAATACTTTTGGTATTTGCAATTATGGGTAATATTTCTGGAATTAATGCAGATGCATCTAATACCAATTTTGTTCCATTTCCAAGTAATTTTTTTACCAGCATCGTTATCGCCTCTTTCTTGGCAATATTCAATCCCATTCCAATTGCCGCAGAATCAACCTTTT
Organism: Nitrososphaeraceae archaeon; assembly: GCA_035297365.1. Classification (GTDB taxonomy): domain Archaea; phylum Thermoproteota; class Nitrososphaeria; order Nitrososphaerales; family Nitrososphaeraceae; genus TH1177. Next base: position 6,366 of record DATGZA010000093.1, read on the forward strand.
TTGGCATAGTTTTGATTAGTCTTGATACTGTACCTACAGTCAATCTTTCATCCGATAAAGGTATAACTATTAAATTTGGTGACGCCGCTCTTGTTACACTTACGTTACTTTTAGGAACCGCCGTATATACCAGATCAATTCCTGCTCTCAAAGCGGCTATTGATGCCAGTATGGGTGCGCCATGATAAATTCTACTTCCGCCTATTACCAATACAATCCCATTATCTCCTTTCCTAGATGAGATATTTCTCGCAATGGAATTTTTGTTTATCATCTCCTCTGTTATTGTTACTCGTGAAGGGAATTCCAACATTAAATAGAAAAAACTTTGATTCAATAAACTTTCCTCTATCTTAAAACCCGATCTCTTGGTGTTCAAACGAGATTAAACAACTCGGAACATTTAAAGAAAGAGAGTATATCATATCATTTTGTTAGAAATGATTTCCTACTCAAAACCCATCGATGTAGTTTATTCCAAAAAAAAATTGCCATCTTTACAATCTCCTTCTCTCATTTGTGGTTTACCGGGTACGGGGTTTGTAGGCAAGGTAGCCATAGATTATTTAATTAAAGAACTTGGTGCTGTACATTTAGCTGATATCTATTCTACTTTCTTCTCTCCCCAAATAATAATAAAACAAGACGGGACCACCGAGATAGTTAAGAATAGTGTTTATTATGTAAAAAGAGAGAATAAAAAAAGTAAAAACACCACAATCAAGACACAACCATTGCAAGATGATGGTCAAGACATTTCAAGTAGTGATATATCGAAGTCTGTCAATATTCTGGATCCTGCGTCATCAGACTTGCTTCTTCTTACTGGAGATTCTCAACCAATAGTTCCTGGTTCAGAATATGTTTTGACCGAACAGATATTAGATGATATGACAAAATTTGATATTTCTAATATTTATTCTCTAGCTGCATACGTAACTGGTGCTTTTACAAACGCTCCGAAAATATATGGCACTGCAACGGCCACTAAATTAGTAGGCTTATTTAGGGATCATAATGTTTCTTCCTTAGATAATGGCAATATAACAGGGATGAATGGGATCATAATAGGATTGGGAAAATTACGTGGAATTGATGGCCTCTGTTTGTTGGGTGAAACTTCTGGTTATGTTATAGATGCTATCGCAGCTAAAAAAATTCTTGAAACGATAACACGTATATTGAATATTAATATAAACATGGATGAAATTACAAAAAGGGCTAAAGATACCGAAATATTAATCAAAAATCTTGAACAACAAATGTTGGCGAAATCTAATCAAGGCGCCCAGGGTTTGGCGGGTGAAGAACGTCAAGATGACGAGAGACAATTTTTTTCACAAAATAGAAGATCCAATATGGGTTATATCAGCTGAAAATCTTATTTTTTGCAATATCAAATCTTTTGACCAAATTTTCAAATTAATGTAATTTTAAAGATATCTTGACTGTTTTTGCTAAATCAAACATCTAGTGAGAAAGAATTTATTAATTATGATTTCTTTTAGTTTTATTGTTGATGTTTGATATTTTTGGCTTCCGTTTTTTTTCCTTTTTAGTTTCTGCTCTTTTGATTTCACTGTCTGCAATTTTTTTTACAGACGTATATAACGAGATAAAACTAATTTACGGTGAAGATTCAAATTCTCAGTTTAAAGACAATTCCACCAAATGGATGCCTTATAGCAATGCAAAATTCTCTCTCATGTATCCAGAAAACTGGAAAGTTGAAGAGAAAATATCAAAATTTCACATATTAGATCTCAACTTGCTTAAAGTGATCGATGGCAATCGTACTTCCTTTATAGGAATTTCCTTTGATACCTTCCCAGATTCAGATAAATTATCAAATGAACTTGTTCTTGAACAGTCAGAAGATTTTGGAAAATTTGATAGTAACTCTTACTATAGTGTTTATGAAGTTTTAGAAAAAAATTTAACCAAATATAAAATAGATGGTAATCCTTCAGCCAGTCATATCGTAAAGTATGTATTTAGAGAAAATAACCTGGATGGTAAACTTCTTGAAATATTTTCGATCATAGATAAAAAATTGTTTACATTAATATATCAATCCACAGCACAAAATTTTGATAAAGAATTACCGATAATAGACAGGATAATAAGTTCAATAAAGATAGTGTCTTAATATTATTATTATACTATAGATTTTGGTTAATGTAGTTATATTGGTCTACGTGATCCATTTTATAATATATTAATCAATTTTCTTTTCTTTTTGATAGTTTATATCTAAATCAATAAGTTAATTTTGCTTATCCAAAAACATAAAGAATGGTTATTGGAATCTTTTTGTGTTTATGGTACTTGAGGCGCATTTCAATGCTAAACTCATTGAAAGAAAAATTAGGGATCACATGGAACTAATACAATTTAATAAATTTATTAAAAATGAGATAGAAAATCGAAATAATCAAAAAGTTCTGGGCTATGTAGACGGACCTCCTACAATGAATGGAGAACCCCACGTAGGACATTTACGCGGAAGAATAATCAAAGACCTTTGGTTTAGGTTTAATGTATTAAAACAAAATAAAGTCGTTTTTAGACCAGGATGGGATACTCAAGGTTTACCAGTAGAACTTCAGGTTGAAAAAGAATTGGGTTTAACAGGAAATAAGAGTGATAATATTAATAGAGTTGGTATCGAGAAAATAGTCCAGTCATGTAAATCCTTAGTCAAGAAATATAATGAAAAATGGGTACATGTTGATAAACTTCTCGGTATGTCATTTGATTATGAAAGAGGATATTGGACCTATTATGATCAATATATGGAAAGGGAATGGTCATATTTGAAAAAAGCCTGGGATAACGGAATTTTGCAAGAAGGGTTTAGAGTTGTTGCATTTTGTCCATCATGTCAGACTTCTCTAAGTAACTCTGAAGTCAATCAGGGATACGATACTGTTGAAGATCCATCTTTTTACTACAAGGTAAAACTAGTAGATGATGATTCATATCTTATTGTGTGGACTACCATGCCTTTTACTTTAATAACAGATGAGCTAACTGCGGTTAATCCTGATGCTAATTATGTCTACGTTAAAGTAAATAATGAAGTTTGGATAATTGGTGAAACAAGATTAAACGATTTGATGAAGGAACTACAAATTGATAAATTTGAAACTATCAAAATTACACAAGGTAAAAATCTTGATGGAAAATATTACATCCATCCCTTACTGGACCTTATTCCTGGACTAAAAGGTCTCTCTAATTCCAGATCCATTCACTTTGTCGTGTCTGAAGATTTTGTGGATGTCACTACTGGTAGCGGTATAGTTCATCTTTCACCTGCTAACGGAGAAGATGATTTCAACATAGCTAAAAAGAGAAATGTTCCAATATTTGTTCCAATTGATGATAGAGTATTCTTTACCGAAGCTGCAGGTGAGTTTAAGGATCTATTTGTTCGGGATGCGGATCAAAAAATAATAGATATTATGAATGAATTGGGAGCTGCTGTGAAAATAGGTAGAATAAAACACCAATATCCGACATGTTGGAGATCACATCATAAACTTGTATGGCTAGCAAGGAGAGAATACTTTTATATGATTCATAAATTGGGGGATAAACCTTTAGAAGCAGCAACCAACGTAGAGTATTTTTTTGATGCTCCAAAGAATAGATTTCTTGAAATAATCAAAGAAAAGGTTCCTTGGTGTATTTCAAGAGAACGTATTTGGGGAACGCCTCTTCCAATCTGGACCTGTGAAAACTGTGGAGAAAAAGAACTATTATCAACTAAAAAAGAAGTAGTGGATAGGTCGCAGAATCTTTTATTCATGGACAATGACAAGCTAATAATCAAGTTTAAGAAACAAAATAAAGAGGATGTAAAGACAGCTAATAGTCAGGATGTTTCAGCTATTGATAAATGTTATTTCGAATTGCATAGGCCTTGGATTGATAGAGTTGAAATAAATTGTCTTAAATGTGATTCGAGAATGGTTAGAGAACCTTTTGTGCTTGACACTTGGCACAATAGTGGCTCTGCCCCATTTGCATCCTTTAGTGATAAAGAGTATAATAATTTGATACCTGCAGTATTTTTGACGGAGGGAATCGACCAAACTAGAGGGTGGTCGTACTCACTGTTAATGCAAAATGTTATCCTGAAAAATGCTTCTACGGCACCATTCCAATCTTTTCTCTTTCAAGGTCATATATTGGATGAGAAAGGAAACAAAATGAGTAAAAGTGCGGGAAATGTTATTGAAGCAGATTTCTTATTAGATCAAAATCCAGTTGATCTAATCAGATTCTATTTTATCTGGAAGTCATCTCCAATTGAAGCATTAAATTTCAGCCTTAAAGAAATGGCTTCAAGACCATATCAGGTTTTAAGTACATTATATTATTTACATGTATATTTAAAACAAAATAGTGTATTGGATAATTTCGATAGAAAAACGCATAACCTTGAATGGGCCTTGCAAAATAATCTATTAGAACTACCAGAAAAATGGTTATTTTCCGTATTACAAAAGTTGATTTTGTATGTGAATAATTCCTTTAAAAATTGTAGATTTCATGAGGGAACAAAAGCTATAGAAGAATTTATTATAAATGATATCAGCCAAACCTATATCCCACTTACCAGAAATTATATCTGGAATGATAGTATCGAAGAAATCAATAGAAGATTAGCAATATTTGCAACATTGGACTATGTTCTTGAAAAGGTTGATGTAATTCTTCATCCTGTCTCGCCTTTCCTAACAGAATATTTGTATCTAAATTGCTTCACAAATATTCAAAGAGCAAGTATATTACTTTGTAAATGGCCCGAACCACTGAATGATCTGATAAACAAGGATCTTGAAAATACTTTCGAAAAAATAAAGGAAATTATCTCTATATCAAATTCTGCAAGAATGAAAGCCAAACTTAAACGCCGTTGGCCTCTTTCTAATATTGTCATATGTCAATTTCATGAAAAAAATAAATCCACAAATGAACCTATCACACTTGAACAGGAATTTTCAAAAAGCGAAATATCAGAAATCTTGAAAAATCAACTTAATGTGGAGACTTTTAAAATAATAGAGATATCTGCAAATAATGAAATTGAAAAGATCCTTGGATTATTAGAAGCAGAAATCCCAATTATTCCATCTGTCTCCCTAATTAAAAAAAATATAGCACCGCAAGTCAAATCTGATATTGGTAAGGTAATTGCGAAATTTGAAAAGCTCGATAAAATTGAAGTTTTAAAGTCTCTACAAGATTCTAAAAGTTTTAAAATAATTTATGACGATCTTTCATTATCTTCCATTGAAATTTTCAGTCAAGACTTGGAGATATCATTTACTCTCAAAGATGGTTACGTAAATGCGGAAAAAGAAAATATTATGGTTTTCATTTCTTCATTTCGAGATCCAGTTCTACTTATCAAGGGTCTCTTGAGAGATCTGGCTAGAAATCTCCAACAGTTAAGAAAAGAGAAATCATATAATCCGACCGAGATCCTTTCTACTGCCTATGTTGCAAAATTAGATAAGGACGAAATATCTTCTTTATCACGATTTAAAGATGAGTTAACATATCTAGTTCGAGTCAAATCGTTAATTTTATCTGAACAACAATTAGATAAAATAGAATATAAAAATATCGATATAGATGGAAAGGAAGTAAGTATTTCAGTTATATGATAAAATAATTTTTGTTTACAAACATATTGCATTTGGATAATTCTTGTTTCCGATCTTGTACATGTTAAACATTGTATTACCGACACGCTTTGATATATTCATTTGCAATTTTTACATAGTTATTATCTATTTCTGTACCAACAAAGTTTACTCCAATATCTATACATGCCAGTGCAGTAGAACCTATTCCCATAAATGGATCATAAACAATCATATTTTCTTTTATTCCATGTAATTTAATACATAAATATGGTAACTTTTTAGGAAATATAGCTGGATGAGGTCTTCTTTCTTGAATTGTATTGTAAGGAATGAACCAATTATTACCTCTATCTCTTCTGTCACTAGTTGCTGATTTCCACCTTCCTATGTTTGTCTTGTCTTGATATGTTACACCTATTGCCAATTTGTCAATTGTCAGGTCTCCGTTCTTTGTGAAATGAAAAATATATTCATGTAGATCGCTTAAGAATCTCTTGCTTATTATAGGTTTAAAGTGCCCTACGGAGGTATTTTCTTTTAATATATTATTTTTTCCAATGTCATTATCTTCAAATGAAATTGATTTGATCCAATGAATAGTATTCTGTAGCTTGTATCCCCCATCAATAAATCTTCTTGCGATATCATAGGGCAATAATGGATCTTTTAACGTACTTCCAACATTTAAAAAGAAAGCTCCATCTTCCTTTAATATGCATTTACTCTTTTCTGCAATTCTTTGTAACCAACCAAGGTAATCATTTTTTTCTCTCCTGTCATTATATTTTGTATAATATTTATTTATGTTATATGGTGGGGAAGTTACAATAACATCAAATTTAATTTTGTTTTCATCTATTAATTTCTGCATAAATTTTATACAATCGATATTGTAAATTCTGTTTGTTTTTATCACACCACTTCTTCTTACGTTAGTGGTATATTTTTTCTTGGTTTTTTTCGCTTGGTTATGATTTTTCAATATCAGATAAAATGTAAATTTTTATTTTTTGGCAATTTTGTATATTTTAGCAAGGTCTAATAATGGGTAGATGTTTTAAATATGAATGCAAAAAAACCCAAATTCAAAATTTCATTATCTTAAATACAATAATCTTGACGATATGCTAAAAATAATGTTGGCCGCATCGCAATCTGCAATAGGGATAAATTCTTTACTTTATTTTATAAATTATCATAATAAAAATATCATTTTTATATACAATAGTTCTATTGGAAGCAGTTTAATTCATTATACTGTTGTCATGGAAAAACCTGGGGACAAGTTTATCCAGCTCAATAAGACAAGTGGAAAATATGAATTTGTGGAAGATCTTGGAACAGAATTACATTCTATCTATATTCCTATTTTGGATCTAGAAACTACAACCCTAGAATTTCCAATTTAATTTAATCACAAAACGTTTCATTTTTAGTAATCGATTTATAAATTTATTTATAAAGATTAGGGATGCATTTAGAAAAAAAATATATATTTTTAGACATATATTTTGTATAATCCTGTGAAATCTAAATTTATATCGATCTACCAGTTAATTTGTTGGATTGGATGAATCGATGATAATATAATTTTATAAATACGTGAGTATCATAGCATATGCTGATCATGACATATTCAAATTATATTGAATCGTTATTGAGCTACAAGAAAGAGGATCTTACTTTAGACCAGCGTGCTTTTCTTTTAAAACTTGTAAGCGGACATGATCAATCTTTCAAAATTAAATCATATCTAAGACTACGTAATCCGCCATCTGACACAAAGGACCCTACATCTATTATATCACAATATCTCGAAGATATTGGGTTTCTAGAAATTAGCAAGGGGAAATTCTTGAGTAGTTCCAAAAGCTTTCGATTTAGAACTAATGGTTTATTCTATATCTTTCTAAATATTTCTATATATCCTCCACAATTCTTAATCAAATATCAAGACGATATTATTTTACAAACTCTTGTTTATCAATTCTTTCAAGAAAAAACTATAAAAATGTCGACAGGTAGATTTTATTCTCAGTTAACTACATATATACAGGAATGTTGCAATCTCACTCTTAACGCAATCGATGATGTTAATTCATCAAACAAAGAAGATGATAAAATAAGAATTATTGACCGATTGAAATTTGATTTAGAATGGCTTATCAGGAGACTTGCTTTCAAATTATTGATAATGTATAATGAAACTAATTTATTGGCAATTAATACTGGGTTAAAAGATGATGTTAGAGTTACATTATATGAACTGGAAGCAAAGATGAAAGTAATTTTATCGGGTGATTTAAAATTTATAGATTTAATCGAAAATTTGAATAAAGATTTTTCTGAAGGATACCAAGAAATGATATCGTTGTATAAAGAGAGTTTGGACTCACAAAAAAAATAAAATATGTATATAACTTTTTGAGATAACCTTCACTGGTCCATTTATTAAGAAATCTCTCTCTCCATAATATTTGAAATGATCAATTCAAGATTGTATATATTTTTTTACGGAAATCGAGCTCTTTTACAGGTTAAATTATCTGATAAAATCTTTTGTATTATGCTTTTAATTTCATCATTCGTAAATATAAAAAATTTAAAGCAGAATCACAAATTATTATATGTTGTTCTAACAATTCCTGTACTTGTCATTTTACTTCAATTAAGATAAGATAAAATAAATTTGAAAAAATGAAATATATTTTTTGAAATTTTTAAGGATACCTGAAATTTCATACCATTCATATAAACTAATCAGGTTTCCTGTTCTATCTTAAATTAATAAATTAAGATCTATTTTTGTAATACAAATTACATTCAAAATTGTTAAAGCGTTGGTGTATACGAATAAAAATTATAACTTAAACTTATTGTTCTTTCTCTCCTTATACGAGTAAATAAAAGTCAATAACAACATGGCAAATAATACCATTCCAGTAGCCAGATGTCCAGCTACGAGGACGGCGTGTAGCTCTGAATTTACTACAATCATTCCCATAAAAATCTGTACCAACACGATTAGAGCTGCAATTACTGCTGTTTTTCTAACCGATCTAGCTTTCTTAACAGAATATACTGCTGTCGCAATGATAAATCCACTCGTTATTAAAACCAGCATCCTGTGAAAATGCTCAAAGAAATATTTTGAAGATGGAAAATCAAAACCATTAGGGCACAAAGGCCAATCAGGACATGAAAGTCCTTGATGAGATGAAGTGATATAAACTCCAATTAACATGATAGAATACGTTAATGATAAGGAGACAAACGATAACCATACCATTTTTCTTGGTAATTCTCTTTTCTCTTGCATTATTCAACAGGTATATTTTTATGATAATAATAATTTTCTTACTGTTATCTTACAAATCATCATTATTCTAGTAATACTTTGTATCTTTGAAATATCATGAGTATTATTATCTCTGGATTTTGATAAAAATTATATTTCTGTCTGATCTTTGATCCATTATAAGTACTAATTGTTTTAAAAAACATTTTTTTATCCTAATTTAAATAGCAATAATATGTTTTTAAATTAATTCTTCAATAGCTTTAACCTTATTATATTGATATAATAAATTCATATGTCTCTCAAAAGAGTACGTAAATAATATAGATTAATAAATCCGATCTTATCAGATTTCTTCGATTTCCAATCATGATTTATTAATGGATAAAGTATTCATTACATAGTGATTAATCCAACATTCAAAAGTTTAATACACGATATTCTTCAACAAAACGATATTATTTTTTCTGTAAAGAATATAGGTGGTATTTGTGAGGCAAGGTTACAAAAAGATATGAAATTTAAGATTAATGGCCAATGGGCAACGATAGGCGACGAGACAACCCCTTGGCATATTCATCTGAATATTGCCGAAGTCAGAGAAGCAAGATTTGTTAGAGAGTTCAATGAATCTCATAATCGTCAAAGTTACAGTATTCGTTTTTTTGATATCTGCGGAAATTTGGTAATGCGGGCAAATTTTTCTAAACTCTACGATACAAATGGAAATTTGATTCAAGAGAAAGTATCAAAATTTGAGTCAATCTTTGAGAAATATGGTAGACAGGAATCATTGTCTCTTCAAAATATACCCACACCTTCTTGCTAGCTTTAAAGTGTTGTTTGCCTGGTATCTATTTAGAAAAATA
>DATGZA010000094.1:0-5907 GCA_035297365.1 Nitrososphaeraceae archaeon
ATGATAAATCCCACATGAAAGCTCTCAAGACAGATGATGAGGATGATAAATCCCACATGAAAGCTCTCAAGACAGATGATGAGGATGAAAAAATCCAGAAAGAGAATTTAAGATCAAATAGCGGAAATAACAAAGATAGTAAAAATAATGAAAAATTTAGAACAATTTCAGGTGACCACGATCCAGTAAACACATGTGATGATTGTTATCTTTTCTATATGGATTTCCTGACAAGAGATGAAATAACAGTAACTTACAACGAGCTGATCAATACGTTAAATGAAAACGGAGCTAATTTAGACCAATTGAATACACAAAAAGAGATTCCCTTATTCGATTCTGCTAATCTTTGGGAAATATGTGAAGCGATAGCAAAGTTATTGTCTTCTGAGAATAAATCTAATGCTTTATCTAGCTTACTAATCAGCTGGGCAAATAATGTAGAGGAAAATATTGCCAATTACGAAGGAGCTCCTAGAAATATTAATGGAGATAATATTGGCTTAGTGATTTTGGCAATAACTAACTGTATAGCGGAACAAAATAACATTGTTTTCCAAGTAGCAGCTAATGACATAGACCAAGCTCCCTCTATGAATTCGTTAGAAGAACAACAACAACCTATGCAACAACAACAAGAACAACAAAAAGATACTAGAGTATTGAATTCTGGTAATGCAATAATGCAACAAAAACAAGGACAACCTGTAAAACAACTACAAGAACAACAACAACTACAAGAACAACAACAACAACTACACCTAAAGCAACAACTAAAACAACAACAACAAGAACAACAAAAAGATACTAGAGTATTGAATTCTGGTAATGCAATAATGCAACAAAAACAAGGACAAAATCAGTTAAATGATGCTGGTATTGATACACAGAATGCAAAGAAGGATTCTGGCTCATTAGATATAATGAGCATAACTCCATCAATGCCTAATCTAATACCTACATTCAAGTAACATAAATCGGGGTAAAATAACCCCAAAAATCTTTTATATTTATTTTTTCAATAGACATAATTTTAGATAAATTTTAAATTTATATATTATGAAACATAATAATCATCAATACTATTTTTGCTATCCGTTTATTTTTAATTAAAATATTCAGGTTTACTACTTTAGATTGTTCTTCCCTTTAAAATTATATTGAAATAAGCGCATTCTCTAAAGACTGGTATCTTTATGTAGTTTCTTGAAGTTTTCAATAATAATTTAAAATTAAAGACATAACAATTTTTTGTTGTGGAAGCCGATCATTCAATGCGGATGCAAAGATACAAAAATTTAGAACAAAATTTGGTATGAGCAAAAAATCAATTAGATAGAATAATGAATTTAAACAATCTATTTATAGAATCAAAAACCTTTTTGATATTTTAATTTATTCACCAAATAATTTGTCTTGTTGATTAAAATCAATTATCATAATATTTACTAGGTAAACCAAAAATATGCAGAATATAAATTTGATTATAATCATAAAAAAATAAATATAATGAAGTATTTAGTTTATATGAATTGCTCAAAGAATGTGTTGCACTACATTCTTACAAAGGTGGAACGGGGAAGTCTACAATTGCCTGCAATATCTCGGCCTTGTTGGCACTCCGCGGTAACAATGTTCTGTTGATAGATATGGATGTATATGCTCCAACATTGCAGACATATTTTGATAAAGATCCAGAAAAATGGATTAATGACTTTCTATTCGATGCGTCAGATTTTGATGAGGTGATTTATAATGTTAATTCTGTATTTGATCAATTTATATCATCCCTGTCTGGTAATAGAACACAAAGGGGAAAATTCTATGTCTCATTTTCGAATTCATCAAAAAACGAAATCATAAAATTAGATAATGCTCTTAGAGATGAAGTCTCAAAGATAGAATTACTTAAAAAATTCATAAAAATCAAGGAAATGGCTTACAAACAAGATATTGATTACATTATCCTTGATACTAGCACAGGTATAAGATATTGGTCAATAAATTCCCTAGCAATAGCCGATGTTATTTTTTTGTCGTTGAAGATGGATGAAATAGATATCAAATGTACTTGTAGGATGGTAACAGAAATTTATGATGTTTTTACTAACCTTGGAACTAGATCGTTTCTATTACTAAATCGAATAGCTGGTTTTTGTCATCCATCAAATGATGCAGTAAAATTTCAGACCGACTACAACAATTTGACTAAGTTCTTCTATGAACAATCTGAAAGAATAACAAGACTAAGAAAGGAATTGGGTATGGAAATAATATCCAGCATTCCATGTTATTGTGATATTCAATTTGACAGTAGAGAATTTTTAACTGTTTTAAAAAATCCTACCCATGAATTTAGTTTAGAGATGAACAAATTGGCTGATAAAATTGAATCTATGAAATTTTCAACGGGAAATGAGTGAGATATATTAATTTTGACATCGATTTGTTAAATTGTGTCTAATGTCTAATAAGCTATTGCATACTAAAATGAAATTACTATTTAAGATTAAGATAAATTAGATTAATTGACTATTTTTCAGAGTTAATATATTAGTATATGCCGATTAATTTATGCTAAATGATACCTTCCAAAAGCAGAGATTCGAGTATATAGATAGGTAGAATATTTTTGTTTAAATTATTTAGATACTTTATTTATGAAATTTGTAAATGATGAATAATACTGTTGAACAAGAATATCTTTTTGGGTATAGGACGTAGTTTTTCTAGTATGGTTATTTTTTAATGATACTGTTTTTTAATTTTTTTAATTCTATCTTTATTATCTCATCACATTTATTATTCTTTCCAATATTCTCACAAAAAACACAAGAAATCAGATAAACAAAGCTAAGAAAATATCTATCAAATCTTATCGTTGTCTCAAAGGATAAGTCATGCGAATATAATGAAATTTATCAGAATAGAAGCATTGCTTTAATAAAGATGAAACATAATAAGAGGTAGGTATGTTAACTATTTGAGAATAGATACCCGAAACGAATAACTATAATGATCTTTTACTCGTGTTCAATAAAACTATATTTTGCCTTGTTATTTCTACCTTTAAACAAACTTAAGCAGATAAATATTGATAATTGTAAATTAATTGGGTTGAGACTAATTATCTATACAGGTAAGGGCGGAACAGGAAAGACTGTCACCTCTTGTGCTACTGCTATTAATTTGGCTGAACGAAAATATAAAACACTTTTAATGTCTGCAGATCCAGCGCACACACTTAGTGATGCTCTCTGTGTGGATATTGGGTATGAGATCAAGAAGGTCCTTTCAAATCTTGAGGCGATTGAAATTGACCCAATAGTAGAAATCAGTGAAAAATATCTTGATATTGTTTCAACTATGAGTACCTCATTTTTTGGTAAAGGAATCGAATCAAATCTTGAATATGAGATCGCAATGTTGCCTGGAATGACCCAACTTTTTTCCTTGCTTAAAATTGAAGAAGTAATTAAAGAAGATAGTTATGACGTCGTTGTACTTGATATGGCTGCTTCTGGAGAAGCGCTTCGATTTCTCTATCTTCCAAAAATAATTGGATCGATGAGAAGACATACTACTGGATTGAGTAATTTATTTGCAGGATTTGCCAAAATGTTTCAACCATTCTCACCTTACACCACGAATTTAGATTCTATCATAGCTCAAACGGATATACTAAAACGTCTTGAGAACTTATTTAGTGTAATTTCCAATCAAGGGATCACTAGTTTACGGCTCGTAACTAATCCAGATAATTTTAGTGTAAAAAATGCTAAACGCTCTTTAATGTCAGCAAATATATTTGGAATAAATGTTGACCTTGTGGTAATAAATAAAGTAGATTTTGATCAAGAAGCAAAGAGAATAACTTCAGAAAAAATAAAGTTAAATTTTTTTCCTTTACCTTGTAAAGAAGCAAAATATCAAAAAGAAGAGCTACAAGGTATTGAAATGTTAAGAGAACACGGTCTAGAGATTTTTGGAAATGATGATCCATCTACCATTTTTTTTGAAGGCAAGGTCTATTCTATAGAAGAAAAAGAGAATTCAATAATCATCAAGTTCAAAATTCCTTTTGCAAGTAATGCTCAACTAGACATTAAAAAAAAATATGATGAATTGATTATAAGCATAGAACATGACCTGAGATATATTACCAATATTGTTACATTGCCATTGGCTGCTCTGAACATGAGAATAGTCTCTAGTAAACTCAATGATGATGAATTAGAAATTATTCTCAAGAGATAGATATTGAATTGTCTAATCTTACAACATAGATGCAAGCAAATATTTTAGTACATCTATCAATTTTTTTCACTCAAAGAGAAAGATACTGGATAATCTAAAAGATGAATTTACTGCTGTATCTACAGATGAATCATAGTTCTTTTATGACTGACCTGTCAGCAGAATGTGGACAAAGAAAGTGAAAGACCCATTGTAAAAATCACTTGATCTCATCAGGAGTCATTTTTATTTGGTGACACACGTTTAGAGCGAAAACTGGCACTTTATTTATCTTCATATTGTTCTTCTTCCAGTTTATCATCTTCCTCCTCCTGTTTCTCATCATCTAGGTGATGAGTTTCATCCCTCATTTCTTCTCTTTCAGCTTGATCACTATTTTTCTCTTTTTTAGATTTATTTTTAGATTTATCACTCATAGTTATAATAACAGAAGTTTGGCTAATAACTTTAATTATTGTTTTGTTTTTTATATTTCCATAAACTCTGTCTGTAGCATAGAATAGCGCGTTCTATCTATCATTGCTCCATTTCCAACAAATTTGATTAATAAAAATATTATAATTCTTTTATTAATACATAATTTATTTCAAAACTAACAATACTAAATATTGATTAGAAATTTATGAAGTATATCGGGAGCTACAATATGTTATTATAGTTGCTAAAAAAATAATACAACAAAAACTATTGTTATCAAATGAGGGAAATTATTATTTGAATTTGTTTTTCTTTCTTTATCAAAATATTTTGTATTAGTTATTTTTTAAATAGTATTTTTAGTTTGGATAGATGATTTTATTTTATGGAAAATTATTGGTTTTTATCGAGTTTAAGAAATTTATCTATTGCAATTTTTTATTAAGATACTCTTTACAACAATTATCTGAACAAAATGATATGGTTCCCATAACTGAGCTCGAATATTTTACCCCTTCAACAAAATTATTAAACTCCTTCTTACACGAGCTACAATTTAAATACATTTGAAATATTCGTAGATGTCGCATTATAAATTCATTGTTGTATGAAAAAGGATTTTTGAAAATTTGTTTTATTAGATGCCCAAATTAAGTATCTCATATTTTATCAACATTGTATCATTATTATCAATATACTTCTAAATTTGCTATTTCAGCATTTATTTAAATTCGATATAAACAAAGTAAAATAGTATTAATATAATCATTGTTGCTGTTGGCAGGACAAAGTAGTAATATTGATTCAATAATATTTGAGAGCAAATATTCACAGCCTCCAATTTAAAACGAAAGGAAAATGTATATCCTGCTTTTAACACTTCGAAAATTCCACTGTTAAGTGGAATTGGCAAATAATCACTCATAATCTACGTATTCTGACATTAACTTGATATTATTTTCATACAATTTAGATAACTGCATATGTAGATAAGATAGCAAAGCATACAACCTATTTAATTGGCTAGAACGAATCAAAGACAAAATTTGAAAATGAAGGAAGGCAGTTTTAAAACGGAAATCGTTAAATGATAAGGGAACAATCTCTTCAAACGCCAAAAAGGTGTCTAAAAGTAGGGGTCATTTTCATCATCCTGTATGAATCGGTAGACATAGCAAGAAATTCTGCTTCCTTGGCGGGACCTGTTATTTTTAGGTTGGGATTTGGTTGAAC
>DATGZA010000095.1:0-11358 GCA_035297365.1 Nitrososphaeraceae archaeon
CCAGAAGCTATGCGAATTTGTTGTTCAACAATGTCTACTCCTGTTACCTCCTCAGTTATGGGATGTTCTACTTGAATTCTAGCATTAATTTCCATAAAATAAAATCTTCCGTCTTTGTAGAGAAATTCTACCGTGCCTGCATTATTATATCCAATTTCATTAATTATCTTTATAGCCGTCTCTGTCATTTCATCTCTAGTCTCTTTTGTTAAAATAGGGGAGGGTGTTTCCTCAATCAATTTTTGATATCTTCTTTGAATAGAACATTCTCTTTCTCCAAGATGAACTGTGCTATCATAATCTGCGAGTATCTGAACTTCTATATGCTTAGGATTTGCTAAATATTTTTCGAGATATAGTCTATCTGAACCAAAACTTATTTTTGATTCGTTTTTGGACAATAAAAAGAGATTAATTAACTCTTCTTGAGATCCTGCTATCCTTAGACCTCTGCCACCGCCTCCCTCCACTGCTTTAATGATTACTGGATATCCTATCCTTTCTGCTACCTTAGATGCATGTTTATGATCCATTACTTCTTCTCCTTCAACCGTTTCAGCTACTTTTGATGCAATCTTTCTAGCTTGTACTTTGTCTCCTGAAAGGGTCATTGCTTTGAATGAAGGGCCTATGAAAACTATGCCTTCTTTTTTACATGCCTTGACGAAATTATGATTTTCTGAAAGGAATCCATAACCTGGGTGGATCATATCACAGTCTAGTTTTTTAGCGGCATCAATCACTTTATCAATACAAAGATAATTTTCATTGGGCATAAAACCCCCTATGTTAATTGCATCGTCGCAATATTTTACATGTAAACACGCTTTATCTGCATCTGAAAAAACACCGTATGGTTCTATTCCAATTCTTTTGCAGGTTTTAGCTATCCTGATAGCTATTTCTCCCCTATTTGCTATTAGAATCTTTACCATTTCGAAACCACATTTAAGAGATAATATAAAATAGTTAATAACGTTTGATTCATTTTTGTTATTTTATAAACAGGGAAGAATTTAGATAAATTGAGGCATTTTTCTATTGTATTTATAAGAATTTATCATTTTTTTAACATATATTTTACCATTTTGCGCTTTTCTTTATCTCGATCTATTATTTCCTTTATTATGCATTAAGGAAACAGAAAAGGAATTAGGCTACCCTTAACTGTCTTTAGCTCATAAAATTTTAAACAGGAATGTTGCCATGTTTTCTTTTTGATCTTTCTTCTCTTTTTCTATAAATGGCCCCGAGCGCTGATATTAGTCTGTATCTTGTTTCATTTGGCTCTATAACATCATCCAAAAATCCTTTTGAAGCAGCTATATACGGATTACTAAATTTTATCCTGTATTTTTCTACTAATTCTGATTTTTTATCAAACGGATTTTGAGATTCTGCTATTTCCTTCTTCCATATTATACTACATGCCCCTTCAGCTCCCATCACTGCTATTTCAGCTTTAGGCCAAGCAAAGTTATAATCTGCACCTATATGTTTACTATTCATGACGCAATATGCTCCTCCATAAGCTTTTCTTGTAATTACCGTAAATCTGGGTACCGTAGCCTCAGAGAAAGCATATAGGAGTTTAGATCCATGACGAATTATGCCTCCCCATTCTTGATCAGTCCCTGGTAAAAAACCCGGTACGTCTACTAGAGCTAAGAGAGGAATATTAAAACAGTCACAAAAACGTACAAAACGAGTTCCTTTATCACATGAATTAATGTCCAGAACGCCAGCTAAAACTTCTGGATTGTTAGCAACTATTCCGACAGGATTTCCATCAAGTCGGGCAAATCCAATTATTATATTGCGTGACCAATATTTTTGCACCTCTAGGAAAAACCCGTTATCTACAATTTTTTTAATTACAGTTTCCATATTGTAAGGTATATTTGAACTAGAAGGAAGAATTGAATCAAGTTCTTCAACTCTCCTTGACGGATCGTCTTTAGAGTCAATTTTAGGTGGATTCTCTAGATTATTAGAAGGTAAAAAAGACAGAAGAGTTCTTAAAATCTTGAAACAATCTTGTTCATCCTCTGCAAGGAAATGAGCGACTCCACTTTTTACATTATGAACACCTGATCCTCCTAGCTCTTCAAAGGTTACATTCTCATTTGTAACTTCTTTGACAACATCGGGTCCCGTTACAAACATGAATGATGATTTAGTCATTATAATAAAATCAGTTATCGCAGGCGAATAGACCGCACCACCAGCACAAGGACCCATTATCAATGAGATTTGAGGAACTACTCCAGATGCTTTCACATTTCTGTGAAAAATATTTGCATATCCTGCTAAACTATCTACTCCTTCTTGAATTCGTGCTCCTCCTGAATCATTTATTCCTATTATAGGAACTCCCTGTTTCAAAGCGAGATCCATTATCTTACAAATCTTTCTAGAAAATGCTAATCCTAAGGATCCACCAAAAGTTGTAAAATCCTGTGAAAAAACATACATCAATCTATCGTCAATCATTCCATAGCCTGTAACTACGCCATCCCCGAGAATTTTTTTCTTGTCCATATCAAAGTCACTGCATTCATGAGTTACAAATGGATCAATCTCTGTAAAGGTACCGTGATCAAAAATAGAATTTATTCTATCAAACGCATTCAATTTTCCTTTTTTTCGACGATCTTCTAATTTTTCCTTTCCTCCTGCAAGGAGGTGTTCTTCTCTTATCTTCTCTAGACCCAAGTCCATAAAAAAATATTAATATAAAAGGATAAAAAGTTTAATATATCTAAGAAATTTCATTATTGATAATGTTTTTGCTAACTCATCTTGCTTTTAAGAAAAGAACTTTTAATGATTCTATTCTTTAATGCTATTGCATATCCAAATCAATTTCTATAAAAATAGGTCTGATTGAATTTGGATCTTGTATTGATCTAATATATGAAATTTTGAGTGATATCGTAAATGGACAATCTTTTTAAGAGTTATATATCGCCTAAGTCATACTAAATCACTAAAATATGACGCGGATCCGTTCTCAACATGAATTTAATGAAGTGACTGTTCACGATCCTGAAAGTGTCTGTCCCAAATGTGGAAATACAATATCACAAACCTGTAAAATTTGTGGTTTATGTAAATATTGTCACGATCAAGTGGTAGAAAGGGAATATTAAAGTAATTCTTTACCTTATAGAAGATAACGTTTCTTTGAATCAATATTATACATTACGCTTAAATTTGAGTTTTTAACTAATGATAAATATCAATCAAGACAATAAAAGATTCGAAAATAGAGAAGCAGCAGCTGTTCTACTTGTTAATGAATTGAAAAAAATTATTGATAAAAAAGATTACCCAATTACGGTTTTTGCAATTCCTAGAGGCGGTATAGTCCTAGGTGACATTATAGCATCATCTCTGAAAGTAAAATTGGACATCATTATTTCAAAAAAAATAGGTTCACCAGATAACACTGAGCTTGCTATCGGTGCAGTCACTCATGATGGAAGTTTTTTTCCTAACGAAGAGATAATTGAAAAGTTAGGTATTTCTCAAGAATATATAAAAAAACAAATAAGTAGTAAAGTTAAAGAAATCGAAACTAGGTTGAACAAATTCCGTGGAGATGATAGTTATGATCTAAAAAATAATACTCTCATTTTAGTTGATGATGGAATTGCTACAGGTGCAACTACCTTCGCAGCCATAAAATGGCTACGAAATCAAAATCCAAAAAAAATAATTCTGGCAGTGCCTGTGGCACCACGAGATACTGCAAATTTAGTTTCCAAATTAGTAGACAAAACAATTATTTTAAGTACGCCGTTGATTTTTTTTGCAGTAGGAGAATTTTATGATAACTTCTCAGAGGTAACTGATAATCAGGTGTTAGATATAATGTCAAAATATAGATGAAATAGGTCCTGTTAAGTTAAGACTATTATTTTACCTCCTATATTGAATATTATTTTGTTTCTGATTTTAGTGTTAGAAATATGAATAATTTGATCCAATTGTACACATATGATAGATCACATTTTAAACTATTCTTGGTACAAGGATAGTAATCATCAAAACATTCAGTTCTGTTTTTGAAATACCGCACCACTCTTTCAATCCGACTTTTCTTTAAAGGTGAATGTAATCGATGTTTCAGATTTAAAAAGTTACAGGCATGTTGAGAGTACCACGTACCACCATCATCTGTATACACAGTATGTTTTTCATACCTTGATACAAGTGATCTTATAAAATTCTCCGCTACAAACATGTTTCTCTTCTGAAATGTAGATTCCAATTACGGATCTGTATACTGGTTCAATACAAATCCATAACCAAAAATGTTGACAACCAATCTGAATTTAGTTTCATCTATTATGAATGCAGAAATTCTTCTGTGCTTGTTATAAATGTGAGATGAACCAAAACGTTGAATCCACTTCCTATAGCAACATAACTTCTTTTTTGATCCTTAAAAGGTTCCAGGGCTTAGATGTATTTCATAGATTGAGACCAAGAAAGTACAAATAAAGAGAATACATTATACTGATAGTGGATGTTCTATTTCTGACAAATCTCAATATCATATATTGTTAGAATACAACGTTCACAGCTATAGATCTTTCGTTAACTTAACAGGACTAAAATAGCCATTTATGAATCACAAGTTAATGCAAAGCAATACAGTGTATTCGTTAGGGACAAATATTTACCATCATTCATAAGCATTGTGATAGAATTACCAAAAATAAAATTGACAAAAAACAAAAAATATACGCGCAAATCATCGCCTTCGCTATATTACAGTCTAAAATCAACATGGTTAAAGTGGGAGATTAGAGTTTAGGATGAAAGCGTATGATGTTATGTCGGTGGATATAATTTGTGCGAAGGCAAATGTAACTGTTATGGAGATAGCTACAAGAATTGTCTTAGGTGTAGTTAACGGAATGCCTATTATAACTAATGATGGAAAGGTGATTGGAGTTATAACCACTATCGATTTACTACGTGCAATTAAATCTGGTAAGGATCTAAAAATTACTACCGCAAACGAAATAATGACAGTTAATCCTATGGTGATAAACCAAGAGACAGAAGTTGATAAAATAATTGATATAATGGATAAAAATAGCATTTCCATGCTTCCAGTTATTGAAAATGACGGAAGAATTATTGGAATTTGTTCTAGATCTGATATAATAAAAGAAATCTTGAATGAAAGATTTGTAACGATAGGTAGAAAAAGAACTGTTACTACTACTATAGGTGAAGGACTGTAGATGAAAGGTGAAAGTAATGAAAAATATTACTAAAACAAATCTCGAAGATTCGTACAAGGATATTAGAGGGATGGAAGATAAACTTTTCCGAGAACTTTGTTCTCGAGATTATCATTCTATGAAGACAGGCAATATTCCGATCTTTGATATTGATGAGATTTATAAAAAATCCTTTAAGGGTGTACAAAGAGAATCTTTTAATAAATTTCTTGAGTGGTCAGAGAAGGAATCAGGATACATTCAATTTCATATTGAAAATAAGATTTCACTCACTTTTCTAGGAAGAAATGCTTGTATGATCTCAAGGATTTATGGGTAGACTCTATTATTCTTCAATTATTTCATTCTTTTTTTGAGAGTTTTGTTATTAATCAAATAGAAAATTGATACATTCATAAATTAATCCATAAACAAAGAATTGTGTTCAGTTAAGTACTTTTGATCTGTTACTTTTTATAATTTATCACCTGCCATATTTTACATCTCTTTTTTATTATATTTGTCTACGATTTCAATTCGTTTAATATGTTTTATTACAATTGTTCATTTAAGGGTTTTTAAGAAAGGTATTTTACTATTAAATATACGAATAGTTAAAGTAGCACCAAAAACAGAAAGTAAGGAAACGAATAATGAAATTAGCCATTCACTCAAATTTAACCTGTGTAGTCCAAAGATCTTATTAAGAGGTTCTACATCAACTGCAATGAATAATATACCTAAAGAGAGTAAAATAGCACCTATTAGATATTTATTTATTATATGATTATTATCAACAAATCTCCGAAGTAACGATGAATAATTTAATACGTGCAAGATCTGTGTCATTCCAATGGTTGCAAAAACTAGAGTTTGTGCAACAATCCTTTCTTCGTCTGTATTTAGTGCCCAGAGAAAAATTCCAATTGTGCCTATGGTCATAAATAGAGATTGAATGAATATGGAATACCACTCTTTTCTTGAAATTACCGGTTCGTTTTTGGATGGAAGACGCAACATCAATTCATCTCTGTTTGCCTTTTCTGCAGCAAGGGCTAATGCTGGAAATGTATCTGTTACCATATTCATTAATAGTAATTGAAGAGGAAGTAAGGGGAATGGTAGTGATAGTCCTATCGCCAATAACATTATCATTATCTCACTTAAATTACACGATAATAGAAACATTGCAAATTTTCTTATATTGAATAAAATTAATCGACCTAATTCGATTGCATGGGTTATGGTATTGAAATTATCATCTAATAATATCAACCCCGCAGACTCTTTCGCAACATCAGTACCTTTTTCTCCCATTGCTACTCCAATGTCTGCTTGTTTTAAAGCTGGAGAATCATTTACCCCGTCCCCAGTCATTGCTACTATGTGTCCCTTTCTTTGTAGTGCTTCAACTATCTTTAATTTATATTCTGGAGTAGTTCTGGCGAAAACTCTTATTCTTTCAACTTTTTCTGCCAATTTATCAACAGATAACTTTTCTAATTCTTTACCTGTTATCATCATAAATTCGTCTGGAACATTGTTATCATTATTCCATATTCCCAGTTCCTTTGCTATTGCTTTTGCCGTCAATGGATGATCTCCTGTTATCATCATTATTTTGATTTTAGACTTTTTAATAAAATCTATAGCATTCAAAACTCCTGGTCTTACAGAATCATATAATGCCACTATTCCTAGTAGGATCGCTTCGTTCTGTATAATGAATTTGTAGTTGTAATTAATTTTACTACTATCGGATTCAAGATCCATGAAGGCTATTAATAAGCTTCTATATCCTTGTAAAGTAATATCTTTGATTTTTTCAATTAATTTCTTCTTTTTTTCTTCGTCAAGGACAATTACTTCGTCTTTTTCCATTATTCTTTTGCATAATGGAAATACTTCTTCCGGGGCACCTTTTATGCAAATTAATAATTTATTTTTTTTCCTATGCACTGTTATCATTCTCCTAGTCTTTGAATCAAACGGTTCTTCCCATATTCGAGGATATTCCTTTTCTAAATCCCTTTTCTTAAACCCCATCTTTTCTGAAGCAACTATCAAAGCTCCTTCTGTCGTATCACCATTAATTTTCCAATGTATTCCATCAAAATATAATTCAGAATTATTGCATAATGTTATAGTTTGGAATAATAGTAATTGATTTTTATCTTCCGTCTTTTGTAAGTAATCATTCACGTTTTTCTCATTTGGTGGGGTTATACCCTTGTATATTTTCCCAGAAGGGTTAAAGCCGGACCCTGTGGTTTGTAAAATTGTGCCGTCACCTAGAATTATTTGTTTGACCGTTGGTTCGTTTAGGGTTAATGTACCTGTTTTATCAGTACATATTATTGTTATTGAACCTAAAGTTTCTGCACTTGCAAGTTTTCTAACCAAGGCATTTTTTTTTGCCATCCTCTTCACCCCCAATGCCAGTGCAATAGTAGCGATAGCAGGCAAACCCTCAGGAACTGCAGCAATAGCTAGAACTATGCCACTTAGAAATAAAGATCCTATCGGAAAATGTTGAAAATAACCTATTACTATATAAAATACTGTTATGGAAAGAATGACTATAACTAATTTTTTCCCGAGCTGTTCAATTTTTTTTTCAAATGGTGTTTTTCCGCCGGTTACCTTTTCTAAAAGAGATCCAATTCTTCCAATTTCTGTTTGTTTACCGATATTTACAACAATAGCCTTGCCTCTTCCTTCTTGGGTCATAGTTCCCATGTAACAGATATTTTTTCTCTCAACCAATTCAGTTTCATTGGAGCAAATTAAGCTAGAATCTTTTAGAATACCAAGAGACTCCCCTGTAAGCGGTGATTCATCTATAATCAATCCAAAAGATTCTATTAATCTGCAGTCTGCTGGAATTCTATCCCCTGCTTCAAATTCAATTATATCTCCAACTACTAATTCATGGGCATTTATTTGGAATTCCTTTCCATTTCTGAGAACCTTTGCTTTTGGTGATCCTAATTTTGCCAATGATCGAATAGTCCTTTCAGAACTATTTTCCATAACAAAACCAATTCCTGCAGTTATGAAGACTACCACGATTATTGATATGGCTTCTAGGTTCCTTCCCAGTGAATATGCAAGAATAGTTGCAATTAATAAAAATATTATTGGCAAATTTTTGAATTGGGAAAATAAAATACGAATTTTTGAGCGATGTTTAATTTCAGGTAGAATATTTTCACCATAAATTTTTCGTCTTTCTTTCACTTCTTGATCAGACAGACCTTCTGTTGAGCTACTACCCAACTTTGAAATGACATCCAGATCAGAAACCGCATGCCATAAACCAGATGTTTCTACCTTCTTATCGTACAACTGTATATTTTATTTTGATTTTAGCATTCTAAGGTTAAAAAACATTTAGGTCATTAAAGTTTGCTGGTAGTCCCAATTAATTATTCTGGGATTGTAATTGTTCGTATTATTTTTATAATTTTAATATATAATTTTGTAGTGGGCCAACATTTCAGTGGAGCGGTTGAAAAAGCGATTTTTGCTAGCAAATTTCATCTTATAAAGAATAGACATGATTTTTAATTTGCAATTATCTTTACCGAATGATTTTAGTTCCTTTTTATCTCATAATATAATCGTTTATCTTAACTCATCGACGAAATTGGGAAAAAGTCTTATCGTTAGAGGGGGAGTACATAACAACCGTTATTTGTATATGAGATTATTTATCATTCTGGGACATATAGTCTAATAATATTTTAGAAATATTGCATTTAGTATTATGCCACAAATTTTACTTGTTTTTTGTTATCTAAGATTTCTATTTGTTATAACTGTTCGACTTTTTTTATCCTTCAACTTAAAATTTCATTTTATCAACTATCATTCATTACCGAGTCAGTAATAATATAACAATACTCTCTAATTATAATCAATTATCGATTAAATGCTAAAAAATTAAAAATATTTATTTTGAAAGGTAACGTTTTTATTTATACAAAAATTCATCTATTTGCTATCAAGAATTGTTAGAGGGTATAATAAAAGAGAACGAGATTCAATTTTTGATAGGACTGGTTTTTTCAATAATTGCCGGTTTTGTTATTGGTGCAGAACGGGAGTCTAGAGGAAAACCTGCTGGAATTAGCACCAATGCGTTAGTTATTTGTGGTTCAATGATATTTACGAATTTATCTTCTGTAGTTGATCCCCAATCATCTTCGAGAATTGCAGCGCAGATTGTATCCGGTATAGGATTCTTAGGTGCAGGCATGATACTAAAAGGCGAAATAGACGGAAAAATCACAAATTTAACTACAGCTGCAAGTATCTGGTTTTCGGCCGCTATTGGAATGGCAATAGGATTTGAATACTATATAGTAGCAATTGTTGCAACGGGTTTTGCTGTTTTAATTCCACGTATACCTCATATTTCAAAAATAGGAAAAGAAAGCGATAAAGAAGGTTAGAATTAAAATAAATACAAGATAAAATATCTTTGGTAAAAATTAAGGTGTGTACATTTATTAGAATTATTCTTTACTAGTTGCTTACCTAAAAAACTAAAATAATATCTACATCGGGAACAGTTCGCTAGCAATTTTATTAGTTATTAGTTATTATTTGATTTCGAGATAAAAAAGGTAAATATCGACCAAAGGTAACATATTTTTATATTATTAATATGTTATTGTAGAACTGGCATACAAAATATCCTTACGTCATGGTAGCAAATTGTAATGGAAGAGTTATATCGATCTGTGAAATTGACATAATATTAAAACAATAAAACAAAGCATTTGTTAATAATTACAATATGAAAAAAAATACCGTAATTAGATTTTTATAGTATCTTGGTCTTTTTAGCGTACCATACAACAGAATTCACATGGAAAAGGAATCTATCCCTGAATATTACCGAATCAAAAACCAGATAAAAGTATTAACCAAGATAAGAATCAAGAAAATTGATTCAGGTAACTTAGGTTATTCAGAGAAAATTTAATTACAAATATTGTTTTTTTCATAAACAAAAATTGGAATTATACGACCAAGATAAAACTTGATTTAATTTGAATTTTTAAGTAGACACCCATTATCTACTAGATTAATTATGTCTGATCTATGTATTTTTATTGAGTATACCCTATACATTACCTTTTTATTTATATGTTCATGATATATACCTGTTATATAATTATGCTAAAGAAAATTCTACTTCCATATGACGGCTCTGTCATGAGCGAAAAGGCTTTGGATAAAGCCGTGGAAATAGCCAAGATGGTCAAAGAGTCGGAAATAATAATTATATATGTTGTTGCAGAAATACCTACTCCAATATTTTCACGAGTAATTAGATCGCCCAAAACAGGTGAGGTGACTACTTTTTCAGAATATATGTCGGTTCTCTATAAAGAAATGGAATCGGAAATGAGAGAAAAGCTCGAAGATAAAAAAAAGGTATATAGTTCAGATGACTTTGCTATCGAAATAATAATAACCAGTGGCAGTCCAATTGACAAGATAATAGAATGTGCAATTAATAAAAAAGTGGATCTTATTGTAATTGGTAGCGTAGGAATTAGCGGAGTTTCAAAATTCTTAAAAGGTCTGGGAAGTGTCTCAAGAAATGTTTCGGAAAAAGCTTCCTGTCCCGTATTGATTGTCAGATGATTACTATCAAACAATAAAACAATGTTTTGTAGAGTTTTAATATTTAAAAAATATCGGAAATGCTATTAATTATAGAAATATGAATAGTATCAATACCATATAGCAATATTTCAAATATTAGAAATACTATTAATAATAATGATAGAAACAACATGAACAATACATGCTGCTACGGTTGCAATACTCCCATTTTCTGGAATCCGGTAAAAAGAGAGTATTGGGAAGTACACAAAAACAAAAAACATATTTGTCGATATCTAGAAAAACAGCAAATACAACACTAAAAAATCAAGCACGGCAAAAAGTGCTACTACCACTTATGTTATTGCTGGTACGAGCAATGTCTCTAGAATAATGGTAAATTAATTAATTAATTAATTAATTAATCTAGATCAGTAAGATGATTTTGATCTTATGCTTGACAATTTAGGTCCGCACCCTCTGTCTATTAGCATGA
>DATGZA010000096.1:0-10573 GCA_035297365.1 Nitrososphaeraceae archaeon
ATCTATTGGAATACTTCTGCAAATGAATATTTTGAAGTTCTAACACAAAAAAACATATCTGTACTAACAAGCCATGTACTACCAGTACCAGACAATCAGCAACAAGTATGACGACTACTAATACTTAACCAACTTTTTACATTAAAAAACTGAGTATTAAACCGAAAATGTCTAATTCCTTTGAGTTATTGCAAGGCTCAATAAATGAAGTTCAGAGACTGTATGAAGTATTATCTGATATTATAATAGACACAGGAGGAAAGGTACACGGTTCACAGAGGGATAAAGACGGGCTTTCTTGACTTGATTGTTTACTATGAGGTTGCCGAATGTAAGAGGGAAGAAGTAAAAAGGAAGTTTGAGTTCATCAAAAATAGACCTTCTACTTTCACAGCATAATCGTATGTAACTTTCAACTTCAATGTAATATATAGTACACTTTCAATGTTAAATACGAGAATCGTATATTACATATCATAAAAATGTACTTAGAACAAAAAAATAAAATCAAAAGTTATGGTACGTTAATCATCATAGCATTGATTTTAGTGTTTGTATCGGCATTAGCAATAATATCAGTATACGATTACGTAGTTCATGATATTACAAATAATTTGAGTGAACTATGTGCAAAATATGGCTTCCTTGTTTCTCCAGGGTGTTAACACTAGAAAAATATAATAACTAAAAATATTTATTTCAAAAATGAAAAATTTATTTTCTTATCTTAACATATATCAATAACAGAATTACAATTTTAATTGATTTAGTAAATTTGATTTATAATTAATAGACTCCACGAGTTGAGCGCCGGGAGTGGGACTCGAATACCGAAAGAATACAACGAGATTTGTAAGGAATATCACTAAAATAGTAATGTTTATCGTTGTTGTGATTATCGTTCTTAATCTTGTACCTCTTTTCATTGTGAGGGAACCAATATAGTAGAACGGAGGGTTATGTCTAATGAGCGTCCATCATCACGATGTGACATCTCATTAATCGGACATAACAACCTCAATATATTATGCATATTATCGCTTAATACGATTTTAGCTTAATACGATTTTATAGGAAGGATCAAATCAATCAAGAGAAAATATCTTCTGCTGCTCAGGTTATTGCTGGTAATAGTACTAATATCGCTATAATGATAAATTAGTTATTTGATTTAGATCGGTAAAAAAAAGGAGATTTTTGTCTTATCCTCCACAATCTGGGTCTTGTAAATCTATCAATGTGTCACGGTCATTGTCTATTCCATCCTGAGAGAAAAAACCAGATTCAATGATTGGAGGGTCAATTACTCCCGAATCTATTAGAAATTCTAATATTGCACCGACTTGTTGTAGGGTTATGTCTGGTATATTTTCGATAACCTTTATTACCTGAGTAGTTTCTTGTTCACTGTTTGGTGTATCAATTACAGTAGCAATATTGTTAGAGTAATTATAGGTTAATTAAACATTGATTAAAATAAAAAATAAAAAAGTTTGAATTTTAGAACATTACAATATGACCTGACTCATTACTTAATGTTATTCCTGGATAGTCTATTACGGATCCATTTGGTACAGGAGTAAGAAATTCGTCTGAGGCATCAAATACCTCTACATTTGCAGTAGTAATTGTCCATCGTGAATCTGTAGTTGATTCCCTGCGAAGATATATTTTGTGCCTATTTACTTTCTCGATTGGGCCACCTCCGGACATATGTTGTCCACTTCTTGGGTCATTTAATTCCGGATCTTCAACATTGCTATTACTTCCAAATCTTAACTCTTGTTTTTTATTTTTTTCATGAAAAGGATTTTCAGCATGATCACCTTGTCTTCTACACCTAAATTCCCGACCTCCAATGCCAAGAAATACGCGCTCATTACTATCTATCTCTTCATCTCCTGTTGTTACGGTAAGAATTATGTGATCTACTAATGCTACCATTATTATTATATATTATTATAAGGTTTTTAAATATGATCTTTTAGATCTAGACTAAACTTTTAAACTATATAACATGAAATTTTTTAACCCAGAAGATAAAAAACAACTGGATAATAGTAAAAATAATAATTCCAATTCTAATTTTAATTCTTTAGATTAAAATGCTATCTTGAATCTACTAGAATATGATTCTGTTATATCTTTTGATGATCTAATTCGAAGTTAAATATAAACAAGCCACAGATTATAATTGATACTCTTACAAAATTAATTGAAGATGAAATTATACTAGTAAAACAGAAGACGATAGGTTGTATTTTAGTCTTAAATATAAATAGAAAAATTCTATTTTAGAGATACATTGAACATAAAATACTATTTTTCTCATTTAATTATTTTGAATTCATCAAACACTTCGCCGTTATTGGAATAGTATTTACCTATTAACGTATTTCCGTTATCATCTACATCGACATTTAAAAATCTAACTAGAATCTTGCTGGTATGCAACATAAGGTTCTTGATTGGTAAAAGGATCAAAATCAACCAGAGACCCCATATGGTAGTATTTTGATTTTAAAGTTTTTATTAATTTTTGTTGTGAAAGAAAGTATACTCATGTTATCTAGATTTGTCTATAAATACTCTATATAAAATTTTTAATATTTAATAATCTCATATAATAATAGTATATTTTTTAGTATATTGTTAGATAAAAATATTCTATTTATAAAATTTATTTTAGTAGCATTTAGACTTATTTT
The DNA here is from genome assembly GCA_035297365.1 of Nitrososphaeraceae archaeon. GTDB lineage: Archaea > Thermoproteota > Nitrososphaeria > Nitrososphaerales > Nitrososphaeraceae > TH1177. The sequence continues at coordinate 2,709 of DATGZA010000096.1, forward strand.
GTGAAACTTTAATATGTTCTTAAATAATCCACAAATTGAGCACCGGGAGTGGCACTCGAACCTTCGTTCATCAGATGTGGATTCTACTTTCGAATATTAAAATATTCGTTTAATTAAAAGATTATAGTTAGATATACCCAATCATACACCTTTTCATTAGTATAATTTTTTATTTTATCCGAGTCTTTTATCGAAGAGTTACATCATTTTTGCAATCTCGATAGTATTCATAATGTTATATTTTAGTTATTAGTCTTTAGTCCCCGAAATAACGATAAAAATACGTATTATTATTTAATAATATTAATTATTCTTGTTAGTAAAAGTAGTCATCTATATATCATCTTATTATTAACATTATTAATAATTGATTCCTACAAAATATATCAGAATTTATGTAAAATCATCTAAATAAACTATAATAAGATTAAATAATGTATGTATAAAAGTCATTATTATCACTTTGTCTCCAATAACTCAAATTCAAGACAAAAGTCATATTTTAGGAATCTATTCTTCACCACAGAGAAAAATAGAAGATGGTTTAGAATATCTTAGAATTGGATTTGAGGAAAATAATGAAGCAATATTAATGATTACTAATGAACTAACTAAAAATGAAGTTAGAAATGAAATAATGAAAAGTTGGAAGATCTCTCCCAATAAATTGGTAGACCTAGAAAAAAATTCCATTATAAATATCAAAAGTTCTACAGAAGTCTATTTTTCCACTAATAGAATAGATCGTGACAAGATTGGCAAACAGTTTTCTGATCTAGCAAATAAAGCAATAGAGAAACGAAAAAGAGGTCTAAGGGCATTTGGAGATGTAAAAATCTTTTTTGAAAGAGGATATGAAAAATATATTATTGAATTTGAAAAATCATTTCCACCTTCATTTGATTTTCCAATGACATCTATTTGTGCTTATGATTTAGATGATTTTGAAAAATTAGATCATCGATCTAGAAAAATACTTTTTGAACATCACAACCTACATCTTACAAATAATCTATTTCGAAATATATTTGATGATTCATTTTCTCTTAGTCTGACTGAACATATTTGTATGTATTATGAGAACGAATTACAATCTTCTTCTTTTTCTGATTCTTTTGTAACTAGTCTATCACGATATCTTGGTGAAGGATTACTACATAATCAATTATGTATTTATCTTTCTATGCATAATACGAAAAAAGATCATCCAAAAACAATACTATCACAACTTACTAATCTAAAAAAGTCTCCAATAAAAAAAAAGTTTATGGTAATTAAAAATAGTGATGATTATTACATCAATGCAGTACGTAACAATCTAAAATCATTTGAAGATTTAAAAAAAGAAATTTTTGAGAAAGCAATACTAGGCAATAAAAAAGATATTAGAATAGTATGTGATATTCCAAATTTTCTCTTTAGATATAAACATTTTGATCAGTGTATTGCTCTAGAAGAATGGTGGGATCAAACAATAGAAGAATTGAATAAAAATTATGGATTAAATGTATCGTTATTATGTCTATATGATAGTAATAATTTTAAAAATATTCCTTTTAAATATCATAGATATAGAATAAATGATATTCATAGTATTGTTTGTGATTCGGAGGGAATGGTACACTCAAAATATTCAAAATTTGATTCACTAACAGATAAGAGGAAAAGTGAGAAAGAAGGAGAAGGAAGATAAATGTTAGAGGATATCGGAAATCATAATAATAATTATATTTCAAATAATAATAAGAAAAAAACAGTACTACTTGTTACGGGTAATATTCAATATTATCAACAACAATTTAATAATTACAATATCAATAAGTACAAAATAACATTCCTCAATTGGAATGACATTTTGTCTTTTATTACAAATTTTGATGATACTAAACGTAAAAACCTTGAATTAATTATTTTAGATATTTCTACAGAAGCAAAAAATGCAAAGACCAATCAAATATCTACGAGCACTATCGGAGAAATCAAAAAAATATTTTATGATACAAGAATATTTTTTATATTACCATTTGAATCTATGATAGACAATTTACTATCTATAGGAATATGTAAACAAGAAGATATTCGTCTTCAACCATTTTCAGTGTTTGATATAATAGATTTAATTTCCATCACAAAGAAAAATGAAAGGCTTGATCGACTACAATTAAAAGATCATTGTATGTATATATATTCTTCTGTTGACGATAAGGTCAAGGATGCAATTAAATTTCTAAAAATAGGAATAGAAAATAATGAAATGACTCTACTACTATTAAGCAAAGAGATTGAACCTTCTTATCTACTATGTCAAATTGCATTGCATGATATTGATATCAGTAAATTACAGAATAATGGATTATTGAAGATTGCCAATACTGAAGAATATTATTTATCCTTTAATCAAAAATACAATAAAATTAACACAGTAACAGTAGATAATAAAAAAGTACATAGCAACTTCTTAAATTTAGCAGATCAAGTTAACAAGAGAGAAGGAATTAATGGATTGCGAATATTTGCTATGCTTGATTGTTTCTTTGAACATGGTTTAGTTGATGAATTAGTTGATTATGAATGTGAAACTCCATTTAAATTTAGTAAACCAATTCTTGGAATATGTGCTTATAATGATAAGCATATAGCACAATTATCAGAAGATCAAATCAGAAAACTAGTATTAACTCATAGTAGTGTTTGGATATAAATTTATTATTTCCTTCAATTTTTTATAATTATATTCTATTTATTAATCACAATACCATCAATCGTTCTTTTTTATCATCTTGTTGTTGGTAGTTGGATAAAAGTGAATGAACGTTACTTCGTAATTCGTTTAACCAGATTGGTTTGTATATAACAATCTTTTCTATGTCTGGATTGTTTTTCTTTAGATGTTCTATGTACTCTTTATTTGCAGCAGTAATGAATCTAAATAATAGAGCGGGATCTATATTTTTCAATTTTTTAGATAATTTCATTCCATTCATTTTAGGCATTTTCAAATCGAGTAAAGCAAGATTATATACATTTTTTCTAAAACAGTACAAAGCATCAATAGGATCGGTAAAAGCATCAACTTTATATCCATCATATTCTAAAAATGTTTTAAATAGATTAGTGAGATCTTCATCATCATCTACTATTAATATATTTTTACCTTTTGGAATAGGCATTTTTACATGCTCACCTTGTTAAACAACAATGTTCTTTATAAAGATGAGAGGAAATTATTAACAATTTAATTTAACAGATTAACATTTGTCTCGATAGATGTAAGATTATAATATTTTCGAGAATAATTTTGAATATTCCAGATATATTGACATTCTTCACAATTCAGAAGTTTTTCTATTTCCTAATAATGGAATGCAATTATCCATATTTTGCTGTTAGAAGGAGTCATTATAAAAAAACGTGTACAACGTCTTTTTTCAATACTCTTTGTATCTAAAGCACTTTATCTCATGATCGTTTACCCTGCCGACTGCCTGCATAAAGGTATAGCAGATGGTGAAGCCGACAAAATTGAAACCGTGTTTAAGCAAGTCTTTGCTCATTGAATCAGACTTCTTAGTGTTGGTTGGAATATCTTTAATTGTTTTGATTTTGTGATTGATCGGCATGCCGTCTACAAACTGCCAGATATAGACATCGAAAGTACCGCATTCTTTTTGAATTTTCAAAAATGCTTTGGGATTCTAGATGGTAGATGCAATCTTCCAGCGATTACGAATAATCCCTGGATCACTAAGGAGTCGATTTACGTCTTCCTTCCCATAACAAACAATTTTGTCCGCATGGAAGCCATCAAATGCCCTACGGTAGTTTTCACGTTTGTTTAAAACGGTTTGCCATGTAAGACCTGCCTGGGTACCATCAAGAATTAGGAATTCAAAGAGCGTGCGATCGTCATGCACTGGTATACCCCACTCCTTGTCATGATACTCAATCGTGAGAGGATTATTAAATCCTGTCCAACTACACCGTCTTTTGTTGTACATTACATTTTCATTGGAGAAGATATAGTTACTTCTAGATATGGCATTCGACGATTTATCCATCTGCTTTAAAATAATATATCAATGATATTAAATATTATGTAACCCACAGATGTTACATTAAAGCTAACCTTCTTGAAATGTTTCAACTGATGAAGATGGGAAGTTTTGATAGGAACAAGAATAAGCATATTTATCCTCATTCTACGTTTTAGTAAAAACTATATTCAGGGTACCCGACACTTACCAGGAGTAATTGAAATAGATGCATTAGACTCTTTTAAAATGCTAAGTAGACGTATTGGGAGAATAGAGAAATCTAATATTTCATTTCCTACATAGAAGTAAATGCATTGCTTTATAAAATGTATTTATTCTTCGGTAAAGTTTCTTTTTGGAAATAAATAAGTTATTCATACTTATAGTATTTTTTGATCTTTCTTAAATCTTGTTACTATGTAGATATTCCAAATGATAAATTATTAAAATCAAATTTGTACAAGTGGCGGTGGAAAATAATTTGATAGAGATGAGCCATGATGATGAATTATTAACCATCTTTTCTGACTCCTATTATATTCAAATATATTAGTCGCAACTACACCTGATTGAATTTTCACTTCATTTCGAAACATTTCTATATTCTCTAAGCACGTTATTACAGCAATACCCTCCTGATATATTCTGGTCTTTGAGTTATTAATTGTAAATTTAATATTTTCTGTATTGGCAAATATTGTCACCCAACTTTCACGAATTGCCATCCAGCCAACAAACATCTCCCAACCAGGATGTATACATACACAATTATCATTATGATTCCATATACTTTCCATCATAGTGATTGAGAGATTCTCGAATGCCTCGTAAAATTTGGTATTGGCATTTTCTATATCCTTTCGCATACTAATGACTAAATTTACATTTCCACTATCATATTAATATATTAAAAAAAGTTTCTTTTACTATATTATCATTTTTTTGTTGAGGACATATGACTATATAAATAATTCAATGATGTTAAGATTAATATTTTTGACTATATGCTCTTCATGTCATTATATAGAAAATTGGTTTCGCCTATAGAAACAAATCTTGAATATTAGCAAAAATATGACTCCACTAGTGAAGCGCCGGGAGTGGGACTCGAACCCTTATTCATCAAATGTGGGTTCTAACATTAGCTATTAAAATATTTAGTTAAATTAAATTAAATTAAATTATTAGTTATGACGTATTTTGTGTTTTGACTCTTCATATGATCCTCTTATTGTGATCTATGTTTTATTATTTATAAAAACAATCTTATATTACAAAAAATAATTTAAACTTTCAAAACGAGTGGTTTAGAAACTTATTTCTGATGAAGTGAATTTATATACTCATTTCTAAATGTAATTTTTAACCTAAAAATGAATAACATTTTTAAACACTTAAGTAACATGATTTGGAAAAATAAGAGAGAAAATGAAGAATTAAAAGACAAGGGAAAAAGACCGAGATTTATGATGATCAAACCTTGGAAAATATTAAAAAATATTATAATATAGAAGATCATGAAGATTATTAAAATTTATCAAGTTAAATCGGTTAGTTATTAACCTTGATGATTATTATGATGAAGATAATGATATTATTATAAATGAATCAATCTAAACAATAATGTTAACTTTATTTTTCAGTTGCTAATAACAGATAATATTTTATTTAACCAAGAAGACTTAGTTTTGCACATATAGCAAAACCTGTATGCGCGCAATCATCTGTGTGGCATAAAGTACAGAATGGGATACCATCAGTAAAAACAACATCAATATCTAAATTGTTGAGGTTATCATGAAGTAATATTTTGTTTTTTTCTCCTCCAATTGTGGTCAGAGTTAAGTGTATATTTCTTCTGTTATCTTCACCATAATTTCCGTCTCTAATTGATAGCCAGTGAGTAAAACATTCTATACCCTCCTCCACGTTGTTATTTTTAATTTCTGATATTGCAAATTCATCATTGAGACTATTGTTCGTTTCAGGTAATACTGACATTAATTTATTGTTCCTCTGTGCCTCTTCCTTCAATTAGAAAGAATTGATATCTATCCGACAAATTTTATTGTGTTATACGTATAGTAAATGCCATATTTGAAGATATCTTTTGTAACAGTAATAACTATTGAATAGAACAAAAATTGTACAAACTCATTGGTAATGGTAAAATAGTAATGTATTTGAATATTAGAGGATATTCCTCCGTTCTAGGAGCAACCACGAATATGAATGTAGAAGCATAGACTATGAATATATCAGTCTTCAAATTCGCAAGATTTGAGAGAGATGGGACTCGACCCTTATCCATCAAATGTGGGTTCCAATATGCGATATTAAAATATTATCATGATATTATCAATTTCATTCCTCAAATAGATTTGAAATACCCAACATAGATTCTTTCTATTCCAAATTCTGCGCTCTAATATTATTTGTTTTTCTATTCTAGAATAATAAATTAATCTATTTGATATCTTAATTATATAATATTGTCCAAATTGATGATAATATACCAGTATTACTTAAATTATTACTACCTATTTTAACTTAAGAAAGTTTACTATAATAAATTGTATTAAATTGACTTCTAAATTTCTTTCAAAATGTCAATATACAGATATTTTCTAATACTCTATAAATGGATAACTATAGGAATAGTAAATATCATAAAATCCAAATATTATTCTTGACAACAATTTTATCTCTTAGTACAATTACAAATATAGTTTCAGTATCATCGTCTCCATCTTTTCCTACATCTACATTTTTGAATGATGCCTTTGCATTTCAAGACAACGACAATAAAAATAAAGGTTATAATTATAATGATTATTATTCTACCAGTACTATTCCAACTGCAGGAAATAGTAAACATCAACAAGTTATTGACTGTAGCAATGATAACGTGAATGTAAATGGAGTAGAATCTAACATAGATACTTTCTTTGAGGATGCCAACAATAATAATTTACATAACCAGATGCAGGATTTTACCCAAGATGAAAATACATATAATGATAACAACAATAATCGTAATGATAATTCTATCTTTGAGAACAAAAATCTTCTAAATATTTGCGCAAATTTGAATTTGAACAATCAACGCATTACCGTAGAACAACAACCAGAAGATGATAATGTATATGTTATCTGGAGAGATAACAGTAACGGCGGCGACATAGATGTCTTCTTTAGAGTTAGTAACAACAACGGACAGACATTCAATCCTGTTATTGATCTAAGTAATAATGATGGAGTCTCCGGCGGTGATCTGCAGATGCTTGTCTCCGGAAACAATGTATATGTTGTTTGGACAGATGAAAGCAATGGTGGAGATACCGATGTCTTTTTTAGGACAAGTAACAACAACGGACAGACATTCAACCCTTTTATTGATTTGAGTGATAATGATGGAGACTCACACGATGATCTGCAGATGCTTGTCTCCGGTAACAATGTATATGTTATCTGGTATGACCGGACTAACGGCGGCGACAGAGATGTCTTCTTCAGAGCAAGTAACAACAACGGACAGACATTCAACCCTTTTATTGATTTGAGTGACAATAATGGAGACTTGGAAATCTTTCCTCAGATGCTTGTCTCCGGTAACAATGTCTACGTTGTGTGGGAAGATAATAGTAACGGCGGCGACTTTGATATCTTCTTTAGAGTTAGTAACAACAACGGACAGACATTCAACCCTTTTATTGATTTAAGCAGCAATAATGGAGAGTCCCTTATACCTCAGATGCTTGTCTCCGGTAACAATGTATATGTTATCTGGGATGACCGGACTAACGGCGGCGACAGAGATGTCTTCTTCAG
>DATGZA010000097.1:0-72508 GCA_035297365.1 Nitrososphaeraceae archaeon
AGTCAACGCCGGGAATCTTACCGGGGGCGACAGCAGAATGAAGGTCAAGCTGAAGACTTTACCAGACAAGCTGAGAGGAGGTGCATGGCCGTCGCCAGCTCGTGCCGTGAGGTGTCCTGTTAAGTCAGGTAACGAGCGAGATCCCTGCCTCTAGTTGCTACCAGTACTCTCAGGAGTATTGGGGCTAATTAGAGGGACTGCCGTCGCTAAGACGGAGGAAGGAGGGGGCTACGGCAGGTCAGTATGCCCCGAAACCCTCGGGCCACACGCGGGCTGCAATGGTAAGGACAATAAGTTCCAATTCCGAAAGGAGAAGGCAATCTTCAAACCTTACCTCAGTTATGATTGAGGGCTGAAACTCGTCCTCATGAATATGGAATCCCTAGTAACCGCGTGTCACTATCGCGCGGTGAATACGTCCCTGCTCCTTGCACACACCGCCCGTCGCTTCATCGAAGTTGGTTCTTGGCGAGGTGGTGTCTAATTGGCACTATCGAACCTGGGGTCAGCAACGAGGGAGAAGTCGTAACAAGGTGGCCGTAGGGGAACCTGCGGCCGGATCACCTCCTTAGTATGAGGTCGGACAACCTGTGTAAAGGGTTTGTAACCAACTAAATGCAATTCCCAAGAACAATCTTAGGAATGAAGGATGTAGTAAACGCGAGTTTACAATGATCGTCAAGCATAGGATCAACAATTAACCACGTTTTGGTGTATCTCAGTATACACAAGATCAACAGATGGTTAGTTGGCTTCAAAATGTCATGGTTATATCTGATCGCGTAGAATTACTAACTAGATTAACAAATATGCTGGTGCAACGACGCCGGTTGGTGGATGACTAGGCTTAGAAAGTGATGAAGGACGTGGCAAGCTGCGATATGCCTGGGGTAGGTGCATGCGACCGTAGATCTCAGGATTTCCGAATGAGGTCTCTCTTTATACTCCCATGCTTTATGCCTGGGAGAACGAACTATCCGAAGTGAAGCATCTGAGTAGGATGAGGAAGAGAAATCAATCGAGATTCCGTTAGTAGCGGCGAGCGAAAACGGAACAGCCCAAACTGAATCCATATTGGTAACATTATGGAGATGTGGTGAGTTATAGATTTTAGATCCCAACTTCTGAATCGAAGTGTTCTGGAACGAACTGGAAAAAAGGGTGATACCCCCGTAGATAAAAAAAGGAGGGATTGTTCTATAATAAGAGTAGTTGGCCTTGGCAGTGGCCAGTGAATAAGGGTGAAAGTAGCATCCAAGGCTAAATATTATCTAAGACCAATAGCGTACTAGTACCGTGAGGGAAAGTTGAAAAGTACCCCGGAAGGGGGGTTAAAAGTGCCTGAAACCAACCGGTTACAGACGTGTATGGCTCGAAAGGAATTAGGTAGAGGATTCGCAAGGATCTGAAACCTTCTAGAGTTATACGTTCCGTCTAGAAACACGGGCCAGGGAGATTACTGTTATGGCGAGCTTAACCCAAAAAGGGAAGGCGAAGGGAAACCAATTTCGTGCAACGTTTGTGAGACGAAAGATCTGAAAGGGTCCATAGTCATAGCAATAAGGCTAGAAACCGGACGATCTAGTCCTGGACAAGATGAAGGTGGGCGAAAGCCTGCTGGAGGTCTGAAGGGGTCCTGACGTGCAAATCGGTCCTCTGATCTGGGATTAGGGGTCAAAAACCAATCTAGTCCGGTGATCGCTAGTTCCCACCGAATTGGATCGCAGTCCTACCTTAGTGGAGATTGCTTGTTCTGTAGAGCACCGATCGGACAGTAAGGGCTCGAAAGGGCTCGCTGTCCATTCGAACTCCGAATGTACAAGCGTCGTAGAAGCTAGGAGGCGGGTTTATGTGGGGTAAGCCTCATAACCGAGAGGGGGACAACCCAGACTAAAGTTAAGGTCCCGAAATGTCTGCTAAGTGTCAAACCAAAGGGTGTCTTTGAGCACAGACAGCAGGAAGGTAGGCTCAGAAGCAGCCATCCTTCAAAGAGTGCGTAACAGCTCACCTGCCGAGCTTGGGGGCCCCGAAAATGCACGGGGCTAAAGTAGACTACCGATACTTTAGATCACCAATAATATTGGTGTGTAGTAGGTGGGCGTAGTGATTGGGTAGAAGCTGGGCTGTGAAGTCCAGTGGACTGATCTACTATTGCAGATCCTGGTGGTAGTAACAGCATAACCGAGTGGGAATCTCGGTGACCGTAAGGGCAAGGGTTTCCCGGCAATGCGTCATCAGCCGGGAGTTAGCCGATCCTAAGAACAACCTCAACAGAGTTGTTCGAAAGGGAAACTGGTTAATATTCCAGTGCCTTGGAAGATCGTTTGTACCTAGCTTGTCGCTTCAGGATAGGATGAGCAGAACCGTCGTTCTGTCTAATTATTCAAATCATGGGGAGTACTGTAATGGTGAGAACCGTGATGAGGTGAGAATGGCCTTTCGCAAGGAGGGTTCATCTGAATCCAGGAGACAATGAAAGCAAGTATGGGGAGATTCTTTCTTGTTCGTACCGAGAACCGACACAGGTGCCCTGGATTAGTAATCTAAGGTCTATCGGGTATACCGTATGGCGAGGGAACTCGGCAAAATAGCTCCGTATCTATGGTATAAGGAGTGCCTGCAGTTTTTATGAAGAATAGGGACTGCAGGTCGCAGTGACAAGGGGGTCCCGACTGTTTAATAAAAACACAGTTGGCCGCTAGTCCGAAAGGATTTGTATGGCCTATGTATCCTGGCCAGTGACGGTACCTAAAACCTGGGTCCAACTGGGCTAAGGGCCGTTTAACGCCGGGAGTAACTCTGACTCTCTTAAGGTAGCCAAATGCCTTGTCGGGTAAGTTCCGACGTGCATGAATGGAACAACGAGGGCCCCGCTGTCCCCGCCTACAACCCGGTGAAGCCACATAACGTGGACGAACAGTCCACAAACCTCTGTCGGGGAGAGAAGACCCTGTGGAGCTTTACTGCAGCCTGTTGTTGCGGTATGATGGCTTATGCAGAGAGTAGCTGGGAGCCTTCGAAGTCAGTTCTCTGGGATTGACTGAGGCGACAATGTAACACCAGCCATTTGTTATTGTATCGCTAACCCGTTCTTACGGGAACATCGGCAGGTGGGCAGTTTGGCTGGGGCGGCACCCCCTTGAAAAAATATCGAGGGGGCCCAAAGATTGGCTCAGGCGGGACAGAACTCCGCCGGTGAGGGCAAAGCCAAAAGCCAGTCTGACTGGATCCCCAATGATACGGGATTCAGAGGCGAAAGCCGGGCTTAGCGATCCATCATGTCCTCACTATTGGAGGCTGATGGTGACAGAAAAGTTACCCTAGGGATAACAGGCTCGTCGCGGGCGAGAGCTCCTATCGACCCCGCGGTTTGGTACCTCGATGTCGGCTCTTCCCATCCTGGTTCTGCAGCAGGAGCCAAGGGTGGGGCTGCTCGCCCATTAAAGGGGAACGTGAGCTGGGTTTAGACCGTCGTGAGACAGGTCGGTCTCTGCCTGACAGGGGCGTGGTTGTCTGAGGGGAAGTTGTCCCTAGTACGAGAGGAACAGGGCAGCGCAGCCTCTGGTTTATCAGTTGTCCGACAGGGCAAGCTGAGCAGCTAAGCTGTCTAGGATAACTCCTGAAAGCATCTAAGGAGGAAGCCTTTCTCGAGAAAAGACAGCCTTCCGTAAGGAATAGGGCGGCTATAGAAGATAGCTTTGATGGGATGGAGGTGTACGCATCAAGCTTAGGCGAGATGTTTAGCCTGCCATTACCAACAGCCTAAGGCACCTGATAATTTGAAACTTCTTTTGGTTAGTATACGTAAAGGTTAGGTTTTGTGACTTTTTGATTTGATCCTATGCTTGGCGAATTTTTTTCTTTAATTTCTTAAATCGATTTGTTAATTCCAGAATTTAGAAAGCATCCTATAGATAGTCTGCGTTGCCAATGTTCCTTCTCTATAATCACCATTTTTCATTGCAACTTCTACAATATCAAATCCTATCAATTTTGAAGACTGGTTTATCGAGTTAATTATTTCCAATATTTGGAATGGATTTAAACCAAATGGTTCCGGTGTTCCGGTACAAGGCACATAGCATATGTCATATACATCGATATCAAATGAAATGTAGATCTTTTTACCTTGGGTAATTTTTTCGATTTGTCCTTGAATAGATTTCATTTCCTTATGAATTTGCCACGCATCAAAGGTTATAACCCCGTTCCTTTTAGCTATATCATTTTCTTCTTTATCTGTTTGTCTTATTCCAATCTGAATTAAATTCGATCCTTTGATAAAACCGTCATTAATTAGATGGTAAAATGGGGTAGTATGACAAAGTTTGATGCCTTCGTAACTTGGTTTCATGTCTCGGTGGGCGTCAAAATGTAATATGATAGGATCTTCATTTGCTATGGATTTGATGCTAAAATAAGAAATGGTGTGTTCTCCACCTAATATAATGGGAATTTTATTCTCTTTTCTAATACATGAATTTATTTTGTGAATGTCTGAAGAAATCTTCTTAAATGCGTCTTCTATCTCTTTCTTTTTTGTTTTTCTATTAGGTAAAATTAAATCGCCTATATCAAAAATTTTTATTTTTTCATAAATTTCTGTATTCTTGTCCAAAATGAATGATTCGATTTGTTTAGCAGATGTTCTTCGAATTGAATGTGGGCCAAATCTCGTTCCCTTCCCGAAACTGGTTGTTATATCTAACGGAATTCCATATAATATTGCGTTTGCATCGCGAAATGAAATTCTGATTGGTGCATCCATAAAACTGTATTCTGCAGATGTCTTTTCAGGCGGGATAAATAAATTCTCCAGGGAGTTAAGCATATTCAATTGATATGAGATGGAATTATTTTTTTCTTACCAAAAGAGTTCATCCAAATTTGCTTGTCTGTCTTTACCTAATATGGATTTAAAATTGAATTTTAAAGAAGCTAATATTTGATCGAACGTTGATTCCATAGCTTGAAGATATTTTTCGACATCAATTTCGTTAAAATTGTTAACCAATTCTACAGGTTTGACACCATCACTAGTTTTCGTTTTGACATATGAAATTATATCTCCGGCTCTTACCTCTTTACCTGACTGATGTAATAACATTGCTGCTTTGATGTGTTGAGGTAATCCTTTATATGTGATATAGTCTATATTTTTGCCATCAATTGACCTAACTTTAGAATTATTCGTTTTTTCCCCATATCTATCAGGGGATTTATTTACCATTACATTAAAACTTAAATCTCGAGGATTTATATTTCCAGTTTCAAGATTAGTTGCGTACTCTTTAATTATTTTTTTAATCTTTTCCTTGGCATTTTCAAACTCATTTTCGGAACCTACCTCTCTCAAAATATCTAATATTTTGTAGAATGCTTTGCGTATAAACGGAGGTGTATGCGATTTTTTTCCAGTTAGACCCTTAACATCAACTGTACCATCCTGTAATACTCCAAGATAGTTCTTCTTCAAGTCACTAAAAACTACATATCTATACGTTTTATCAATTTCTAGATCTACTCCTAGATTTGTTTTAGCCCATGTTGAGATTTTTTCTACATTTATTGATGAAGGATTTTTTAAAAATAATGAATCTGTATCCCCATATATGACTTCTATTCCTATATTCTTGCACTTTTCAATTGTTTTTGTTGTCGTATCTCTGCCAATTGCAGCGGTTGCATCAGCTACTGGCAAACAATATAATGGAAATATTTCTGCGCCCATTACTCCGTAACTCGCATTGAGGATGACCTTGACAGCTTGACTTATAACTTCATACGTTTGACGTTCTTGTGTTTCTATCGATTTATTCTTTGAAAGAAGTTTGTAATAATTAACCCTTAGATCTCTAAGTGATCCAATCAGAAGCGACGTGAGTCCTCTCTTTCTTTTACAAATCCAATGGCTCGTTTCTGGAATCTGTTGTTTTGGATCATTTTTGCACGATTGGTGTGAACAATTTACAGTTTCGTATGATAAATTATGAACTTTAATTATACTAGGATACAATGAAGCAAAATCTACAACAACTACATTAAAGTGAATTCCTAATTTGGGTTCGACCACCAGACCTCCCCTATATTTTTTTTCTTTTATTATGGCAGTAGTTGAAGAAGAGCCTTTCGATATTAATTCGTCTCGTCTTGGTATCAATGCATTTTTTTGTCTGTGTTCATAATATAACATCCCTCTTATCCATTGATTTACACCAAATCTAGAAACGTCATCTACCGGAAGATGTGCTATCCTTGAAATAATTATAAGTAATTTTATTAGAAGATTATCATTAAAAGTAGTCAATCTTAAAGTTAGATCTGCATCTTTCAAACAATATTCAGCTAACTTATCTACAGGCAAGCGGGTTATATCCACATCAAATTCTAATTTATGGTCATTTAATAATGCCTCCGATATCGCATTTAGAGTAAATTCGGAGTATTTGTGATTAAATGCATAAATTTGAATAGATCGATTTTGAAAAGTTCGAAATAAATCCAGATGTATTCCGTGTTTAATTTGTACTGGTTCTGCTTGCATTCCCCTTTTTATGAAAGTTTCCTTTTTTATTATTATTGGAATTTCATTTTTCTCTATTCCTTTTTTTTTATCTCGATCTATTCGCGAATCTTGTGATCTTGTGTATAAATATGGTAGATCAAAATCATCTCCATTAAAAGTAAGAATTATGGGATATGATTTAAGAACTTTGAAAGCTGCAGAAATCAAATCCTTCTCATTTTCAAAAATCTCAGCTTCTGGGATCATTTTTTTCTTGTCATTTTTAGATCCATTTTGGTATTCATAATTAAGAACATATACTTTTTTAAATCCGTCATTTCCAACCATTCCAATAGCAATAATTTTTTTATCATGATCCCTTGGATTTGGAATCCTTCCCTCTTCAGCTTCTACCTCTATATCGATTGCAATTCTTTTTAATTCAGGAATTGGCTGATTTAAGAGGTTTATCCATTGCGAAATATATTTGTTATATTCATCTGTGTTGTTTTCTTTTAAGTCGCCAGCTTTGTCCCCTAATAATCCATACAATTTTCCTTCTGTTTGTTTAGTCAACTCATATTTATATTCACAAATTTGGTTGCCTACTCTGTAATAATATGTACCGGGGATAAGAGAATTATCATATAAATAGTTCTCATGATACTTAATATCTGCTTCCCATGACGTTATTTTTTCTCTCACACTTTCATCAGTACCCCCTATTGATAATGGGTCTGGTGCAAGAATTTTTACTACATCTATTTCTTTATCTGTTATTAAATCATTTTTTTTTTCATATCTTAATTCGTATTTCGGTTCCTTTTTTGCAATTTCTTTTGCCTTTTCTGTGAACTGAAACTTGGTGTAACAATAGGGCCTATGGTTAGTTTGATCCTTCCAGAAATATATTACCTCTAACTCAGGATCATAAAATTTTAATAAAACTTTGTGTTCTTCACCAGAATAAATTGAAGATAGTAATATTACTTTTTTATTTTCAGGTAAATCCAACGTATTATCAGACTTTTTTTTTCCCAATATCTTAGAATATTCTGGATTCAATATTTTATTCAATAAAATATAATTATCAAATTTTAATCTTTTCCGTATTCTTTTTTTGGTTAAGAAATGAATATAAATGTTTAAAAATAACACTCATACAAGAAACTTCATATTTGTATTTTTCATCCATTAATAATAAGCACTAAAATTATGATTTATGTATAGGATAAATGCAATATATTTTTAAATTAAACAAAGTATCCAACATGTATTGTTAATATTGTTATTATATTTATTTTATTTATCCAATTAAAGGGATTTACTAATTATCCTTTGATTAAATTCTGTGCTTTCAATTTAACCCAAGAAATTCATAACATACACTCATTTGAAATCACTTCTTTCTAGAAGTTATTCTTACAATAAATACTCCTGAAATATATAATAATATCATTGGGCCTGAAATAAACCACATAGTAACCCCACTACCATCAGGTGTGATTATAGCACCAAAAATAACTAAAATTATTACTGAATACCTGAAATTTCTTTTCCAAAAATCATATTCTATTATTCCAGTTAATGAAATAATATACATAATTATAGGAAGTTCAAAAGTTACACCAAATCCAAGAAGAAATTGAAGCACAAATGAAATAAAGTCATTTATGTTGAGAAAAGTTTCTACACCAATAGATTCTCCGTATTTATACAAAAAATCAAGTGTGAACGGAATTACAACTAAAAATGAAAAAGCGATTCCTGAAATAAATAAACCAATAGTGGGAATCAATATTTTTAATAACTTTATTTTCTTTTTTTCCTTCTCTTCAATTGCAGGACTTAAGAATTCATAAGCCTCCTTTATTATTAGTGGAACCGAAAATATTATTCCTATTAATGCCGCGACATAAATTTGGGCTACAAATGCTTGTCCAGGTGCTGTTTGAATAAGGTCTACTTCAGCTGGAAGCAACATATCTTTCATAAATGTAGTAATTTGTATGGCTAAGTTGTTAAACGGGTCAGGGTAAATGAATGGAAATTTAATAATATTGTCGAATCCGTTTTGGGAATTATTCAAATTAACTGAATAATATTGTATTCCAAAAGTTACACAAAAAATGATAACTATAATGATAGAAAAAGAAACTCTTAATATTCTAGACCTCATTTCATAAAAATGTTCTTTAACAGACATTCCTGAAGACAATTCTATTGCTGTTTGTATTTTATAATCATGATATATAATTGGTAGTCTTTAGCATCAGGAAATATTATACATATCGTGTTATATTTATTTGCCTTCAAGCAGGACATTTGACTATGTTATAAATTACCTAAATCACCAAATCTAGATAACTTTTGTTTTTCTTTATTTTTTATTTTTAAACTTGCAAGGAACAAACTTTTCACATTTTCTAGTTGTGCTGGCACATCAGCTTCGGGTCTTGCTTTAACCCCATGCATGTTAGTATGAGCTACGTTAATCTTAGAGATCATCTTATTCGCAATTTGAAAAGGTATAAAATAAATAATCGCATAGAGGAAGACCTAATTTTTTAATTATTTAATTCTATAATATGGGTCACCTCGTGATAGAACAATTTTTTCAATGCAAATTGGCAAATCTTTTTCCACTTGAAAATTATTTAATTTAATTATCAAATTTGAGAATTAGTTATGACTAGAGTCAATAAATATGCATTTTCTAAAACATTTGATATAATGGCCATCCATGAATTCTTACTTCCAGATGAAAATATTAAATTTCAAAGCAAAACAGAGGTCAAGTATGCAGAAAAAAAATATAATTTCTTAATTACAGATATGAGAATAATTCTGTATGCAAAAAGGGGACGCTTTTTAAAATCAGATGATATTATAAGCGAACGTCTGGATAAATTACATGAAATAAAATATTGTGAAAAAGGCTTAATATTTAGAACTGCCAAGATAACTATTCAATCCAATATAAATATGGATATTTTTGGTTCCTGTTCTGAACTAAAACAACTATTCAACAACTTACAAGTTATTGTATTTTAACTGAATTTCAATATAATTTCATATTGCCACTAAGCGATGTTGGTTTGAAAAGGTTGTTATCCATTGATCCGTTTTGTAAAACTCAATATTAATAATTATATATTAATTTACGATTAATATTATTTTAACAGGTAAGGAATTTGAATGAATATCGTTAAATATATATCCAAAAATCACGTTATGTTTAATGTATTTACTTAGCTACTAAAATTCTCCAGTCATTTTTCCAGGCCAAACAAAATAATACCAGGATCGATCCTTAATTGATTATTCGTTTTGTATACTTAAAAGGAATAACTTGAAACAATAAATAAATATACTCTTAAATTCACCATTTTTATGTTGCAACGTTTAAAATACTGTTTCCTGCTCTTTATCGTCATATCCATAACAAGTTATTCCGTTGTGATAAATTACGAAAAAGTTTATTCGATTTCGGAAATATATTCAACCATGATATCTGAAACTAATGGAAAATCTCTGGATATTAAAATTTCACCATCAGTTAGTCCAATCAAATCACAAGGTGAAATAAAATTTAAGATAACCTTTCTTCAACCAAATAGCGATAAAGTACAGGTTCACGTAGATTATGATTTCACCGTAATCCATGACGGTGA
Organism: Nitrososphaeraceae archaeon; assembly: GCA_035297365.1. Lineage (GTDB taxonomy): Archaea > Thermoproteota > Nitrososphaeria > Nitrososphaerales > Nitrososphaeraceae > TH1177. The sequence goes on from DATGZA010000097.1 coordinate 10,180, forward strand.
CGAAATATTCTCTGCATCCAAGCAAACAGGCCAACCTCTCTTACATACAGCTGAGGGAACGGTTACTATACCGTATTCATTTCTGTCTTCTGGTTTGTACATGGTGAAAATTTCAGTGTTGGGCATCAACTTTGTTCCAATAAATCCTGAATCGGCAGACTTTACTTTTCAAGTTAATTAATTGAAAAATTTTATCATAATAATTCATATTTTTTATTGATTTAATTTGTTCAAAATGTCTTCACACAACAATAAGTTAAAATCTGGAATTTGCTTAGACCTTTTTGTAGAGAATTAGATGAACTAATAATATGGAAGCCAACTTTTTATCTGCAAGTTATAACTAATAGACCGGTCATATAAAATATTATTAGAATCGAGTAAATTTCGTTTTTCTTCAAGAGGATTGCTTATTAGTATTGGAGACATTCAGTATATTGATAAACATAATCGAGTTGGATTTGGTATTGATAAAATCCCTCTATAATAATCAAATTGAGCTAGAAAAATCGGAATCATAAGATACTCAATTTCTATTCATTTTTTGTAGTTGTTATCTCCTGGAATTTTTGTAGATGCGTTACCAGGTCTTTTAATACTTCTATTTTTCGTTTAGGATTGTTTGCAAAATTAATTACCTCTTTAATAAATTCACCAATATCAATTACCTCTTCTCCAAGGACTTCAACACCCTTTACAGTTATTAAATATGATTTTAGTGGAACTCCATATTGAATCCCAGACAAAAAATATGTTTCATTTTCCCTTAAACGGGTACTGTATTTCTTGTATTCTGTTATTATTTTTTCGGCCTGAATTTGTATTTCTTTTTCAATTTCGTCTATTTTTAAATTTAAACTATTAATAGAATCAAAAAGATCCGAGATCACAATCTTAGTTAGATAATTATATTTTTAAGTATTTGGAATTTATGAAGTTGTCATTCTTACCGGTTCTTATGACATGAAAGTCTTTATTGGCTATTATACTTGTTCCATTTGTATTTAGACTATGTTCAAAATTAATATACTTGATAGGAGTAAGGTTCTGACTGAACCCTTCTGACAGGCTAGAAGGTGTAAGAATGGTTGCCTCCTGCAAGCCGAAAAGATAAACATGAATCAAAAAGAAGGAGAGTAACATGTCTGTTTGGAATTGAATACAAACGTTTTGAGTCTTATTTCATCTAAATGTGTGTGTGAGAAGGAGAAAGACAATGAGAACATTGAAATTTATTCATTTACCTAGCTGGATACAATTCGTTGTTTCAGGGTATAATTACACAATGAAATAATAATAATTTTGAGTAAAGAGCTGAATATTATCTTACGAGCATTTTAGGCGAATTACTTGGTTTCTTGTTCTTGATCCTCAATTTTTTTGAGTTCTGTCTTAAGAAATTCCTTATATTTTTCTCGTTCTTGTTCTGTCATCTTGTCGAGATTTGCACTTAAAGTTGATCCTACAGACGATACTCTATCTATCAAATCCATAGCCATAAACTTCCCAATATTCCCTAATCTAAACATTACATCCAATTGTTTTTGTAGAGTTTTTTGAACCGATTGAATATCGTCTGCAATACCCAGGCCTTTATGGGTTATTTTATATTTTCCATTTTCTATCTCAGTAATTAAACCTTCTTCTAGCAATCTACCTAGCATGGGATAAATTAAACCAGGAGAAGGCTTCCATTTGCCTTCACTTTGATATATTGCATAATCAATGATTTCTTTCCCAGTCATTGGTTTTTCTTTTAATAAGTTTAAAATGTAGTGCCTTGAAAATCCTCTAGGAATCACACTATTTACTCTAGAAAACCAGTGAGATATCATCAAAGTTGGTATATCGCTAGCGATTTATTAAGATATCTTTGTTACTAAAAACACTATACTTTTTTTATTGACATGCAAATTATTATGATTTGAATTCTTTTCTTTAAAAACATATATCTAGTTTTTATTCTAAATGTTTGATGACAATGAAATGTCCTATCTGTGGGTCGCTTATGATTTGGTTAAATGGATCTATCAGTCATGATCCTCCAATAAAGTATTATACTTGTAGAGGTTGTAAAATTGGAGTTTCAAGATATTCGGAAACTAGCTACGATGTGTACGAAACAGAAAAAAATTGATTACCTTAAAATAAATATCTAAATTAAATCCAAATTTTTTCGATTTTTATAATAAATAATCTAAAATTAATAAGCTTGTTTGCTCAGTAAAAATCTATGAAAAAATTTAAAGTAATTTCTCTAAAAGAACGCCTTGAAAAAAAAGACGAAATCATTGTTCTTCCAGGAGTCTATGATGCATTAAGTGCAAGGATAGCTCAAAATGTGGGATTTAATGCTGCTTTTCAAACCGGTTATGGTACATCAGCAACACTACTTGGGATGCCAGATTTTGGGTTTCTGAATGCAGGAGAAACAATAGATAATGCTAGGAGAATTATTAATTCTGTAGATATTCCAATTCTGGTTGACATAGATACCGGTTACGGGAATCCTCTAAATGTATGGAGAACGGTAACCGACCTTGAGAAATTGGGTGCAGGTGGTATTTTTCTTGAAGATCAAGTTTGGCCTAAAAGATGTGGTCATATGAAGGGTAAATCGGTTATATCAAAGGAGGATTACGTTCAAAAGTTGAAAGCAGCAATAGATGCACGGAAAAGCAAAGATTTCATCATTGTTGCAAGAACAGATTCTTTGGCTCAATACGGCATAGATGAAGCTATAAAAAGAGGAAAGCAATTTCAAAAAATAGGCGCAGATGTCATATTTATTGAAGCTCCAAAAACCCTAGAAGAAATGAAAAAAATTACTGGTGAAATTGATGCACCTCTTTTAGCCAATATGATTGAAGAAGGTGTAACACCGAATCTTCCTGCAAAGGATTTGGAAAAACTTGGCTTCAGAATGGTAGTTTTTCCACTATCTGCATTATATTCGTCTACATATGCAATTAAGAATGTGTTTCTTTCTCTCCACAATACAGGGATGACAAAAAACTTAAAAAAGAAAATGATTACCTTTAAAGAATTTAATGATTTTGTAAATCTTCCTAAATATAATCAGTTAGAAAAAAAATATTCGTAATAATTTTTGATTTTTACAATACTATTTCAAAGTTATATAAATTAATAATTATATAATACCTAATATTGTTACCAATGTAGTATAGTTTGAATATAAACAAAACAAATCTTATTGAATCTATATCGCTTATTAAGAAGGAGGAATCATTTATAGATCAAAAAACAAATCTTTATTCTAACAGTCTATATACTAGAAAATTCAATTGCAACAATAAGATTGCACACGATAATTCAAAAAATATATGGATTCAGGCTTATGGATGTTCTGCAAATTTTGCAGATTCTGAAATAATAAGTGGATTGTTACAAAAACATGGATATAAAATTGTAAGTGAAGAAGGCAAATCCGATCTTAATATTATAGTAACTTGCTCTGTTAAAGATTCTACTGAACACAAAATTCTTCATCAGATAGGCAATTTGACAAAGTCAAACAAACCATTAGTGGTAGCAGGATGTCTTCCAAAAACTGAAAGAAAAAAAATAGAAGAAATTAACCCAAACGCTAGTCTACTTGGCCCAAATTCATTAGATAAAACCCTGGAATTAGTCGAATTAGCAAAATATAATAAAAAGGGTGTATTTCTTGCTGATTCTAATATCGAAAAGATCAATTTACCGAGAATTAGAATAAATAAAGCTATTAGCATGGTACAAATAGCTACTGGCTGTTTGAGTCAATGTTCTTTTTGTCAGACAAAAATTGCGAAGGGTAGGCTTAAAAGTTATCGTCTCGGATCAATCATTAGGCAGGTAAAAAATGATATTTCAGAAGGGTATAAGGAAATATGGCTAACCTCTACTGATAATGGATGTTATGGAAAAGATATTAATTCAACTCTCGTTGAATTATTGGAATCATGTGCTTCAATTTCTGGAAATTATAAACTAAGAGTAGGGATGATGAATCCCATGTATCTGACTGATCTACTAGATGGGTTAATAAGAATTTATAAAGAGTCTGACAAAATTTTCAAATTCATACATATCCCTGTTCAAAGTGGAAGTCAGAGAATTTTAAAGAAAATGTTTCGTGGTGATGATATTAATTCCTTCAAAAACATTATATCTAAATTTAGGAAAGAAATTCCAGAGGTAACAATTGCTACTGATATTATAGTAGGATTTCCTGGAGAATCGGATGCTGATTTCAATTCAACAAAAAATTTGATTCGCGAGACAAAACCAGATATTGTAAATATCTCAAAATATAGTTCGAGATATGGGACGCAATCTTCAAAATTAAAAAAAATAAGGTCAGACATTGTTAAAAATCGCACCACTGTCTTGCATACACTCTGTCGTTCTATATCTAAAGAAAGAAATTCTCTGTGGAAAAAATGGCAAGGTGACATTTTTCTTGATGAAATAAATAATAATATTCTTCAAGGCAGAAATTATGCATACAAATCTGTAATCATACAAGGCGATAGTTCAAAGTTAGCTATTGGAGAAATAGTCACAGTAAAAATCTTGAACTATTCTGCTTATTCTCTATTCGGCAAATTGATATGAATTTACAAATTCAGTTTTTTTATTCTAACGCATCTTCCTCTGTTTGCCAACATTGGAAAACACAATGATTTTTAAGTCATTGTTGAGCCTTATAATATTCCAAAATATGAAAGTTACAAATTAGTTTTCTTTGGTTATTTCTTCATCTGATACTTTTTTTTCTGTTTTAGAATCTTTTAAGATATCCTGATATGACGATACTAATATAGAATTATCTTCTGTTGTCATTTTTACACGAATCTTTCTCGGTGGGTTTGTTTTTCCTCGTCTCCATATTTCTTCGTTCAATTCCTGATCTATTTTTACATTCTCATTTTTCATATGTCGTTTAGTAAATTCTTTTATCATGTTAATTACTCTATCAGTTCTTCTATATCTTGGGGTTAACCATGCCTTGCTAAGATTTATAGTATAAACATGAGTTGCGCTTTCATCAGATTTTGACATCACTCATACCTCGCATTTCTATCCTATATTTACATCCGATCTTCTCCAAGACCTTCTTTTTGGGTTTGATCTGACTTGTCTGTGGGTTCTTATAATAACCCAGGCTGGCACCGGCCTATTTTGCCTCATTTTTTTGATTAATCTTTTTTTTCTGGATGTATTTTTTCGGGCAGCCATTCTAATAAATAAATATTTTTCCGCCTTTTAAGTGTTGATGTGTATAAGTCTGAACGAAGACTTTATGACAAATTATTATTTTATAAGACTACAATCAAACTTAATAAAACATTTTAACTTAATAAGATTTTATTAAAATGATTGAGCTCTGTGAGGTATGCTATGATTTTATGAAAACTATTGGAAATAAAGACATAATCAAAATAACCCTTGTTGAAAAAAAACAGTGTAAGGGAATATATCATAAAAAATTAGTGGATAGTTTCAAAACATAATAGGTTTGTTACACTGATTATTTCTTGAAATTACAATGTCTGCATGAATCATAAACATCACCATCAAGGTGGTTAAAATGAGTTCCACAAGTCTTGCAAGTATGATGAACCTCATCGAATCCATCGTTTGCTACGAATTCAAAATAATTCAAATCTGCACTCTTGCATTTAATACATCTACATCTACAAAACATTAGTAAATTTACATTTTTTCCAGTATAATATAGTTTTTCTTAAATTTTAAAAAAATTTATTTCACTATGTTCTTGAATTATATTCATGCCAAAAGCTGTTCGCTTCCATGAAGTTGATAAACCACTTAAAATAGAAGAAATAGATTTTCCTAAAATAGGTTCCAATGAAGTAGTCCTAAAAATTCTGGCCTCGTCGTTATGCTACAGTGATGTACACGTTACTACTGGAGTTATTCCTGTGAAAAGACCTATTACTCTTGGTCACGAAATATGTGGCGAAATCGAGGAACTTGGAGATAATATAATCGATTTTAAAAAAGGCGACAAAACTGTTGTTTACTTTATATCTCCTTGTGGTGACTGTGATCAATGTGTAGTTGGTAATTCGAGCACTTGTAATCATATTTACGAATCACCAATGTATGGTTTTTCAGCAGACGGTGGGTTTGCAGAATACATGAAAGTCAATGCAAAAAATCTAGTTAAGGTTACGGGTAACATTCCTTCAGAATTTCTCGCAAATTTAGGCTGTGCTGGAATAACTGCTCTTCATGCAGTAAATTTCATTAGTCAGGTAAATTTGGGTCACACAATTGCTGTGTATGGAACAGGGGGAGTTGGAATGTATGTTCTACAACTAGCCAAGTTATCTGGAGCAAAAACTGTAATAGCTATTGGAAGATCGGAAGAAAAATTACAGCTTGCTAGAACATGCTCTTTTGCAGATGAAACAGTAAATCTCACAAATGAAAATCTTTCAGACAGAATCAAAGAAATAACCGATGGTTTGGGTGTCGATTACGTGTTCGATTTCGCTGTATCTGGTGAGAGTTTAAACAATTCTTCTAAAATTATCTCTAATAATGGCAAGATAATATTGGTTGGAATAGGCAGTGAACCAATTTCAGTCAATCCCAAAAGACTTACCTTTAAGGAAAACTGTATTATAGGTTCTAATGTAGGCACTAAGAGTGAATTGAAGCTTCTTATAGACCTTGCCCAGAAAAATATTCTAAAATCTGTTTCAAATACCAAGTATAGATTGGAAGAAGCAAATGATGTCTTTAATTTATTTAAGGATGGAAAAATTAGAGGTAGAGCATTCTTTGATCCCACATCACCATAAAGATATTTCGATCGAAATAATTAACATTGAAGAAAATTGAAAAATTATTTATCTGTTAATGATTCACTCTCATCATAGAGGACTTTCTCTAAAAGCCTGTGATTGATCATTCTCTTCTGGCTCAATCCTGTATTTTCTTACCATCAGAAGTAAAATCAAACTAAATAAGGCCAATGCTATTGCAAGACCCTGGGCACCGCCATTCGGAATATAAAAAGAGTATATGATTGCAAACACAATACATGTTATGGCCTGTGTTAGATATTGCAAAGATTTTTTAATACATTTTTTCTTCGAAATAAATGCGATTCCAAATATTGCAATAGCTGGATATATCGTTAACAAAACAAATTGATCAATTTCTATACCGTTATGTGTCAACTTTTAATCTAATATCTTTTCATAATATCTTTCTTTCTTTATTCATTTTTATGTCATTATATATTGTTACTTTAATCAAAACTAGCAAAAATCTCAGTAGCTATTTTATTGTTTATTAAGGAAATTGCATTTTCGAGAGGTAAATTCGCAATGTCCTCGCAATTAAAAGGTCCATATTTTGCCATGTCAACACCAACAAATTGTTCCATAGGTTTCAGAAATCTAATAAGTACTTTTTTCTGTTTAATTCTTTCAGAAATCTTCTCCAAAACCTTCGGCTGTCCATTATTTATTAAAGAAAATATCTCATGCAATCTCTTTGTTGATTGATGTTCTCCATCTAGAATGTATTTTTCTTCATCGGATATTTTAGAGTAATTTATCTCAAAAACTTTTTGAGTCTTCTCCAACTTATGAATTTTTTCCAATCTTATTTGTAAAAGAAGACTAGAAATATCTGAAAACATTTCACTCATCTTTATTACTAATATTTTTTCTTGTGTTTCATATTCATTTATTTTTAGGTTGTTTATACTTCCTGCTATTTTTTGATAAATGTCATAAGGAATTTCCTGCAAAGTAGCATTTTGGAACTCTTTCAATAGGATATTGTAAGCTATTTCTAGACTTAAATTATCTGTAGTATTATTGGACATTAAATTATCATATTCAGGTAATTGTGATAATTTATAAATAATTCTTTTTTCTTTAATACTCGTTTTTCTGAAAGCTTTATTATTAGATCTTTACTAATATTGAACTAAATTGCCGTATAAGATTTTTGAGGGTAATATAGAACCACTAACTTTTACGACCGAAGATGTAATGGACAGGATAAGAAATGACAATATAAAGTTCATTGATTTGCAATTTACTAGTCTCTTTGGAAGGTTTCATCATATTACAATCCCTTCTAATATGTTCAAAAAAGGAGATTTTGAAAGCGGGTTGCCAAAGATTGATGGATCTTCTATTCGTGGATTTACAGAAATACATGAATCTGATCTAATAGTTCGTCCTGATCCTTCTACATATGCTACGATCCCTTGGATTTCAGAATATCCCACTGCTAGATTAATTTGTGATATATTAAGTGGTGGTTCAAAACGGAACCAATTTCCAAGAGATCCACGAGGTATCGCAAAGAAAGCCGAACAGCAGGTACATGATAACGGATACGAGTTATCGTACTGGGGCCCAGAAATTGAATTTTTTGTATTTGATAAACTAATGGTAGATACATTAACACCATATCGTAGCCAGAGCTACGAAATAATTTCTAGGGAAGCACCATGGTCGTCAGATGGTTTCGGATATACGATAAATCTTAAAGAAGGATATCTTCCCAGCGCTCCATTAGATACTCTTATGGATTATCGTAACGAATGTGTGGATATTCTCAGTAATAATTTTGGTATAGCTTGTGATGCCCATCATCACGAAGTGGCAACAGCCGGACAATGTGAAATAGATATAAGATACGATACACTGGTAAATGCAGCAGATTCTGTACAGAGTTACAAGTATATAGTAAAAAATATAGCAAAAAAACATAATATGATAGCTACTATGATGCCCAAACCTATAGCATTAGATAATGGTTCAGGGTTACATGTTAATACAAGTCTTTGGAATGATGATACTAATTTATTTTTTGATCCGAATGATGAATACGCGGAAATTTCTGATGTCGCAAGATATTTCTGTGGAGGTATTTTGGAACACTCGTTTGCATTAGCTGCAATAGTAGCACCAACCACCAACTCTTATCGACGACTAGTTCCAGGATACGAGGCACCTGTCTACGTGGCATGGAGTACAGGAAATCGTTCCGCTATTATCAGAATACCTGGTCATTTTCGAGGAGAACAATTCTCATTCCTAAAAAGAATCGAATTTAGAGCTCCAGATCCGTCTTGTAATCCTTATCTAGCATTTTCAGCAATTGTTTCTGCTGGAATAGATGGAATAAGAAAGAAGATATCCATTGGGGATCCGATTGATGAAGATATTTTCAAAATGAGTTCTAAAAGAAGAACGGAATTAAAGATTAAGCAATTGCCATCCAGTTTGCTTGAGGCTGCAGAGGCTCTTGAAAGTGATCGAGAATTTTTGAAGCCAATTTTCGATGATGAAATTATAGATAAAATGATTGAACATGGTTTAAAAGAATACAGAGAAGTTACTCTGAGACCGCACCCACATGAATTTTCACTTTATGCTGACGTATAATTTTTACAATAAGTATCATCAAATGAGTTTGAACAATTCTCATCTTAATTTGTCGATAATTTCAGCTAACTTGAAATCCTGATCACTAATTCCATTGATGTCATGTGTAAAAAGCAATATTCTTACTTTGTTATAGACATTATATAATTCTGGATGGTGGTTTATTTTTTCTGCTTCGATTGCTATCTTTGATATAAATCCAAAAGCCTGAGTAAAATTCTGAAATTCAAACATTTTGTTTAGTTTGCCGCCTTTTATACTCCAACCATCCATCTCGTCTAACCTATGGTTTATCTCCTCTGTGGAAAGTATTGGGTGTTTATTCAATTATTAATAATTTTTCTTCTTCCCATATATTGTTATATCTATTATTTCTAAGTGGAAACTAAATACCTAGAAATTTGTATTAGCTTTTTTTTATTAATTTCTCATTATTATTCACAAATGATAACGAAATATAAATAAAGCTGATAAATACTCTTCCGTGTATGAGCTCAAGCAAAAAACCACACATGAATCTAGTGGTTACAGGACATGTAGATAATGGTAAATCTACTATAGTTGGTCATTTAATGGTTGATCTAGGGGTTATTGATCAAAGAACTATAGACCAATTTGCAAAAGAATCAGAAGCTACTGGTAAAGGGGATACTTTCAAGTATGCCTGGGTTTTAGATAGTATTAAGGATGAACGAGATCGGGGCATTACTATTGATTTGGCATTTCAAAAATTTGAAACTCAAAAATACTTCTTTACTTTGATTGATGCTCCCGGACATAGGGATTTTATAAAAAATATGATAACCGGTGCTTCCGAAGCAGATGTAGCCATACTCGTAGTTTCCACAAAACCAGGAGAGACTGAAGCTGCTACCGAGCCGGGAGGACAGGCTAGAGAACACGCATTTTTATGTAGGACATTAGGTGTAGGACAGGTAGTTGTGGCATTGAATAAAATGGATGACTCTAATTATTCAGAAGCTCGCTATAATGAAGTTAAAGGGGTAGTAGAAAAAATGTTAAAAATGGTAGGATATAATACAGCCAAAGTAAATTTTGTCCCAGTTTCAGGCTGGAAAGGTGATAACTTGGTTAAAAAATCTGATAATATGACTTGGTACAAAGGGCCATCTCTTCTTGAAGCTTTAGACTCCTTTGATCCACCAGAAAAACCAATTGGTAAATCATTGAGAATTCCTATACAAGACGTATATACTATAACAGGTGTTGGAACAGTACCAGTTGGCAGAGTTGAAACAGGAGTAGTAAGAGCTAATGATAAAGTTATAGTAATGCCAGCAGGAGTTACAGGTGAGATAAAGTCTATAGAAACCCACCACACACAAATGGAATCTGCAGAAGCTGGTGACAATATAGGTTTTAACTTAAGAGGAATTGACAAGAAATCGATTCACCGGGGAGATGTAATAGGAAGCGCTGATAGTCCTCCAAACGTTGCTAAAGAATTTGAAGCACAAATAATAGTAATTCATCATCCTACAGCTATGGCTCCTGGATATACTCCAGTTTTACATGCCCATACTGCACAGGTTGCTGCTACTCTTTCCGAGTTTGTTGCAAAAATTGATCCAAAGACAGGTGGCGTATTAGAAGACAAACCTAAATTTTTAAAGACCGGAGATGCAGCAATTGTCAAAATTAGACCAGTAAGACCTCTCGCAATCGAAACATTTAAGGAATTTCCAGAAATCGGTAGATTTGCACTTAGAGACATGGGTACTACAATAGCAGCTGGTGTAGTGAAAACTATCACTGAAAAACAAGATAAAAAATAAGTGAAACTATAGAATGCCTCAGGAAGCACGAATTAAACTGACAAGTACTAATCTTTCGACATTGGACGGTGTCTGCTCGGAAATCAAAGGTATAGGAGAGAAAAGTGGGATTAATTTGAAAGGTCCATATCCTCTTCCAACAAAAAAAATGAAGGTTGTTACTAGGAAATCTCCATGTGGACAAGGCACTAACACTTGGGACAAATATGAATTGAGAATTCATCGCAGAGTAATAGACATGGGAGCAGATGATAAGGCAATTAGACAATTAATGCGCTTGCGAATTCCTGATGATGTATATATCGAAGTTTCTCTGACATAATTTTATTACTTTAATTTCGATAATATTGTACATAGAAGAATTCTAACAAACTCTAAATCATTTACTATTTCATTTTGTTATTTTTGACTATAATGATGATTTTGTTATTTATGTTTTAGAGAAAAAATATATTTTCCAAAACAAATTAATGATACTCAAATGAAAGTTAACGTTTTTTTATTGTACACAATAATTGTTGCAATTCTTCTCTTTGTATGCATTGAAATGAGTTATATGGGATCTTACTCAGAAACCCAAAAATTCAAACTCTATAAAAATCAACATCTTGATTTTAGTATTTTATATCCAATTGATTGGAAGATTGTAGAATTTTCTGATGATATTACAGATGAAGGTCTCCAAATAATCTCCAGTTTTATTTCTCCTTTGGACAATTCTAATGATGGATTCCAAGAATTTTTTACTATAAAGACAAAGTCAATAAATGATACTGATAATAAAGATCTTGTTCTCTGGGATTATTTTAATGATTATTTCTATAAAATTCAAGAGTCTAAATCGGTAGGAAGTAGCGAAGTGAATCTTTACACAAATTCATCGATAAAAACTCTTGATTATACTTTCACTCCACAACCGGGATTAATTTTGAACAAGAAAGAGGCTATATTTTTAAAGAATGACAGGATTTTTCATATTGAATTTACTTTAACAGATGATACCGCAAATTCATTTACTCCAATGATTAAAGAAATTCTTTATTCGTTTAAGTGACTTTTAAATCTAAAAATAATTGTATTAATCATATTTTTCTTAAAATCTTTCATCATTTTTTAAAGAATAAAATTGCATCTAATAGTATATTCACATAACTATACAACTAAATGACTCTGCCACAAATTATTATCGAATTTCAGTATCGTCAAAAAATAAAATGGTTATTTCTCTAATCAGTCTTGACACAACTTTTAAGATACTTCGTTAAATCTCTGAGCGACGTCATCCCAATTTATTACGTTCCACCAGTTAGATACATATTCTGGTCTTCTGTTCTGATACTTCAGGTAATATGCATGTTCCCAAACATCGCATCCTAAGAGAGGCATCAAGCTCTCTGTTCTTGGGCTTGTTTGATTCGGCATTGATTTGTACTCTACTTTTTTATTTACTGGATTATATACAAGCCAGCCCCACCCGCTACCTTGAATCAATACCGTAGTCGACGAAAATTTTTCTTTAAACTCAGAAAAACTTCCAAATGAAGAATTTATCGCATCAGCTAATGAACCTCCTGGTTCACCTCCACCATTTGGTTTCATGTTATTCCAAAATATTCGGTGGTTGTCATATCCTCCTCCATTAAAGTTTATAGCGCTCTTCTGATTATCCGGGACTAAATCAAGATTTGATAGTATTTCAACAATATCCTTTTCTTGAATTTCAGTAGAACAGCTTTCCAATGCTGCATTGAACTTATCTGTGTATGTCTGATGATGTTTTGTATAATGTATTTCCATAGTACGCGCATCAATATGCGGTTCTAGTGAATCATAATTATATGGTAATGGTGGTAATTCATATTTTTTCATATCAACTATTTCTCGCTATACATTATTATTCTTTGTGATACACCCCGAAACTTTTACCATAAATTTGTTTTAAATGTCTGTCGCATTTAGAGTGGGGAAAGATATTTATTGAAAATTGTAATTTAATCTAACCTGCTTACTCATGGTAATCAATAAAGAACTGCTAGAAAAGAGAAAAAAAGTATCAGAACATAGGCCAAAATTCATTAGACAAGAAAGTTGGAGGTATGATAGACTTGCGAAGAATTGGAGAAAACCAAAGGGTAAGGATAACAAGATGAGGAGACAAGTTTCAGGTGTACCACCTTTAGTAAAGGTTGGTTATAGAGGACCTAAAATTTCTCGGGGACTTCATCCTTCTGGGTATTTGGATAAATTAGTATATAATATTCATGATCTTGAAAAATTAAATCCAAAAAATGACGCCGCTCGGATTTCTCGTACAGTGGGAAAACTGAAAAGAAAAGAAATCATATCGAGATCATTAGAATTGGATATCAAGATTTTAAATCCAGGAAAGCCTCATACTCGAATAAAAAAATCACCTGAACCAAAGAAGAAGGAGAGCTAAAAAATGGTTGTAAATCTCAAAAAGAAAAGAGAATTGGTGGCTAGAATGCTTAATGTAGGTGCAAATCGTGTTCGATTTGAACCTGACAAGTTAGATGATATTGCCGATTCTATCACTAGAGAAGATATACGATCTTTAATTAAGAACGGTGTGATTTGGACAGCAAAAACAAAGGGTACATCAAGGGCAGGAGCCAAAGCGAAATTACAAGTGAAGAAAAAACGTGGTATCGGAACTGGATCTAAAAAAGGAAAGAAGGGTGCTAGAATTGGTAAGAAAGAAAGTTACGTGAAGAAAATACGAACTATGAGATATCATTTGAAAATACTCAAAAGTAGGAGCGATATTAATCGTGACATATTCTGGTCATTATACAAAAAAGTAAATGGTGGTCAGATAAGGTCCTTATCTCACCTACGAGAAAATATAAGAGAAATTAAATCACAACAATAAACGATAACATAGATTTTCCATTCTTTTAGCGTTTTCATTAATGTGTATGAATCAATTAAAATCATTTATTATAGAGCTAGTTATGTTGATCAATCTATCTCTTAGATTTATGACACCAGATCGTTTTTCTCCGTCTAGATTTGTTTGAAGTAAAGTTTCCAATCCTTCAACTAAGTATTTGATGTTGGGCAAGGTAAGAATTTCAGAATTTTCAGAATCTTCAGATCCACTTTCTACCCGCTTATTCATATTTAAAATTATTTCTTGTTAATGTTAAACGTTATGGTACCATTTTATTTTTGTTAATAGTAATATATTACACAAATAAAAGATTAGATGTCAAACAATATTATTATCCAAAAAAATTTGTTATTATGATGTCTATTACTTTAGTAGTTTCCGAATCTGATCCTGCCAGTAAATCAATGAGTATATATTTAGAAAAGGAAAAAAAATTCGTTCCAACACAACAAAATGATATACTTTTTTCAAATTTGTACAAGAACATTTTATTGTATAAATCAAAGAATTCATTGCTTTTTACTAATAATCTTGACAACAAATTTCCGAATTCTGATGCCTTTATTTTTCTCTCTAAACATCAATCAAATAGTAAATTTCCATCATTGACATGTCATTTTACAGGTAACTTTGAAAATAATCGATATGGTGGTAATTCGTATGAATTGGGGATTTCATATCCATCTTTACAAAAAATCTATTTACAACATCTTGATGAAATTAAAGAAAAATTACACCCATTTGCAATCACAATCGAGGCAACACATCACGGTCCTACTTCGATAAAAAAACCAATGATGTTTGTAGAGATCGGTTCTACAGAAAAAGAATGGGGTAACATAACTATTGCATCTTTAGTTTGTGATTGTATATTATCCGTTATTTCAAATCCAATAAATCATCAAAAAAAAATAGGAATTGGTATTGGAGGAACTCACTATGGATCAAAATTTAATAATATAATAATAAATTCTGATATAGCAATGGGTCATGTTTCCTCAAAATATAACCTACGCAATGTTAATGAATACTTGCTAAATCAGATGATTACAAAATGTCATGAAAAAATAACTCATATAATATTAGATAATAAAGGATTAGGAAATGAAAAACAAAGAATTTTTGATTTAATCAAAGATACTGGTCTAGATATTCTAAAAATATAGTTTAAAAACTTGTGAATTAATAAATAGCTTTTTTTATTACTGTATTGGTGTTCAGAGATATCTTCAGCACATGATGTAGTCACCGTTTTTTTATATCATGAAAAAAAGATCCTGTTATTAAAGAGAAGTAACAACGTAAAAACTATGAAGAATAAATGGGCAGGAATAAGTGGGTTCATAGAAAACGAGGACCCCCTATCTTGCGCATATCGAGAAATTTTCGAGGAAACAGGTATAGAAAAAAAATTCCTCACACCATTACAACAAGGAGAAACATTGTCTCTATTTTTATCTGATAATCATATAAAACTAACTATCCATCCTTTTCTTTTTTTATCCATGACAAACATCATAAAACTTAATTGGGAAAATTCAAAATACATGTGGATACGGCCACAGGATATAGATTTTTTTGATTCTGTTCCAAAACTTAAGAATGTGTTGTCTAGTGTTTATCATAATTTATGAATTCTAGTTGTATATAACTCTATTCAACATATATACACAGGAGAAACAACTTGATTTATTATATAATTCACTTTGCTTAAAAAAACAGAAATTACAGTTTAAATTGTTCAGTTCAAAAGACATCCTGCATTTCAAGAATTTGTTTATGGATAATATTATCCATTTTTATGATTTTGTATTTGATATTTTTTGGTATTATTTTTATTATCCATCAAACATTTTACAAAATATTATCTTTGGAGTTGTAGAATTGTATACTAGATTAACAAAAAAATTTTACTCTCAAAACCATTCTTTAGAATATTAATGTAATCTTAGTCGATTGCGTATTTGATATTTAATGATCAAATTAAAGTCTGAGAATTCTAAAAAATAACACATAAAAATTCTCCGTTATTTTTATATGTTTTCGACATTCTTAAATCTATTGGCTAAATTTACAGACAAATCTTTCCACAATAATAATATCTCGATTTTGTTTTGATGTTGAAAAAGAAAAAATGTGAGGTATATATCAGAATTGGAAATAATTGTAGGAGCAAAGACTGAATAAGAAGTTTCCTCTAACAGTAATGCTTTTGGATATATTTTATATAAATACTGAATACTAGACAATATATTATGTGGCTATAAATTGTTTAACCAATATTTTTTCTTAATATTAATCTTTCATTCACTTAATTGATAACTATTAATATAAGTTTAAAACTTGAAAATATGTTTAATTTATGGTATTACCAGAAGAACATGGTCTAGGTAGGTGGAGGTTAAACGACCTTATTGATAATAAAAAAAATACATCACAAATTTATTTAAAACAGATAAGTAATGATGTTAAGAAATTTGAAAAATCCAAGAAATTTTTAAATAATTCAATTACAATACAAAAATTTTCAGAAATCATAAATCAAGTAGAAAATATTTCAGAAAAACTTAATAGAGTAATAGGGCACGCACATTTACAATATTGTACTGATACTAACTCAAATAAATATTCTGCTTTAGTTACCGAAATGGAATTATTGGGAACAGATATCTCTAATAAATTGCTCATTTTTGATATCTGGTTTAAAAATATATTGAATGAAAATGTGGCTAAAAAATTGATCCAAAATATTGATCCTGTGTATAGAGAATTTCTTAAACATAAAAGACTAATGGGCAAATATACTTTATCTGAAAAAGAAGAAAAACTCATAAATATTTTTGACGTTACGGGACCGGGAGCTCTTGTAAAAATCTATGATAGAATGACAAATGATTTTGAATTTCTAACTGTAATTAAGAAAAATGATAGAATTCAAAGAAAAAAATATGATAATAAAGAAAAACTAATGTCTCTTGTTAGAAGTGAAAAATCTGAAGAAAGAGAAGCAGCATATAAGGCATTATTTGCAGTATACAAAAAATATAGTGGAATTCTCGGGGAAATTTATACCAATTTGATAATTCAATGGCATGATGAAAACATCAAAATGAGGGGATTTGATTCAGCAATCTCGGTAAGGAATATGTATAACGATATTGGTGACGAGATCATAAATACTTTACTAAATACATGTAAAGAAAATATTCTCATATTTCACAAATATTTCAAATTAAAAGCAAAAATGTTGGGAATGAAAAAATTAACCAGGTATCATCTTTATGCTCCGCTTGTTATAAATACAAAGGTCAAAAAATATACATATGAACAGGCTGTTAATCTAGTTCTAAATGTATTCGAATCATTCGATCCTAGATTTCGTGAGTATGCTACACTGCTATTTACTAATAACCATGTAGATTCAGAAATAAGAAAAGGAAAAATAGGAGGTGCATTTTGTTCTACTATCACGCCAAAAATAACTCCTTATGTATTGTTGAATTTTGATGGTCGTTCACGTGACGTTTCAACAATGGCTCATGAATTCGGTCATGCTATACACAGTATTTGCTCTAAAAATTTGCCCATAACTGTATCTCATGCCCCTTTACCATTAGCTGAAACTGCTTCTGTATTTGCTGAAATGCTTTTGAATGAAAAATTAGTAGCGGAGGCGGAATATTCCGAAAAAAGCATCTTGTTAGCTGAACAAATAGATGACATGTATGCCACCATTATGCGTCAATCATTTTTTACAATTTTTGAAATAGAAGCGCATAACAGTGTAACCAAAAATAATTCAACTATAGACGAGCTTTCAAATATATATCACCAAAATCTGACTAAACAATTTGGAACTTCTATGGACATTTCTGAAGAATTTCAGTGGGAATGGCTTTATATTCCTCACTTTTATCATACTCCGTTCTATTGTTACGCCTATTCATTTGGTAACTTATTAGTACTTTCATTATTTAATCTATATAAAAAGGAAGGAAGAACTTTTATTCCAAAATATCTGAAAATACTTTCAGCTGGTGGGTCAAAGAAGCCGGAACATTTACTAAATGAAATTGGAATTAATATTTCAAGTAGAAGCTTTTGGCAACAAGGTTTTGACCTAGTAGCAGAAAAAATAACTCAATTAGAAAAACTCTTGTGAATTTATTGTCCAAAGAAAATTTGTTAAAAAACATGATTTAGTGATATATTATAATTTATATATTACGTGGATCATACATATATAAATAAGTTCTCTGTCAATATGGTGTACTTAAATATGTTTATAATAACATGATACTTGTTCCAATATTATGGGAATTAAAGGAAATAATCTTGCAAATATAATAAAATCATATATAAAACAACTGCATTAAGTATTTGTTGCGTTTTTTTTATCCTTTCCATCATCTTTAACAAAGCTATTTAAGTAATATTATTTGATAGAATGTAAAATACAGTGTACATGAACAAAAAATATATTTTATTAGATTAAGAACTTATTGATATATCTGACTTATATTTTCGTTTTTCAGAGGTCAAATGATAAATATTTTGCATCTATTCAATTTGAAAATATAGTAAATAGAGTGATGTTTGAGGTATTTGTTCATGACTTATTGAATGAAAAACTGTTTGTTATATATGTAACTTAGATATGCTATGAAAATCCAAATCAATTGTTCAAATTATCAATGTTACAAGTGTGTTGAAAAAATAAAATCGTTTTTCAATCTCAATTGATTTTAAGGATAAAGATAATATTACAATAAAATTTCCAATGATATAACTACCGTAACTAAAAATTTTTGGACTAAACTGGTCGATGCCATTAAAAAGATTTTAAACCTTTTGTAAAATTGTACTACATAACTATCTATTTCAAAATTACTGTGGTGAAAATTAAAGTCTAAACAATATTAAATATTACTTAGGTGATTTTTTACATATATGATGTAAAAAATCCATAAAATAAAAAAGGAATAAATGATTTAAATATTATCAAAGAATTTTTTTATAAATCAAAATTTGTTATTACATGACTGGGTTTCTTTTTCCACCACGAGAATAAATCTTTATTTCTTTGTTTGTCACTTTTGTCATTGATTTTATAATCATCGATCGTCTAACATCCGTTAAAAAAGACAACTAAGAAAGCACAAATCCATGTAATGACTACAAACAAGATTTGTCAGAAAATTGATACCTTTATTCAATATCCTTTTATTCTTGTATCATTCTACCTTGAATCGAATTGATTTTTCGTATTTTACTGTGACCAGTTTTTGTTTTATGATCATCCACATCTGAATTAAAAAAGAAACTATCATGACAATCCTCGCAATACCAAATACTATTCAAATCATCTGGATGCATAGATTATGTTATATTTAATCGAATATAAGAAATTAGTAATTATCTAATGGGAAAATAATAGAAACTATCTATTGTTGAAAACTTATATATTTTTTTTCTAGATCTGATTAGTATAAAAAAAATCTTACTATTTTATACAATGATTGTTATATTCTATTTTAGCAGAAAGATGATTTCAAAAAAAAGCAATTTATTATAAAAAAAATTCATCTACCTAGGGATAGTTAATCTACAAAATAGTGTTTTAAATATCTCCTCAAATCGTCTTCATCATCAAATCCTAGATATGTTCTCAGATTATCTATCCGTTCTTCATCGATTTCTTGATTGTTTTGTTCATTATTAAGTGCCATATATGCACTGCCCAAATTTTTATTACTCTATCGTTGTAAGGAGTTTGACTTACTTAAACATTATGAATATCTTTTCTAAAGAAAAAGCAATTTCAGCTCAATTCTATATTTATTCCATAAACGATCATGCTAACCCAAGTATTTTTTCATCTGATAATGCCTTATTCAATTCTTGTTCATTCATCAGCTTTCTTTCCAATACTAACTCTCGAATACTTCGTCTAGTTTCTAAAGCTTCTTTGTAGATCTCGGCCGCTCTTAAATATCCAATGTATGGATTTAAAAGAGTTATCAATATTGGACTATTTTCCATCTGATCCCTTAATTTTCTTGTATTTGCTTGTATTCCGTCGATGAAATTGGAAGCAAATATTGGAAGAAAGTTAATTAACATATCCGTAGCATCTAAAATGTTTTTTAGCATTCCTGGTAACATTACATTTAATTCAAATTGTCCCGCCTGAGCAGCCATTGCAATTGAAACGTCTCTTCCAATTATATCAAAACATATCATGTTTAAGCACTCTGCAAGCGAAGGATTTACCTTCCCGGGCATTATCGAAGAACCTGCATGAACTGCTGGAATTAATATTTCGGCTAAACCAGCTGTCGGTCCAGAAGCCATTAGTCTTAAATCATTAGCAAGTTTGATAATTTCTAGTGCTAGATTCCTTAAAGAAGATGAACAATTTGCTACATCATATTTGCTTTGTAATGAATAAAACAGATTGTCCGAAGATTTTAAGTTAAAACCTGATATCTCTGAAAGATTTTTCACGACTTCATTTTTATATCCTCTTGGTGCATTAGCCCCTGTACCGACTGCCGTTCCACCTAAGCCGATAAATTCTAATTTTTGTTTTGCTATTATTATCATTTCCTTTGCCTTTTCTAGTGAAAAAACATATTCATCAAACTCCGCACCTAGTGTCACCGGTATGGCATCCATTAAATGTGTTCTTCCTATTTTGATAATTTCTGCAAATTCTATTCCTTTTTTTCTTAATGATTCTATCAGCTTGTCTAACGAATCAATTGTAAATTTGATATTCATTAATATAGCAATATTCATGGCTGTTGGAAAAGTATCATTGCTGGATTGAGACATGTTAACATGATCATTAGGACTCACAACGTTGTATTCTCCTTTCTTTTTGCCAAGAATTTCCAATGCCCTGTTAGCTATTACCTCATTTGAATTCATATTAAAAGCTGTTCCAGCTCCAGAATTAATCGATTCTATCACAAATTCCTCCATATACCTTCCTGATAAAATCTCGTCACAAGCCTGAATTATTGCTTGTCCTATCTCTATATCCAGAATATTCAATTCCATATTGGCCATGGCTGCGGACCGTTTAATCATGGCGAAAGCTTTTACCAAGTTAACATGCGATTTTTGTCCACTAACTTTGTATTGTTTTAATGCTCTAGAAGTAAAAGGGCCATAGTATGAATCTATAGGAACTTGAATTTCTCCTAAGGAATCTCTATCAATTCTAAACGACATTTTATAATGTTTATTCTAATATCTAAATAAATTAATTGCTTTATATGATCAGTAGACTCTGTTGTTTAGTATAAGTTTATATAATATATTTATATAGTCTACAGAAAGCATATCAATATGCCGCAAACAAAACCCATTGTAAGTATCGAAAATGTTGTTGCGTCTGCTACAATTAATCAAACTGTGAATTTAAACCAAATAACTCAGATATTTCCAGATGTAGAATATCATCCTGACCAATTTCCGGGACTAGTTTTTAGATTAAAATCACCGAAAACGGCCACTTTGATCTTTAGCTCTGGAAAGATGGTTTGTACTGGGGCTAAATCTGAAGATCAAGCTATCAAAGCAGTAAAGAGTGTTGTACAAAAATTAAAAAAAGGAAGTATTAACATAGAAAATGAGCCTATTATAGAGATTCAAAATATCGTAGCATCAGCTAGTCTAGGAGGTAAAATCCACTTAGAACTAGCTGCCCGTGTACTTCCACGAAGTATGTATGAACCTGAACAATTTCCTGGACTAATTCATAGAATGTTGGATCCAAAAACCGTTATACTCCTGTTTGCCAGTGGTAAATTAGTGTGCACTGGGGCTAAAAAAGAGGCCGAAGTTTATCGAGCTGTTCATAATTTGCATACGTTACTTGAAGAGAAGAACTTAATGATTTATGAGGGATAATCTTTTATGCCGTTTTTATTTTTTAAGATCTTCTCTTTTTTCTCTGTCTATTAAATTTCTAGAATAAAGGATATCAGAAATTTCTGTCATCGTTATTAAAAACTTTAGGTCAATATCTATTTGCGTGTATTTCTCGATTATTTCATTATTTCCCCTAAAAAGTATTGATAATACATTATTGACTTTTGCACCATTATTTCTGATTACCTTTATTGCATGTTTTAAGGACTGTCCTGTTGTAATTACATCGTCTATTAGTAAGACATTTTGATTCTTTTGCAATTTTCCTTCAATTAAATTGTTAACTCCGTAACCTTTTGACTCCTTTCTTATGTATATCAGAGGTCTGAAGATTTCATACGCTAATGCAGATGTAAATACTAAACCTGATGTTGGGACTGTAGCTAAACAGTCAAATTCCAATCCATCGTCTATTATCTTATCTCTTAAGGAAATTATCGTTTGATGAAAGATTGATGGATGACTCTGTATATTTCTGAGGTCTATGTAATAACTACTATCTAATCCGCTAGAAAGTCTAAATTTACCGAATTTGAGCGAATTAGACTGGATTAAGAAGGTTGCAAAATTAATTCGAAAATCTTCCATTTCAATCTTAATGTGAAAGAGATTTATTTTAACTCTTTTAGATAATTCTTCATGCCCGAAATATGGCTTGGCTACGGAACTACGAACGTAGTTCTCGATATCAAACAAGAAAATTTAAGTCACTTTGTACCTACACCACAGATTTTCTCTAAAGAATATTTGTATAATTTTCTGTCAAATATCAATTTTTTAAAAAAAACTCTATTCTTTCCTTTATCGGCTTCTAAAGCGGTAATAAAAATACTCTCATTATTGATTGACATCTCTAATTCTAATCCAGATTTTGAGATAGAAATTGGCACTTATCCAATAATATTTCAGCTAATTAGAACTTATTTTTCTAATTACAGAAAACCAATTACACAAATAGAAAAACAGGATCTCCTTGACAAAATTAAAAAATATAATCAGGTTGTTTTTATTTCCAGAGTATATCACGATCCTTTGTTTGGATTCCATGGAACTCCTTCTATTCTAATGAGAAATTCAGGCAATAATTTGATGAATCAACTTTTTTCATCTTCTTCAATGGAATTTCCAAAACCAGGTGAAGTCGGCGAACCACTTAAAATGGCTTTTGAATTTTGTAATAAATTAAATATATACTCAATAGATCTAGTTTCCTATAATTCAGATATCGTGGATATTCATTATGGTAATACTATCTCTGATTTTCAGGAATCTATTTTAAGCTTAAATTCCATAGTCGCATTATATGATGGAGAAAATAGGGCAATCATTGCTAGCTCAGGATATGAATATGAGAATCATCTCACTCTAAGCAATTCATTGAATTTTCTCTGGAATATTGTACCCATACTTAGAAAAAATGGATCTGCTGTACTGTTATCTGAAAGTAGCGGTGGTATTGGGGAAGGAGCATTAAAAATGTATATCGAGGGAAGACTATCTATGAATGAAATTAAAAAATGTAATTATATAAATGGACTGGAACATCTACTTTTTCTTAAATGTTTACGGGATGAGTATAATCTTGGAATTGTTTCATCACTGCCTTTTTATTATACAGGTAAAAAACTTGGCCTTACACCCTTTAACAATGTTAAGGAAGTTCTTGAGAATTTCTTGTCAAAATATGGCAGGAATAGTAAAGTAATAGTTTGTCCAGATCCAGATAGTACATTGCTTCGGAAATAGACGTTAAATTGATATTAAGGAATTCTTTTATGTGCAGAACACAGAAACATGTAATCTTTATAAGATGTCAATTTACCGGTTCATTTTTCAATTTACTACCTATATAAAGTTATATACTTTATCAAAATTACTCATAATACATTTGCAATCTGTACTCCGAAATATTGGTGATTATATTATTCGTCACTGTGAAGAGAAAGACCTTGAATTTGTGATAAACATAAATCTTAGGACACTTCCAGAACATTATTCTGATTATTTTTTTAGCTCAATTTTGACAGAATTACCTGAAGCTTTCATTGTTGCAGAATTTAAAAATCAGATTGTGGGCTATATCATGTGCAAAATAGAATTTGGTTTTTCGAATTTTCGTAAGCTTGGTTTTGTAAAAAAAGGACATGTCGTATCAATTGCTGTATTGCAGGAACATAGGGGAAAAGGAATTGGAAAAGCGTTAATGTTGGAAGGAATTAACGGAATTCTTAGGAGAAAGAGTGATGAAATTTATTTGGAAGTAAGAGTGAGTAACGAAATTGCAGTTAAATTATATCAAGATATTGGCTTTATGATTAAATCTAGACTTAGTTCATATTATCGAGATGGTGAAGATGCTTATTTGATGTCAAGAGACCTTAGTTAGAGATATATAATATCTCAATGTGGTTCTTTTATAAGAATGAAAGGTAATAAAACTACCGGAATCTTTCTTTTAACTGTTCCTTCGTTGTTATTTTTCATATATGTTTATTTGTTATTTTCCTCTCATCTGGATCTATTAATAATTAAACTTACCATCACAGCTACAGTTGGTGTAGTTATTACTGTTT
The DNA here is from genome assembly GCA_035297365.1 of Nitrososphaeraceae archaeon. Lineage (GTDB taxonomy): Archaea > Thermoproteota > Nitrososphaeria > Nitrososphaerales > Nitrososphaeraceae > TH1177. The sequence goes on from DATGZA010000097.1 coordinate 34,853, forward strand.
TTGTTTGGATAGGTTATACTATGGTATCCTCAACTCAGAATACCGAATTACCTGATAATTAGATCCAAAAAAATTAAAATAACTCTATATCAGTCACAATTTGGTAAATTTTAGGACCCACTTCTCTTACTACTCTGCACGAAACAATTCTACTGTTATAAGATCCAAACACATTATTACTATATTTTTTACCTTCTTCTAGTGAGCATAATTTATTATGGGATTTTATATGAGCAAAAAAGTGAATTATTCCCTTCTTATTTTTAAGTGCTAGAATTGCCAAATCAATAAATTCAAAAGCTCTCTCTGGAAGAGGCATTAGAACTCTCGTAGCGATACCTGCTAGTTTATTTGGTATTACTTCAGCTACGTCTCCAAGAATCGGAATAACTCTATTTTCAACCCTATTCAATTTAGTATTAGCTAAACAAAGTTCTGTAGCAGTAGGATTTGAATCAATACTATGTACTGTGCAATTTGTTTTTTTAGCTAGAATTATAGAATATGTACCAATACCTCCAAACATATTTACTATCACTTCTTTATCTTTTATTAATCTAGAAATCCTCAGTCTTTCTGTTGATAAACGTGGTGAAAAATATGTTTTTGAAACATCAACCTTAAAAATACATCCATGTTCCTTATATTCTGTAATGGTTTTCTCTTCTCCTGCCAAAAATTCTAATTGCCTTAGTCGATAGTCACCTTGTACTGGTGATATTTGTTGAAATACCGTGTTTACGGATTTGATCTTTTTCAATAACGTATTTGCGATTATTTCTTTCTTGGAAAGAAGACTGTCTGGAATTTTAATAATAATAATATCTCCAATAATATCAAAAGATGAATATACTTTAGTAATTTCGTCAATTGTCAAAATATCTTTTAATGTTTCTTTAAGCATACGTGGCATATTTTTTTATCTATTTAAATAGTAATACTCTCCTGATCCTTTTTGAACTTTGTCGAGTCTACTCATATCTTTGTTTACCCTAGGTCTTCCTGTACTATCATCTCTTCTATAAGTAATTGATAGATTTTTTAGGAATTGGTTCATCCCTTTTACTTTAGACATCGGTTCAGAAGCGTAACCTTCTATTCCTGGATTCCCTTCAAAGATTATTAATGTGTCAGAAACAATATCTATCAATTGCATATCGTGGTCAATAATTATAGCTGATTTATTTTGTGCCCTTACAAATCTTTGAATAAATTTAGCCAACGCTATTCTTTCTTCTATATCTATGAAAGCAGATGGTTCATCAAATGCGTAAATTTCAGCATCTTGCATTAAAGTAGCAGTGATCGCTACTTTCTGTAGTTCTCCTCCGCTTAAATTTTTAAAATTTTTCTCATATAATTTTTTTATACCCATAGGAATAATTATCTGTTCTTCAACAGAACTTCCCTCGATCACATTTTGGTAACGAGAATATAATAATGACTTAACGTCACCGTCATAATCCTGACTTATATATTGTGGTTTATATGATATTCTAGGATTAATCTCTACGACTCCCTCATCAGTTTTTTCTATACCTGCCATTATCTTCATAAATGTTGTTTTTCCTAGCGCATTAGCACCTGTAACTCCAATTACCTCTCCCTTTCTTATCCGTCCAGATCTGATTTTAACCATAAAGGAATCAAATCTTTTTATTAAATTAGAATATTGAGTAACAATGGTATTTTGCAATAAATCTTCCGTTGGACTAAAAGAATCAAACCTAAATTTTTTTTCTCTAAATCGTACATTTTCAGAAGGAATAAATCCATCAAGAAAATTGTTTATTCCCACTTTAGTAGACTGCAAACTAGACACTATTCCATAAGCTCCAGGTTCCCCATATAATATATGAATATAATCAGACAAATAATCCAATAATGTAAGATCATGCTCAATGACCATAACACTTTTTCCTCTTTTTGCTAAACTCTGAATTACTTTAGCTACCGCCAATCTCTGATATATGTCATTATAAGAAGAAGGCTCATCAAAAAAATAATAATCTGCATCTTTTATTGTGGTAACTGCCACAGCTAACCTCTGTAATTCTCCGCCACTTAATTCGCTAACATTTTTATTCAATGAATTCTTCAATCCTAATTCCTCGGATATTAGATCAAACATATCTAACTCGTCAAATTTTTTTAGCATTTCTTTTGCGGTTCCATTGAAAAATTTAGGTATTTTATACACTAATTGAGGTTTTATAGATAGTTTCAGATTTCCATTTGCTAAATTTTCAAAATATGCCTTCAATTCATTTCCATGAAAATTTTCAATCACGTCATTCCACTGAATCTTTTCATTATATTCCCCAAAATTGGGTTTCAAGTTACCGGATAATATGTTTATTATGGTAGATTTACCCATTCCGTTCCTTCCAAGCAAACCTACTACAGATCCCTTTTTGGGAGTTGGTAAATGATATAATCTGAATGAATTAATTCCATATTGATGGATCTTATGTTCTCCTAGTTCTTTTGGTAAATTTACTATAACTATTGCTTCGAATGGACATTTCTTTACACATATTCCACATCCAGTACATAGATCTTCTGAAATTACCGCCTTGCCATCACCTGGTCTCTGAATAATACATTCTCCTCCTGTTTTATTAATAGGACAATAGATTATGCATTCTAATCCACATTTCTTGGGTTTGCATAATTCTTCATCCAATACGGCTACTCTAGAAGATGCATCATTCAACTTTCTTCACTTTTATTTTTTACAATATGTATTATATCTCTTGCTAGGTTTAAGTTGATTGTTTTCTAATTTTTAATGGTCTACGAATATTAAAAAAGATTAAATTAAACATAATAGTTGCTATTTATAGCCGGTCATAGTGGCAGGGCGCGACCCGGTCCCATACCGAACCCGGAAGTCAAACCTGTCGTCGCTGCCTAATACTGACCTACGTGAGTGGTTGGGAAAAGGCAGTGCTGGCGTTCTAGATATATGTGTCAATATTTCGTACTAAATGACTATTTTGCATTTTTAAGATACTATTACTTCAGATTCACTAGTAGGAATTTAATAATAGTTCTTATTCCGAAACCTGTGGCTCCTTTTGGATTATATGATTTAGACAATGTTCCTTCTTGATTCCATGCAGTTCCTGCAATATCAATATGTGCCCATGGCACATCACCTACAAAATTCGATAAAAATGCAGCTGCGGTTATTGCTCCGCCAGATCTTCCGCCTATATTTTTTATATCTGCAGAATTACTTTTTATCTGTTCATGAAATTCCTCAAATAAAGGTAATTCCCACAATTTCTCATCGGTATTATTGGAATGGTCGATAATCTTTTTAATTAACTCTGAATTAGTACCTATTATTCCAGCAACATTTGATCCTAGTGCTATTACACATGCTCCTGTCAGTGTAGCCATATCAATTGCCAATTTTGGTTTGTATGTACTTATTCCATAAGATAACGCATCAGCAAGAATCAATCTGCCTTCGGCGTCAGTATTTAATACTTCTACTTTCTTTTGATTATGCATTTCAATAATGTCACTCGGTTTGTATGAAGAATCTGATGGCATATTTTCTACGGAGGGAACTATTCCTATTACATAGATGTTGGGTTTTAGTATTGATAATGCTTTCATAATGGCAATAATATTCACTCCACCACATTTGTCAAATTTCATATCCTCCATCCGTTCGCTAGGTTTAATAGATATCCCTCCAGAATCAAATGTTACAGCCTTGCCTACAAGTAAAATTGGATTTTCATTATTTTTGTTTCCATGATACTCCATTATGATTAGTTTTGGTTGATTTTTACTTCCTCTTCCTACAGATGTTATTCCATTCAATCCAAGTAATTTCATTTTCTTTAAGTCAATAATTTTTGTTTCAATTGCTTTTTTGTTAATATTTATTGCAATTTTTGCTAGATACTCAGGGGTACATTCGTTAGGTGGTAAATTACTTATATCTCTAGCAAAATTCACTGTTTCTGAAATTATCGAAGCTATATCAATAATCGTTTGAAAATGTTTGGACTTTGAATTACAAAGTATTGCTACCGTTTGAAGATGATTTTTTTCGCTCTTTGTTTTATATTTATCAAAGGAATACGAAGATAGAATTATTCCCTCAGTAATTGCCTCGATTATTTCGTCGGATAAATCGAAAGGAACAATTGAAAATTCTTCTATATCAAATTCCTTTAAATATTGTACTATTTTTCCTGAAATTATTCTTGCTTTTTCTGCATTAAAATCGGTTTTTTTTGCCAATCCAACAAATAAAATATTTTGCGCTGGCATTTTTGATAATGTATTTAATTCAGACATACATCCAAATTTTGAACTATATTTATCAAGAAAGTGCCTTCCTGCCTTTACTATTTCCTTATTTAGACTACGAAATAACTGGGAATAATCTTCATCTTCAAAATAACCTATAACCAATACTTGCGAATTTTTTTTTTCTATTTTTGTTTCATCTGCTCTTATTCTTAACATCCCTTTTGAATTCCTAATTAGAATATTTTAAACTATTGAATTATTTTTCCTCTTTGTAAAACAGGACTGCAAATTTATTACTAATGAACCAGCTAGATTTTTATCTACCGTGTTATTTTGTTCCAATATTCCACTAAAGTGGTTTGAAGGTATAGCTTATGGGATTTAGCATGCGTTATTTGGATATGAAAGCAAAAATCCGTGAAATCAGGATAAATGCTATCAAAGGAATAGCGGAAGCAGGGTCGGGTCACCCAGGTGCATCCTTTTCTGCAGCCGAGATAATGGGCGTGTTGTATTTCAGAATATTGAAACACGATCCTTCAAATCCTGAATGGTCAGGACGAGATTATTTTATCAATTCCAAAGGGCATTCTGCACCTGGGTTCTATGCAACATTGGCCGTTGCTGGATATTTTCCAACTGACGAAATGAAAAATTTAAGAAAATTCGGTTCAAGATTGCAAGGTCATCCAGTTAGATACTCTAAATACCTCGAGAATCATTCTCTACCTGGTGTAGAATATTCTGCAGGCTCTGAAGGTATAGGACTTTCTGTATCAATAGGAATTGCTTTATCTAATATTATCGATAACAAAAAAAACCGTGTCTATGTTCTATTAGGAGATGGAGAGACCAATGAGGGTCAGATATGGGAAGCTGCAATGACTGCGCCTAAATTTAAACTTGATAATCTAGTTGTGTTCCTAGATCGAAATAGGATCCAGCAAGATGGATTTACAGAAGATATTATGCCAATAGATCCTGTGCGTGATAAATGGCTAGCGTTTAACTGGAATGTAATAGAAATCAATGGTCATAAGATAGAACAAATAATGGATGCATTAAATAAAGCTGGTCAAATCAAGGACAAACCTACCATTATAATTGCAAACACGATCAAAGGTAATGGAATTAAACATATGGCAAATAACCCTCAATGGCATGGCAGAGCACCACATCACAAACAAAGTCCACTATTAATACAAGAATTGGAAGGCGATTATATGATATCTCCATCAATAATCGCTGGTGAAAAGGAAAATTATGAAGAAAAGATAAGAAAAGCCGAACGTGCTGGGGCTGATATGATTCATCTGGATGTAATGGACGGTAAATTCGTTCCAAACACCACCTTCTTAGCCGATACCATAAAAAAATTAAGACCTATAACCAATCTCCCATTTGACACCCATCTTATGATTGAACATCCTTACGAATACATTCATGAATATATCGATGCGTCATGTGATATTATTACAGTCCACGCCGAAACATGCAATGAAGAGCAGTTTATCTGCATAAGAGACAAAGTATTATCTCATGGAATTAGCTTAGGTATTGCTATAAATCCAGAAACTACCTTTCCAAAATGGGTGTTTCCTAATCTAAACTCCATTGATGTAATAATAATAATGTCAGTTCATCCTGGGTTTTCAGGACAAAAATTTATTCCGGAAACTACATTGAAGATTTTCAATTTAAATAAGATCTTAAAAAATCATGGATTCAAGGGATATATCGAGGCTGATGGTGGAATAGATGCATCTACTGTTCAGCAAGTTTATGATGCAGGAGCTAGAATCATGGTAGCCGGAAGTGCAGTATTTTCAAATAGTGATATTAATTCAGCTATAATACAATTGAGACATAAAACTAATGTTACTTTGGAAAGAAATCTTTTACGCAAAGCGGATGAAAATAATATAAGAAAAGATTGGTTAGTTGCACGTAAACATATCTTGATACCACTTGCAAATGAACTTGGTATAGAGGATGAAATAAATGAACTCTAGTGTAAAGTTTGCAGATATGAGGTCAGCTTATGGGAACGCATTAGCTGAATTAGGTATGATTAACAAAAACATTGTATGTGTTGGCGCTGACACTACTGATTCACTTAAAACTAAAAAATTTGGCGATAAATTCCCAGAAAGATTTTTCAACATCGGAATAGCAGAAGCTAATCTAGTTTCTATCGCTGCAGGCTTGGCAATGACTGGGAAAATTGCATTCGCAAGTACCTACGCTGCTTTCTTACCTGGGAGATGTCTAGATCAAATAAGAAATGCTATATGTTATCCTGACCTAAATGTAAAGTTAGTTGTATCTCATGCAGGTTTAACTGTAGGTCCAGATGGGGCTTCCCATCAACAGATAGAAGATATTGCAATCATGAGATCCATACCTAACATGAAAGTAATAACACCTTCAGATGCAGTATCTGTTACAAGACTAATTAAAAACATTGTTGACATTCCAGGACCTTTCTATATAAGACTTGCTAGACCTTCTAGTGAAATTCTTTATGAAGAAAATGATTCTGACTTTAAGATAGGAAAAGGAAATATTCTACGTGAGGGTTCAGATATGACTATAATTAGTTGCGGATTAATGGTATACAAATCATTAAAAGCAGCAGATAATCTGAAAAAAAATGGTATTTCTTGTAGAGTTATAGATTGCTATTCAATAAAACCTATTGATCGTGATCTTGTGATTGCAGCTGCTAAGGAAACTGGATATATCATCACAATTGAAGAACATAATTACATTGGAGGACTTGGCAGTGCAGTTACTGAAATATGTTCTGAAGAATATCCTTGTTATGTTAAACGTCTTGGGATAAAAGATATATTTGGAGAATCTGCACGAGATTCAGAATTAAATCTCTTGCTGGAAAAGCATGGATTAACCGAAAAAGAAATAGAACGGCATGTTCTATCTACTCTGTATAGAATTAAAAATGGAAATCTTTCTTGATACTGCTAATTTAAAATCTATACGTCATTATAATGAAATGGGCATGGTGGATGGCATCACAACCAATCCTACTCTACTTTCTAAAGAAGATGGTAATCCAGAAGATATAATGCATGAGATAGTAAATATCGTTAAAGGTCCAGTTAATCTGGAAGTGATAGCAACAGAAACGGAACAAATGATTGAAGAGGCTCACAATCTGAAAAAATATGGTTCTAACGTCATAGTAAAAATTCCAATGATTCCTGCAGGATTGAAGGCTGTAAAGCAATTAACTGACATCGGTATAAAGACCAATGTCACTTTGGTTTTTTCAGCTAATCAAGCTATTCTAGCGGCCAAGGCCGGCGCATCTTATGTCAGTCCTTTTATTGGTAGAATAGATGATTCTGGTCAAGAAGGCATGGCTATCATTAGAGAAATACATCAAATTTTTAAAAATTATCAATACGAATCCAAAATTCTTGTTGCAAGTATACGACATCCAATTCATGTGATTGAATCTGCAAAAATTGGAGCTGATGTAGTTACTTTGCCACCTGAAATCTTAGGGAAAATGCTTTCACATCCTCTAACCGATAAAGGACTTAAGATTTTTCTTTCTGATTGGGAAAATTTGCAGAAAAAGATTATTAGGTGAAAATTATCTCATTTTATTTATATCTTAAGTAAATTAATCACTTTCTTTGGAATATCCTCAACTCTAGTAGCTAATGTCTTATTATAATTCAAATATTTTAAATTGTGACCAATATTTATTAAATCGTTCATATCTTTGCCAACCCCTAGAGCAGCCATATGGATAGACATGCTTCTATATTTCAATACCATCTCCTTAACTGCTTCGTAGTTTGAAGGTTCACCGTCTGTTAGCGTGATCATTATGTTTGGTTTGAAGGATCTAATAAAACGTAATAAAATTGAATAGATCTCAGCTAACGGTGTACCTCCACTTGCTCTAATTTGAACTAATCTTCTTGCGTTAGATATAGACCATGGAACCCTTGGAGGTTTTATAAGCCAACATTTTACCCTTTTCGATTCGGTACTAAATGCAAATACAGAAAATTCAATACCTAAATAGTCCAATGCTTCACATAATGCAACTGTGGCTTGTTTGTATTTTAATTCGACATCCTCAATACTGCTTGAATGATCAAGTAAAATTACAACTCTTGTTCTAATTGAAATTTTATGATCTGTAATGAAAGGTTTATCGTGAGAGTCTAAATATGTTTCTACATCTAATTCTTCTCCTTTATCTTCGTGAACCTCTATCCAACCAGATTTCCAGTCCCTAAACGCAGATTTTATTTTCTGAATTAATTCTACATCGTATATTTCTGATTCATTTACATCTGTTTTACTTGGTATGCTTATGTCAAAGTTTTCTAAACTATCATATCCTTTAGTTTCTGATTTTTTACTTTCCTTTATGAGAGTTTCGTATTCTTTTATTACATCATTTGCTTGTATTATTTCTTTAACCGCTTTATCAAATTCCTTATTCATTAGCTTTGATTTAACGATTTTTTCTATCTGTTTTACAAGTTCTGATTTTGTCATACCCATACCTATTTTTGATCTTGGGGAGGTTATTGGAATGGACAATAACGGATCTATTTGTAATCTTTTAATAATTTCTTTTACTTGACCATATATCCACTCCGTTCCCCTTCTTCCCTCAATAGCGTCCTTGATGCATTGATTTGCATAGTCTGCAGCATTTTTTACTCTCTCAAATTCATTACCAAATAATTCGCCCTTCATATATCCTGTCAGAAAATATTGTGAAAAAGCTTCAATTAATTTGTGTCTGCCGTAAATAGTGTTTAATAACGGTTTTGTTATCCATGACATGGCTTCGTAGAAAATTATTTCATTAGTCATTCCTTGCCATATTTCAAGTCCCAATATTTCAACTCTTTTTGTTTCAAGACAATTAAGAATAAAACCATAAGCATGCTCTTTACTTGATGCCTTAACTTTTGTACAATATTTTATCTTCATCGCCTCGTACCAAAGAGTTACTCTCCATTGCCTATACCTATCAAATTCTTCACCATGAAAGTAATTTAATGTAGGAAGAAAGATCTGTTGTCGGTCTATATCCGTATATGGTTGTTTGTCATCTGATAAAGAAACAATAACCTTTGGATTATCAGACCATCTTCTTGCTAAGAAAGTTGATATATCTAACAATATAGAATTCGCCGAAGCTGAATTCATTAATATATAATCATTATTTTTAATATTTTTAATATTTTTAACCGTATCAACTAGAAAAATATGAGATTGATTATAAAAATTTTGTTAATTTTTATTCTCAGTTCATAAAAAAAATACAAGAGAAATAAAATTTTACACTGGTATTGAAGAGAGCAGATCAATTATTTCCATTTCTATCAAACATTAAATATGTATACAAACCGTCTTTGGGTTATTACGAAACTAGGATGTAGTACACTTCTCACATGTCTGGTCTTCTGCGTCGACATCTATCTATGGGTTCAGATTTATGTTTCCACAGACATTTGCAAGAATCTTATCGGTATTCAGAAAATAAGCCCATTCATTACCGTTCTTTCTCATTTGATGGAAATTTATACCTTAGTGTTTCTTGATGAATGTCATAAACAAAATCATCTTCATAAGGTTGTGCCTGTGCACAAATAGTAAAAGATGGAGATGATAAATCTAAATCCCCGCGAATGATCCAGCGTATAAAATAACCACAGTTTTATTATGAGTAATCATTTATCAATTATCAACAAATTATTTAGAGTTTAAAGGATTATTAGAAAGATATTTGAAAATAAATTTTTTTGTTTCTAAAAATAGATATAAGTGTAGTAATGTAAATAGAGAATATGTTAGTTATACCAAATTCATGATGATTTTAGATACTAAAAAGTAAATTTAAATCAGTAATAATAAATAATAGTATTTTAGTCCCCTCTATATCACCCAAATATCGATGTTATCATGTCCATGACTTTCCTAAATTCTACTTCTCCCCATTGATTATATGCATTGGCAAAAACTATCTCTGCAGATAATTTTGGTTCGGTTCCTATGTTAATTAATTTAGTGAATGCTATTGTTTCTCTAAGGCTCGGACCATAATACAATTCTTCAACCGCTGCTGCTTCCCTTAGTATTCTAGCTAATTTAACTGCACGTTGAACTGGCACGATATGTTCATTGTCTATCTGTATATGCTGTTTTATAATCTCGAGTTCTATATCTTCAGGCGGATAATCCATGTTTATCCTAATAGGAAATCTACTTAATAATTGTGGAGGGAGTTCTTTTGTTCCAATATGAGACAACGGATTAATGGTGGCGATCACGAACCAATCTTCATTAGCATGGATTATTTGTCCTTCTGCCTCTTTTAATATTAACTGTCTTCTATCATCGAGTGCCTCATCTAATCTTAAAAGCATATCGGGTTCAGCTGCATTTAACTCGTCAAGATAAAGTATTCCTCCTTCCCTCATTGATCTTACCAAAACCCCTTCAATAAAGCTGATTTCTCCTTTTTCGATGGTTTTAGTTCCAATGAGATGAGATTCTCTTGTTCTTAAGCTAAAATTCACAGAAAAAACCTTTTTTCCTGTCTCTTCTGCAAATTTTCTTACTAGAGAAGTTTTTCCCGTTCCTTTTGGACCAATGATTAAAGCGAATAGCTTCAGTTGATTAGCTCTATGTAAAATATCGATTGATCCATTCCAATCTAGATATTTGACTACTTCTGTCAGCTCACTCATCTTATTTTACTAGATGTCGTTTAATTTATAAATTAAACTGTGATTTATAAAATCAATTTCTTCCTGAACGTAGAATCATTTTTTTATTACTTATGTAATCTGTTAGTAATATTTTGTCTATTGAGTCTGGATTTATGTAATAAGATCTGCCATTAACATACTTTTCCATTTCATTTACATAATTCAATAGTGAATCTTCCTCACTTATCATTATTGTATCTATCTGTATTCCTAATTTTTTACATCTTCTTGCTTCCATGATTGTTCGTTCGCCTATAAATTGGTCAACTTGTCTATATCGATAACACAAATAAACTAATTCTCTAGCATTTACGTCCAGACTCATGTCGTGAGTCTGTTTTATAGAATTTATTAGATCCTTATCTGGCACGTAAAAATGCGAATATGGTCTCAGAGATAATATTTTTTCTTGCTCACTTTCACTATCAATAAAGCATGCACTGGGATGACCATCAGTAATCAGTACTATTCTCTTGTTTTCAACTGGCTTTTTATCTAAAATTTTTTTTGCTAGTCTTAAAGCTGCCTGATAATTGGTATAGTGAAGAAAATCAGTTCCAGGTTCAAATGTCTTGAGGTAGGGAATATCTAACGGTTTAATTTTGGAAGCGAGAGCTCCAAAACCTATAATGTCAATAATATCTGATGGAAAATATTTTCTGTTAAGCAGATATAGTGTCCATAAAGCTTTCTTGGCAGCTTCGATTCTACTCAAATTTCCATATAAAGTAGAATATCTCATAGTTGAACTAAGATCAATACAGTAAACAACAGCTACTCTTACATCCCTCATTGTTTCATATTCTTCAAAATCTTCAATCCTCAATTCTAGAGGAATTTTTATATGGTTGTTATCTTTTGCAAGTCTTTGAATAGAGTTCAATAAAGATTTTGGAACATCAATAAGTCTAATGTCATCGCCAATTTCATATCGTTTTGTAGTATCCAAAATGATTGTACCGTTTCCAAGATTCTTAGTTTCATGTAATCCAATATCTCCATTTTTTAATTCATTCAAAACGTCTTGCAATATTTTTCCTCCTATAATTGTAAATCCTCTACTGCTCAACCATTTTTTTGAATCCTTCAAATATCCCTTTTTAATAAGGCGAGCAATTACAGGAACTTGTTTTTTTTGCTCTGTCTTTTTTACATTGGATTCGTACCTGTTAGTATTGTATTGATCTACGTCAGGAATATTATTTTCCAATTTTTTACTTTTTATTAATTCGTGTAATGTTGATTCTACTTCTTCTAACGTAGGGGTCCTTTCCTTTATGATTTCTCTCGCTATTGTTTTAAGTATTTCGTTGTGCAGTTCATTGGAGATATTTTGGTCATCTTCTTTTTCCTCATTTGTTTTCGTATCTCGTAATTTGTGATCATATGGAATGTAAACAAAATCTCTGGAGATGTTATGTTTTATATTCATAGATATCTTTTTCTTTCCTATCTAATATAGGATTATCCAAATTTCTTAAACCTTCCAGAACAAGTTCAATTATTGATGATTTATATTCTAAATCTTTATAATCGGAAAATAATAATCCATTTAATACAATTTCATTCTTCTTTATCCGATTAACAAAATCATCTTTTTCTTTTTCCAAACTATTTGATATTTTGTCTATAACCTCAGCTAAAATTGGGAAATTTCTTAATTGATTCTCATAGCTATTTTCAATTACATCAGAACATCTGGTTCCAATAATTTTTTGCGATACAACAAATTTCTTGTTCTTTTGAAATTCCTCTTTTATTAATTTTATCTGTTCTGAACTTATACTGTCTATGTATTCTTTTGAAATCATGTTGATTGAATTTGAAATAATTTTATTTAATGTATCTATTCTGTTTTGATTGTTATCTTCCAGTTCAGATAACTCAAATTTTGAGGTCTGATAGATACCGTGGATATCTGAAAATCTTGGCACAGCTTTAACTCCGAATATTATAGACCTAATTCTTTCTGCTTCTGAGATAATAACTTCGGTAGAATGTACTGACATCCTCACACTTACTCCTTTATCTTGATTGATATCTCCATGTTTTCTAGCCATGCTGGTGATTAATGCTATCGTCTTAAGTATGAAAATAGGTAATATGATGTTTTCTGGGTTATCTGGTCTGATCTCTTGAACAATTATCAACATTTCATCAATGATTTTTTGTGGATATCGTGTCTCGATGTGACTACGTAATCTATCAAATAAGGGTTCAATTATTTTTCCAGAGTGAGTATAATCAATTGGATTGGAAGTTGCTATTATTTTCAAGTCGGGTTCAAAAAATACGGGGTATGAACCAGTCGTAAACTTTCCTTCTTGAAGAATACTTAGTAAAGCAACTTGTTTTCTAGGATCTAATACAGGTAATTCATCTATGCATAAAATACCATGTCTTGCTTGTAATAATTGTCCTGGGGAATATGACTCAATATTGTATATCTCTACACCTTTTTTAGCAATTTTGATAGCGTCAATTTGTCCTACTAAATCTTTTACAGATATGTCAGGTGTGGCTAAAATATACCTATATCTATCCCTTCCACTAATCCACTCGATTTTAGTGGCAAGTGCATTATTACGAATAATTTCTTCAGTTTCCTTTGAAACAGTAAATTTAGGTACATAATGAGATACTTCTTTATCCTCCAACAAGGAAATAAGATCTGGTAGCGGAATCGTCGTTGGAATATCATTTGTTATTGAACCTCTAACTATTGGAATATGTGAAAGTAAGTTTTTTGATATTGCTTCAGCTAGTTTAGTTTTTGCTTGTCCGATTTGTCCTACAAGTAATATGTCATGACCTGAAAGGATCGCTCTGTTTATTGCCGGAATTACATCTTCTTCATAACCGATTATTCCTTTGAACGGATTTTCTTCTTTCCTGAGAAATCTAATTAAATTGCCTCTGATCTGTTTATCTACTGTTGCATGTTTGTAGTTTATTAATAGCAGTTCCCTCAGGGTTTTTATCCTGTTATATTCTTCTGGAACTCCTGGCATTATTTCGTTATATTCGGGTTGAGATGAATAAGAGTCAGATACTAATTTCTTTATCTCTTTAAAATCCAACAGATTTCTTCCTATTAAAGACAAAATTTAAACATTATCAGGTAGCTTGCGGATCATAATATTAATTATTACCAGAAATTTGAATTTGATAATCAATGGTTCTCGATTGCCAATTCAAGTAATTCAAGATAACTCTCATAGTTTGTTTTCTCCTCAGACAGATTGTATTCAGTTTTTCCACAATTGTTTTCAGCCATTTTAAATGATATCTTTAAAAAAATGTAATATAATGGTTATTATAACTAGATCCGCTTGTAATTTTATAATTATTATTTATTCTATAATAATATTTTGAAATATATCTATTTTGGTTGTTTAAAGTGACCTATTAAATGTAATTTTTATATTTTATTTTTTCCGGTTCTTGTCTAGTATGATTTTTATTTAGGATCCTAAATTTAGCTTTTAGTTAGAATTGTCATCAACAGACTATAAACATATTGTTAGAATTGCAGGAAAAGATATAGAAGGAGAAAAAAAAATAATTGTTGCCCTGAGCAGGGTAAAGGGAATAGGTTATAATTTTGCCCAAGTATTGCTTCAAAAATTAAATATTAATCCATATATTCGCGTTGGGTTTCTTACCGATAAAGAACTAGGGGATATTGAAATGGCGCTAAAGGATCCCAATAAAACTGGAATACCGCATTTTTATTTCAATAGGAGAAAGGATATGGAAACCGGTTCTAATGTGCATATAATTACATCAGATTTAGATTTTATAGTATCCAATGATATTGAACGTGAGAAAACAGTAATGAGTTGGAGGGGATATAGACATATGTTTGGTTTGAGAGTAAGGGGACAACATACCAGAACGACAGGCCGAAGAGGAACTGCAGTAGGTGTTCGTAAGAGTGCTCAGGCTGCTCAAAAAGTACAGAAGAGTGGTGAATAATGGGAGATCCGAAGAAATCTAGAAAAACCTTTAAAAGACCACGCCAGATTTGGACAAAAGATCAATTAAGTTCAGAATTATATTTGTTAGGAACGTACGGTCTTAGAAGTAAGCGTGAGCTATGGAAGGCGCAGACCAAAATAGCTGGAATTCGAAATCAGGCACGTGCTCTGTTGGCTCTGACCACTGAAAGTCGACATGAAAAAGAAAATAAACTTTTAACATACCTGCAAAGATTGGGACTTGTTGGAGAATCTGCAACGTTAGATGATATATTAAATATAAAGATAGAGGATATTCTAGAAAGAAGGTTACAAACTATTGTTATGAAAAAGGCCATAACTAAATCTCCTCATCAAGCTAGACAGTTGGTGGTTCACGGCCATGTTTCCATAGGTGACAGAACCATAAATATTCCTGGATATCCTGTTAAAAAGGAAGAAGAATCCAAAATTATTTTACATAACGAATTTATGAATATTGTTCCTGCTACATCTCGATCCCCTGGATAACTATATATCAAGAAACTATATCAACGTGGTCTATTTTTCCATCTGCGTTCATGTCAAAACCTTGAACTACTACTGCCCAGTCATCGTCGTGTAAATATCTTTTCATCAATTTATCTCCGTGATCTGTTAAAGCTATTACAGCTGCCTTAGTACCTATGGATCGGACACCCGCAAGTACTATAATACTCCTATCCTGATTATAGGGATTCTTTATTTTTGCAATTAAACCGTGGTTGTCCATATTATAAATTCGTCCTGCATTGTCAGTTAATCCAGACCAATAATTAGTCTCATTGAATTTAATTGGCAAATGATCATTAAACTCAGAAGTGACTATATTTGTACCTGGACCACCTATCAAAATAAGATTTCTATTGTCTATGTCCTTTTCAGCCTTTGCATCTACATCAAGTTTTGCTATAAAGTTTGAAGAAACGTCACACAGAGTGCCTAAATAAAAGCTTAAATGAATAGCGTAATGCCCATCTCTAGCCGAGGATTTATACGGACCGTGTGGATCAGGTGCACCTACGACAATTAAACCACAAAATGCATTGTCTTTATAGTAATCTTCTAACCAAAATGGAATATTTTTTTGAGTTATCTTTTTTGTGAATTGATGAATATCTGTTTGTTCTATCTCTTCAACTGAATCGAGCTCTAGACCAAAAGATGGACTTGTAATACTGTATAATCTTGCAGTTCCGCCCCGTATATGACTAGTTCCAGTTTGTTCGATGGCACCTATTTCAACAAGCTTTCTTACATAATAATAGGTTGTTTGTTCATATAATTTTAATTCCTTGGCTATTTGTGCAGGGTACATGGATCTCTTAGATAATAATTCTATTATTTTCCACGCAACATGATTAGATAGTATTCGCATATCCTTTGTGTTCTCAAATAGTAAAATTTTTTTACTTATTGTATTACCATTACGTTCATAGATGATTGTTTTCTTTTTCAATCTTACTTTTTATCAGTTATAAATTATTTCATACCGGTAATAATAATATATGTATAATTTACATTTTTTCCAAAAAAATTACGGTCAACCATAACAAAATATTTTATAACGGTATTGGCTTTTCATTAAAGAACTATTTAAAGCATTACACAACAAGGTTATTGTTTACAAATGTGTTCGATTATTGGATATGCTGGTAAGTCATCTGCGGCATCAGTATTAGTTGATAGCTTAAAAAGAATGGAATATAGAGGATACGATAGTGTTGGGATAGCGACTATAGAAAGCAGTAAAATCTTTGTCCGTAAAGATGTTGGTAAAGTTATTGAAGTTGAAAAGTCCCTTAGATTAGGAAATATGCCAGGGCATGTAGGTATCGGACATACTAGATGGGCAACTCATGGAGGTATTAACCAAATTAATGCACATCCTCATACAGATTGTGAAAATAATATCATGATTGTTCATAATGGGATAATAGAAAATTATAAACAAATAAAAGAAGAGTTACTTGCAAATGGACATATATTTCAAAGTCAAACGGATAGCGAAGTAATTGCACATCTTATGGAACTTCATTATAAAAAAAAACATGACGTGAAACAAGCAATTATTGAAACATGTAAGATGTTAAGAGGATCTTATGCATTTGTTGCTATTTTTAGATCAGGCTTAGTTGCAGGAACAAGACTAGATGAGCCTTTGATTGTAGGGTTGGGAAAAGATGGAAACTTCATTTCGAGCGATGTTTTGGGGTTTCTTGAATACACTGACAAATCTATATTTCTTGATAATCAAGATATTGTCATTCTAGATGGACAGAACGTAAATTTTTTTGATTTTAATGGAAATGCAGTCTCTCGTCATGTTACACAGGTTGCATGGGAATTAGGTGATCTTGATAAAGGTAAATATGCTCATTATACCATAAAAGAAATACATGAACAGCAAAATTCAATACTAAAAGCATTTGGCACTAAAAAAGAGATAATAAGTAAGTTTGTTGATATAATGTCGGAATCGAAGAATGTTTTTATTACTGGGAGTGGTACAAGTTTTCATTCTGCATTATTGGCAAAATACTTGTTAAATAAGTTCTCTAATCTTAGAACAGAAATAGTTATGTCCAGTGAATTTGAATACATGTTGGGTCCTTTAGATGAAAATTCAGTTCTGATTGCAATCTCTCAAAGTGGTGAGACTGCTGATGTTTTACATTCAGTCAAAATGGCAAGACAAAAACATGCAAAAATCCTTTCAATTGTGAATGTTTCTACATCTTCTCTTGCAAGGCTTAGTGATCATTTTATTGCCATTAATTGCGGTCCTGAAATCGGTGTGGCTGCAACCAAAAGTTTTACAGGTCAACTAGCAATACTTTATTCTATAGTCGAAAAATTATGTCCTGATAAAATAGATATTAATAAATTTATCAATACATGTGATGATAGCATGCAAAATATATTGTCATTAGAGTCACATATCGAAACAATTGCAGAAGAAATTAAATCTTCCCAGGACATTTATATCTTGGGTAAATCTTTACATTATCCTATAGCATTGGAGGGATCACTTAAGATCAAAGAGCTAGCATATATTCATGCAGAGGGAATAGCTGCAGGGGAGATTAAACATGGCCCGTTAGCATTGGTCGAAACTAACACTATTGTTATTGTTATTAATCCATGTGATGATACATTTACTGATACATTAAATAGTGTTTACGAAATGAAATCTAGAGGGGCAAAAATTATTGGTATATCAAACCAAAATAATGTCAATTACGACTATTTTATAAGACTTCCTACAATTGATGAATTGATGTATCCCATTCTTGAAATTATCCCATTACAAATACTCTCTTATTACTTAGCCTTAAAAAAAGATGCTAATCCTGATTATCCGAGAAATCTTGCAAAATCAGTCACTGTGAGATGAATATTTTCTAAGAACAGGTAAATATCGATGGGAAATAGTTTCATGTTAATATAAAGTAAAACTTATTGTCCATAGTTAAATAACTATATTCTCTTCTATTTTCGATTCATATTCTTTTTCTATATTTCTTAAGAGAGTACAACTATTGACACGTCCTTTTGTTCTGATTATTGCTACGATCGATGTTCCTCCAGCACCTACTCCTTCCTTTACAAAACCTTCAGCAAAGGCTCTTAGTCCTTGTTTATTTGATTCCTTCATGTGTAGATCGACAGCCAGAATTCCTATTTCTCTATCTATAGAATAGACCAAATTTTCAAAATCTGACTGTAAATCATCCAAAATATAGTTTGTCGTTCCAATAATGATTTTATTTGTTTTTATTTCTAAACGTTTTAGGAATGTTAAAATCGCACACATCTGAGTACCTCCTGCTAACATCACACGACATCCATTTTCCAATGCTCCTGTGGCTATACCCGCAATAGATGGAATCATGGGGTCACCTAAATAAGAAACGGCGTTAAATGGTTGTTCTTTAAATTCTCCGAATTTAATCTTATTTCTTTGCATGCTTGATGCAATTATATTATTTTTCAATTCATGTGGATTGTTTGGCATACTACTGCTTATTTTATAGGTGGCATCAATTCCCAAAGACAACATTACACCTAATGCTGTTGTGGTACCAGAAGGAATACTCTCCCCCAAGATCACTAGATCATTATTTTTAGCAAGTTGTTCTCCAAGTAATTTGCCATACAAATATGCTTTCTTTACATCTTCAAGGCTCATAGCTATTTCTTCAGTTATATTATTTCCATGTTTAAGATCAAAGGAAAAAAATGGTATAGCTGGTTTAATTTTTACACCTGCGTCTACTACAATGAAAGGAATGCCAGCAATATTTAACGAAGTTCTCGTAATAATTGCTGGTGTAGGTTTTCCATCTGGAGTTGCTGGAACTCCTTTAATACAAATACATTTACCATAATACAGGAATTCGGCATCTGCAGGTGGTGTAAATTTAATCAGGTTTGGGTTAGCTCCTGCAACAGTTAATCCCTGAATTTTACTAGTTTCCGTGTGTGATATTACACAAACGAAGATTGGATTAATAATCTTTAAATCATTTATATTGAATTTATTATTGACTAATGTTATATCTTCAAATAGTTTTACCAAATACTATTCTTCTCCGGTCATAAATTGAATAAACTCCTGTAGAGTTCTTGGAGCTAGAACATAATTCGTATTCTTTTCTTCTCCTATAGTTGATACAGTCTTCATTCCATAGTTGTGACCAGGGTAAATGATTAATTCGTCGTTTAATTTAATTATCCTTCTCAACAGACTGTCATACATTTCGTTAACATTGCCTCCTGGAAGATCTATACGACCACAATTTCCAACAAACAATGTGTCTCCAGTGAAAATTATTTTCGAGTCTACAATTAAACAAATACTATCTTTTGAGTGTCCAGGTGTATGCAATATATCTATAACAATATTTCCAACTCTTATTCTATCTCCATCTTTAACTGCTATATCGTGTCTATCCATAGAATTTTCGTGTTGAACAATTTGACAATTAGTAATGGCTAAAACTTGTTCATTTCCTAAAACATGATCAAAATGTGTATGAGTATTGATAATGAATTTTACACTGTATGAATTTCTTTTAATAATTTCAAATATCTTATCAAGATCCCACGACGGATCAATAATTGCTATTTCCTTTTCTTCTTCATCTATAACAAGATATGTAAAATTTGCCATTTGACCAACTTGAATTTGTTCTATTTTCAAGGTCATGTTATATTATTCCACCCTCAACTTCCATTGGAATGCCTATTTTTTTCAAATAGATTGTACCTGTATATTTTTTATTATGTAAAAGTCCATTTTTAATTCTGTGAAAAGTTATAGTACTATCAGCTTTGACACAATTAGAATTTATGTTACCAGTATCAGGGTCTAAACCTGAAGGTATGTCTACGGAGATGACATGAGCTTTAGATTTATTTATTAAATCAATTATAAGTGCCTGAGGTTCTTTGATATCTCCTTTTATCCCAGTTCCAAAAATACCATCAATTATTATGTCAGATGCTAATATTTCATTCTTTATTTGTGTGTCTAATTTATAATATATTTTTATGGTTTTATGCATTTTCTTGATTATCTCAAAATTTGTCAATGCTTCTTCTGTTTTTATTTTATTTAAATCTCCAAGTACAATTATTTTTATAGGCTTCCTGGACTGAATGGATAAATGTCTTGATGCAACCATGGCATCGCCACCATTATTACCTGTCCCACAAACAACTGTAATTTTTAAATCGTCTATTTTTTTAAATTTCTTTAATATCAATTCTGCTATTCCATAACCTGCATTTTCCATCATCAAGATCTTTTTCATACCGAACTTGTTGTGACCCACGTCTTCAATTTTGTACATCTGGTCGGAAGTTATCGATATTTCTCGGAATTTCTCATCCTTCAGCCTTTTCTGGATTTTTTTCAGACTATTAACTCGTATTATCATTTTTACAATCTATCTCTTTTTTGTTAATATTTATTGATATTTTTGGGGAAGGGCATTTTAAATTCTGGTAATTCAAATTTTTTTGAAGCACTTTCTGAAACTACAAATGTTTCACCAGTATAATTACATTTAATTTGTGGAAACTTTCTCTTACCTCCCAAAATATCAGCAACTTTGTAGTATTCGACAAGTCTTCTACTTGCATATGTGTTTTCATTATTTTTTTTAATTCTTTTCTTACGCATGAATTTAAAAGCTAGAATTACATGTTTATTTTTATAATACCTAAACATATTTGCGATCGAAAAGCATCTTTCGATTTGGTCACTTGGAACATATAATGCATCGCCTGTTCCAGATTTGGCTTCGATCGCTAACAAAATTCCCTTGTTGTTATTGACTGCAACAATATCTGGTAAGCCGACACTTGAACCTCCAAGTCGTTTTGCTGTCCAATACTTATTGTTGAGTCTGTTGACAATAAGATACTCGTAGCTATATCCTCTACTTCTTCGAATGTTTCCCAAACTAATCTTAATTTCTTATTCCCATGTTAAAACCTTGTTTACGAATTTAATTAAAGAAAAAAATCAGATTATTTACAAAAGATATTATTATGAAAAATAGAACTCGTTAACGTGTTGCCTCTGAATATTAAAAATTCATTAGATGTTGTATATGAAGAATTGAAAAATATAGAAAATAGACGAGAACACCTTATCAAAGAATCTCGAGAATTAATAATCCTGTGTAGCCAAACAATAATAGAAGTACATCAAAATAATCTAGAAGCGAGTCAATCTAAATTAGAGAAAGCAAAAACATTATACTTTTCATTAAAAGATTATGCCAAGCAAGATCTATCAAGATACCTCTCTATTTCAGAACAAGAACTTGTAGAAGCCAGTATAGTGCTAGGAATTGCAAAAAATAAATCTTTTCCTAGTTTGGGTGAGATGAATGTTTCAAGTCAGTCATATCTTTTGGGCTTTTTAGATAGCATTGGAGAGATAAAGAGAATGATTTATGATAAGGTTAGATTGGGAAACTATAATGAGGCTGAAATTTTATTCATTCAGATGCAGGAGATTTTTAATTCCATCTATCCATTTGCAGTTTACGATAACTTTGTTTCTGGAATTAGAAAGAAATTGGATGTATGTAGAATATTGATTGAAAATACAAGGGAATTGATGACTGAAGAATCAAGAAGGTCTATACTTATTCAGTCTCTTGACAAGTTAAACAATAATGAATGAGTAAAAATTTATTCGTCCACAGTCAAATAATATTGAATAAAAAGTAAAGTTAATTAGAAACTACACTAAAGCTTTTTCGTATTTCTATGGTAGATAGGGAAAAAGTACGAAGAATATTTGATGATAATGTTCAAAAAGGTAGCAAAATAATTACAGAAGAATCAGCAAAATCCATATTATCTGAATATGGTATAAAGGTCCCAGAATATTCTATAGTTACTAGTGATTCTGAAGCTCTAGTAAAGTCAAGAGAAATAGGTTTTCCTCTGGTAGCCAAAATAGTATCTGATCAAATTTTACACAAAACAGATGTACAAGGAGTCAAGGTTGGGTTACAAAATGAAGAGGAAACAAAAGAAGCATTTTTAGACATGCATGGTCGTCTGTCAAAAGAATATGATGTTAAGGGGGTATTATTAGAAAAGATGGTTCCTAAAGGAATCGAATTAATAGTAGGATTACAAAATGATCCTCAGTTCGGACCAGTGATCATGCTAGGTCTAGGAGGAATTTATACTGAATTATTTAAGGACATTTCCTTTAGAGTACTTCCTATTACAAAAGAAGATGCATTGGATATGATTAATGATTTAAAAGGAAACAAAATTCTTAAAGGATTTAGAGGATCGGAACCTGTTGACTTGGATATTTTATGTGATGCTATCGTTAAAATTGGTAATCTCGGTACTGATATGGCAAAATATATTGATAGCGTAGACTTTAATCCTATTATTGTATATCCTCAAAATTACTATGTTGTAGATGCCAAGATTCTATTAAAGACAAACGTGAATGAAGATACAATTTCTAATTCTGTTCCCGATTCAAGCTATATGGATATCTTTTTTAATGCTAAATCGATTGCATTAATAGGCGCTTCTCCTGAGGAAAACAAAGTAGGAAATTCTGTTCTCAAAAGCCTCTCAAAATATGATTATAAAGGAAAAATTTTTCCGGTGAATGCAAAAGGTTATGACCATATACTTGATCTAAAGGCGTATAAAAGTTTAGACGCCATTGACGAACCAGTTGATTTGGTGATAGTTACAGTTGATCTTAAATTTGTTCCAGATATATTGGAAACATGCGGCAAAAAAGGAATCCATAACATGGTCATAATTTCTGGAGGTGGTAAGGAACTTGGCGGTGAAAGAGCTGAAATCGAGCAAAAAATCAAAGATTTGTCTTCTAAATTACATGTAAGGATAATAGGACCAAATTGTATCGGGATGTTTAATGGAGAGAATAGACTTGATTGTGCATTCCAAGGACACGAAAGAATGATACGACCCAAAAAAGGTGACGTCGCATTTTTGTCTCAGAGTGGTACTATTGGAATAGCATTTATGGAAACCTCTGACTCCTTTGGAATGAGCAAGATGATCTCATATGGAAACCGTTCCGATGTTGATGAGGCAGATATGATCTGGTATCTTTCTGAAGACCCTAAAACCTCCGTCATCGGATTATATGTAGAAGGGCTTGGTGATGGCAGAAAATTTATGAATACTGCGAAGAAAGTAATAAAGGATAAGAAAAAACCAATAGTAGTTTTTAAAAACGGCAGGTCACAACGCGGTGCTAAACAAGCAGAGTCTCATACAGGATCGCTGGGTGGTTCATATGCGGTAGTAAAGGGTGCTTTTGATCAATCCGGAATTATTTCTGTTGATAGCTATGAAGAACTAACTGGTTCATTAAAAGC
Source organism: Nitrososphaeraceae archaeon (assembly GCA_035297365.1). Taxonomy (GTDB): domain Archaea; phylum Thermoproteota; class Nitrososphaeria; order Nitrososphaerales; family Nitrososphaeraceae; genus TH1177. Next base: position 58,811 of record DATGZA010000097.1, read on the forward strand.
ATTGACTTGGCAACCTATTCCGAAAGGAAATAAAGTAGCATTAGTAACAAATGGAGCAGGACCTGTAATAGCAGCAATAGATCATTTTGAAAGGTTATCTTTAAAGATAGCAGAGATGAGTGAAGAGAGTAAAAAGAAATTTCATGAACACTATCCCTCAACATATGTTATAGGAAATCCATTGGATGTTACAGGATCTGCTAATGCAGATGATTATAAATTTGCTATACAGACATTCTTAGATGATCCCGAAGTCGATATTATTATGCCCTGGTTTGTTTTTCAAGACGATCCATTGGAAGAAACAATAGTAAATATCCTTGCTGATTTTCAGAAACAGAAGAAAAAACCTATCTTGATAGGTGCACTCGGAGGACCATTTACTCAAGAAATCTCAAAACGAATAGAGGAAAATAACGTACCTGTTTATCATTCTGTCCTCTCTTGGGTAACAGCCGCTGGAAGTTTGGCACAATGGTCAAAACTAACTAACAATAATTCTTAATTTTTTTTAGATCAGGCAAAATTTATATTGTTTTAAAAAGATATTAATAATAAAATGGAAAGCTCTCAGCAATCACAAATAGTAACCGTAACCCCAAAAGCTGCAGAAAAAGTTATGGAATTTATGAAGCAAGAAGAAAAGGCAAGTCTTTTCTTACGAGTTTACGTAACTGGTGGAGGATGCTCCGGATTATCATACGGAATGGGATTTGAAGAAAATGCAGAAGAAGATGATTATATGATTGAACAAAATGGGGTAAAAATCATAATCGATAATTATAGTCAGAGATATCTAAATGGAGCAAGCATAGATTATATAGATAGTCTAATGGGATCTGGATTCAAGATTAATAATCCCAACGTAACTAAAAGCTGTTCTTGTGGACACTCATTCTCAACAGAATAACAACTTTTTTAAACATTATATTTTTTCATAGATTTGGGATCTATATATTTAATTATTTTTTAAATTTCTTTAATTATTTATAAGATCAGTTTAATAATAAACGGATTTTCAATAAAATAAACCAAGGAAATTGAATAAATTAAGTATGCTTTAGCAAAAAGAAAAGATATCTTATGGCCAAATTCCTCTAATTTTTGTTGCCTCTGCAACTCTATTTATGGCAAGTAAAGTGGCAGCTTTTCTCATGTCCACGTTATATTTCTTGTGCACATCATAAACGTCATGGAATGATTTAGTGATGTTCTTGTCTAGTCTGTTATTTACTTCCTCTTCAGTCCAATAATCTCTTCTCAAATTTTGTAACCATTCAAAATAAGATACTGTTACTCCTCCACCATTCGCAAGAATATCTGGTATTACAAGAATTCCATTCTTGAATAGTATTTCATCAGCCTCTGGGGTAGTTGGACCGTTTGCAGCCTCAGCAACTATTGTTGCCTTTATTTTGCCTGCATTATTCTTTGTTATCTGGCTTTCCAAAGCTGCAGGTATTAATATAGTACATTCTGTTTCCAATAGTTCTTCATTTGAAATTGATCTGGATCCATCAAATCCTACTACTGAACCAGTTTCATTTTTATGTTTCATCAATGCGTCTGCGCTGATTCCTTCACTCTTGGTAATAGCTCCCTGAGAATCTGATGCAGCAATTACTTTTCCACCTTGATCTTGTACTAATTTTGAAGAATACTGTCCCGCATTGCCAAAACCTTGGACAACTATTGTAGATTCCTTCATGTTTATACCAAGTTCTTTGGCAGCCTCTCTTACGGTATAAGCGAGTCCCCTTCCAGTGGCTTCAGTTCTTCCCAAAGAACCGCCGATAGGAATAGGTTTGCCTGTTATTAGTTCTGGTTGTACAAAATTACCTTTAAGGGCAGAGTACGTATCCATAATCCATGACATTTCTTTACCTCCAGTATAGACATCAGGCGCCGGAATATCTGTATGAGGACCAATTATATCAGCTATCATGTATGCAAATCTTCTTGTCATTCTCTCTAGTTCATTTTCTGACATTTCTTTCGGATTGCAAATTATTCCCCCTTTGCCACCACCATAAGGAATATCAGCAATCGCACATTTCCAGGTCATCCACATTGATAAAGCCTTGACTTCATCTATTGTAACATCTGGATGGTATCTAATTCCTCCCTTATATGGACCCCTTGCATCGTTATGTTGAGATCTATATCCTGTAAATACTCTCATGGATCCGTCATCCATCTTTACAGGGATGGATACTGTAAGTACTCTTTTAGGATGAGCTAACACATCAAACATTCCTTTATCAAGATTAAGAATTTTTGCGGCCTCTTCCAATTGTTTTAAAGCAACTTGAAATGGATTTATTTTTTCACTAACATTTGAAGACATATTTCTGTACGTTCTATTTAGATCCTGAATAATAAATATATCTAATGATTATCGTAGAAAAATACCTATTAATTATCTTTTTTCATTCGTTCATTGATTACCAAACGAAGTTCTTCGTCAGTTTTGTCCGCGAATTCAATATTCAATGATTTGGCTATTCTTTCCAATTTTTCTCTTTCAGAAGAGACTGGCCCTTCAATAATTTTACCAATTGTAAAATTCTTAGAATTATCTAGCTTAATCTTCTGTGAATCAACGTTTGAAAATTCTCTAATCTCTTTCGATAACGTTTCTCTAGTTCTATTATATTCGCCTACTGCCTTGCCTATCTGCCTAGATATTTCTGGTAATTTTTTGGAACCGAAGATCAAAAAAATGCTGATCAAAATAATAATAATCCATTCTGATCCCCCGATAGCCATATATTGAAATTATATTCGTTAATTACCTAAAAATACCTTTATTTCACTTATCTTGTATTTATGCAGGTAAAAAATGTATAATTAATAATATTTCTTAGTTGTCTAATTCTTTTTTTAATAAAAAAATTAAAATTTATTATAATTATTTAAAATTTATTTAGAAATATTAGTCAAAGCACTTATATTCGTGCCTGTGAACCTTATTTTTACTTTATAATAAACATGAGGTTATGGAATTGCCTAGTACCGGTATAGTAAAATATCACGTTAAATTAAGTTTCGAGGTTGATGGACTCGTAGAAAAAGCAGACATTATTGGAGCTATTTTTGGTCAGACCGAGGGTTTGCTTGGTCCAGAAATGAACCTGAATGAATTACAAAAGGTCTCTAAAGTTGGTAGAATAGAAGTAAATGTAGATACAAAATCTAATATTGCAAAGGGAGATGCATTAATCCCAATGAGTACGGACATTTCTACCGCAGCTCTCATCGCAGCAGCGATTGAAAGTATCGATAAAGTTGGTCCTTTTCAAGCTCATTTTATTTTGTCAGGGATCGATGATATTCGAGCGATAAAGAAAAAAGTTATTGTCGATCGTGCAAAAAAAATTGTACAAGAGTGGGCTACTAAGACTATCAGCGAGGGAGAAGAAATGTTAAAAGATGTTTATGATGCCAGCAAGCCTGGAAAACTTACTGCCTTTGGTAAGGCTCAACTTGCATGCGGTACTGGAGTCTTTAATTCCGAATGGATTATACTTGTAGAAGGAAGGGCAGATGTGATTAACCTTCTTCGTGCGGGATTTGATAATGCTATTGCAATTGAAGGGGCAAAAATTGATGAAACTATAACCCATCTTACTGAAGGTAAAAAAGTAATTGCATTTCTTGATGGAGACCGCGCCGGTGATCTAATATTGAAGGAGTTACAGGGATTGGTTAGTGTCGATAAAGTTTACAGAGCTCCACAAGGTAGAGAAGTAGAAGAATGTACACCTCTAGAGATATCAGAAATATTGGGTAATATCTTTGAAGAATCAAAAGAAGATACTTTCCCTCGTAAACAAACACCTTTTCCCCAAAAGAAATATCACAAAACCGAGAAAGATAAACCTGTATTTCAACAATCTCCACAAAAAATCCCACAAAGTAATAACGTTGAATCTATATTGGTCCAAACTAATAATGCTATTAAATCTGATACGGGTCCAAATTCCACAATACGTGACATTTACTCGCAAATTAACGAAACACTTGAGGCCATTGTTCTTGATGGATCGATGAACACAATAATCAAAGTTCCTGTTTCTGAAATTGTAAAAAAACTAGATGACATTTCAGGAGGGAAGATCCTAATTCTTGATGGAATAGTGACACAGAGATTGATTGATGCCTCTGACAAAGCTGGAATAGAACAAATAGTAGGTCACAGATTGGCAGATATAAAACGGAACTCATCACTCAAAATTAACACATTCAGTGAAATAGGATTACCATAAACATATTTATGAAAGATACCAAGCTACAACATGTTGTAATACTTTCACAGCTCTTATTATGTGGGGCTAAGAATAATTTTGTGGAAATTACTACAAATGAATTAGCAAAAAAAATTAATCGTTCTCAACAGTTAGCCTCAAAAGAGTTACTTTGTCTTGAATTGACGGGATTAATAGAACGAAATCAACATGGGAAAAAATTTAGTGTGAAGATAACTGAAAGAGGATTTCAAGAAGTTTATGAGCTATTTCTTTTTTTGAAGACAGCAGTTGAAACTTTTAAAAATACTCTCAATTTTGAAGGAGAAGTGGTTTCGGGAATGGGTGAAGGATCGTATTACATGTCATTATCTGGTTATAAACAAAGATTTAAAGAAAAACTAGGTTACGAACCGTACCCTGGTACACTTAACGTAAAACTGAATTCAAAATTTTATGTTGATAGAAAAAAAGAGATATTGAAATTTCCATCTGTAGCTGTAGATGGATTTAGTGATGAAACTCGAACGTATGGATGGGTAAAATGTTACCCAGCTTATCTAAATGAGGGCGAAAATCCAAATTGTGCAGTACTAATTTTGGAAAGAACTCACTATGATGACACCATTATAGAAATAATAGCTCCATTTTCAATCAAAGAAGAATTTAATTTAAAAAACGGTGATCTAATTAAATTTAAAGTAAAAACTGATAATTTATCTTGATATCTTAATTCTCATCATAGATCATAAACTGCATCCCCTAGTTCTTTTTTTATTTCGGAACTCTTAGTTTTTGGGATTGGTGTATTCAATCTTATGACTCTTGCATCAATATTTCTTTTTTTGCAATTTTCAGAAATATATTTTTCTGTATGTGTTTGATCATAACCTAAAGCAATGATATCAGGTCTTACATATTCAACACTATCAAATAAAGTGCCTTTCCTTCCTATCAATGCTAGATCTACAAAACTTAAGGCTGAGACCATTTCTTTTCTTAATTCCTCATTATGGTATATTACACGATTTTTTTTTATTTTAGTTGCAGTAGATGTTGTTGCAATTATTACTACCAGGACATCTCCATATGATTTAGCTGACTTCAGTGTGGATATGTGACCAGGATGTAATATGTCAAATACCCCTCCGACTAGCACTACCGTTAAGGTTTCTCTACCCAACGTGCTCAATATAAAATTATTGTCTTTATTTTTTTCAATTAATCCAATTTTAGTCAACTCCAATATTCGTGAATAAAAAAATTTTTTATCTAATTGATATCTATCTTGCAGACGCTGTAAAAATTCCACGCCCTTGTCTAAATTGCTTACGTATAGAGAGCCAAGTATTATTTTGTCTAATGACTTCAATTTGATCCCAAAATATTTTTTATTGTAGTATCTCTAATGTTATATATTTGTTTGATCCATACAAATTTTTGAAAATTCCTTTTCCAATAATATATTTAAAAATGCAACTATGATTATATTTACTTTTCAGAAGCAATTCATAAAATATTAAAATAGATAATCATATTTTTAATTTTTAGCATTTGAGACATACCGCTTAACCTTCTCATAATCCTTTTATTAGGTTACGAGTAAATGTTGTTCGATTGACCAAATTTTGTCCTGAGTGTGGTGGAGAACTGAAATTGGAACCATCAACAAAGAATTTTATTTGTAGAAGTTGTGGACTCTATGCCTCTCGTGAAAAAATGGATGAATTACGAGACAAATCTGAAATCAATTATCAAGACCCTAAAAAAAGAATCCATGATGATTATCTTGATTGGTGGCAATCTTCAAAAAAAGAAAAGCAAAAAAATTAATATTTTTTTCTTAAAAAAAATCTTTGGATTTGTCAGATATTTCAGTTCGTAAGGAGACCATTTGTTCTTCCTTTCTGGTTCCCAAGACTGTCATTAATTCAATTTCTTTAACTTCCGTTATCGATAAAATTTTATTCACTATAATATCTCTCATATTCTCTAAACTTTTTGAACGAATTTTTACTAGTAAATCAAATTTATCATAAATCTCATGTATTTCTAAAATCTGTTCGATTTCTTTTAATATTGCAACAGCTTGATCAGTTTTTCCATTTTCCAATTTTACCATAATAAAAGCCAGATGATCATATCCTATCAAATTATTGTCGATGATGACAGAAAATTTTTTTATTATTCCAGTAGATATCATCTTTTTAACCCTTGTATGCACGGTCGCATCAGAAATCCCGATCTGTTTTGCCAATTCGACGAATGGCAGCGAAGAATTTTTACTTAGTACGTCTATTATTTTATAATTAATATAATCCAGAATATTTTGTTTAAAACTCATAAGCTAGATCTAATCTTATATTATATTAATTTTAATATGTCTAATATTTCTAATTTATAGGAAATTAATTATTTTTTTTCATATTTCGATACTACATACAATTAATTACTTTCATATTTTTCAGAAAATATCAAACTTCTTGCTAAAAATGATTATTCTTTGAATATTCAAACGACTTTATCTGCTACTTTCATAAATTTGTGGTAGAACCTTAAAAAAATTGATTAATATTATTTATATGATAAATTACATTTTTCCTAGTTTCTCTCAAAGGTTTTGAAATGATGAAATGTTATCATATTATCTCCACTCATCTCATGTTATTTCCTTTTATTCTTCTCTCCTTTTTATTTTTATTAATATTATCAATGAATAATTCTATCAATAAATGAGAGATAATACTGCAAACATATCCATAGCAACTATAAGGAAATGAGACTGATATGCCATGCTGCTCATTATACACCTGTTCAGTACAGATTATAGTAGAGCCGAAATCTCTAGCATATATTAGTCTGTTACTGGGATGATAATAGATAAAAGGAGAAGACATGTATTAAGTAGTTACATAACAATAATAATGACTATTATTCACTAATTTCAGTGATATAATGTCACAGCCTGTTTGTTCAAAATGTTATAATAAAAATAGTATCTACTATAGACCATATTCTGGTGAATATCTATGCAGGTCATGTTTTATTTTCTCAATAGAAGAAAAAACATCAAGAACAATATCGAAATTTTCTATGATGCGGTATGGTGATAGAATTGCTGTTGGTGTTTCGGGTGGAAAAGATAGTCTGTCTCTTTTATCTATAATGAAAAAGATCACTGAAAGAAAAAACATCAAGGACCTGGTTGCTATAACAATAGACGAAGGAATATCCGGATACAGGGAGGAATCTTTAACCTTGGTCAAGGATTTTTGTGCAAAGTTAAATATAAAAAATGAAATTTTTAGTTATAAGGATTTATTTGGCATGAATATGGATAATGCTATCTCATCACGTCCTTCTGAAAAGATGACCTCTTGTTCGATCTGTGGTACCTTTAGACGAAGAGCTATTGATATTGCAGCTCAAAATTTAGGAATGAATGTAATAGCTACCGGACATAATTTAGACGATCAACTTCAATCGTTCTTAATTAATATTATTTCAGGAGATGTGAATAGAATAGGATGGATATATCCTGAACCAATTCAGTATGGATTTCATCATCTCAAGAAAATAAAACCATTCATAGAAATCTATGAAAGAGAAATCGTTTTCTATGCACTTCAACAAAACATTCCATTCCAATCCGAGCAATGTCCATACATGAACGAAAGTATTAGAAGTGATATGAGAAATTTCTTTAATTCACTTGAAGAACAAAGACCTGGAATCAAATATAATACCTATAAATCTCTCCTGAAAATATCCAAGACGTTAAATTCCTCTAACGATTTTCTTAGTAGTAAATGTAGTACTTGTGGACATGAATCTACAAATGGTATTTGCTCTGTTTGTAAGAATCTTATGATTTTGAGATCTGATTAATAAACAAATATAATGTAATATCTTCAAATAGATGGTGCGGAGGCAGGGAGGACTAGGGTGTTAGCCGTACCCTTCTCTGGAAATCGGCTTTATGCTAGGGTCAGTAACTGTTGGGTAAATCCTTGGGGAGTAGTTTCCTGCATATCGGGTTGAAATGAAATTACGCCGAATCGGATGGGTATGAGCAGCAAGCTATACGAAGGCGTGGCTTTGACTGTTAATCCTCGAAATGGGTGAGGTCCGGGAGGGAGCAACCCTAAGGTGACGTATCCGTGCTGGTTCGTCTACGTGGTGGATCATACAAGGTGTGAGATTGGGATTATTTCCCAAGGTGGTACCAATGGGCTGCCTTCGCAAATAACTATTTGTTCATTAGGACTATTCATAACCAGTGACGAATTTGCAAAAAATCATCCATTGGTTCATGTTTTAAAATTTTTATCAAAGCCTCTGCTTGAGGAACTGAAAGTACAGGTTTGCTGAAATGGTTATCAGTAGCGATTCTAGGACATGCTACTTGAATATATGCATCTATACCTTTGAAATTTCTTAATCTTTCTTCAGTTATTTCAGTAATAGCAATGAGATGGATTTCTTTCCCCAGATCTTCAAAAACTTTTTTTAGTTTCAATGCTTTGATTTTTGCAAATTGTCCCTCTTTCAAACCAATGATTATTCCTATTTTCTCTGCATCTTGTGCTTTGTATACGGACAATATTGCTTTTTTTTCTAATTTTCTTGCATAATCATTGACCTCTTTATATTCATTAAAATAGGGATCTAGCATTATTGTGGGTTTTTCAGTTGACATCGCAATACTTGCAGCATGAAACATACTTTGACCTAGAAATACATACGCATCTATCTGGTTTTTTACATCATATGCTGGATAAAATTCACATCCAAAAACTTGCGCATTATTAAGCTGTCCTTTTCCTTGACCAATAATCACGTTCAAGCCAGATTGTTCCAATATCTTCCTAACAGATTCGATTTGCTCTAGGTGTTGACTATCAGTAACCAATCCTATCGATCTAATCTTTTGATTATCGACATCACTAGCAAATTTTTTCGCAACTACGTCGAATTCTATATCGTCGTACGCATTAATCATTATTACCTTGTTACCAAACATTTCGAGCGAAACAGTGTGTCCAATATTAAATAATAAATCCGCTCCTAGTATATCTGCCGCATGAGTGTTTAGATCACAAGACCCCCAACACGTATCGCCTATTACATATGCGGGGATTGAATAAATTTCCATAATTTTTTTTGCTGTTTCTTGAATTTTTGGGAAAAGAGCTTCAGGACCATTTAGAGCTACTGAAGAAGGTTTTCTTTTGCTAATTACTTCTAAAATCTTGTCTTCATCTATAAGAATCATCTTGTTTATTCAATCTTGAATATTGCCTCAAATATTACTTTTCATCTTTGCTTTTCATCTTTGGATCGGAAGAATTAGTTTTCAAATATTGTTATGTTTTAATGTAGATTTAAAGAATAATATTGTATAGCGTTATGTAATTGCTATTGTTGTTTGGGAATTAAAGAAGAAAAGAATGTCAAAATAATGGGAATAATAAATTGCAGTCCAGAGTCATTTTATAAAGCTTCAATCAGGACTAAAAGCCGTGATGTGTCCTATTTTGCAAAAAAAATAGAAGCAGAAGGAGCAGATTTGCTAGATGTAGGAGGGATGTCTACTGCTCCTTATCTAGATACGATCATTTCTCCTGAAAAGGAAATCCGACGATTAAGAATAGCTATCAAAGCTATAAAAAGAGCAACTAGTATACCAGTCTCAGTTGATACACCAAGGGCAGACGTAGCAGAAGAGGCAATTCATTTTGGAGCTGATGTGGTAAACGATGTTTGCGGTCTAAAATATGATGATAAGATGGGTGAAATTGTTGCAAAATATGGCGTCAAGATAATTTTGGGAGCTTATGAGAAAAACCAACGTAGGATTTCTGAAAATGGGGGTATTTCTTACACGAAGCGATTGTTATATGACAGTATCAGGAGAGCCAAAGAATCAGGGATAAACAATGAAAATATTATAATAGATCCTTCTATCGGTTTTTTCCGCCAACAAGGCAATAATCCTTTTTTTACCAAAATCCAAATTCCATGGTACCTCAGAGATCTTAATATTATTTCTAATTTACACAATTTAACTAAAATAGGCAATCCTCTGTGCATCTCTCTATCTAGGAAGTCATTCTTAGGTGAATTATTGAAATTGAAATCTGGACAAAGACTTGCTCCTTCTTTGATTCTTGAAGCGATTAGCGTTTTAAAGGGTGCAAGTATTATTAGAACTCATAATGTCAGGGATACATTTCAGATGCTTTTGACTCTAAACCGTTTTGATCGAATTTCCATTTAAGGTTTTTAATCTCCAGTTATCAGTATGTGAATAGCACTATTAATGCTCTTGAATTATAGATTTTCAAAGATTTTCAAAGTTCAAAACGCTTATAATCCTTCTTTGAATTTATAATATAAAGAAGTATTGAATATCAAAGAAGGTCTTACTTTTGATGACGTATTATTAGTACCCAAACATTCTTCAATTGTGTCACGATCTCAAACCAGCTTGAAAACACGGTTATCGAGAAATATTAACTTGAATATTCCAATCATTAGTGCAAATATGGATACAGTAACTGAATCATCTATGGCTATAGCCCTTGCAAGAGAAGGTGGAATAGGTATAATTCACAGATTTATGACCATTCAAGATCAGGTTGACGAGGTATTACGGGTTAAAAGATCGGAATCAGTGATGATAGAACAACCCTATACAATCCCGATAGATTCAACTATAAAACAAGCAAAAAAAATGATGCAGGGTTACGGTGTATCGGGTTTACTGGTAGAAAAAGATAAAAAACTCGTTGGAATTGTTACAAAGAGAGATATTTTATTTGAAAAGAATTTTGAAAATAACGTATCTGAGGTAATGAGCAAAGATGTAGTTTTTGCGGAGTTGGGTACTACCATTGATGAGGCAAAAGAAATTCTCCATAAAAATAAGATTGAAAAATTACCTATTATAGACAGAGATGAACAAATAGTTGGACTGATTACAAGTAAGGATATCCTAAAAATGGAACAATATCCAAATGCATCCAAAGATAAAAAAGGTCACTTAATGGCTGGTGCCGCGGTTGGTGTAAAGGGTGATTATCTAGAAAGAACTGAAGCATTATTGGAAGCAGGTGCAGATGTTATTGTTGTTGATATAGCTCATGGTCATAGTGAGAACGCCATTAACTGTGTTCGTCAAATAAAAAAGGCCTTTAAAAATTGTGAATTGATAGCAGGAAATGTTGCTACTGGTAATGGAGCAGAAGATCTGATAAAGGCTGGAGTTGATGCAGTTAAAGTTGGAGTGGGATCAGGGTCTATATGTATTACTAGGGTAATAACAGGTTCAGGTGTTCCACAATTGACGGCAATTGTTGATAGTGTTCAAACCGCCAACAATTACGATGTGCCTGTAATTTCTGATGGGGGAATAAGAAATTCTGGAGATGTAACCAAGGCTCTTGCTGCTGGTTCATCGTCAATAATGATTGGCAGTTTACTGGGAGGAACAGATGAAAGCCCAGGAAAAACTCTTGTTAAAAATGGGAAAAAATATAAAATTTATAGAGGTATGGCTTCCTTTTACGCCTCATTAGGTAGGAGATACAGAGAGGAAGGAGCACAGGTGGTCGATTCTGATGATTTAAACGATTATGTTCCAGAAGGAGTAGAAGCCATGGTTCCATACAAAGGAAGTGTGGTTGAGATAGTGCGTCAATTGGTCGGAGGGTTGAGATCTGGATTAAGCTATTGTGGTGCAAAGAACATTTCTGAAATGCAGAAAAATGCTGACTTTATAAGAATTACATCAGCGGGATATATTGAGAGTCAACCCCACGATGTATCTTTAATGTAATTATTAACTTTCATTGTGTTAATTTAAGGACATAAAAGAGACCTGGCTAGTTTTAAAAAAATCGTTTTAATACTTTCTGTTTTATTATTGTGTTATCTGTTAGAATTATTAAAGTAAATAAGATTATTAGAATATATTTCAATCTTCTAAAAGTATTTGGCATAAGTTAATTCTTGAAAAGAATCTATTAAATTATATATTGTTTTTATTTTATACAGGTCATTGTCGATTGATGTAACCATCCAAGTTTTGAAGGAAAATGTTGGAAAGAGAATAATGATCAAATTAAAAGGAGATAAAATTGTTAAAGGTGTATTGGAAAAATTTGATCAGCATATGAATCTAATTTTGAGTGATGCAACAGAATATAAAAATAATCAAGCAACAACTCTCGGAAACATGTTGCTAAAAGGAGACAATATAATAATAATTTCTCCTCAAGAATAAAACCTTTTATTTTTTGTCCAGGTTATTTTAAAAGTATCATCTTAAATTGAGCTATAAACTAATCACATCGGATAAATCAAGCCATGATAGTTCCTTTACTATCTTTTAAATAATTTGGTAACTTGGAGTCACTCCGTGAATGATTTTGTATTATGTCTGTACTAATATATACTACATTTTTACAGATTTGTTTTTCTCTTGTGACGAGAGAGAAATAATAACAGTCACGATTTTTTAATTATTTATCTTTGTTTCATTCTAATAACTTTTCTTATTTTCTTCCATTTAATTACCATTACTACACCAGTTGCATCATCAAGAGTTATGCTGTAGAAATACTGAAATATTTAACAACGGTGTTTGTGCATTGATGTATTATTTATAATAAAAATTGTAACTTTTTAGACCAAAACGATTCTGTCTTGATATGAGAAATTACTTGTTGAAAGATGTTAGCTAACATGCTAAGCTGTATAGGAAGTTATTTGTATTATTTTATTGATATTTTTGATATGATATTTCAGAGTTGTTTTAGGAAATTAATTTATGCTTATTATTAATATAATTATTCAGATTATAATTAATGACGATTTTTCAAGATATATGTGTATTTTTTATATGTTATAATTGAATTATTCAATTCAAAACTAAGAATAAACTCGAAAAAATGATAAATAAGATTCATTGGAATTGCAAAGACAACAGTCACTTATTTGAATGTAAATGTAATGGCAGAAATAAGTTCTAATACAAACTTAGGGATTTACTTACCTGGCTCAATAGCTTTGCCTGACAACAGGAACTTTAATACTAGTTCACACTTAAGAAGTGTATTACCTGGTCAATAGCTTTATTGCAAATTATGCATGAATGCATACTTAAAATATAATTCGGTCATAAATCTTTTTTTTGATATTTCTATTTAATAAGAGATTTAATTGCTCTGTCAAATCAAGTCAAGGTATTAGAATATGTGTAAATCTATTACTCAAAATATCCAAAAATTCAAGATATATTATTTTTTATATCTCGAAGCATAATGATATCTTTTTAGGTCAGCAAAAAAAACTTCCTTATTTATAGACATATAAACACTTTACACAAGTCGAATCAATACATTAAGATATTTATAAAAAATTCTATAAAATTACTTTCGTTCAATGT
>DATGZA010000098.1:0-22768 GCA_035297365.1 Nitrososphaeraceae archaeon
TAGGAAATTAATTTATGTTTATTATTAATATAATTATTCAGATTATAATTAATGACGATTTTTCAAGATATATGTGTACCTTTTATATGTTTTAATTGAATTATTCAATTCAAAACTAAGAATAAACTCGAAAAATGATAAACAAGATTCATTGGAATTACAAAGACAACAGTCACTTATTTGAATGTAAATGTAATGGCAGAAATAAGTTCTAGTACAAACTTAGGGATTTACTTGACTCAATAGCTTTGCCTGACAACAGGAACTTTAATACTAGTTCACACTTAGGAAGTGTATTACCTGGTCAATACCTTTATTGCAAATTATGCATGAATGCATACTTAAAATATAATTCGGTCATAAATCTTTTTTTTGATATTCCTATTTAATAGGAGATTTAATTTCTCTGTGAAATCAAGTCGAGGTATTAGAATATGTGTAAATCTATTACTCAAAATATCCAAAAATTCAAGATATATTATTTTTTATATCTTGAAGCATAAGGATATCTTTTTAGGTCAGCAAAAAATACTTCCTTATTTATAGACATATAAACACTTTACACAAGTCGAATCAATACATTAAGATATTTATAAAAAATTCTATAAAATTACTTTCGTTCAATGTTTTTATATATAATATGCTCTAATTATATCTTGTACTGATTTTGACTTATTTTGAAATGAACTTGATATTTTAGCACTTTAAATACTTCTCATTTCTATTAAAAAACTTTAAAGCTATGCTACTAAATTACAAAACAATATGAAATCCTATATGTCTTTTCTTTTTTAAATTTCCTATAAAATAAATAATCCGAATATTCTATTAATTTTGTTGTTTAATACTTTATCAAGGCCGGTAAAGATCGGCGTTATAATCCTCCTAGGTGGTGTTGGAGTTTTGGCAATCGGAACAACAATGATGAGCGAGTCTTTTTCTTATTATGGATTACTTATTATTATTACTGGACTTTTCATTTATCTTGCATATAGTTACAGCTTTATGGGAAGATCAAGATATCAGATGGATGAAGGAAAGAAGAAAAGAAAAAAATAACCAAGATTTAATACTCTTAATTTATTAGGTTGGTATTTTATTTGTCAGAGGTTGAAATACACTTTTTAGACCCTTTTTTTGTCTTCTATAGTTTCTAAAATTCTTACAAATTGCATTTAATTCAATATACATAAGATAAGATATTATTTTTAGCCTTATGGATAAAGTTATTTTTATTCATCATTTTCTACAATTATATTATTTATCAAATCAAATACCAGTTCAGTGATAGTTTTGCAGATACTGAGGATATTGACTTCGATTGGACGTTGACCATAATAGATATTGTTATAATAAACAAGTTGAATTCAATCAATTACGAATTTTTTGATTGATTAACTAAGAAATCTTTTGGCTATAACTTGTACAAATTTCGATTTCTTTAATTAGTCATATATAAATGAGGTTTTTACAATATATTTCTAATTGTTAAACTAGCATTATTTTATTAGTATATTAGTAAATTACTTGATTACATAATTACTCTAGAATTTAATATAATTATATTATGTGATCCTTTAAAGAAAAAAGGCATAAAATTCTTTTAAAATCCAGTTGTTTTATGTTATAAAAGAAGGGAATAGAAGAATTGAATAAAAATAATTATAGTATGATTTTGGGCTTTTTATTCTTGTTAATACTGACAATCCAATTTTCTAGTAGATAACAGAATGTACTAGAACAAATGGTAAATTCAAATTCTGTGGAATCATTTGCAAATCCTACAACCATAAAGCCAAAGGTGGATGTGTCTATTGAAGGTACTGAAAATGACGACAAGATTAAAGGTGGAGAAGGTAATGATAAAATTTCTGGGAAAGATGGAAATGATAAATTAAACCGTGCCTTAGGAAATGATATTCTGAAAGGCGATGCTGGAGATGATAAGATAAATGCAGAGTTTTGGGAATGATAAATTAGATGTAGGTGCGGGAAATGATCTATTACAAGGAAAAGGAGGTAACCACAAGGTCAAAGGTGGATCAAGTAATGACAAGATAAAGGGAGGTGCAGGAGCTGATAAAATACAAGGTGGAGAAGGTATGGATACTGTTGACGGAGGAAAGGGTAAAGATAAACTGGAGGGAGGCAAAGGTGCAGATGTATTTATATGTGATATTGAAGACACAATTAAGGATTTTAATTCAGAAGAAGGAGATTCAATTACTGGCGGGTGCACGCCTGTCGATGAAGGAATTCCCAATTTAAACAAGCTCGCATCAGAAAATAATAGCCAATTTTAGAAATTTTTCTTTTAGTCCATTATTATTTATATTTTATATCTAGGTGTGGTTTTTGAATAATTCTCTTGTAATTGAATATACTACCTACCAAAATCAATGAAATTTATCCCTTGAACTAAATATAATAAAAACTTCATATAATTTTAATCAAACATTTATAGGTAATATTTATAGAGAATTGAATTGTAGATCCTATATATAGTTAAATATAAAATAGATTATAATGTCTATTTGTGATGATACAATGTTATTGTCATATTTATCATTTAAATTTCATCCCATTTTCATCTTAGATTGTAACAAACTTACGATCTCCTTAACTCTCCTGAATCTAGCAAGGTATTGATTCATATGTTAGTAAAACTAAATTTAAAATATTTTATTTTCATCTTAGTTTTTATCGGATTTTTAGTATTCTCCAATCTGATCTTCGATGAAATAGACGCTAAAAAGTCAAATGATAAATCAAAGAAAAAAATATCAATTTGCTGTACATGGGGACACACATTGGAAGATGGAACGCTCACTTATGTTATTAAAAATGGTGACAATGCTCTCCATAAAATCGTAAAATCATCTTTAAATGAGTGGGAAGATGCGGTATCAGTTTTACAGTTCCAAGAGGTAGATGATAGTGTAAATCATGATATATCCATAGATTTTAAGAAAGGAAAAGGAAAAAAAGTGGGTAAAACAGTTACATATTTTGATAACAAAGGGTTTATCGATCATGTGGAAATATCGCTATCAAAAAAATCCTTTGGAGTCAAATTAGATAAAACTATTTTAGAACATGTTACTAAACACGAGATCGGTCATTCTCTGGGATTAGGACATGCTAATTTCAAAAATACTCTGATGTCGCCTGTTGTTAATGAGGTTACTACAAAAATATCAAAGTGTGAAATTGATGCTGTAAAGAATGCCAATGAATGGAAATTCGAAAATGATTCTCATTCCTCCGCTGATAAATCCTTCAAATGTAAATAATGCTCTATTCATTGGTAACTGTCAATAGACTGCAAGTGAATATTCGATTCCTAGAACAATACTTTTTTGATTTTAGATTTTTTTATTATATCAATAGATTATTTACACGTATAATTATATTTTTTCTCTACTATACTCACATAGGAAATTATTCATCAAGATCAAACCTCCATCGATCATGCTAATTGCCTAATCCCGTTATACTTTTCTTCAATGCTGGAATTAGATAATTTTTTAATCTGATTAAATTAAATAACTTAATTCAATATCCTATTTCATCATATGAATATAATATCGAGTTTTCTTTTTAACCAATAATATTACATATTTTTGAAGTAAAAGTAGATGTTCCTACAAATTGGAATTCGAAAATATTTATTAGATGGTTCTCCACGACTTTTACCCGTGATGTGAGTTTTAGAACAGGTGTTTTGGATATTATAATGTTGCAAATCTATTTAGCTCATAAAATCGCTACTAATAATTTTTGTGTTTGATTCGCTTTTATTAAATCTTATGATGACACATAATAATATAATAAGATTTACTATTAAGCTATATTTCTACGATCTATAAATAAAAACTAGATATAATCCGTACGTGACAGTATTTTGGGATATTGTATTTCTCGGTAGTAATTAGTAATAACGTTAGAGAAAGATTACTACTTAAGCTTCATTATTAAATTGATGAAAAAAAGTATTTTGCTATACCACATTGATGAGCATAATATATTTTCGCATTTCCTGCTAATCTATTGGATAATTACATTTACAACCTATTACTGTTTGATCATGTCATTTTCTAGTAACACTTAATTCTTGTATCTGATATTGCTAATATATAATACATTAGTTTATAGTATTTTTCATCCGCTCTTTATATTATAGATAGTTTGTTGTGAAAATACAACCTATTCTTAGCATCGAATAAAATCATTAAAAATTATAAATTAAAACAATATTTATATGATTAACCTATCTATTAATGATCAAATGGATTTTAATTCGCTTTGCAAGGATATTATGAATCTGGATTCAAAGGTTCGGTTTGCTGCCGTTTGCGATGATTCTGGTGACATAAAATATGGTGGTCAAAGAGAAGGGGTGACTAATCTGCTATCCTCTGAAGAGACAAAAAGATCAAATCTACAAGCACTCGCTAGGTGGTCATTACGTAATTCGTTGGCCTCAAAAATTGGAAAAGGTCAATATGCCATGGCAGTATATGAAAAGATAAAGCGTATAACGATCCCATTAGAGAACGATCATCTTCTTCTGGTAACAATGGAAACAGACTCTAATCATGATAAGATAATAAATGACATATTATCTTTAATCAAAAAATAATAAAATCTATCTTAAATATTTTTTTAGGTATTAGTTAATACTTCCCATATGGCCCTGTTAACCTCCCATAAACTTCACTATCTTTTTCTTTTGAAGATGTTGATCCAATTCCACCCAGACCACCACTATAACTACCGGTAATTTCTAAAACATCCTCTGGTTCAGACAACTCGGCAAGCAACTCTAGGGTTAGACGGTGGTTTGTCACATAATGTGTTCCCATATCTTGTATTGATGGAGCCATCCCTGTCTTTCTTATTATATATTCTCTTTTAGCTTCTTCATCAATTCCAGATTTTGTAAATATCTCTACCATGTAAAAAGGTGCATCTTGCCCTTTTTGTTCTCTAGATAACAACTCGTTAATTAGTCTTGGATCAACTTTAGGTAAATAGGTCTCGAACAATGTGCGTAATCCTTGAAAAGCTCTCCTTATCTCTTGTGTACCTGTCATAGGCATGATATGCTATAATAGTATATGAGCATTTCTAAATTTTATAAATCTATAATTTTAGTGGGTAAATTTTTCTCTGACACAATTATAGATTAAAAGTATTTTATAATTCAAATTTTATCATTTTATATATTCAATTCTGAATATATGAATTACCTATGCGAATAAAATGGATTATAGGATTGATCGTAATTGTTGGTATAGCTATTGGCTTTTACACGTTATCTCCACTTTTTATAAACAAGGAAGTTGAAGAACAGATACCAGATAACCTTGCAATTGATGCTTATTATAAATTTCAATCGCTAGATGATGTTGAACGTAGTAATATCGCTTCGGAGATGACAGACAGAGAAAAAAATATTCTTATGATTGGAGCTAAGGAAACCAACAAAGAAATCAATGAAGAAATGTCTAAATTTATGGACAATTTATCGTTTACCAGAAATCTAGAAGGAACCTTTATTGGGGTTGGTGATGGTATTCATAATGTGGATGGGATAGCAAAAATTCTTACACTTGTTGATGGATCAAAAGTATTAAGGTTGGAAAATTTCAAATCAACTAACGGTCCTGATCTACACGTATATTTGTCAACTGATAAGATGGCTTCCAATTTTATGGATTTAGGTAGACTAAAAGGAAATATTGGCAATCAAAATTATCAAGTTCCTGATGACACTGATCTGTCAAAATATAATAATGTTCTAATTTGGTGCAAGGCATTTTCTGTTCTATTTGGAAATGCACAACTATTTTAGATGCTGAATCATTAAATTGACTTTTTTTATCTTAAAAATATGTCTTGTTACACAGCTAACTATTCCCCACACCTTTAGCTAACGTATTATATACATAAATCGTGATTTATTTCAGAAATGTCTTTTAAAGAGAGGAGAGATTATTTCATATTGGCGTTATAGATAACTGGCGTATTGAATTACAAAAAATAAAGAAGTACTTTTTTTGCATTAAATACTCAAATTATCGTATATAAAAAAAGAAATGCTCTGAACAAAACTAGAAATTTAAAGAACGAAATTAATAAAGATACTTCATTCCAAAAACGGATAAGGTAGCAAAAGGAAATTGAAAAATAATCGAAAAGCCGTATTGTTGAACTAAATTTCTCATAATCTTTACATAAAATTATGCAACAACTATAGATTCATTTATTCAGAGATTTTTTAAAAATCATTGGTATATCTTATACATGTTCTATATTTTTGTTATATAACTAAATCTGCGTTATTAATCTAAATCACTAAGAATTAATAATCTTAATATAACATATTTTAACATTACACAAAAATGACTAAAAAAGCCTCCTCCATTTCTAATCAAGTTTCCAATCCCTTTAATTACCTTCCCAAAGCAATGTTCTTCACAAAAGGTAAGGGAATTCATAAAGATCAATTAACTAGTTTCGAGCTCGCATTACGTGATGCAAAAATTTCTGATCTTAATCTTGTTACAGTTTCAAGTATTAAACCTCCAAAATGTAAGGTTCTTAGTATTCAGGAAGGAAGAAAGTTTCTTTTGTCAGGACAAATTACTTTTGCTGTCATGGCTCGATCTTCTACTAACGAACCAAATAGACTTATCGCAGCTTCAGTTGGCCTTGCAAATCCAAAAGAAGAGGGAAAATATGGATATTTATCAGAACACCATTCTACAGGAGAAACAGGTCAAAAAGCTGGTGATTATGCAGAAGATATGGCAATGGAAATGTTAGCTACAACTATGGGTCTTCCAAATGATCAATCTCTAAAATGGGATGAAAAAGAAGAACAGTGGCGATTGTCCGGAAGAATTTACAAGACACAAAATTATACCCAATCTGCAGAAGGTCATAAGGATGGACTATGGACTACAGTATTAAGTGCTGCAGTTTTTATTCTTTAATTATGTTATTTCAATCAAACTTCCCTAATTTATTTTTTAAATTCATGTTACCACAATTTTTTTATATAGCAAAATAATAAGAATCGGCCTATTTTTTTAAAATAGATAAACCGTATAAATTTGGAACAAAATGTTCAAATTCCGTTTACACGATAATTGCTACCTATTATTATAAATATTATCTGACTTTCATAAATAATGTGGGAACCATCATGATGTGAAAAAAAGTTCCATCATTTAAATATTTGATTTATCACTATAGAATATTGGAAGATGATAACCCTGATAATTATGGTATATCAAATTTTAAAAAAAATAGCTCTAATAACGTGATTCCAAGGTCAGCTTGGATAACCTTATTCATTCTAGGTTCAATTGATTTAATCTCTACAGCTAGTGAAACTATGATTATCCCTGCAATCCCTGATATTATCGAGGATTTCGGTTTAACATATTCAAATTCTTCATGGATATTGAGCTCCTTTCTAATATCTGGTGCTGTAATGACTCCTATCGCAGCAAAATTATCAATTATTTATGGAAGGAAAAAAGTTCTCTTGTTCCTTATTATGTTATACATTATTGGAACGCTTTCTGCTGGATCTTCACCAAATATGGTTTTCCTGATAATTTCACGAATTATTCAAGGATTGAGTCTGGCGATATTTCCCATAGCCTTTAGCATCATTCAAAACGTCTTCCCTAAAGATAAACTTGCTATTGGTCAAGGAATAATCATTGCTCTTTTTTCATCAGGATCAGTGATAGGTTTAGTCATTGGAGGATATATCATAGAGATTTTTGGCTGGCAGACAATATTCTTTACTATTATACCTTTTGTTGTTTTTATCGTTCTTTTTATTTACAAAAAAATAGATGTAAAAGACACGCTACCCAAACCAATATTATTAGTAGACCAAAATGATGCCATTAATGATAATGACAAAACGAAAAATGAATTTAATCGTATCAGTAAGATTAAAGATTCATATCTACAACCTTTAGACTTGAGGGGAATTATTTCACTTGCTATTTTGATTTCCTCGTTTTTGATAATTTTAACAAGTCTGGAAAAAGCAAGTTTCAGTTCTGACTCTTTTATTGTACCTACATTTATCTTGCTAGCAATTGCCTGTTTTATTTTATTTATTTGGTTTGAAAGGAAGACGAATTATCCTACTATACCATTAAAAATTTTTAAAGACAAGACACTTGTCTATACTAATATTTTTTTGATGATCTCTGGATTGACAACATTTATGATCTATCAAATGTTACCAATTCTAGTCCAGAATCCAGAGCCAGTTGGCTTTCACGGTAATGCGATTACGGTCGTGCAGATACAACTTCCTTTTATGATATCTCTTTTTATTATATCCACTTTATCTGGATTTATAGTTTCTAGATGGGGAAACATAAAACCTACTATTCTAGGTAGTATTATTGGATTTATAGGATTCTTAGCTATTTTGCTATTTCATGATTCAGAAATATCGATAGGGTCAAGTTTAGTTATTGTAGGGGTTGGAATCTCTTTGATGCAGGTGGGTGGATTTAATATAATTACTACATATACTCCAAAGAAATTCTCTGATATTTCTGTTGGGGTGACTTCATTGCTTTTTATTGTAGGTATGTCAATAGGACCAGCAATCTCTGCATCTTTTCTACAGAATTTTTTGGTTCAAATAGGAGAAATTGGTATATATCCATCTTTACAAGCATATGATCTAATATTTTTTACAGCTGTTATGCTGTCTTTGATACCACTGATGCTAATATTTTTGATTAAAAAGAGAATTATTAAACAGGTCAAATCTATTTAATTTTACCTCAGATCGCCCATTACAATGACTATAAATTCTTTCGTGTATCTTTTAATAATTAAAATCCTTTTTCAAAATTCTATACCAAAATTAATTGGAAAAACTTTAAGAGACATTTACATGACACTTTGTTATTAATGAGTCAGAAACTATTGGAATTTGATTTTCCATCTCCAACCGAATTAGAAGATATGGGTAGGAAA
Source organism: Nitrososphaeraceae archaeon (assembly GCA_035297365.1). Taxonomy (GTDB): domain Archaea; phylum Thermoproteota; class Nitrososphaeria; order Nitrososphaerales; family Nitrososphaeraceae; genus TH1177. The sequence continues at coordinate 9,031 of DATGZA010000098.1, forward strand.
AATAGAATTAATATTTTTCGTAGATATTTTGCGACTAGTCGCTATAATAGATTACTAATTCAGATCGCATTAGTTCGATCAGCGCTAGATAATTCCTCTATACAATCTGTTTCAGACTTGGAATATCAACATAATCAAGATTTTATAAGAATATCGCAGATGATGGGTCAACTTGATTATCATAATGAGTTTCTAGAAGCAGTAAGAGAGGAAGAAACTGCATTAGAAAAAATAATTGAAGCATACGATAGAAAAATTAATCAAACTACGTCATGAAAATACAAACGTTCTATGTTGTTTTTCATACTTATATCTATTTTTTTGTTACTATAAATGTATTATCATGATTATCTGATGATTTCAGTATTTTTTTAAATTACTTTTGCAATAAAAAAAAGTAGAATAAAATCAATATATCAAAAATAAGAGAACCGGTTCTAAAATCAAAGAGATTGGGGTACATATCATATAGGTGTATAACAATATTTTACTAATTTAAACACGTATTTGACTATCTTTTCGAATCTCTTATTTTACTAAACTGGAAGTTTCTTTCCTTTCAGACCAGCGATATACTTATACAGGATACTTTCAATTCTTCATTGTAGAGGGTTGTTTGTATGACCAATAATTCTGTCATTTTTCATAATAATACAACAAGCACATTTATTGTGTAGACAGATTTCGGAGTCATTATGGGCACAAATTGGACATACACATTCAGAACCTTTTTTCTTTGTTGAAGTATATTTATTTTTATTGTAGAAATAATACCATGATAACATCAGAGATGAACCAAGTAAAAGAAAGAGTACGGATACCAATATTCCCGATTTTAATATAAATAATATGGCACTAATTGCTAAAGTAGCTACGCCAGTTAGTAAAGGCCACAATGGAGTTTGGGAGTTGTTACTCATTGTTATAGTATTGATGTATTTTTATATCTTATTTATATGTAGTAACTTCCTGGTATGATCCAGTTTCTATCTCTTCAGTATCTTTAGATTGTTTTCTCTTCATTCGTTTTTTTCTAACTTCTTTGAGGATTTCCTCAATTTCCTCTTTAGATAGTTTACTGATTCTCGAATCACATTCTAGCCCTTTAGAATCTAAAACCTCTTCAGTTAAATTTAATATTTCTTCTTTGTTTTCTTTTTCTTCCTGTGTCAGCAAGTTATAACTCATAAATCTAAAAAATGCAAAATCACTCATTTCAGATATTTATTATACGAATATCTTGTAGTTAACTCTTTATCCTTTTTTATCAGTATAAAATATATTTTTGTTCTATACGCTGTCAAAGAACAAAAACGGTCTTGACAATGATCGAAACGTAAATGTAATATTTATATCAAGTAATGAAGGCGTCTAATATTTTGCGTTTGATCCTTTTTTAAAAAGCATTTCAAAAATTACTTAGTACTTCATTAAAACCAAGTGATATGAAATATCAGGCAGCACCTTACTAATGTCGTTGGCATTTCCAAACCCTTCTAACTCATCGTAAATCAAATCGACATGATTTTCTGAGATTAGAGGTAATTTAAAACACTCGGAAGAACAGAAAACACCGCCAAGAACTGATGCTCTATTTGATGGAGAACCGTACCAAAAAAAATTTTTGATTATTGGTACTGTGGAGCTAACGCATATAATTTGTAACATAATAGATCTATATCATCTTCATTTGATCCCAATGAACTCTTAAATGTTGAATTTAAGTTTAGATTTGTTTTCTCTGGAAAGACAGATTTTTTTTGATATGGAAGCTGATTAATATCTTCTGAACATTTGTGTTGAAATTGTATTATTTTAAAATTTTCTTTATTGGCTAAATACTATCAATAAAATAACGTAATTTAAAGTCTCATAGTGTGTTTATTCTTGCAATGTCAATTGACAGTATTGTGCTAGTACCTGTATGAACTCATAGACACAGAATCTATCCTTAAAGCAGACATATCCGTGTTATCAAAGGTGTCACTGCAACAATAAATACCCTACAAAGGTTAATTCATAAAATTCTCTCTCTCTCGTTTTAGTAGAGATACTTTAGTATCTTTGGATAGGACACACTAATTAATTGAATTATTGCTCTGAATTTTCACTAAATTTATGCATTTCAGATCTCAATTTATCTTATAATTAAATATCTCTATTCTTAAAGAATATAATAGAATGGAATTAATTAAAACAAAGATCCTTTTTGACGGTGTAAGCGAACAAAAAGATTGTTTTGTTGGAATAGAAAAGAATAACATAAAGTATGTTGGTAAAGAAAAGCCCCCTGGAAGACATGAAACCAGCTATGAATGTGGAGCTGTTACTCCTTCATTTATAGATGCACATAGTCATATTGGAATGGTTAGATCTGGAGAACCAGCGGATGAAGAAGAATCTAATGAACATTTGGATTCTGTATTTCCGCTCGTTAATGCTTTACATAGTGTCTATATGGATGATCCGTCATTCAAAGAATCAGTTGAATCCGGAATTCTTTATTCTGTAGTTTTACCTGGAAGTGGAAATATAATAGGAGGAAAAGCAGTCCTCCTAAAAAACTATGTATCCAATATTAAGGATGCATTTATTTCTGACGTTGGAGTGAAAACCGCCTTAGGGTATAATCCAAGGAGTACCGAAAAATGGAAAGGCAACAGACCATCAACTAGGATGGGTTCTATAGCATTACTTAGAGATCACCTGTTAAAAGCCCAAAAAGCTACCAAACTTGTAAAGATGAAAAAAAAAGTTCCAGAAGAGTTAGAGCCATTAACAGAAATTTTCATAGATATTCTTTCTGGTAAAAATAAGTTGATGGTACACGTACATAAAGAAGATGATGTCATGATCTTGTTGAATTTAGTTAATGAGTTTAAAATAAAAGCGATTGCAAATCATTTATGTGATGTATATAATGAAAGTGTATTTTCTATGCTTAGATCCTTTTCAATCCCAATAATTTATGGACCATTAGATTCTTTTCCTTATAAGGTAGAACTGAAACACGAAAGTTGGAGGAATGTTGAGAAGTTAATCAAGTCTAAAGCAAAATTCGCTTTAATGAGCGATCATCCTGTAATACTACAAAGAAACCTCTTCTATGGCTTGAGACATTTACTTCGCTTTGGTTTATCTAGGTCCGAGGCTATTTCAAAGATCACTAAAGAACCAGCAGAAATAATTGAAGCAGGAAAATTAGGTCATATCTCACCAGGATATACTGCATCTCTAACTTTATGGAACGGCGATCCATTTTTGATGTCTAGTTACCCTAAAACTGTAATTGCAGAAGGAAAAATAGTATATAATGAATAAAATATAATCAACATGTAATAGCCGTAGAGGCTCTGTTAATTTAAGAATGAAATAATAGAAAACAAGTATTTTAACTATTATCTACATTCTATTTTAGACAAATTCGATTTTTGCTCAGAAAATTGCTTTAAGTTAACATCCATGAAAATCTCCATCTGTATAGACCTGTTCTTATGTTAGTCTCAAAATTTTATATCATACTATCTATTTTCGTACTTGCAAAACAAAACATAAAGAATAATCAGATCATTCAGGTCATAAATAAAAGAGTTATGACATTTTGTATATTCTTATTTATTTTGATAAATATGTTTGATCTTGATATTTTTCCATAAATTTGAAATTTTTAAAATGTTTTCGATACTCTTATTTTATTTGTGGATTTGCGACTATGCGTGGGTCAGATAGCTTCTAAATTTCTGATAGTAATTATCAATCGTACTATTTATACAATTGAGAAGTTATTTAGCCTTGAACATCATAACACCATCATAAAATTAAATTCGGTTTATTTATCGAGGTGGTTTCTCATTCGATTAACGTGATCTATTTTATTAGAAACATCCTTACTTATAATCATCCGATAATTTATATACGTTCTATTTTATTGTTGACTTTATCATTATCCGTGTCTCAAATATCTGTCTCAATTCGTCAATAGTCAGAATCATACCATAATATTCCTTGACATGTTCAATTGTTGTTTTGTAATGTTGAACGTTTGATGATGCTGTAGCATCAGAAATTAGTATAACATCATATCCTCTGTTGAATCCATCTCTTAAGGATGTTTCAACACATATTGAGGTATCTATTCCGCAAAAAATCAATGTGTCGATGCCAATACTTCTTAGCCATACTTCGGTTTCAGTATCCTGAAAAGCTGAGTCTCTCCTTTTAATTATTATGTGATCCTTTACACTAGGTTTTATTTCTTCCACTATCTTTGAATCCCATGTACCGCGTACACATATAGGCCTTTTTTTGATTCTTTCTTCCCTCGATACTGGTAAAATACGATGAGTTTTTGTCAAAAGATCTATCCCTGAAGCTTCTCTAACAGCTTGAGTATAAAAAATTGGAATTTTAAATTTTCGACACAAGTCAATCAACTCTTTTATCTTTGGTACTACTTTTTGGTAATTAGATACATTCATACCAAGTAAATCATAAGAACCGCCCTCGCTAACAAATCCGTTTTGAACATCTATGACTAACAATGCTATATTTGCACTGGGGTAGAGATCCATTTGAGACATTATCTTTAATCTTGTATCAACGTACGGTATTGATATTTAATTGTAATTTAAAAATTATAAATATGATAGCTTTATTGCTAAGACGTCTTTTCTTGACTATTTCAAATTATTTTTTTTTGTTATAACTACAAATAATCTGGTTTAGATATTTTTTGTTATAGCTACAAATAATATTGTCTAGATACATCTGAACTGTCGGGTCTGTTTTCCATAATTCTTGACTACCATATAAATAACCATATCTGTCAGAACTTCCAAGTTTTTCTCTTAATTCCAGTTTATCAATATAGGTTTTGGTAACCATATCTTTGGTATAAAAATTTTTAATAGCCATTTTTTTCAAAAAATCGTGAATCCCAGATCCATGTTGTGCAGCTAGTTTTTCTCTGTAGGCAATATGGTGTGGTATTCCTAATCTTAATGCTAATTCTCTATGAACACGTTTTCCAAAAATGTCGTTATCATCGTTAATATTTAGTTTCATATCTATTGAAGTAGATGCTCTTACAACCTTTGGATCTAGAAAAGGTACTCGGCTCTCAATGCTAAACGCCATAGAAATTTTATCTTCTCTCTCTAAGGTTTCTTTGTAAAGTAAAAGTAGATCTTGAGTCATATGTTCTCGTAATCTATCGTAACCTTCCTTAGCAACGACATTTCTATACCATGGATAGCCACCAAATAGTTCATCTGCTCCTTGACCTGAAAATAATATTCGTTGATTATCATTAGCTGCCATCTGCACTGCAGCAAAAATAGGTATTGCGGTTTCTACCTGCGTAAGATTATTTGTTTCTATGATATTGATTATATCTGGAAGATGTTTTTCAACATAATCGTAATCTAATTCTCTTGTACGCAAATTCAGGTCTAATTCTTTTCCAATTGATTTGACAAATTCAAGGTCTAAAGATCCTTTTACTCCAGTAGTATAACAGGTAACATCTGGAACAAAATCTCTTATTATATGTGCTATTAAAACACTATCAATTCCTCCAGAAAAAATAACACCAATTTTTTCCTGGTCCTGCGTTCTTTTTTTAATGGAATTTAATAAAACTTTTTTGTATATGTCAATTGAGTCTTCCATTGTATTGTATAACTGGCTCTGACTGACAGGAGGATCAAGCATTTTGAATGGCTTTGATATATTTTTGGAAATGATCACACAATGTCCTGGCAATAACGAATAGGTAGGCTCTTTTAGTCCTATCTCCCACAACGCCTTTCTTTCAGAAGCAAATCCTATGATCTCTTTGTTCTCTCCATAGTAAATTTGTCTTATTCCAAGTCTATCTCTGACCAAATATACATTACCAGTATGCTGATCCTTAATCGCAAAGACATATACTCCATCTAGCTGCTCCATCGTATCTTTAATTGCCTTTACAAGATCTGTACAATTATTTTTATTATAATTGTCTTCCAGCAAATGTATTACTACTTCACTGTCAGTTTCTGAGGAAAATTTATGGCGTTTTATTAATTCTTGTCTAAGTTCTTTGTAGTTATATATTTCACCATTGTGTTCCAACAATAATCTGTTGTCACAACTTTTAAAAGGTTGTGAACCACAAGTACCACCGACTATAGCTAACCTGACATGACCTAAAACCATGTTTGAGGATGTATTATCAAAAGATAATTTTTCGAGTGAGTTTGACTGGTAAATTTCTTTATCTATAGAGAGGCCTGCCCCATCTGGACCTCTATTTTTCATACACATCATCATAGATTTCATAAAAGGAACCACATCTGTTGATTCCTTGCTTATTACACCTGCAATTCCACACATAATAAATTATATACTTTATTATAGTAAATAACTGTTTTTATATTTTACTAACGAATGTTTATATTACGTAATTTTTTTTTACTTAAAACTGTTAAAGTTTAGGGAAATTACAAGAAATCTAAATATGTATCACTCAATTTACAATATAAAAATCAATTGAAGTTAGAAATTTGATATTAAATCTCACTAATTAAATTTTTTTAAATAAAATAATGGGTTTAATATAACTTCATATTTTCATTTAAACGCAAATCACCAAAATCAGGTGACGATCATGAAAAAATCACTTATTCTCAATGTAAAGTACTTTTTATTCTCAAGATGATCGATTCCATACCTACCAAAGTATCATTTCCAATCCATGGGTGTCCATGATCAAGAGAATCATGTGCGAAATTAGTCATATCTTTAACAAAAATTGAAAACTATGATTTTATAGTCAATCATTTGGTAATAATCTTCCGCCAGTGTCGATAAAGCTTCCATTGTCTATAAATTTTTCATCCTGTGTAGGTGAAAGGCGATCAGTACGTGCTTTAGAATAAAATTCAACATGAAAAATGAGGAATATAACTATAATTATCGGTTGAAATAAAGCTAAAAGTGTTATCAATTATAATATTCATAGTTTCTTTTCTTTCTGTTTTTTTAAATCCGATCATTGTAACTACCATTTCGGATAACCTTAATAAAATAACACATATCGGCTATTCGGAATGTCCTTTTTTTAACTTTTCATGTGTACATGATATTTCAACACAGGTAAAAAAAAATCAAATTAATGACGAAAAGCTAATAAATGCAACTTTAGAGAAGGTTGATTCTGGCAAACTTAAAAATTGGCTATATTTTTTATCCTCTTTTCATAATCGACATACGAAAACAGAGTATATTGACTAAGCTGCATATTGGATAAAGAATGAACTCCAACAGACATGTAATGGTAAAGTCTATTTTCATAATTTCAATCATCTGGATCAAGAAAAAAATTATCAATTAAAAAACATAATTTGTGATATTTCTAGTTCGAAATCGAATGTTAAAAATAGTACTATTATAATTTCGGCACATTATGACGATAGAATGGAGGTACTAAACAATACTAAGGCTAGAGCTCCTGGTGCTGATGATAATGCTAGCGGTGTCTCTGCCCTGCTAGAAGTAGCTCGAATACTTTCTAATATGAATTTACAAAACAACATTCAAATTGTATTTTTCTCAGGTGAAGAACAAGGACAATGGGGATCAAAAAACTATGTAAAGGCTCTCTATAACAATAATACAAAGATTGATCTACTAGTAAACTTAGATATGATTGGATACCCACCTCCAAGTGAACTAAATAAAGAATATGTGATAATTGAATATGACGAGTGGAACAAAGTCCCTACGAATAATATAGATTCTAAAAGAACAGCAGAGTTTATGCAACAAATAGCTTTACATTACACAAATCTTATCCCCAGATTACAAAATCTTAGTAATAGTGATTTCAATCCATTTGAAGCACTTGGATATACAGTAATAGGTTTACACGATGGAGGTGAAAAATACAACCCACATTACCATAAATCATCTGATAGTCCAGATACTCTTGATATTGAATATTTAACGGCCATTACAAAACTGACACTAGTCACAATATTGAAACTCGATACAAACTTTAAATAATTAATCAAAACAAAATAATTAATCAAAACATTCGGGGATTCTACAACTTTATTTCATAATATGTTCTCAATTCTAGAGGTTTTTCTAGCATTGGATTAATTCTTTCTTCTAAATTCTGCATATGAGGTTGTTTGAAATGTTCTTCAATAGCATTTTGGTCTTCCCAAATTTCGTCAAACATAAAAAATTCCGGATTATCTGTGGACCTATGTGGTACATACGCTATATTTCCAGGTTCTTTGATTGTTGGTTCTATTAAGCCGTGTAAAATTTTCCATAATTCATCTCCTTTTCCATTTTTTGCTTCAAGAAATGCTAGTAACCTTATTGTATTTTCTGTTCTATTTTCAAATTTCTGCAAATTAGTTGTCTCCATACAATAATATATTGTCTAATATAATAAATAAATAACTAATATTCTTAAATACATAATATATTGAACTCATAATTTGTTCTTCTTTATCATTTCAGTTCGTTAACTATTCCAGTTACCAAAAGTATTTAATAGCAATCGGTAGATCATTTATATCAATATTATTATTATGAAGTGTTCTATTTGTGGAGTTGATAATGAAATTTCATTTACATGCAATTATTGTAAAGAAACATTTTGTCCGGATCATCGACTACCAATGAATCATTCCTGTAGATTTCTTAAACAATACATCGAAAAAAGGAAACAGATGAATTATAATCAACAACAAGGTTATAATCATTCTAATTTTCTTAGAAAGATGCTGAACTTCAGATCTTCAAGAACAGAATTGTATCATTTGGGCATAGCAACTATACTAGTGTTATTAGTAGGTTTATCTCTAACTGGTTATAGACACATATCGTACGAATTTATTCTTATTTTTATAAGCGCGTTTCTCATACACGAATTAGCACATAAATTACTAGCGCAATTGTATGGAAGCTGGGCAGAATTTAGGGCTGAAATTTCTGGTTTGTTAATAACTGCACTCTCTGCAATCCCTTTTTTCCCATTCAAGTTCATTGCACCAGGCGCGGTTGTTATTGGTGATTTAACACGAAATAAGTTTGGAAGAGTTGCATTAATAGGTCCTTTAACAAATTTGATTATGGGCTTTTCCTTTCTAATGTTATCATATTTATTTCCCTCTCATCCATATTTTAATGTAGGAGCCAGTTTTAATGCTTGGATTTCTATTTTTAATCTAATTCCATTTGGTGTTCTAGATGGACAAAAGATCTTTAATTGGAATAAAATTGTCTGGATATGTGCAATAATTTGTGCATCAATTCTCTTTATAATTTCATATGGTTAGTATCAAGATTTTTTTGTTAATTCTGCGGTAAATTTTAGGTTTAATTGATCCTATTGGATCTTCTGATTTATGGGTTAATTCATTTTTAGATTTTATTCTTAGTCTTAATACGAAATTGTCCTAAAATAATATTTCTTTGATAAATATGTCGGTTTGAGAACCTGTTTCATCAAGCTTATAATACCAAAAATAGCAAATTTAATAATTGTATCACCAGGACCCGTTCTTATGATAAATAACTGATTTGTATTATCCCGTTAATATAATCCCTTGATATATCAACTTCAGCAAAAATAATATTAACACCTTTGAATAAATCAAGAAATGTTGATAAAGGCTTTTCCAATTTCTTACGATAGAAAAAGAGCTGAATCTGCTTTCAAACTATTATTGCGTCATAGAGAAAGTGAACTAAAACAGATTGCAGGAGATATAGGCTATCCTACTTCAGGGGAACATTGGCAGGAGAAGATCTTGTTATTCTGTCTTGATATAGACAAATGTTTTCTTGACCTGTCAAAAGAGGGCATTGAGGATAACGAAGTCTTTAAATGTATGAACCTGATGAAGGTAATGGCCAAAAATAAAACGAATATAGAAATTCAGAAAATTCAGAATCTTGCATACACGATTTCAGCAGATTTCAAGTCATTTTATGAGAAGCAATCCTAGGCATTTTCTTTTAGTTTTAATATAAAGGAAATTTTTTGCCCAGAAAAAAGTTTATGGCATTAAAATACCATTCATATTTCCTAATTGTCAAGTACTGGAATCAATTCGGTAGAACATTTCGAACATCTGAAGTATTCGGATCTCGTTTCATTGGTCTCTACAACTACATATTCATTGCATTTCGTACAGTACATGATTGCCTGCGTAGTTTTAAAGTCCATATATACAATACTCGTTACTATCTTTTAAATTTGTCTATAAATATTTACAAAATATAATGAGAAGGTCATAAAAAAAGAAATGAAAATAAGAGGCTGAGGTAAAAAAGATTTACTCTTCTATTTTCTCAGGAGAAATTGAAAATAAAAATCATAGATCTGTATCCTTATTTGTGAAAAATAACATTACTACTTTTAATAGGGATGGTAAAATTAAAATATAAATAAACATTTTTATTCGGAACTACGCTGTTTTAATATTTGCTGACATTTTTGTATTTTTCCTGATGATTTTCTCATTGTATCATCCATTTGATAAGATAAATAGATTAGCCAAATCTGTCGTTATTGATTAAAATATCTATATCTTTTAGATGGAGTAAAAATAGTTACTCCATTTCCTATCTCTGTTTTAGATATAACTTTTCTATTTTGTTTGTGCCAACAAACTCTTGCATGTCTGGTAGAACCTTTTTTTAAGTTTTATATTCAAACTGGATCTTGATTATACAAGGCCAACGTTGACTGTTCATCATAAAATACCAGCAGATCACTTTTTAGTCTAGAAGGTATACATTTACATCTATTCCCCTAACCAAAAAAACAAAGTATTATTTCTTTCCAAAAATTTCATGCACAAATATCGGAGGTATAATGTTTGCTAAGAATTTATCTCCTCCTCTAAAGAGCATAAATATATTTATTTTTAATTCTAAAACTAAAAAAAGCATAAATGAATTTGTTACTAAAAAGAATAAAGAGGTTATTCTATGTGTCCTAAACCGTCATTGTTATGGTCAGCATCATTCAAGTTGAAAACTGGATTTTTGCCACCTGCTAAATCAGCTGGTAATTTTTGATTTCCTTCATAAAATTGTTCTATGCTTCCCAATGATCTCTGAACGTTAATGTCCACTACATCTCCTGCATTAAATGTTACTGGTTCATCTCCGAAGTTTATCAAGTCAACATCTGTGATTCTTGGTGAGCCGCCATTCAGAGGATCAGGAAGATGTGAATGGTACACACAACTGCCAACTGTAGATGAAGTCTATGACATATAATGGAACAAAGTCAACGTGTGTAAATTCAGCAGATTCATCGATATGTCCTGCAATTACTGAAATCAGTGGTTCTCTTGTATCAGAATCACATGGTCCTCTGAATAAAAAGTGACCTGAAATAAAGTTCGGACTTGCATCATATACAGGAACAACACCCAGAGGTGGTAGAGTTATACCGTTTAAATTTACATGGGTATTGTCTGGAATACTATCCCCTTGGACTCCTGCTTCGAAACTATGGCTGGCGAATATATCTAATGGCATGGAGGATAAAGATGCTAGACTTAGAAATGTTGCCATCATAACCACAAATATTTTACTTTTTTGTATAAACATTGATTTCAAGATGCGAATACAGTATAAAAAATATTTGGTACATTCATCGAATAATATGAAGTTTTTAATTACAATATTTTATAATGAATTTTATTATAAAATAATCTCTATAATACGTATATTTCTATATTATTGACATATATTTCATTTATTCGATGAATGTACCAATGTATTTTTATTTCTGTATTGAATTGTTTTTCGTATGAAGAATATATTTATATCTTCAGTGAACATATTGGTAATGCTTGCAGGTATAGCCATTATTTCGACATGTTCTTTTTCTATGAATGAAGCCTTAGCAAAACCACATGCAAGTCTTACGTTGGAGTCCACACAAGATAACGTAAATCCCATTAGAGTAGTATTAGGTCATACTAACGAACCATCATTTGGCAAGGTACCTGGTCTAGATGACGGAAAACATTTTCTAGAAATTGAGATATCTGACAGTGCAACTACTCTGCCAATCAGAACTGCTACACTCTTTGCAGATAAATACTATTTTAAAGATATAAAGAGCTTTGAAAACGCACAAAGTCTACAGGATGCAGATGATATTGAATTAAATGTACCAATTAGTTCTGTATTTGGTTCTCCTGGACTTTTTTATAATAGACAGGTTCAGGATCCTGGAATATATGGATACACTCTAAGAGGTTCTATTGATTATTATGGGGTTGGTACAGTGAATATACCTAATGACCCAGAGCCAACCATATTTTGTAGTATAGAAGGGAAGGACACATCCAAATTTAATAAAGGGGCTTGGTCCGGAAGCTATGGTTGTACACAGAATCTGAAAAGTATCTTCTTCCCAGAATCTGCAAAATATCCAGACGAATATCCTCCTAAATACCCTAAATCTGACTATCCTGAACCTGAATACACTAAACCTGGTGAATACAGTGATTACAATGGCGAATATAATTACGGATCTGGATACGGTAACGAAAACGAATATCAAACGTATAACAGTGAATATAGGACACAATAAACAACAATCTACTTCCTTTAATTTTTTTATACTATTTTATTTTTTTGATGACCATTCAATCAAAAATTAATAGTTTTTTAGTTCCAGTTACGTTGAAGTAAACGTATAGATTTGGATATCTTATTTCTTATCTGCAGTAATAATTAGACTTGAAAAAATAGAACATCCATAATCAATGTATGTATTCTATTTATCTGTACTTGGTTAAAGTGTAACTAATACATCTAAAGCATCGAATTTTAGCGAAAAATAAAAAGGGTAATATAAATAAAAGATTCGATTGGTGTACCATAAAGTATTAAATGGCGCATCTCCAATAACCTTTCAATCTATATGAAAGCAATCTCTCTTATTTTGTTTCTTTCTATCATTGTAGTCATTTCTTTAATGATATTTCCTAGTTCAAATAATGTTGCTTATGCTCATACTTTTTCTGGAGACGAGAGTGCTTCATTTTTGACATTGATCGAAGAAATCAGCACTGGATCACATCTTATAGAAAAGTTGCTGTTAAATAATTCAACATTAGCACAAGGAATTGCAGAGCATATATCCCAGCTTGTCACCCCTGAAATTTTGCAAGAGATTTCTGAGAAAAATAAGTTAGAAGCCAAATCACTTAACGAGTCATTATCTGATCTTGAAAATTCATTTAATTTTACCAACAAGATAGTATCAGCTGATATAAAAGAGAAGATAAATAATCTTGACGATATTTTAGGAGAAGTAGTAAGTGTAAGAATTCAGAACGAACAACTAACAAATAATACTGTAAATGCCCTTGTACTTAATGATTTAATAGGAAAAGCCCTTGAAAGTTATGGCAAAGCAATGGGTATTAAAGCTGATGAACATTCTGCGGAACATGAAGGTGAACATGCAGAAGAAAAACATGGACAAGAAACAGAAGATCACGGGCAAGTAAGCATCTCTTCATTTTCAAACTCTCTTGTCAATATTGCACTAGTAGATTCGGGTAAAAATCAAGATGCATCTAATAAAAATATAACCAATGCTGAGATAGTAGACCAGGTTGAATATCAAATTGCACAGGCATTAGTTGATAAATCAATTGATAAATTTAATGAACTAAAACCATCTATTGCCTCCAACATC
>DATGZA010000099.1:0-3175 GCA_035297365.1 Nitrososphaeraceae archaeon
GTTTATTGAATTAAATAAAATGACAGGAGACTTCAACTTTATAGATAATATTGGTAATAACACTCAATCAATTTATATTCCTATAGTAAAATTGATAAAATCTACACTTAGATTTCCGATAGATGATTTGGATGAAGTTTAGTGTATATACTTGGCAAAAGAGCTTTGGCAGTGCTAAAATAAGAGTCAAATGTTACAGTAAAAGAGAGATTATTTAAGACTTGTGAATACAAATGATAATACGACTTATAAAGTTGAAGCATTTACTAAATGTAAAAAATAATTAAATACAGATTTGATAATTAAATTACTAATGTTGAATCGTTTTTTCTCCCGATTATTTTATCTGTTATTTATAATATTTTTTATAATATTCTTTTTATTAATATTTTCTGAATTTCTTAAATAAATCTTACAGTGAATCTCTTTTCATAGCTTTTTCTCCATTCTTTTATCAGATTTATCCGCAAGTTTTTTTACTATTGTTATTGTAAAGGAATTTGTTTTAGAAAACCAAAAGGTTTCCTTAGAAAAAAATTCATTATTTTCCTATCGTAATATTAACTATAACTTTGTTATGAAGGATAAAAGGATAAACGTTAAATTAGAATTTAACTTTCAACATTTGTGAAGAAATACATAAATATATTATACTTTATGTTAGTTATTTCAATTACAGGATCACTAATAACATGGTACACATCAGCAGAGTTATTATCAATAATAAATCATGCTTTTGCGCAAGACGAAGACTCTAAGAATATGAAGAATGTATCACAACAGAAACAAGAATCATCTACAGATAAAAATAACAAAATCAATGTGGAATTTGCAAAGAAAGAAAAATCTGAGTCAGACCTTGATGATAATAATTGTAAAACCAGTAAGATCCTAAAAGGTGCGTCAAATAAAAAGGATTTAAAAATACTTTCAGAATGTGAAAAGGCGGTAGGAAAGGTAAAACATGTTCAAGAAATGCCCGATGGAGATTATAAATTCTTTCTGAAATTAGAAAAAGAATACAAATCCCTTATGAATAAAGATAATAAGAAAAAGACAGGAGGAAATCTTGTTGTAGAGATTGTTCCTAAAGATCAAGATTCTAAATATGTGGAATTACCTGATAAGGGAGACAATGTAGAGGTATGGGGGGCTTGGGTTATAGATAAACCAAAAGGATGGAATGAAATTCATCCAGCATGGAAAGTCATGGTAAAATAAACAGAATCAATGTGGTCAATATTATTTTTACTTGACTCACTTCTCAAAACTTCAATTAGATGTTCAAGTCTTACTTCAAAATTATGTCATGAAATAATTATGAAATTTAATTTTGTCAACAATTCATTCTACAGATTGTACAGACCATGTGATGCAAGTTAGATTAAAGTATAATATATTATTGCTATACAAATTTAAAGAATTTAAAAACAAGACCAATTATATCTATAACGTACTGTATTGGTATCGTATTTAGTTCACATCATAAATATATTTTAATATGTTAAAATTATTTTTATTACTTTACTAAATATACGTTGAAAATTTTACTATACGGGTTCACGTCTTTAACAATAGGGTTCATCTATAGATTGAGACAATTGGTCGGGAGTAGACCCCTCCATGTAGTAGGGTTCTACTATATAGTATTTAGCTTTTATGATCAAGAAGTTAGAAAGTAAAATAATTGTACAATAATAGATTAATCTTCATTTGGTTCGATAGAATCATCTAAAAATTTCGATACCATTCTTTTTCTTTTCTATCAAATATGAAATACTATTTTATACAACATGTGAAATAAAGCAGTTTATTGGAACAGAGAAGAATAGGAATAATTTTTATGGTCTTAGGCGCTGTCATATTGGTAATTCCGTTATTTATAACTATAACAGAGAGTTCCATTCGAATATTTGTTCCAATGATTGGGTTAATACTTTTACTTTTTGGTTGTCCAATATTATTAAGTAGAAAGAAAGACAAGAATATAGAAAATTAGATAAATACAAACAAAATCTTGTACCATAATGAATATAGAGAATAATACCGATAGCGGTGCAAAAATAAGAGTCTACAAGAATTTTCCTTTTACGTACTATTTCTTTTCTTCACTCTGATCATGTCCTTGAAAGATTTTCCTTACATTTTCCTTTACCCTTTCCTTTAACTTTTTTTTTCCAGCTTCTACATTAAAAGTTCCAGTTGTAATCATCTGTATTCCTATA
This sequence comes from Nitrososphaeraceae archaeon, assembly GCA_035297365.1. GTDB lineage: Archaea > Thermoproteota > Nitrososphaeria > Nitrososphaerales > Nitrososphaeraceae > TH1177. The sequence goes on from DATGZA010000099.1 coordinate 2,226, forward strand.
ATTATCAAATCTACTGCTATTAATTTACTAATAAATAATTTACCCCAGAAAGGAATGATATTAATACCAACAGAAATTATTATGCCTAATATTCCTACTGCGATGGTAAATCCTCTAACTAATCTCTTGTCAGATTTATTGGTCAATCCATCAGCTATTCGTGAAAACCCATCTACCATCAATGAAAATCCCAAAATTAATAAAAGTACTCTAGCAGCTGCTATAGGATATGTCAATGCCAATCCTGCTAGAATAATAGTCAATACACCTAATCCTATAGTGAAGAATCGTAGGTTATGAGCAATAAACAATCCAGTAATAGTTTTTTCAAATCCTGTAATAACTAAAACTATAGCTATTAAAATGAGCAAAATTGTTAGACCTGAATTTGTTAGTGCAACAATTGCAAGTATGATAGCTAAAGCACCAAGTATGATTTGGACTGCTCTCACCCATTTTGGAGATTTTTTCATAGTTACCGTATTATAGACCCTTATTTAGTAGAGTTGTATATTTCCAATAATTAATACATTCTCTTCAGAATTAACCAATGAAACAGGATTACATTATATAATACAAATCTCAAATCAGTAATATACCATTTATTCATACATAGGCAAATATTAAGCTAGGAAAATATATACAAGTATTAAATTTTTAACGTTATGAAGTTACATGTCTACGCAAAATCTACTTTAGTAGTTTTAATAGTTCTCAGTCTTTCTATTTTTATAATACATTTTGAAAATGCAAAAGCACAAACTATTAGTTCAACCAATCTGAAGGAACTATTAAAAGAATTTAAAACAGGAAAGGATGCTATGCAAAAAGACATTCAGATAAATTTTAATCAATTAATAAATGAAGTTAAATCACAATTGAATTTTAGTTCTGTTGATTAACATCTTTCACTAGCCTTTCAAAATTTTATAAATGGAAGGATATCTGAA
>DATGZA010000100.1:0-2036 GCA_035297365.1 Nitrososphaeraceae archaeon
AACATTAAATGTCCCTGCTTCTTTAAATTCATCAACAAGGGTTTTTACTTCTCTACCAAGCACATCATAAATAATTAAAGAAACTTTATCTGATTTAGAAATTGAGTATTTAATATTAGTTACAGGATTAAATGGATTAGGATAATTTTGTTCAAGGTTATATGAATAATTTATTACTTCATTTTCAATATCAGTGGTCTTATCCATGAACGTAATTTTTACATTATCAATATACAAGCCATCTCTAACAGTATAGAAACCTGTCTTTAAGAAAAATCTTATTAAAACTTCTTTTCCTTTATAGTTTGTAAGATCAACCAATTCGTGAACCCAGGTACTTTGTATGCTATCATAAATGGGTTGATTTGGCATTTGAATATTAGTTGCAGATTGTTTAGTATATTTTCCATTTAGGGACCACCAATGTAATCCTTGATTGGTACTAATTTGTATTTGTGCATAATCCCTATTATCTGCTATATCCCATTGAATATCATATTCCAACAAACTATTTGGAGGAATAGTACCAGGCGGGTTAACTCCTCTTCCCCCTTCAGGGTAAGTTACTATAATATCAGAAGATGTATCCTGAGCTGCTAAATAATATTGAACACTTGTACCTAATTGCTGCTCTGGAATTGTAAAGCTATAAAGACTATCATTTTCCAATATGCCAGTAATGTAATTAAAACTGGTATATACTGTATCATTGAACTTTGTTCTATAATATAATCTAGGAATTGATAAACCATTACCAATCATGTAAGTTGATAAAATTCTCGCTTTTGTAACATAGGGGGATACATTACTTGTCGTTTGAATTGGAGTATGCTCTATTGATAATTTGTAATTCATGGATAAGTGAACTAATGTAGCTATCGCTAATTTTGTCATCTTTAAAAAATAAATAGGATTGATATTTTCAACTTTATCATTTAAAGTATGATAATAAAGATTAAAATCTGAATGTGATTCTGTCAAGTAAATAGCACCAATGTTTTTAACATGGAATGAACTTTGATCACTTGAGACATCTATATTAGTAACAAATGGTTCTAAACCCAAACTATATTCATAATTTATAGAATTCATTTTTTCTCTAAGAAATAAAGCATTGCCAATTTCTTTTCTCCCCGAAATATCACATTTCCCATCATTATTAGAATCATATGATACCATATCAAGGTTTATAACACCTAAAATAGAATCCGAAAGGTTTAAACTGCTTACATAATATTCACTGCCAACTAAACCATTCTCTTCTTCATCCCAAAAATCAAATTCAATAGAAAATGGGAAGGAATAATCTTTGAGAACACGAGCCGCCTCAATAACTGCAGCTGTACCACTTCCATTATCATCCGCACCCGGTGTGAAGCCATCATAGTGCGTGCAAATAATATATTTGAGATTCGGGTATTGAGTTCCTATCTTCTTTGCTAATACATTTTTTCCCGTTGTACTATATTGTTGATCAGTAACATTTAATCCATAACTTTCAAGTTTTTGTTTAATATAAATGGATGCAAGCTCATTTCCAGGTTCATAAGCATATCTTGAAGTTATTGTTCTAACAGTATCATTTATATTAACAGGAAGAACTCCTGTCAATTCTTCAAGATAGTGTACAAGAGAGTCCTGTCTTATAGTATTTAAAATATTATTTACTATTGATTGAGAATAAATATTGAGATTTATAATTATTATAAAGAAAGAAATAAAAATTTTTTTCACAGTTCCGCCTAAGTATAATTTGTACAGAGTAAATTACATTATATCTAAAATTAAAACAAGTAAAGTTTTAGAGAAAATTATTAATAAAAAAGGCTGTCATTGACAGCCTTTTTTATTTTATTATTTATTTACTTCAACAATATCATTTTCTTAACATTTTGATAATCACCACTGCTTAACTTATAAAAATAAGTTCCTGAAGTAAGTTCAGATGCATTAAAAGAAACATTAAATGTCCCTGCTTCTTTAAATTCATCAACAAGGGTTTTTACTTCTCTACCAAGCACATCATAAATAATTAA
>DATGZA010000101.1:0-10747 GCA_035297365.1 Nitrososphaeraceae archaeon
CAGCCACCCGATCAATCCGATAAGGATTAAAGCTATTCAGTTGTTTGGTGAATCAGAACTTTACAGAAATGCCCTGAACGGCAATGTGGAAATTAAAACGGATGAATCTCTTGAAGAAAGTATCATGGAACTGATCAGGATACTTCTAATAATGACATCCTCGGACCTGGCCAGGCACCGCCAGCATTTCATAGCTTCAGCAGGTCTTATTGTTGCCTCTGCTGACGAAAAAATCGATAAAATAGAAGCGGAGGAGATCCTCTCGATACTATCGAATTACACCATCTTCCCTGAAGATTTTCTTGATGCTGTTTCAAAAAGTGAAAAAGTGGAGGAGATTTTCAGGCAGTCAATTGAAAACATACTTGCAGCCAATCCGGGAGAAAGGGTTTCAATGATGGAATTTCTGATAATGATCAGCATATCAAACAGGGATATTGCCCAGAAGGAAATTGATTTCCTTTTTCATGCAGGGACTGAGCTGCTGGGATTTTCCAGGAAAGAGGTTGCGCAGATACTTGCTGAGCAGATAAGGTCGAGGTTTATGCCGGAGGTGTTCTGACATGGTATCAGATCACCAAAAGACTTGAATCGAGTAATCCCTAATTCGATAAAATACTATTTTATTCCTATAGTGCTTCGGTTGCAGTTCTGTCAGAAATTATTAACTGCCCGATTACCCCAAGCGCTATAGAAATAGAAATTTGGAGAAGAAAACTTTTTAGATTCAATATTTTCTTATTTTGACAATTGAGGAAAGTAAGTGGAAATTTGGTATAAAGTAAGGTTTTGTTCATTCTTTTGTTTTGTTGTGACGAAATTTTTGATTCCGCATAATATTTCAACAATTCGGATAATTTCGCTTTACATGAATCCATATCCGAGGTGAAATAACTATATCCTGATAGTTTATCAAAAAAATGCTCAGGAACATTTAATATGTTAGATTCTTCTAATATCCTATAATGTGCTTCGTTTACGAAATCCATTAATGATGAAAAGAGATCTTCAATTTTATCCTGATTATATTCAAATATCGAATCTTGTTCCCTTAGTTCTCTTTGGGTGTTCTCAGCAATGTTTAAATTTGAGTAGCTAAAATTATCCATCATCTGCAACATATCACCAATTCGAAAATTCAAATTCTTATAATGTAGATTTGTGTCTCCCCTAACTTCATTCCCAATTATTTCAACATTTTTCCTAAATCTAGTTAGTGCTTTGTTATAACGAGTAGAATAGTTATCCGAATTGGTCAAACTTTGTAGCTTTGTCTCAAAAGGTATATAAGGTAAGTTGTAATACTCGAATTGCAACTTATTAATCTTAAATTTTAAATCTTCTAATTTAATCTTCTGCTGTGATAAGTTTTCGATTGAATCATTTAAAAAATTCTGTTCTATTGCTGTTGCTTGCTTATTCCTAATAGGACCTAAAGAAGTGTTAACTAATAATCCGAAGACGACTGCGATAGTAACAGTATAGCAAAAAACAGGAATGACTCTTCTCATAATGACTAAATCCCACCTAGTAGAAGGTGCATATTGGTGTGCTTCAAAATAAAGGAATGTCAAGGTCCCGATAATTGATACGAGGATAATCAAAGCATAGGTTTGATCAGTGAGTCCATAGAATAGCCGTGTATTTTCCTCCGTAAGTACATATGTGGCCCAGATGTAAGTTACTGCGATAATTATTCTAGGCAGAAAAATAGAAACTACAAAATATTCAGATCGAGTACCATAGAACAGAATGAAGATAATAAGAATACAAAATAACCAAACAGAAATAGAAGTTAGAAAACCAATAGTAAGAATAAGACATATAAGGAGTATTAAAGTTCTTTTTGTAAAAGTACGATGTTTAATCTTCCAAAGAAACTTAGATGGCAATTGGTTACTCTGGTTCAGAAAAAATTGACTGCAAAGTATAATAGCAAATAGAATAAACAAAATTGATAAAGTATTATTAGATAAAAAATATAAGGCTTTTAGTTTCTTGGTCAGAGAAATATTAAACAAAACATTATTCCAGTTGAATATTAACCATGCTATGAGAATATACAATAGAGTTATTGAATAGATTAAAGAAAAGAATGGAATGTATATCCATGGAGAAAACACCAATTTCCATGATGATATAAGATCATAACGCTTAAGCAAAAACTTAACAGCACCGGTTTTATCATTATTCATCTTTAATTCGATCCAAAATAGTTGACAATTTGCAAGAGTTCAGTTTCGGGATGTGGGAACCAATAGGTTAATTCTTTTGATACCCATTGAGATGGGTACTTTTCTTCTAACTTATTGGAAAGCAATAATTCATAATACTCCTCAATGGCTTTCTCTTTTATCTTGGAGCATCCTTCTTCTCTATACTTGTAAAACATTATTCTTTTCAATAGAAAATCTCCTAAAAAGGCATTAGAAAGCTTAGTAAGAATTCTTTTCCTGGCAATGGATAAATTATCCTTATCCCAAGACTGGGAAATAAGCTCATCTAATAAAATTATTAAAGCAAATCCCTGAACATCTTCCAATCTATATTGTTCTGTATTCTGAGTATTTAATTTATGTACTTTCAATGTTAATGGCAATATTTTTTTTAAATATTTTAACCGGTAATCCTTTTCTATGAGAGTATGTAAATTTATCTCGAATAAATTATTCCCCACTGATACATATCTTATTCTACTTGCATTTTTTATATCTTGATTTGTTTGATTACAGTTTTTTAGATTAATCCTTAGGGGGAGAGTAGACTCATTATTGAAATAATTAGAATCCTCCACGCTAATGCTAATCATATCTGGTGACAGCGAAGCGAAAAGTTTGAGTTTTTCTAACTCTGAATTATTTATTTCAAATTTATTAAATTCAATAATATATAGAAGGTTTCTTCCATCATTTAAATTCTCTGAAACTTCGAGATGTTTAAATATCATTGGTTAAGGTTTAAATCTCAAGTTTATAGCCTCATGAAAACTTTGAATATCAGATGTGTAATTATCTTTGATACCTTGCAAATTATCTAAAACACATAGCTGATTGTACAAGCGATATAAACATTCAACGCTTATTTCTTTTTCACTTTCTTCGCCATATGCTAGTGTATAATAGAGTTTTCTAATTAAACGATTAAGTCTGCAAAGATCGTTGTTGTTTTTAAAAAAGCTTTCTTCTAAGAAATTAGCAAATAAGCTCCCCTGTTTAGAGTCTCTATAGATTTGTTCTTCATTACCATATTTTGAAATGAAAAAAACATATTCAGATCCAAATAAATTTTTCAACCCGGCTATGTCTGTATTATCCTTTATAAATGGTTCCGCTTTGCTTAAAGATTTCTTTAAAAATTTTTTCAGCCCTTCTAGACTAAAAATTGCACTCTCAATTTGAAGTTGCAAGAATTTATTCAGGGTATTAATGAAAAGATATGGTGTATTGATTGGATCGGCACCTCTACTTAGGTACCAAAAATAATCTATCAATCTCACTCCTTTGTTTCTGAGATCATCAATGAATGTCTGATTAAATGAAGTTATCGGAAAAATCCAAAGTCTTTGGAGTGGGCCTCTATTTGCTTTAATATCTGAATAGGCATTTCGTAAAGAAAGATATTTGTTCTTATCTTCATTAGTGTATTCCTTTTTAGCTAATTTCTCATCTGACAAGTCAAAATATTGTTCTCGTCCATCGCCCCAAAATTCGGTTGCAAATTCTCGTTCATCTAAAATTTCACCATTCTCATTTTTTTTATTATCGAGTAGGTAATCCATCATTATCACATCAAAATGTAATGCTCCATTACCAAGAACCTCTCTGGCATGTGAAAGACTTTTAACGGCGTGTATCTCTATAAAAAAACAATCTTCATCACCTCTTTTTTGATCTTTTGTTTTGATATGTTTTAAGTTATTACACTCTTGACAACATATGGGTTTACATTCAGTAAAGATTCGGACCGAAGAAATTTTATCATCTGAGCTTGTTTTCCAGCAGACATCATTTTTCTTATCGTTATCAAATTCCAAATCAAGCAAGGTTTTAATGAGTTTAGCTTTGCACCCTTTTTCTCCTATTTTATCATCAATGAGAAGAATTCTAAAATTAAGGCCGTTATTCTTTTTGTTTTCTTTTGACTTTGTATCAACTTTTAGGTAAATTTCTAATTCATGAGACAAACAAAGATCTTCGCGCAACTTCAGTTCATTAGAGTAAACATAAGGAGTTAGGTATTTAGAGTGTGCACCGTCAGGAGAATAACTTTCAGCCAGAGAATTTATTGTTTGCAACCGAAGGTGCAATGCAAGATGCTCCCATATGTTATTTATAAAATATTTCGGTGAATACATCTGTTCAAAAAGTTTTTTACCCTCCATTACCTTTTGGGTTATAAAATTCTTAACATTTGTTTGGTCTTTTTGAATATCAATGAATCTGATAAGGATGTTTGAATTCAATAAAAATGTAACATGAGCAAAATCAAAGATGAATTTATTATTAAAATTATCCGTTTCATATTTTCCATCAAACTTGCCAGTTGATGATATTATAAAAATTGGTTGAGCTTTTTTCTTGAACTCACGATCTGCATTCAGTATATTAAACAATCCATCGCAGAAAGCACCGTAAATTTTTTTATTTGTGAGAGCTTCACAGGGACAAAGAAACACATATTCTAATTCATTGTGCCAATGTACCTTGAATGATTTACTTTTTATAGAAAATAAATTTGCCATACACTCTAGCTATCAATAAAAGCTTCGTAACTCTCATCAATTTTATCCGGTAAAATTAAATTCAACAAATAAGATTCTTTATCGCTTTTCCCCTCTAATTCATTAACAAGTTCTTCGTTATTGATGACTTTCCAAACATAATCACCAATATTGTGACTAAAACCATTAACAAATAAATTTTTGCCTTCCTCCAGTAAAAAATCATCGTTAAAAAGTGAGATTTTATTAATCAAAATCTTTTCGCCTTTATCATTCGAGAGGAAATCACCATCATGAAGAAAAAGATAAATAGTGTAGGGCAACCCATCATTTCTTTGATTATAATCTGAAATCTGAACCGAGCTTATAATCTCCTCTAAAATTTTTCTCAAATAAAATATTATTCTTCCATTATCATTTTGATGATTAATTTGTTTATCAAACCAATGATGATAGAAAAATATCTTGGAACTAGGAAAGCGTTTCAATTCACCTGAAAAATGAGAATTGATTTTATGATCATCATCCTTGAAATGGTTTCTCAGGCATTCGATAAATTGAAGTATGTTTGTACCTTTGAAATAGAAAGTCTTATTTTGTTTATTTTTAACAACATCTTTGTTTAATATTTCTATTAATTTATTTAAATGTTCCTTATTAGAAATATTTGGTGATTTTGAGGCAATGTTGTTACTATCAAAATACCTTGTAAGTATCAGTATTATGTTTTTGTGATTCATATATTACTGATCTTTTGTTTATGAAATGGAATATATTTTTGATTATAAAATAATTCTGTAAGCATATACTTTGAATTTCCAAGGGCCCATTCAATTCCAGAAAGAGGAATGAAAGCTATTTCATTTTGTTCCTTAGTGTCTTTGAATTTGTGGAGATCACCTCTTCCCGAGTGAACGGAAATCTTGCCAGGATATTCGTTAAATATATTCTGAAGAGTAATAATTAAATCCTCATTGCTTTTCAATTTTTCATTAATTTTCTCAATAATCCCATAATGTATTGAAATAAAATGTGAATTCTTTATTTCTGTAAGAGTATGTTTTTTTTGGTCAATAGCGCTGATGAATAAAGGATTTTTTTGATCAAATTCCTCTATATCTACATCATAAATATCAATGTTTTTGCCATGGAAGTAGCTTCCCCAGCTCTTGATTATTTTTACTTCTTCAGTTACATTGAATGAGGCTTTCATCCAATTCTTAAATTTTTCTTCTTTTTGTCCAAAATAATCAAGTTTGTCATTGAAAATTATGTTTTCTTTTTCTGAGTCTCCTATGTTTATTCTTTCAATTGCAATACCGGACAAATTTGCATAACTGATAAATTTCCTAATTAAGTCTTGATATGAAAAATCACCTTGCCCTTCATTTAACAAATAGTTACTGAAATCAGCGAGTGATATATAGTCAAAAGCACTTGATGATGCTTTACTACTAAACTCAGGATTTTTATATTTTTCAAATAGTCTCTCATCAATAATAACTATTCGTGTAAGGCAAGATTCAATAATCTTAATATACTGTTTTAAACTCATTATTGAATTTCTTAATAATGAATTTGTATAATTGCCACCACTTATCCCTTCAAGAAAAGAACAGTAATGTGGCAGTGTCCTGATGAAATCGTTTTTTGGATCTATTGTTTCATAATGGTTCATAAAAAGAACATACTCAGATTTATATAAACTATCAAGACTTTCCACTTCCTCATTTCCTAAGTAATAGACAAAATTGGATAAAATCTTCTCTTCATTAATGGAAGATTCTTTTAGATTCTTTTTTGTCTGGTCTATTGCTAATAGAGTTATATCAAAGCAACTCTTATAATTATTATTATTTAGTTGTGTACAATTAAGAATAAAACTTTTATTAAAATAATAAGCACTTTCAATTTTATCACTGTCAATTCCATAAAAGAGATCTTTGCATTGATTATGAGGATTATTAATATCCTTTTTAAAAGTTAAATGTCTTCCTAGCTTGTGCTTTATATCTTCAAATTCTTCTGAAACAACAAGTCTTGGCAACCAAGGCTGTAGAAGTTTGTACTTCTTTTGACCCTCATCCTTATCTAGAATATAAATTTCTGCCGAGGGAAGTTTTGAAACAAAAGAAGCAATTCCTGTTTCAGTTAGATCGCTTTTTTCGTAATAGTAACAGCCAGGAACAACTTCGGTATCTTTTTCTCTTTCGATCAGAAATACCTTTTCTTCAAAACAATCGAGAGAAAATGATATAGCAAAGTTGCCTTCATTGTTTATAATATAAAAATCAAGTTCTTCTGATGGATTATCTTCAATAATTGAGTAATTATCATTTCCCTTCATCCAAGATAGGCATATGAGAATTTCTTTAAGACCTTTGTGATTATGATCAGGTTTGGATTCTGATTCGTCAAGTATCTTTAAGGATTTTGATTCAATTTTGTATTTGTTTTCGTCTCCTAAATATTTGGATAGAATTGTTTTGATTCCGGATTTATTAATGTTGTCTATAACATTATTGAAGTTTTTTTTGTTATCTTGAATTACGATATTATAAGAATACTTGCCTTCATGGTCCTGTTTCTTATTGACTGTTATAGTTATTTCAAGTCCATTTTGAGGAATATCTTTCTGCAAATGTTTGGCAGAATTCCTAGTAAAATTTTCAATAATTGTCAGAAATGCTTGCCGCCCATTGAGCCCATATGGAATCGATAAATAAATTGAATCCAATTTTTGAGAAACTGTACTTTGAGAGACTAAACTCTTTAGCGTAATAGTATCTTCTGCTTCTTTCAAAGAAATGCATATTTCAATTTTTTTACCAGAACCGTACCTGGTTATTTTTTCAGAACTTACAATATTGTCCAAGATATAGTTATTGAACATTTCTCTACTTCGATGCCTTATAGATGGTCCGTCATAAGCTAGATAATCAAAAATATGTTCTTTTAGATTCACTGGTCCTTTAGTGTAAGTCTCTCCTGAAGCAAGTACGGCAATAAAGTCCTGACGCTCTTGTATGTAATGAAGCAATTTTGAAAGTCCAGAGAGATCTTTCTGCAAAGTCTGACTGTTTAATGCCAGTCTTTCGAGTTCTGTTTTTGTATTAGTAATTACATGGCTACCTATATTATGACTCATATTTCTAGCCATGATTGCTGAAATAGCAGACTTCAAGGCATTCTGCCGAGCCCTTTTTGCCAACAAAATCCCGGAATCTAACAAGTAATTATAAGATAGCTCTTTAACCTTGGAAGAGATTAATTCACCAAGATTCTCAAACTTATATTTACTATTTTCAAAGTCGATTGATGTTTTTGGTTCAAAGATGAAATAAATAAAACAGCAACCAAGACCATTAAGTTTGTTACTTTTGTTATCACTAAATGGGGCCCCTACTATTGGAATAGCACATAAAAGACTTTTTCTATTGGGGGAATATTCATTATGCATTAAACTATGCATTGCTCTGCAAACATCCTGAATTGATTTTTCTCCTGTATAATAATTATTTGCATTATCCTTAAATTCATTATATGATATTTTAAAAGATGCATTCTGAAGAAATATGCCTGTTTTATCATTTAATGAAACCAGATTAAGGAGGTCATCTTGGGGGATTTTAGAATACTGGGGTTCGGATTCATTACACAATGATAACAGCATTGTCTCATCTTCAGGTTGTATGAAAAAACTAGGATGGTAGAGTATTGTGTTGCCATCACGATGTAGCTTTTTGACAATAGCATAAAACTTTTTATTAAAAACATCTATATAAATATCAGAATTGGTTTTAAGTAGACAAAAATCTGATAACATTCCAGTTTCTAATGTGGACACAACTGTAATGAATTCGAAAAATACTGCCTCAAAATCGAAATCTTTTATTTCATTTTGCACAATTTCGAAGAGAATTTTTAAACCTGATTCTTGATAGAAATCTATGGAACTACCCTTTAATTTATCCTGAGTAAATTTGCTTGCTTGGTCAATTTGAATCCTCTTAAGATTTTCAGAGAATTCCTCTTTGAATGTATTATATTTAGAAAATTTGAAGTCAATCATCTTTCCTGATTATTAATAAACCATCACGTATTGGCAGAAGGATTTTACTTATTCCTTTAAAATCTCGTATAAATGAAATGAACATCTTAATTCCAGTGGTCTCAACATCATCTTTGTTTGAAAGAGGGTCAAAAGCCTTCTCACCCCAAAAGAGATTATCAACTAAAATGTATTTCCCCGGATTAACATTTATGAATATTTTATTAAAATAATCAATATACTCATTCTTATCACCATCAATATATACTAAATCATGCTTTAAATTGATTGAGTCATATACATCAAAAAAATCTCCAAAATGAACAAATATTTTATCAGCATTATTTGTTAAGTTTATTGCGTTATGAATTATATTCTTCAATGAAGTGTCTCTTTCTATGGTATCTAACCTTCCCTCTTTTTTTAATCCTTTTGATAATGCAATTGCAGAGTATCCAACATAAGTTCCAATTTCAAGAATATTTGTTGGATTAATCATTACACTTAGGAACTCCAGAATTTTACCTTGAAGATGTCCAGAAATCATTTCAGGATACTTGATCAAACTAAGATTCCCATTTACAAAATCCTGCAAAACTTTATCCTCTGGAGTTACAAAAGATTCAATGAATTTAACAAATTTACGATCGAAGATCATTCGGCTGGCGTCAGTTTCCCATTAATATACTTACAAATTTCAAGACTCAGGTTCATCTCTCCATTATTTTGAAATGACAACTGACCTGTGATGCCCTCCAAATTAGTTTTAAGTATTTGTAATCTAAGGCTATCTTTATTTGCAATTGCATGACACTTTTTGATAACATCTAATAGGATAGTATAATTATCATAAGCATATGCGTTAGTATACTTAGGTTCTTTATGAAATCTTGTTCTGAATCTTTCTTTCCAATTATTAGTATTTGGATTCTCTCGAGAGTTAAATATTGGACTTGTAACATAAAATCCCTCCAATAATTCGTTTGACAATTCGGCTGCTGCATCAAGCAAATCAAAAGAACAAATTACTGTAGATTTTTCCGAAATCTTGTAAGCTTTAAAATCTTTAATTAACTGTATCAAATTGTCCTTAAATCCATTCATTACTATAACATCTGGATCATAGGCTTTTACTTTTGCCGCCAAATCTTTGAAATCAGATTTTGATATATCATAAGGTTCTTGCATAATGAATTTAATACCATAATCTAGGATTTGAGGTTTAACGATCTGATTAAACTGAATATCCGTTCCGCTTATGTTAACATAAATGAGAGCTACTTTTTTAGGTTTAAATCGTTTGATAAAATCAACATAGAATTGAGCCTCAACTCCAAAGTTGACATAATTTCTAAATAAAAATTCTCCTTCTGTCAATCGAACAGGAGTAAATGCCCACAGGAAATGAGGTATTTTTTCTTGATTCACTAAATCCTTGATTGCCATTGATTGCTGTGTAACACCAGACATATAAATCTGAACATCCTCAAGTTTATGTTTTTGGAATATTGATAAAGCTGTCTTAGCCTCACCTTTATTATCTTGAAAATCATATAAAAGTTCAATATTGTACTTCTTTAGAGTATCACTAAATTCTTCTTTCGCCAAAGTTATACCTTCCTGTACCGAGATACCATATGTCGCCAAGTCTCCAGAAAGTGGAAGATTAACACCAACTTTTACAACTTTTTCATTGATTTTAGGTGCTTTTACATTACAAGATATCACGAAAAGAAAAAGCAAAATCCAAAGGCTACTGAAAATAAGTTTGGTTTTCATAGCTAATTAAAAATATTATTATGTAAAATATCCATATTAAATTTATCATCCAATTTAAATTCCCTGTCAATCACCCCCCTTTCCAGCAGCAAAATCCTGTCTGACAGCTGTTGAGCCAGCCTGATGTTTTGTTCTATCAAGATTATGCTAATAGATTTCTGTTCCTTTATTTTCCTGACCGTCTCAGATATAATTTC
>DATGZA010000102.1:0-4343 GCA_035297365.1 Nitrososphaeraceae archaeon
ATTCCTACAACGTTCTTCCAGGTATTGATGGCGTTATACCTGTTGATGTTTATGTACCAGGTTGTCCTCCAAGACCTGAAACACTGATTCAAGGTTGCATGTTATTGCAGGAAAAAATCAAAAGGTCGAAGATAAGATAAAAATAAATATTTAATGAACAATTGACCGAGTTGTTTGGACGCTAATATAGTTATGGAAATTCAGGAAGACTGATAATTGTATATCTTTATTTTTTAGGTTAAATCGCTAGAATTCTCTTTAATGAGATATTGGTCGTTGGTTGATTAACACTATTATTTTATTTATCCAGAGGCATATTTACATACCCTTATGACGTATTAGTAATTATGGATATGTCAGTAGTCTGTGCAAATTGTGGAAGAAAGACACAAGATTATCCAGTTTTTTGTTACATGTGTGATGATTATTATTGCTCCGACCATTGTCATTCCGAAAAGCATGCTGTACAATATAAAAAATACTGAGGCAATAACAAAATAGAATAAAAAATACTTGTTTGTTCAAAAATAATTATTAAGATGGTAAGTATTTTTGAGAATATAGCCAGATAGATCATGCATCAATTAACTCTTTGGTCAAGATATTTCTGTAAAAATACATAGGGAAATCATGCAAGTGCAAATTGGTATATGAATTTAAATGAAAACAACAATAAAATGAGATTATGAAAGTCTGAGATACTTTATAACATTTTTTTGAATTTGTCCTAGTTCTAGGTAAAATGATGCAATTTAAATTTGGAAAAACAAAGAAAATGAAAATTCAAAAAAACATAGATAGAAAATACTTAAGTCCAGACTGGACGATGAAGGGTTAATTCTTGATGGTAAAATTTAAAAGGTACCGATTTATCCATGGGATTGGAAAATAAATAAAATATTTCTTGAATTTGTTGAGAAATTTGAATTTTATTTTACAAATTGAATATTTTTTATATTTCTATTGTACCGGAATTTACATAAAGTATTTATGTGATGGTTCGTTTGATCTAAAACCCATGTCAAGTAAAAAAGAAGAAATAGAAAAAAATGCAGACCAGCAAAAAAAACAAGTAGAAGAAGTTACATCCACCGTTAAAGATACTGCCAATAAGATAAACACAGAATTAATAGAATATCAGGAAGGAACTAAAAAGATATTTCAAGATAATGTTGATAGTGTAAATCAATTTCAAGAACGATTTATTAAAACATCAAAAGAAATTTCAAATAGCTATATCGAATTACAAAAAAACATACTCAATATATATCAATCCGGATATTCTCAGGTATTAAATAATTTATACAAAACCTACTGGAACAACTTTATGATTCCAGAAAGATATGGAGACGTATATAACAAATTTAACAAAAACATATCGGATAGCATTACAACCTCTACCAAGATAATCAATGATATTGTAATAGGAAATGTTGAAATTATTAACAGATCCATAGAAGTAACTCAAAAGTTCTACAATGATTCAATACAGAATTATTTCAACTATGTAAGAAAAATTGAAAAATCTTACAACAACTAATTTTTTTTAATTAAATTCAAAGATTAAATACTGTTTTTCAATCGTTAGTTTATAATCAATCGTTAGTTTATAATCAATCGTTAGTTTATAAACATAAATTTAAAGAGATTCTCCGAAAATATTATATAATATAAATTATATTCTGACGTTCTTCATGGATAATTGTCTATGAAGCAACTATTATAAAAAAAAATAAATTTTTGAATTTTTATTCCTTTTAAAACAAAAATGGATGTCATACTACGAAAATTCTGATTAATATATAGCATATGTGATAAAACCAGATTTTTTACAAGATTTGATTTTTTATTTAGTAATTTTAAATTCATCTAATATAGTGCCATTATTGGAATAATATCTACCTATAAACATATTTCCATTATCGGCTACATCCACGTTTAAAAATCCGTAGCTAGAATCTTGCTGGTATGCAACATAAGGTTCTTGGTTGGTAAAAGGATCAAAATCGATTCCTCCCGTTCCTACAACTATCTGAAACATTCCTTTTGGAGAAATGTATTCAGTTTTGCTATTATCGTTGATAATTGGTTGTGATGAATTTATGCCATTATATGATAAAGGATAGGTTCTTTGATAATTATGGGCATGTCCACTAAACAGTAAATCAACCCCATATTTTTCAAACAGGGGATGGTAGGTATCTCTCAATTTTTTTATTGGATCACACGAATCATGATTTCCGCAGTGTGAAGAATATTGCTGTCTATGAATCAACACAATAATCCATTTCGTATCTGGGTTTTCGGAGGCTTTAGATAAATCATTTTCAACAAAACTGTACTGTCCAGAACCGGGAAGATATAAAAATTCAGAGGACATGATCAGAAAATGAATACTCTTAAAATCAAATGAATAATATTGTTTAGATAATCCGAAATAATTCATTAATTGGTTCAATATATATGGTGTCATTGTATCATGATTACCAATTACTGACTTCATTTTGTCTGATATTGGTTTAACTATGTCTAACCAGCAGTCACTATCAAGTTGGTAAGATGTATCACCCAGACTAATGACTAGTTCGGGATTGTGTTTTTGAATAGAATCTACTGTTTTTATTGTATTTGTAGTGCAACCCCAATCACCAACCAATGCAAAATTAAAATAGGTGGAATTTGGAGATGAATAAGAAATCTTAACAAAATAATCAGTTGAGAAAAATAAAGAACATAAAAGAATAAAACAAGTCATAATATAATTAGATTTCAACACATGAATGACACTCATTTACTATCTTTTTGATATTTTGTATGTATCTACAATTTTTAGTTGCGTGGATTCGTCTCTTGGTTTGCATGATTCTATGTCTAATACAGGTTTGCCGGTTTTCTTTGATTTGATTTCTTCACATTTTAAGCCAATATCATAAAATGTTGCTTCCAAATCTTTTCCATTAATATCTATGTTTAGAAATCCTGCTACAGGTTTATCTTGACTAACTGTGTAAAATGGGGTGCCGGAGATTCGAACAGGTCCTTTCCCACCGGTTCCCACAACTGTATATATGGTACCATCTGGATTAGTGAAATAGCTATTGTCATTTGCTTTATCTACAATTGGATCGGTTATATTAAGCGAGTTAAATCTTATAGGTAAAGTTCTATCATAGATATGATTGTGTCCTTGTAGTACTAGGTCGACATTATACTGATCAAATAGTGGTTGATATTTTTCTCTAATTATGTATTCTTCAAGTTGTTTTGAAGGTGAGGAGTACATTGGTTTATGGAAGATTACAAATATCCAATCTATCGATTCATCATTGCTTGCTTTCTTCAAATCATCAGCAGCAAACTCATACTGTTTGGGATCTACCTCTAGATCTGGAACTAGAGCCGTTTTATCTAGTAATTTGTCAAGTTTCGGTACTTTTATTTTGAGAGAATATTTTTTCAATAAATCTTCTAATTTTGTGTCAGGAACCCCTAGATTCGATTGATCTTGATCTTTAGAATCTGATTTATCATTATTCTTTGTTGTTGCTGTAGGCATAACATAAGATGCTACAGTATCCACAGAAAATTCTAATTGGGTGTTTAAAACAAGGACGTGAAGGTTTTTGAGACTAAAAGAATAATACGAATTGGCAAGTTGGTAGTGATCTAGATATTGTTGAATCAATACATCAGACCCTTCTGATTCTTCTTTATCTTCATGATTTCCAATTGCAATTTTCGTTATAGAATCTATATTTTTCGTCATAGTAAACCAGCAATCAGGAGTCGGGCTATATGCTAAATCACCCAGAGCGAGAAACAATTCAGGTTTTTGAAGTTCTATATTTTTTATATTTTCCTGAGCTCTTGTAGAACATCCAAAATCGCCTGCGACTGCTATATTGAAATTAGTCTTGTCAGTAGTTAGATGTGTATCTTTTTGCTGGGTATTTCCTGATTTTTGTTGCAAAAGCTCGTTCCAAGCTTGCACATCTATTTTTTCATTTATATTAGGCTTTTTTTGTTCCTTTTCTAGAATCTTATTAACACTCTTGTTTGTTTGTAACGTTTTATTATTCTCTAAATCCAGAACAATACTTTTATCACCATTTTCTTTAAAATCTAGATAAACAATCGGATCAATTGAATTAGAAATGTTATTATTGGATAAATTTGATATTTCAGATGCATTTAGACTTCTATTCCAAACTCTTATTTCATCCACAGCACCATTGAAAAATTTATCTTCTTCCAAAGAATTTGCTCCTATCCTTAAAGGTTGGGTACCAGTATTATCTGGTAACGCTCCTCCAGTTACTTTTGTAGAGACCTCTTTTCCATCT
>DATGZA010000103.1:0-2836 GCA_035297365.1 Nitrososphaeraceae archaeon
AGATGGAAAAGAGGTCTCTACAAAAGTAACTGGAGGAGCGTTACCAGATAATACTGGTACCCAACCTTTAAGGATAGGAGCAAATTCTTTGGAAGAAGATAAATTTTTCAATGGTGCTGTGGATGAAATAAGAGTTTGGAACAGAGGACTATCAGACGAAGAAATTAAACAGGTATATAGCAACAACACAAACAATACAGAAGTTAAAGATGGTCAAGTCCTGCACCTTGATTTTTCTACAACAAATGTTACAGAGGCTGCAACTATGGGAGGTAGCGTGACTGAGGCCGCAACTGTGGGACCTAGTTTTAAAGATGCTACAAAATATAAAGTGGTAAAAGTATGGGGTGGAGCGGGAACAGAAGATGGAAAATTCTTACGTCCACATGATTTAGATTTCAACAATGATGAATCAATTCTTTACGCTATTGACAGAGACGGTGGAAGAGTTCAGGCATTTGATAAAGAAGGTAATTTTCTTTTTAAATTTGGTAAAAATGGACAAGCAGATGGAGAATTCTCCGTTCCTTATGGATTGGATGTAGACAAAGAAGGAAATCTTTGGGTAGCTGATAGAGCAAATCATCGTGTTCAGAAATTTGATAGTCATGGAAATTTTATTCTAAAAATAGGTAGTAATGATTTCACCAAAAGTACAGAACCTGGAAAATTTGACAATCCTAGACATGTAAGGGTTGATCATGAAAATAAGTATGTCTATGTAGCTGACTCGAAAAATAACCGTATTCAACAGTTTGATATGAATGGTAAGTTTATCAAGGTAATTGGAAAATTGGGAGATAAACCTGGTGAATTTAACTTGATAACTACAATTGAAATAGATCCAGAAGGAAATTTCTTTACTACAGAACGAGGCAATGAAAGAATTCAAAAATTTGATAAAGATTGGAAGCCGATATTAATGTGGGGCAGTAAAGGAAGTGGAGATTCACAATTCTGCCATATGGAGCATATTGCCATCGACAAATATGGTAATGTATATGTAAATGATCCTCAATCTGACCCAGGGTGCAGTCAAATACCCGTGGTCAAAAAATTTGATAACAACGGTAAATTCATAACAAAATGGGGATCTTTGGGTAAGGAACCAGGTCAATTTGGAGATCCAGAACACATGGCGATAGATTCAGAAGGAAATGTCTATATTTCAGATAGAAAAAATGACAATATCCAAAAGTTCGCACCAATTCCCTAACCTTTTTTTAAAATGAATTAATAATTAAACAAATTCATGACTATATTCAAATGTCTAAAGAATAAAAAATAACTAAATAAAATTAGCAATAATAATCTAAAAATTATATGTTTTCAATTTTGAGTAGTATCGGGTTATAGTTATATGTTGTACTAGTATTAACAGAAGTAATAATGAATAGTGGTTTCGGTTTCTTAATTACGTATAAAATACACTTGCTCATTCTTTTATTCGCCTCTTTGTTCTTATTTTTTCATGTAAACGAAAATTTAGAGGTTTTTGCTGTTGTAAATCAGGATAAATACATTCTTGCAAACACATGGGGAACAGAGGGACAGGAAGATGGCAATTTTGTTATTCCCCACAGTATCGCTATAGATAAGTTTGGTTTTGTTTATGTCACAGACACTGGAAATGATAGGGTTCAAAAATTTACTTCAGAGGGTACTTTTGTAACAAAGTGGGGTAGCAAGGGTTCAGAGAATGGTCAATTCCTTTCATTGCATGATATTGCTGTCGATAATCAGAAAAATTTTATCTACACAGTGGAACTAGATAATCATCGTGTACAGAAATTTTATCCCAATGGAACATTTATTTCAAAATTTGGATATGGTGAAACTGGTGGTGATGCGGAAAATAGAACACCACATCAAATATATGTAGACTCTAATGGATTTGTATATCTTCCTGATAGAGGAAATTCCGAAATCCTAAAATTTGATGGTAATGGCAAATTTATAAAAAAATGGGGTTCTGATGGGCAAGGAGCTGGTCAATTTTCCAAGCCTCATGGAGTCGTAACGGATTCAAATGATAATATCTATGTAACAGATATGGCAAATTCTCGTGTTCAAAAATTTGATAGTAGTGGTAAATTTATAACAATGTGGGGAGGAAAGGGAAGCGGAGAAGGAAAATTTTCTTATAGTATCCCAGGAATAGCAATTGATAATTCAGATAATATCTACATTGTAGACAGATTGCAGTCAGTAATTCAAAAATTTGATAGTAATGGTAAATTTATAACAATGTGGGGAGCAAAAGGATCTAATGATGGAGAATTTAATAAACCTGAAGATATTGCAATTAACCAACAAAACGGAGATGTCTATATAACCGATACGAAGAATTCAAGAATCCAACATTTCAAGATGAGTAAATGATAAACATTATGTTTTTTATTTTAACCAATTTTTGAATATAGAGATATCATTGTTAATGTCAAGAATACAAGATAGAGAATTGTATTGTAATTCTTAAATACCGATTTAGGTATAGTGAAATAAATTAAGAGAAATGAAAATTGCTTCATTTATAACGTATTTGATTTTTAGTTTGATTATTCTTATGGTATTAAATCCTGGGAATATAAAATCCTATGCACAGAGTTCAGAAAAGGTTCCTCTCGTACCAACTGTTTATGATCCAAACCTTAAGATAGAATTAGTTGCAGATGGATTCAACTTTGCGACCACTATGGCATTTTTGGGTCCCAATGATTTTCTAATTCTCGAAAAAGATACAGGTCTTGTTAAAAGGGTAATTGATGGTAAAACCATAGAAAAGCCACTATTACAGATCGAGGTAAGTAAAAAAGATGAGAGAGGTCTACTCGGA
>DATGZA010000104.1:0-5797 GCA_035297365.1 Nitrososphaeraceae archaeon
GTATTAACAACAAGAACAGAAAATGTGATCTAGGACATGTATAGAATTGCAAAGTTATTTATCTATAAATATAGTACAATAATTACAAATAAAATTCCATTTCTTGATGGCGGTAATTTATCTTTAAGTTAATCGGAACAATTTATATTAATTTAAGGAAGACTATACAATTTATTTGTTCAACAACATTTGAAATTTAACAGGTTTTATATTATTTTTTAAAACGTCAAATCTTTAAAAAACTATTTTAAAAACATGAATTATTGTCGCTGTTTTTCAACACATCTTCCCATCTGATTTTTCTCATGGTTTTTCAGATGGTTAATACAACCAATAAATTTATGTTCAGTACATCCACAAATAATACATCTATTGATTTTCTGACTGTTTTCCAAATCAAAAATATAATACTATTGACAATATTAGTTTGTTTTCTTATTCTAACATTGTTAATAATCTATTGAAATTAAAAATTTTTTAAATGTTAACATCTGATTTCTCTTCAATACTCACTAAAAATTTTTCTTGAATGGGTGTAATACTATATTTACATCCAACCATCTTACTAACTATGTATAGATTTGTTTTTAAATGTTCTGTGACTTTCCCAATAACAAATCTAGAATTTCCTCTAGCCAAGCTAGCTGGTATTACTAACATATCTGCCAAGTTATGATCTACAGGCACATTTTTAATATAATTTTCCAGAAATTTAGTTACTGCTTCTTTTCCAACATCCTCAGCACTTTTATTTTTTTGTCCAACCGCATCTCCACCTATAAATTGACCAAAATCAGATTTTGTATAAACTAATATTGACGATCCTGGAGAAATAGCATTTTCAACCGATGCTATGTAGTTATTACATCTTATATTATTTTTTTCTAGATGTAATAGTACAGTAGAAATTTGACGATCCAAAACATGTCTAGGAAGTCTGGAACAAACACCTATAACAATAGGTTCACTTCTTTGACCGCTAATGAAATCAATCAGACCTAAGTTCTTACAAGGTAGTATTTTAGTTTGAACTATTCCGCCTCCTTTGGGATAATATCCTCTTCTTATAACATCTATTTTAAAAATTATTCCAATATTTTTATATGCTTCAGAGACAACATATTTCATATAATCAATCGTAGGACTTGCAATAACATCGGTTCCTCCAATAATTTTGATACTAATATTTTTTTTAGATAATGATATTGCTGGAACTATTGTCTGTAATATCAACGAAATGCTTCCAGCTGTGCCAATATCAATTTCCAATTCAGTAATTCCTTTATCAGTGTGCAACCTATTGGGATAAAATTTTATACTTTGGTTTCCCACACATAGGTTTTCCACAGTAGCATTGAAAATTGTACTCAAAGCTTTGACTGCATGAACATGTTGAGGTCTCAAACCGGGATTTGGTCTTTTAGATCGTATATTGAATATCTCTACAGGTTTTTCCAGAAGTACAGAAAGGCATATAGTAGAACGAAGTATTTGTCCTCCTCCTTCTCCAAATGAACCATCAATCTTTAACAATAATCAAATTTTTGTTATTAATAAAATAATAATTTTGCCTTAAAAAATATGAAAATATGTATTGTTACATCTCTCACTGTTCCAACACAATTAGTCTACCTATTATGGTCATAATACATGATTAACTTGAAATACAAAGTTTCTCTCATAAAGACAGGAGAAATATTACTTGATTTTGATGTTATTGATATTTGGTTATGGAATTAGAAAAGACGACTTATGGTAAAGAAGAAGGTAGAAAGTTCCTATATCAGATTCATTTATGAAATTATTGTAGTACAGAGAGCATATATATTTTCACTTACCGTACATAAAAGAAGATCAGAAGGTTTAGTACTAGCTCACGTTATCAATACAATTCAGCTCCATCAATTCCAAATCATAGTAACATTAGCGGAAGATAATATAGACTGGATATTAAAAAATAAGCAAGGACAAATTTATTTACATCATGGTTATTTTGTAATAGCAATTGATTGTACTGGTGTAAAGATATCCAACCCAACCAAATAGAATGAATACGTCAAATAGAATATGAAGAGAGGATATCTAGAGACACATGTAGCAGTTAATAATCAAGAGAAAAAGAGTCTTATCATTAAAAGCAACTTTCAAACAAGTACATGATAGAAAAGTATTGCCAGAGCTGATAAATGATATGACTATAAAGAATAATAAGATAATAATAGATACTATTATTATGGATTGCTTCTATGACAATAACAAGAATTTTCAATTTCTATCATTTAAAGAAATATTACCAGCAATAATAAAGGTAAGAAATGATTGGAGCTGTAAAAAATACCAATCATCTCGTCAGAAACAAGGTTGTAAAAAGTACAGAAAAATAACTTACAGCAATGCTGGAAAGAAGTGTACTATATTGTCAGAGATGGATGGCAGAAAAACTGTCTGCTTTTGTATCAAAAAAATGTTTGGACAATATGTTTCCGCTATTCGATTTGAGAATACCTAAAAGAGATAATACTCAAAGTATCATTGTATAACTTGTTTATTAGAAGTATAAGTGTTACATGATAACTGATTATTGAAAGTGATGACTATCTAGATGAGTTGTACAAGAGAGCAGTAAAAATATATGGTCATCAAAATTATTAATTTTCAAAAAATATTTCCTTTAAGGATACTCATTCTACATCTCTTGAATTTAAAGACTAAAAAGATTAATAGATGAATATAATAATATTTTGTAATGCCAACAGCATATGTTTTAATAAATTGTGATTTAGGATCTGAAGCAGATATTATCAAAGAACTAAAAAAATTGCCGGAAGTTGTAGAGGTCAGTGGAGTATTTGGAGTTTACGACATAATAGTCCGAATCCGCTCTGATTCAATGGATAAACTACGGGAGGTAGTTACATGGAATGTAAGAAGGATAGATAAAGTTAGATCCACCTTGACCATGATGGTAATAGAGGGCCAAGGAGAAAAAGATATAAATTAAAAAGGACATAAATCAAAAGGCAATTATTCACTATCTTTTATATTTTCTTGTTTTTCCAATTTTCGCATTGACATTATCATTTTATATTATTAATTATTTTAATTAGTAGTTGGACAATGTTTTTGATAATTTCTTGACTGATAATGGATTGAATACTCTATTATTCTATAATCCATACCCAAAGCTTTGTTTTACATCCATGATAACCTCCTTCTTCAAAAAAACAATTTACCTAGATCTTGATACAACTTTTACTGCCTATGCCAATTCGGGCTTCATCCTAAATTATTCACCAAAAACAATCTTACTGGTTACCCCAGACGAAGGAGAATTGGAATTTCTTTTAGATCAAATAATATCTAATAGTACAAGGTCCTCATTAATTATTATTGATTCATTAAATAGCTTTTATAACTTGTATTATAAAAAAATTGATTGGAATTATTTTAAGGGAATTTCTAATGTTCAACATATTCTGTCAAACTTTCTAATGCTACTTTTGAAACATTGTAATTCTATAAAAATTCCTATTCTTGTTACAAGCATGATGAGATACAAAAAGAAAGAAAACTGGGTTAAATTGCCTGCAAACAGAAGATTTTTACAAAAAAAGAGCGACGTAGTGTTTTATGTAGAGATGTTTAATGAAAATGATCTTTCTGTTGATATACTTGTCCATCCTTTTTTATCTACTAAAAAATTAGTTGTGAAAAACCACGAAATTTCTATTACATATATCTAATTTTGGTAAAATATCATCCTAATTTCTTGTCAAATTAATTTGACAAATCAGCATTTTTTTATGTTAAGATTTATAGGATTCATTAATTCTACTAGGTTTGTCTTTGGTTAATCCTTATATCTTGAATCAATTATTACTTGTTATAATAATACTATCAGTATTTTTTGATCTACACATCTCATCTTCTCAAGAATATAAAATTAATGATCTACTGTCACTAGATGTTCAGATATTAAAAAATCCTATAAATCTAGGAGAAGAACAAATAATTCAATTTTTATTAAATGATACAACTCTAAATAATAAAATTAATCAAACTGCTCTTATAGAAGGAAATATAATTTATTTGTCAGGAATCGCTCAGCCATTTTCACTAAATATTACACCCTCAAAATGGTATAAGTATTCATGGACAATAAATCCTGATATTCAAAAATTTGGGACAGTTTTAGTAGAAATAAATTTATTATATAATGAATCAAAAATTAATATGCAAAATATTACATTCAATATAAGTAAAGAAAAAAATATAAATAATTCATAAATATTTTCAAAATGATTATCATTTATTTGCAGAAGAATAGTTTTTTAACATATTAATTTGTCTTTGATTAAGAATAATAACCTGTTTAATTGAATTTAATATAAAATATTATAATATTATACTTAAGTATCTTGAATAGCTTTGAAGAGTCATAGATAAAATACTTGGAGAATTTAAAAAACATCTATTCTATCTATTTTTTTAAATTAAATCTTTCTTAAAGTTAACATATTATTATAAATATTAATAAACATGAAAAATAGAAGCAGAAATGAGATCATAGCTTTTATTCTAGAATCTGTTTCTAACAGTAAAAGCAATGACGGTATTACAGTTACTAAAATCATGTACGGTGCATTCTTATCTTATTCGCAACTGAAAGAATATCTTGCATTACTATTAGAAAAGGATCTATTAGAATATAAGTCTAACACACAAACATATAAAGTAACCTTTAAAGGTACACATTATATATCTATTCACAAACGATTGACGGAGATGATAATAACAACTCCACAATATTGATTTGTTACGAAAACGTATTTTCATCATATTTTTTTCGAAGATGGCTTGTTATGTTTTAAAAATATATTTTAAAAATATGTTTCTTTATGTATGATCAAGCAAAATTCAACAACAAATCAGCAATATCTAATTTAAAAAATGAAATTAATTGCAAACAGGTCTGATAATTTGTACAGGTTATTTCAAAATATATGAAAAACGTAAATCATTATTTTTATTAAATAAATAATTAAACCTATAAATTTTTGTTAATAATAATTATAAATATCAATTGGAATCTCATGTACAGTTTCGTTATCATGATCTTTCTATTCGAGAAATAGAAGTAATATATATTTATTTAACAAAATCATTCTATGTTACAGAAGAACAATTATCATTAGATGAAATAGAAAAAGAATATTCTCATATGGTTGAAAATGACTATTCACTAACGTTAATAGAACTAGCTTTTTCTGGTAAATTTGATGATTCCTTCTTTACGATTCTCACACCTGAACGATGGTATTCTATTAAAAATATTATCAAAGAAATTAAACATAGAAGGGGAAAAAGATCAGTGTTAGTTTTATTGAAATTTGCTGGGGTCATTAATATAAATTCAGATATTGTATTTTGTATTATAAATAAATTTGATAAACCATTCGAGATAGCCATTGAAAAAATTGAATATCTCGTTGATATTGTACCAACACAACTTGCAAATCTACCTAATGATATAACCGAAGTTGTATACCATTTTGATGATTTGTCAGCAAAATGGATTCCATTTCGTGCGAGAAGAAATGATAAAAATTATTCCAGCAAATTTGTATTAAAAGATGGCAAATGGGAAATAATAAATTAATATAACTTTCATTTTAAATAGTTAATATCATCGATAAACAAAATATTTTATAGAGCGGGGGTCGCCTAGCCTGGTAGGGCGTGGGATTGCTAATCCCATGTTCGTAAGAACACGTGGGTTCGAATCCCACTCCCCGCG
>DATGZA010000105.1:0-5999 GCA_035297365.1 Nitrososphaeraceae archaeon
GTATTAACAACAAGAACAGAAAATGTGATCTAGGACATGTATAGAATTGCAAAGTTATTTATCTATAAATATAGTACAATAATTACAAATAAAATTCCATTTCTTGATGGCGGTAATTTATCTTTAAGTTAATCGGAACAAACTATCTAATCATGGTAATAAACGAATATTATATTGTTAGTGCTAATTATACTATGGACTGTATAAGTGATATACTAGATTTTAAAAATAATAACAATACTTCATTATGCCCAATTTGTAATAATAATTTTAAAATAATCATAGACCCTGAATTAGGTGAAATTATTTGTAATATCTGTGGTATAGTATTATCTGAAGAAAAGAAATTCCCTTTACATCCAAGGATCTATCAAGAGATCATTGGTACTAATCATGCTAATACAACAATAAATACAGATTTACAACATTATGATAGAAACAGTATCTTTTTCAATATTGAATATCGTACGATCATTGGAAGATCTAACGTAGATGCTGCAGGGAAGAAAATTAGTGATAGTATACAAAATGAAATAGATAGATTAAGGATATGGGATCATAGAACTAGGTACATTAACTCAAAGGATAGGAACTTAAAATATGCTTTTGACGAATTAAATAATATAAAGCATAAATTGGGTTTATCCGGTGCTATAGTAGAAAAATCTTTTTATTTTTATAAAAAAGCCTCATCATTAGGATTACTACTAGGAAGAACAACAGAAGGAATCTTATGCGCCTCGATATACTTGGCCTGTAAAGAACTTGAAACCCCAAAAACGATGAAAGAGATTTCAGACATAACTAATGTAAAAATTAAAAGTATTTCAAAATATTCTAGGATTCTTATTTTTGAACTTGATTTAAAAACCATTCCAGTCATAAATCCAATAAAATGTATTGTGAAAATTGCCAATAATCTTAGTTTACAGGAAAAAACAAAACATAAAGCCATAAAATTAATGAAAGAAATAATGAAACAAGAAATCCATGTTGGAAAGAATCCATTAGCAATTGCTGCATCAACAATATATGCAGTATGTAAAGGTCTAGAAAATGAAGATAAAACTCAAATAGAAATAGCAAAATCTGCAGGAATATCTGCAGTAGTAATAAGAGATAGGTATAATGATATAATTAATAAAGTTGATTTAGATCAAATGATATAATTACATATTATGTTTGCATTTTCGAGATCTTCTGGTGCAAGTCTTCTTAAAATCTTGTTAAAATATAATTTTGTCCAAGTCTCTTATCGAATCTACTTTCTCTTAAAGTACCATGTACTTCTGTTGTGGTTTATTTGTTTTCTTTTCCTTTATTATATACTCGTGAAATGACAATCTGGTTTTTGTTGAATACTCTTTGCTTTTCTTATTTTTATTATTATTGTACAAACTAAGATAACCACTGGGAAGGATATTCAAATTCATTAGGTATACTTGGGCGTTCTACTGTCTAACATAAAAGAATATCTCTAAATAAGAGTATTTTTTAAATCCTTCAATTCGTATTATATTTTAAATGAATCTAAAAAATAGAATCATAACATATTATTCCAGATTACATTTTAATGATTTCCAGCGTTTTCAACACATACAAAGAGAATTGATTTATAGTCTTTCTTGATAGAAAATTTTTCATGGAACTTTATTATTGTATTCACATAATTTGTAATTACTTTCACTATTATGCTGATTACTTTTATTCTGTCACTAAAATGATTTCATTCATGTAGATTTTCATTTAATATCTGAATGTTTTGAAATCCAGCATCGCTAATACTTTGCAAATAATTTTCTTTTGTTAATGTACCGTTAATGCAACTACACGAGTTTTCGCCATTGATATTACCTTTACTAATTTTTTTAGTTGTTACCAGATCAGAAATAATCATCTTCCTTTTTTAGTTGTTACCAGATCAGAAATAATCATCTTCCTTTTCCATATTTTTCAAGATACGACAAATTTCTTTGAAGCTATTTGTCTTGTTTGACGTCAAATTATTTACACAATTACTTGTAACAACATCTATAGAATCATCTTCAACATGGATTTTCTCTTCTATGTCTCCTTTTCTAAATTCTACATTATTATAATTATTATCATATTATAAATAGTAAAATGTATTACAATTCAATAGTATGATCAATGTTACAATCCTATTAAATAAAATTTGATTAATAAAATTATAAGAAAGAATTATCTTTTAAAATATATTAAACTCTTGCTTTTCTTAAAGTTCTTAAAGAATGACTGAAACTGTTCCAGCATTAAAACGTACAATAAATCTATTTCATGCTACTATGTATGGAATTGGTCTAATTTTAGGTGCTGGAATATTTGTAATAATTGGTGATGCAGTAGAGATAGCAGGAAATTTACTATGGATATCGTTTATAATTTCTTTCCTTGCAATATGTTCTGCATTTAGTTATGCAGAACTTTTATCAATATTTCCTAAAAGTGCAGCAGAATATGTATATGTAAAAAATTCTTTTGGAAAATTATTCCTATCTATATTTGTTGGTTGTTTAACAATATTTGTTAGCGTAGTTTCAGCTTCGACAGTTGCAATAGAATAAAGTTATTTTATGATAGATACAAAAAAATAAAATAAAGTTATTAAGTAATTGTAATAAGGTTAACAATCGAAAAGATCTAGAACAGTTATGATCCTGAGTTTAAATAGATCTATAGGCTTCAGTGCAGTATGGAGTTTGTATGTCATGACAATGGTTGGTAAGATGAACAAACATGCCAATAATCCTGGGTGAAAATTCTACTAGAGGATTAGGTAGTTTAAATCTAGCAAGGTATATTTTAAAAGAAATAAAAGAAAATGAAAATTGCTTGAATATTAGTCATATTTCAAAACAATGTGACAATAACAAAAAATTTGTACTGTCTATAATAGAATTTCTGAAAGAGATGGAATGGTTATCAGAAGATGAAAATGGAAAATATATAACTACACAAGAGGGATCAAGAAACAATCTAGATAACTTGATATTTTGAAAACTAAATATGAAAATCAAAATAAAATTATATATAAAAATAAAGTGAATTTTAAATACTGAATTAAAAAGAGGATTTTACTTTTTCCTTCAGTTCATTTTCCAGGGTTCGGCTCTGTTTGTCTTTGATACGTTTCACCTGGTCCATGTCAAGCCGGTAATCCTTCGGGTCGTGCCATTCCACTAAAATGCTCCTGATAAACCCATCCTGGGTCTCCCTTCTACCCTTCAACTTTGTTATAATCTCTGCAGTAAGTATTGAAATGGCCATAGTAGTTGGGGCTTTTTTGGATTCTGCGTCTTCCCATTTCGCTCAACAAAAAAAATGAAAGGTTAAAATGAATATTCTTCTTCTTCTTCCCAACATTTGGATTCTATAGTAGGTTTCTCCGTATCTTTCTTTATGTGGACCTCTTCCGGTAACCTATCAACTGTCTTTATTGTATCGAACCTTATCCCGTACTCTTATATTTATTTACCCAGTTATAGTTTACTATGAGTACTCAGTTGACTAAGTTGATTAAGGTAAAAGATGACACTTATGAAAGACTATCCGATAAGGGAAAGAAGAATGAAACCTATGATGATGTTATCAGAAAGTTGTTAGATTTCTACGATAGTAAAAATAAGAAATGAGTCATAAAATATCAGACAAAGAATGGATCAAAAAATTTAACGAGTTCTCAATAAAAAATTATTATCAACGATATCAAGAGATTTTTAAACCAACGTCAGCGATCAATAGTATCGTTCTACCCGGTGACAGACATGAGATCAAGATAGGAATTAATTATTTGAGTAAAAAAGATGTTTTGAGTAAAAAAGATGTAGAAAAAATCAAATCGTTTAAAAATTTTAGCGATCAGATCCTGAGCGTAATTGCAATACTAGAATCACCGATAAAACATTATTACTATATTATGCAATGCGATTTTGTTCAAAAAGCAACAAAATATTATACTGATTGTCTTGATATTAACAAAACTAGCGACAGTAATAATATTGCAATACAACTTGTAAATCATATCATTTTCTTTTGTGATGATAAATTTACTTTTGAGATGCAACAAAGATAATAGATCGAAATCAGGAGAAATATGAAAATGATTTTATAAATGGATTATTAGGATCTATTGTTCCAATACTGGTAAAAAAGAGAGAAGAGAGAGAACCTAAACGTGATATCGAGAATCTTGTAGAGGGTTTTATTAAACATGATTTAGACATGATGGTTATGGATGTTGCTACAGAAAGACAAAGACTTGGATGGACAAAATAAGTAACTAAAAATTTTTATCAAGTCTTAGTATTGCCATTTTAGATCTTTTTATTGTAATCTTGTTTTACCTGTTTATTTATGAAGTGGGCGTTTTCAGTTTGAAGCATAGACCAACCTGTATTTTTTATGTATGAGTACCATTCTATACCTAACTGTAGTGTTATACTTTTTCTAAAATAATAATTATGATCATTAAAAATATCTTCTAATCAAATACTTTTTGACTCTCCTGTTTCTGTTTGTACTACTATTGCAAGCAAATGCATTCTAAAGTTATACCATATCTTGCTCCTATTTTTTTTATTGTTCTTTGAAGAGAAAATATACCGTCATTTAGAGTAATGGTTGATTCTAAGAATGGAATACGGTCTTTTATTGTATTCATAACTATTGCTGTATCTAGGGTTGAAAATAACCCATTGCATACCGCCATTTTCTAGATCACACTGCGAGTATGGCCTTGGCAAGGCTTTTTTTATGTCCTGACATTCATGTTCTTCCTTGTTGTTTTCTTTATCCTTGTCTCTAATGGGTACACTTCATAGTTCTCTCCTAATAAATAATCTTTATTTTCGACAATGTCTGAGATTCAGATTTCTAAAACTTGGAGAGGCAACAAGAACCGATCGGTTGTTTTGTCTATTCCTATGAAGATAGCCAGAGAATGCCATTTGCAAGACGCCACCTATATGACTATTCAAAATAATGAATGAACGATTTTTAGAAAAAACTACCTTTGCCAGGAGGTCAAAACTCAAAATGAATCAATCACTAGTACCTAGGAAGATGTTTGAATGCTATGGACCTTATGA
Organism: Nitrososphaeraceae archaeon; assembly: GCA_035297365.1. Lineage (GTDB taxonomy): Archaea > Thermoproteota > Nitrososphaeria > Nitrososphaerales > Nitrososphaeraceae > TH1177. The sequence continues at coordinate 5,109 of DATGZA010000105.1, forward strand.
AGAGTGTATTAGAATTTGGCGATATAGATACCTTGATCATGAAATAATTTGCGTATGTAAATACCACACACAAAATAAGGAAATTAATTCTTCTAACTCTTCCATTCTTGCATCGGGTTATTTGCTTGGGAGTCCGCTTGTAGCGATAAAAGGGGAGGACGTAAAAACTTCAACGCAAAAAAAGGTGTCCCCGCCCAAAAGGACATAAGCACGAGCACAGTCGTAGTAGAGCCAATTAATAATACGCGCAAGAACAATAAAAGATTATTCTTAGCACTAATCGAAGACAAAATAAATGTTGTTCAACAGTCTCTGTCCCGATTACGAACAGAGATAAGATACATAGTAAGAGACGAAATAAGGAACATAGAGAAGAAACTATCCATAAACGGGGATACCTTTAACCAATTAATTAAGTTCGAAATGTCCGATAAATGTAACTGCTGGATTTGTTCATTTTTAACTGAATGCGCGGACCAAAAACTATACGAAAAACATATACACATGCAAGAGTTTAACTCAAAATGGCAGCAACAGCACCAGATCCTGAATATACAAAAAAGTTATTTTATGATGTGCTTGGTACACAAATGACTGATTTTACTGATGGAAGAAAAAAAGACAGGAACTGATAAAGGACTGTACAAGATTTCTCACATCCCGACATACTTTTTTGACGATTGAGGAAACTAAAGAAATTCTATACTATGACAAGTATAAAGGAGTTTATGTACAAACCACGTTGTAACACGCGGGGAGTGGGATTCGAACCCACGTGTTCTTACGAACATGGGATTAGCAATCCCACGCCCTACCAGGCTAGGCGACCCCCGCTCTATAAAATATTTTGTTTATCGATGATATTAACTATTTAAAATGAAAGTTATATTA
>DATGZA010000106.1:0-9978 GCA_035297365.1 Nitrososphaeraceae archaeon
AGTCGTTTCTGGGTGTGATGGCTTTTCTGTAAGTATCTCATTTAGTACTTCTTCTGCACTTTCGTCTCCATGACCTTCAGGTTCTAACGAAGAAAGCTTTAGATGTGTATTTATTGCGACAGCAATAATTATAGCTAGTGCTCCGCCTATTATAGTTAGTAATATTGATTTTCTTTTCATAGCTTTAGTAAAAAGTCACTAAACTTATTAAAATCCCATTACGTTTCCTTAATCTAAGCTTGATCAATCACAATGAGAAAGAATATAATTAATTTCCTTCTTGGTAAACAAGATGCAAATGTATCCGATAGTAATAGTATAATTAATGAAAATGATGATGTCACTGATAATGATGATGGATGTATTGATTGTGGAAATACTCTACCAAAAACATCATCATCTTCAACATCTTTAGAAAAAAAAGAAGAAAGAAATCACATAAAAGAGGAGGAAGAAGAGGAAGAACTTGAAAAAACAAAGTTTCTAATAATTCTAGGAATTGCTTTAACCATACCTCTTGTTATAATTGAAACCTTTTATCACGAATCAACAATAAAAGATTATATTCTGTTAGGATTGGCTACAATAGTCCAATCGATTTTAGGAAAGCCATTTTATACTAAATTTTACTATTCTATAATGCAAAGGAAATTCCTTACAATAAATACGTTAGTTGTATTGAGCACAACTATTGCATATATTTACAGTATAATTTCAATGGTAACAGGTCAAGAAGTAAGATTCTTTGAAGCATCTGCATCAGTATTGACCATATTTACAATCGGAGAATATCTTGAAAGTAAAGTTTTACAATCTACATCTGAATCGATAAAGAAACTTCTTGCTTTAAAACCAAAAACAGCATCGGTAATTAGAAGTGATGGTAAAAGAGAAACAGTTAATGTTGATGACATAGTTATCGGAGATATTTTTATTGCCCTACCAGGGGAAAATATTGCAACAGATGGTGTAATCATTGCTGGTGAATCATCTGTAGATGAATCTATGATTACTGGAGAATCAATACCAATAGACAAAAGTGTAGGAGCCAAGGTTATTGGAGGAACTGTAAATAAGAGCGGGTATTTGGAAATTAAGGCAACGAATGTTGGTAGTCAAACTTTACTGGCAAACATAGTCGAGATGGTAAAAAAAGCACGGGCTACAAAGCCTCATATTCAAAGAATTGCAGACACTATTGCCAAATATTTTATTCCACTAATTTTCATTATAGCATTGGCTTCTTCAATTTATTGGCTTGTTGTTGTTCAAACATCAATCCAGTTTGTTATAACCGTTTTTGCAACGGTTCTTGTTGTTTCTTGTCCTTGTGCTTTGGGAATAGCAACACCTATGGTAGTCTCATTAGGAGTTGGTAAGGCAGCAAGAGAAGGTATTTTAATAAAAGGCGGAAAATACTTGGAGAAGCTATCATCTATAGATACAATAGTTTTTGATAAAACAGGAACACTAACTAAAGGGAAACCAGAAGTTACCGATATAATTCCAAATGATGGTTACAATGAACATTATGTATTACAATTAGCATATTCAACAGAAGTTAAATCAGAACATCCAATAGCAAAGGCAATTGTTAATAAGGCATCTGAAAGGAATATACCTTCTCTTCAAGTTACCGCTTTTAATTCAATAGCAGGACATGGAGTAATTGCAAAACTCAAAGAACAAGAAATATTTGTAGGAAGACCAAGAATCAACTACCGTAGTGATACCAAATCTAATAATTATCATTATTATTCTTTCCCCTCTACAATTCCTGAAATTTTACAAACAAAAATATATGAATTAGAAAAAGAAGGAAAAACAGTAATAACAGTATTCGCTGGAGATAAACTTATTGGAATAATAGCAGTTGCAGACACAATTAGAGATAATGCAATACAAATAATTCAATATATCAAAAATATGGGAAAACATGTAATACTTTTAACTGGAGATAATAAGAGAACAGCAGACACTATTGCTAAAAAACTAGAAATAGAAAATGTATTAGCAGAAATTTTGCCAGAAAAAAAGGCAGAGGAAATAAAAAAACTACAGGATAAAGACAAAAGAAATGTTGCAATGATAGGGGATGGAATAAATGATGCTCCTGCATTGACACAAGCAGATATAGGAATTGCTATGGGTTCAGGAACTGACATTGCTATGGATGCAGGACATGTTATCCTTTTACGAAATGATTTATCAGGAGTTATTTACGCTCTCAAATTAGGCAAATATTCCATGGAAAAAATCAAGCAAAATCTAGCAATTTCATTTTTATACAATTCTATAACTATACCAATTGCAGCAGGAATATTATTCAATATTACAAATTCATTAATATTAACACCAGCATTAGCAGCGTTAGGCTGGATTATTAGCGATTCTTTGGTATTTGGGAATTCAATCCTAATAAAGAAATTCCACTTTTTTATATCATCTTCAAAGTTAAGAAACTAAAAAATCTTTAAATTCTTTTTCTATAATTTGGTAAAATAAATATTAACATCAAATTTAACATCAAAGAAATGAACATCATAATGGAACCACGAGCCCCAACTTATGTAAATGTTTTGGAAACATAAATTATAATGTATTTGAAAACTTATTAAAATATTATATCCTAAATCTTTGCTTGCTTTACTTTTGAAAAATTTGTACCTCTGTTTAGTCTGCATACAAATAATAGTATAATCAAAAAGAATACAGTTAAGATTTTGTCCTAAGGAAATCAGACAAATTTGATATTTAAATAATAACATAATTGAAAGATTATTAGCATATTTTAATGCAGTCAATATGATACTCTATAATATAGTTTGTTGATTACTTTACTTTTGTTTCCACTACTCGCCAATAATCTTTATTCTCTTTAAAAGTGATGAATTAGCAATAACAGAAATTGAACTAAGTGCCATAGCAGCCGCTGCAAGTATAGGACTTAGGAGCCCAACTGCGGCAATTGGAATTCCTGCTGCATTATATATTAAAGCCCAGAATAGATTTTGTTTTATCTTTTTCATGGTTATTCTACTTAATCTAATTGCTCTTGCTACATCCATGATATCATCTTTTATCAAAACTATACCACCTGTCTCCTTTGCAATATCAGAACCACTACCAATAGCTATTCCTATATCTGCTTGAGCTAATGCAGGAGCATCATTTATTCCGTCACCAACCATTCCTACAACTTTTCCTTCTAATTGTAACTGCTTTATTATTTCAGCTTTTTCTCCTGGCAAGACATTTGCTATGACGTTGGTAATACCAACCTTTTGAGCAACCGCCTTGGCAGTCTTCTCATTGTCTCCCGTTAGCATAATTACTTCAATTCCCAATTCCCTTAATGCTTTTACTGCATCAGGTGATGATTCTTTTATAGTGTCTGCAACGGCAACAAGACCAGCTATTTTTCCTTCTACTGCCAATATCATTACCGTCTTTCCTTCTGATTCAAGGTTTGTCATTTTCTCTTCTAATACATCATTACCGTCTTTCAGGATATTATCAAAATTGAAATGAACATTGAATTTTTTTACGAGTTTTCTATTACCGAATAAAATATGCTTATCATCGACGATTGCTTTGACACCCATTCCTGAAAGGGCCTCAAACTGCCTTAGATTTTGTAATATTGAAATATCTTGTCCTTTTTGTTCTTCGTTGCCCTTCTCTTGTGATTGTTCTTGGGAATCCTGCTCTTCTTGTTCTTCTTTTCCTTTTCTTTTCGAATGCTCTTTCACTATTGATTTTTGGACATTTAATGCGGATTTTACAATTGCCTGAGCTAATGGATGTTCAGAGCCAGATTCAACTGATGCTGCAAGCAAAAGCACATCTTTATCAGAATAGCCATTAAATGGAACTATATCTGTAACAGATGGTTCACCTTTTGTTATAGTTCCTGTTTTATCCAATACAACTGTATTTATTTTCTCTGAGAGTTCAAGATATTCTGCACCTCGTATTAAAATTCCTGCCTCGGCTCCCTTTCCAACTCCAACCATCAATGCAGCAGGCGTAGCAATTCCTAAGGCACATGGACATGCTATAATTAAAACTGCAATAAATGATAACAAACCCATAACAAAGCTACCCATAACAAAATACCATACAAGAAATGCAGCTACAGCTACAGATACTACTGCAGGTACAAATTTTGCAGATACCGTATCAACAAGCCTTTGTATCTTTCCAGTAGACGATTGAGCTTGCTCTACAATATGGACTATTTGTGAGAGTGCAGTCTCAACACCAACCTTTGTTGCTTTGACTTTAAGAAGACCTTGTTTATTTACAGTGGCACCAATAACTTCCTCACCTTCTTTTTTATCGACTGGTATACTTTCACCTGTAATCATCTTTTGGTCAACAGCAGATGTTCCTTCTATGACAATACCATCTGTAGGAATTTTTTCTCCTGGCTTTACAAGTATGATATCATTTATCACAACCTCATTTGCTGAGATTTCTTTTACTTGTCCATTCCGAATTACTCTGGCCATTGTCGGTCTCAAATCTAATAGTTTTCTTACTGATGCTGAACTTCTTTTCTTTATTGCCTCTTCCATATATTTCCCTAAAAGTACAAAAGCAATGATGACAGCAGATACTTCAAAATATACATCCCGTTCTTTGACAGGAAACAGTCCTGGAAAAAACAGAACAACAACACTGTAAATATAAGCAGCTAAAGTTCCTATAGATATTAACAGGTCCATATTAGCTGTTTTTCTCTTAATTGCTTCGTATGCGCCCTTGTAGAATGTCCAACCACCAATGAATTGTACTGGTGTTACAATAATGAATAAAAGCAAACCCCAAGTAAGATAAGGAAGGTCTGGAATAGGTGCCCAAGTAACAGTAATTGCACCAAATGCTAATCCAAGATATACAATCCCTCGCAATATCGCAAGTATTAGCGCACCAGAAGCTGCAACATACATCCTCTTCTTTAGTTTTGATAGCTCTTTTTCGGGATTGGCAAATGTATTTAAGCAATTTGAACTGCAAAAGTAAAATTGCCTTCCTTCAATTTGTGCGCTTATGGCTGTTTTTTCATCCACAACCATTCCACATACAGGGTCTTTTGCCATTATCAGTATATGATTATGAGAATAGCAAACAGAAATATAAGATTCTGCGTTTACAAATGTAAAATAAAGTTAGTAAAGATTAATGTAATGATAATCAACCAAAGTCTAGAGTTGTATTTTGTAAATCTCTATTGCAAAGTTATAAACATCTGTTAATTTTCTAGTATATCTAGAAAAAATTTTGTATAATGATAATATAACTAGATTAAAAATATTGAGAAAAAGAGAACATAGCAAAATTATCTTGATACATGATTATACCTGTTCATAAAAATCAAGAAATAGTACATAAAGTATAGTAATATATTATTCTAATGAATTATCATTACAGGACAATCGGCGTTCTCTGAAATTTTTCTTGAAACACTACCCAATGCTTTAATTTTTGAAATTTTGTTCAATCGTTCATTACCGACAATAATAAGATTTACTTTGTTATCTGATGCAAATTTAAGAATTTGTTCACTAACTGGTTTTTCGGCTGTTAATACAGCTGTATTGAATTTTATATTTTCTTTTTCTAGGAAAGGATTTATTTTTTCTTTTGCCATTTTTAACCAACCTTCCTTTAATTTCTTTGCAATACTTCTTCTTGATTGTGCTATCCATTGTCTATCATTGGCCAAGATTAATGACGGCGGAATAGGAATATGTTCTATTACATGCAGTATATAAAGTTCAGCATTAAATGCTTTTGCAAATTCTTTGGCTTTATCAAGTGCCTTATCTGAGATTTCTGTACCATCATGTGGAAGTAATATTTTACTTGTCAAAACAGTTTTCTATTTACCTCCACTTTTTTCAATTATTTTATCATGCTCTCGATTTTTTTTCATATATTAAAATAACAATAAACACATAGATAAGAATAGAACTTTACAAATGTAAACGATATATAACTACTTACCTAAATATTATAAAGGATTATGCCTTTACATCTGGATAACAACGACATAGCAATTATAAAATCACTTTTAAAAGATGGAAGAAAGTCTTTTAGGCAAATATCAAGAGAAACAGGAATAACTACACCTACGGTTAAGGCAAGATATGAAAGACTAGTCAATATAGGTTTTATTAAAGGCGTTCTTCCTGTATTTGATTTTGGCAAAGTGAATAATACAAAAGATATCATTCAAATACAAAACATTAGTAAAAACTATGCAAGAAAAGAAAAAGAGGATTTTCATAAAAATGGTCACAAGAACATATCTGAAGAAATAAACAAAATAGAAGAAAAAATTACAAAAGGACTTGCAATAAACCTTGTATGTGATTATTGTGATGGACCAGTTCTTGGCAAACCTAAAGTTTTAAAATTTGCAGACTTGGAACGCTTTTTTTGTTGCAATTCTTGCAAGACAGGTTATAATGAAAAATATAAGGGAAGAATAGAATCGATAAAAAGGAGATATGAAGGTAAATCTGAAATAGAAATTTAGATTCTTTTGATTATTTTTGACTTTACCTTAATATCCATATTTTGAAGGATTTTGTTCTAATTGTTGTTTGCATTGTGACGAACATAGATATATTTTGTTTCCCTTAATTTCTGAAGTGTATTTTGCAGTCTTCTCGTCTACATTCATGTTACAAACAGGGTCTTTAGCCATACCATCATATGGATAACTACATATTTAACAATTTGACTTTACAAATGTAAAAGGATAATACTAAAAAAATAATATATTAACAACAGTACTAAATCATAATCGATTTCAAGTATTATCTATTTTATCATTAGCCAATCTCTAATATATATAAAAAGCAGAATAAAGATTGGGATAAGAGTGAGAGAATAGAATAACAATTTCTATATCTTTTTATATTTTTATTGAAAACAAATATTACCGAAGAGTTTTTAATAATTTATAATTTCAATAAATTTTATCTTCTTAATGCTCCATCATCATTGTCATAGATTCTTTTTCTACAGTATCATTTGTTGCGGTATCATGATGCATCATTGTTTGAGCAGAATTATCAGCAGAAGATGTATCTAAACCTACTCCACTAATTAATGTTCCAAACATCTCATTTGGACTAGAAAAATGTCCTTCAGTTTTACTAACATCTATAGCAAGTCCTAAAACTTTGTTACCCATAAGATGAATAGTTAAAGGAACACTCTTGTATTCGCTATTATTATCATCAGAAGAGATATCTGCTATTCCGATTACAACAATATCTTTGCCAGTAAGTATGACCTTATCTGAAATAAAGTTACCAATATTGTGATTATGAGAGCGGCTACCGTCTGGTTTTATCATCGTAAAATTAGCTATAAAGTCTGCTTTACCATTATTGTTATTGTTAAGATTGCTACTACTACTGCTATCATTAGCTATATCATTTATTGTTAATTCCCAAAATCCTCCCTGAATCCATGTAACAATTCCATCTTTTATTTGGTTATTTGCAAAATGTCCAAAGGCTTTTATCGATTTAGATTTATTTTGTTCATCTTGTAAATTATCATTAACTATTGGAGTGTTTGTAGATAATGATTGTGCTAAGGCATGTTGGACAGTGTTAACGTGTAATTGTATTGATAATGATTCTATTGCTATTAGAGATACAAATACAATGAAAATTATAGTAAATACATGTCTATGAAAATATTGAGGGAAGTCAGTCAATAACTAGTATTTTTTATTGACATATTATAAATTCTTATTTCTCACATAAATGAAATATAACAATAAAATATAATTTATCGTGAATAAAATATGGGATAAGGTTTATTCTAATGATTCCTCCTTTTTTGGTGACGAACCAAGTAAATTTGCTTTAATGTGTTATGAAGATTTTGTCAAGCATAAAGTTAAAAAAATATTGGAATTGGGATGCGGTCAAGGTAGAGACTCTATATTTTTTGCTTCAAAAGGATTAGAAGTTTCTGCTGTTGATTCATCCAAAGTAGCAATAGAAAATTTAACTGCAAAAACAAAAGAATCAAGTCTTAATGTATATTTAAAAAATAATAACGCAGTGGAAGGACTGCCTTTTCACAATAACCATTTTGATGCAATTTATTCCCATATGTTTTATAATATGGATTTTTCTGATGATGAATTAAAAATTTTATTTATTGAAACAAAAAGAGTTCTTAAGAATAAAGGGCTATTATCATTTTCTGTTAGAAGTGACAAAGATATTATGTATAATAAAGGAACAAAAGTAGCAGATAATATTTACGATATCGATGGTTTTCATATTCGATTTTTTACAGAAGAAGATATAAAATTTTTTATTGATGATAATTTTGAAATTGACAAGATAATAGAAGCGTATGAAGAACCTGCAAGCTTATACTTTGTTTTTTGTTATAACAATTAAATTTTATATTCTCAAAATATTATATTTGTAAACAAAATAGCTTATCTATGTTAATAGAGTTTATAAGTTAATGGCAAAATTAAAGTCAGAAATATCGTACTTGTATAGATGCATGCAATGAAAGCCTTGAAGCTTGTGAATTATGCTGTAAAATGTCTGTATGATGGAAATGTAAAATCGTTAGCAAAATGTCTGGAATTATGTGACACATCTTTCCATGCCTGTGCTGCTTCATAACTGGTAAGGTCTGGCGAAAGTGAATATTCAAAAAAAGTTTGTGATTTGTGCGCCGAGATATGTGAGACATGTGCTACTGAATGTGAAAAAAGATATAAAATTTTTTTATATTAGGTAGTCTAAAAAAAAATAATGATAAATAGGATACAATATATACTATTCATAGTAACAGTAACAACGGTAATCTCATTATGTATTAGCAATGTCGCTGTTTCGGCGGCAATGACGGTCAATCCCCAAACCTTACAAGAAATAGAAAGTCATCTAACAGAAGTACAGACAGCGTTAAGCAACAAGTATATTGAAGGCGCAAAAAGGCATTTGGATTTAGCAATGGAACTTTTAACTCAACTTACAAACGAAACTGCCGGCCTAGAATCCTCACCTAGCATGGCCGTTAATACGACAAGCATAAGATAATTAAATTACTTCTATATTTTTTAATAATAATGAATATATTAATTAACTTAGAGCCTATTCTAAAAATAGGGTAAAAATTCCTAGCAACCCGACGAGCAAGTACTTTTCTCGGGTTTATCCACTTCACTTCTTTTTGTTTTTTTATCTTTCCTTTGTCTCCTTTCCCTTGTTATTATTATTGTAACTGTAAATATATTACCTTCAATTATACAAATAAATACATCATACATACATAAATATGACTATTCACTGGACAACATTACATACGTTTATATAGCTTAGTAACGTATATATAGTTATGACAACAAGAGAAGAAATAAAACGAAATGAAAATATAGCTGTAAACGAACCAGAATTTAATGAAAGAAATGCAACTAAATTTAACAAAGACCACAGTAATTTCAATGAAAGAGCAAATAGAGACTACAATAACACCTTAAATCAACAAAAAGATATAATAAATAAGACACTCGACAACACCTTACATAATATAGAGAGAGCTACTGATGAAGCTACGCGAGAAATTCCAAAATACACACAACGTATAGCTGAATATCAAGAAAAAACCGTTCAGACTATAAAAGATATTGCATCTGACTTTATTGAAGCAGAAAAAGAAGTAATAAGCTCGTTTCAATCACAACAAGCAGACAAAAAAAGTAGTATGAACTTTACCGGACTATGGGACTTGTATAATCCACAGAAAATTGTTGAAGGTAATGCAGTACTGGTGAATAACTTTACAAGTTACCTGTTAAATACGAGCAATCTTATAAACAACGCTCTAGCATCAAACATGAGGGTATACAATACAGCATTAGAACAAACACGCGACAATCTAAAGGATTTGGTAAGAACAAATACCAGTTACATAAAA
>DATGZA010000107.1:0-2812 GCA_035297365.1 Nitrososphaeraceae archaeon
AAGAATTATTATGCTCGATAGACCTAACATAAATAAAAATACGAGTTTATCTTCATCTTTACTACAATGACTCAGTTTCAATATAAAAATATTTCAGAACAGAAATATTTATCATTAGCAGAATACTTTTATAAAAGAAAATAGCTGATATTTCGTCTATCTGAATTACAAGTATCAATTTAGCCCATCTCTCCGCAAGATATCATCTTATAGCACGTAACAGATTGTATTCATTTCCATAGCTATAATTGGCATAAATCTTTTTTCAAATTTATGTTTGCTTTAGTTTCTACGGGATCGGGAATGATGAGTGTTTTGCTAGAAATACCACAGGTAACCAGTCAGATTGTCTTTCCATAGATTGTTTTGTCTTTTTATTTACATCAAATGATGTATTGTCTATTGCAATGATAAATCTCGTGACATCTCTTTTTCTTTAGTATATATCTTTTGATCCTCTTTAGATATTTGTTGAAATCATTTTTGTTTCTTGTTTTGCTTATGGGAAATTTGATTCCATTGTGGGCAGAGTAATGTTATGATTACATTGCCCTTATTTTTTTCCAGATCATTTGCAAAAAATTTTGATGTTATCCTCTTTTCATGTATATTTTGGTTATGTATGGTAGTATGTATAGCCTATGTCTTATCTTCAATTGTTCGTAGAATTTTTTTAAAAGAACTGATGATATTTTTGTAGCCTTCTGTATTTTTCTTTTTTCTTTTCTTATAACCAATACTTTTCCAGTTCAAGTTTTGGTCTTATGCATGCTATACCAAAGCCACAGATTATCCTCCATAATGTGCTCATGGGAAAAACATTCATTTCCAGAAATTAGGGAAAGATACGATCTAATCTTTGATATTGTTTCTGGTCTTGGGAATTGCACGATAATGAATAGTGGATCGACATGAGAAGTAAATTGTACCTAAATATAAAAAAGGAGATATGCAACTAGTTAAATTGTGCGATCTATTTCCTATATTATTATTACAGGAATCTAGGCTATGCGAGGGGAAAGAACGAACATGCGATTGACGTAGAGTTTATATCAAAATTTCCTCTTTCTGAATTCAAGCTAATTACTCCATCTTCTGAATATTTGCTCATATAACCTGAAATAACATCAGATCCCAATTCTTTTTTAAGAGCTATTTTTATATTTGGTTTTTCATTGTCGTATGAAGTAAAATTAATTTTAAATTGGTTAGTAAATCCGCCTTTTAAATCATGTATTGTATCATGAAATGAATTAGGACAACGTGATGAAAAAAAAGAGGTATTTTTGGTCTTATTTTTCATAGGTTCGATATAATTTTTATCATCATATTGGCAAATTACATTTGATGATACTGGTTCAATTTCATATCTTTTATCAATGTCCAATAATATAGTATCAGGAGTTTCTGGATCGGAAACATCATGGATCTCAATAGATAGTGGATTTGAATCTGTCGAGGATTCAAGATACACGGGGTTGCTAATTATTCCTATAATTATGTAGTTAGTTCTAACTAAAGGTTGATTATTAACAATATCGTTACAAGGAACTGAAAATTTTTTGAAATCTCTCAAGTAATCTGGATCAGTTAAATAATCTGTATCTAAAGTATTTTCTTTGTTACTATCTGCAGTTATGCTTTGATTCAATGTATATCCTTTATATTCTAACTTATTTGTTTCAGGATTTTTTGCTACATATAACGTAGCTGGAATTTCCTTTAGATTATTCATCTGACTTGAATCATTTACTAAATTTGTTTGAGCATGAATTAAGGATGTCAGAGAAAAAAACATCAAACAACATAAAGATAAAACAACGATAGAGATATACCTATTTGTCATTTAGATAAATTATTCTTTAAAAAGGAAATAATAAGTGTTACGAAGAAAATTTTTTTCAGTTATACCAGAAAAATCGAATGTCAAGCAGTAAAAGTGGGCTGGACCCATATTTTTGGGACCACTTTTCCCATTATTTTATGAATAGTACTTTTCATTTCCAGAACTTATATCCCTTCGCCTGCTTTTCTTCCTCATGTCGCTGCATCTTCAATTTTGAAATCAATCCACAGATATCATACATCATAATACAGAATGGATACTATTTTAGTTATAGTCTAAAGATGCATTTCTTATTGTTAAATTCTGCTTCCTGATAATTTTGGAAATCATTTCACCAGATATGCTCTGGGATGATAGACTAAAGAAACGCTATAAAATAATAAGAAAAAGACATGCACATCATGTAGTGATGACATATGTAGCTAACAAGATGATTAAGATAATCAAGATAATCTGGTCTATGCTAAAATACAAACAACTTTACAAGGAAAGCCAAAAGATTTGTATGAGCCGAAACTTTAGAAGATCCAGAAGTAACATTGGATGATATATAATATCGCCATGTATGAAACCATACTAAGCAAGATAAGCATCAAACAGAAGATATTCAACAGTTAGTTGATAGTAATAGTAAGGAGTTATATGAGACTTTTACATAGATGCACAACTGTGAAAATAGATAACATGATATAAAATTTTGACAGAAACAAATTGACAATCAGATTTCTATATACTACTAGGTCCATTTTTTAATCTGGATTAACTAAAATCATTGTTTCGCAAAGCGTTATAATTCAAATAGACGAAATTTCGGATTTTTCTTTTATAGAAATGTTGCGCTAATAATATATATTTCTGTTCTGAAATATTTTTATATTGAAACTGAGTCATTGTAGTAAAGATGAAGATAAACTCGTATTTTTATTTATGTTAGGTCTATCGAGTATAATAATTCTTACATATTCA
>DATGZA010000108.1:0-5809 GCA_035297365.1 Nitrososphaeraceae archaeon
AGTAGATATAAACAAAACAAGTGACAAAAATGAAAATAGCATTGAAAATGAGTAGATATAAACAAAACAAGTGACAAAAATGAAAATAGCATTGAAAATGAGTAGATATAAACAAAACAAGTGACAAAAATGAAAATACATGATAGCACTAATTCATTGTATTGATGGAAAGACTTGTTCTAGACTATTGGAGATGTTGTTATCACAATAATAAATCAATATCACTAGAGTAATCTATTAATTAATTAAAAAAAGAAAAAAAGAAAGAAAATCTATCCAGGAAAGGGAATTATTCCTGATATAAATTCTGGAACATCTGACCTTAGTTGATTGTTAAAGTTCAAGTTGACACATATATTTACAAGATTCTTATCAAAGTTTATACCGCCAACACCATCGCCATTCTGTTCTCCGTTTACTGCTTGTTCAGTTCCCTGCAACTCATTTGTGGTTGCAATATCTTCAGGAATTTGAGTAATGTCTATACCGTTGACATTTATGTTGCTATTAATACATTTTATTTTCTGGATATTTACATTAGTCTTTTCTGGATGCTTATCATATCCATATCCATATTCATCACCATATGGTTGTGCTTGCGCAGTTGTAATCATCGATGGATTTAGGGTCAACATACTTGCTCCTATTGCCAGCATAATTGAAGCCAACAGGACTTTATTATTGCTCATTACATTGTTAATTAAGATTATAATATATCAAAGGTTGGAAGGAAGATTATATGATCTTGTAATATGTTATCATTCTGAATTATTGACAAGAAGAAGAATAGCAATTGTTGTTAGGGTATGACATGAAATCGTATCGTGTATATTCTCCAATAAGTTATTTTTTTATTATTTCATATCCTTGTCTTGCCAGTTCTTGTACCAGACTAGAACTCTTTATTCGTAAAATTTTAAGAAATGTTATTACCCGAGGACTGAACCACTACGTTGAAAAAGACAAAAGAAGAAAAGAAGAGAAAAAAAATTAAGACAAAATAAATGAATTCTTGTTACTGAAAATTTAAGTATCTAGAATCACATAATATTATTACCACTGGTAAATTCTCTATAGTGAGAAGACTAGTTCGGTTGTTCAAGTAATACACTACGGGAATATGATGTCATCATAATGCACGTTTCCCCACTATCGAGATTTTTACACTTATTTCGGTGGTGTTGGAGAGAAAAAGAACTGTAAGTGATGGAAGGATATCTAGTCATTAGCTCCATTATGACGGATATCATCATTTGCACAATTCTTGCTCTATCCCTCTCTCCAATTAATTACTATATTAACCAAGATTATTTTTTGAAGATGATTAGTGTCAGATAGATTGATAGATTGTTAAATACTTCGTAATTTCTTCTTTAATAAGTAACCGATTAATTGTTTACCATGGTCCAAATGATATTGTAAGTCTGGTATCTGTACCTGCTGGATATGTTCTTATCATTCTTTTGATAATCTCTAACTTTCTTGGTTTATGTTATAGGTTAACACTTCCTCTATAGACTTTATACTTTTAGCACCAGTGATTTCATTACATGATTGACAATTGAATAGGATTTATGTCTATTGCATACAAATCCAAATAGTAATATACCAAAAAACATTATGAACAATGACTGTAAAAAATTTATTGACTTTATTTGTAGAAAAATAACTTTTTTAACATTTTTAAGATCGTTTATTATATATAGTAACATTATACGAATTGCAATCAAATAACGCGGTTTTAGGAAAAGAAGCGGAGCTGTCTATGAAAGTAGGTAACGACAGAATAAAATGTACTGCCTGTGCAAGATATTGTCAAATACCAAATGGAAAAATTGGATTATGTGGGGTTCGTGGAGTAGTCGACAACAAATTATTTCTATTCTCTTACGGCAGAGTTATTTCAGGTAATATTGACCCTATAGAAAAGAAACCTGTATCACATTATATGCCTGGGACATCAATTTATTCGATTGCTACTACTGGTTGCAACTGGTTATGTAAATATTGTCAGAATTACGATATCTCTCAGAGAAGAAAAATTGAAGGCATAGAAATGTCACCCTACAAAGTAATAGAAACTGCAAAAAAATATGGAGTTGAAGGGATTGCATATACATATAATGAACCATCAATTTTTATGGAATTTGCCAAAGACTGTGGATTACAAGCACATAAAAATAATATTTTCAATATTTTTGTCTCCAATGGATATCTTACTCCTGAATCTATTAACATGACTAAAAGCTTCCTAGATTGCATAACTGTTGATTTTAAGGGTAGTGGAGAACAAAGTTTTGTTAAGAAGTATATAGGAATTCCTTCTTCTGATCCAATTTTTCAATCTCTTAAAGAAATTAAAAACCATACCGATATTCATATAGAGATCACAGATCTTATTGTTCCAGAAGTAGGTGACGATTTAATAGCTGCAAGAAAATTATGTAAATTTATATATGATGAATTAGGGGATGATACCCCGATACATTTTTTACGATTTCATCCAGATTATAAGATGATGGAATTTCCATTAACTCCTGTTGAAACACTTGAAAAGCATTATGATGTTGCTAGAAATGAAGGTCTAAAATATGTTTATATTGGAAATGTACCAGGACATAAACTAGAACACACATATTGTCCAGCATGTGGGATGATTGCAATACAACGTGATGGATTTGATATAATTTCGTGGAATCTTGATAAAAAGAATAGATGCAGAAACTGTTCTAACCTTATTTCGATAATTGGTAAACCTAAAAAAATAGGAATGAGAAATAGATTCCGAATTATTAATTAATTAGGGTTGAATAACATTTTGGTAAGCACTAACATATTAGAATCAGACAAGAAGATAATCAATTCAATATTATCTTCTAATTTTAAATAGAATTAAATGGATTTTCTAAAGGAACTTTTATTATATTTGAATGTAGTGGAGATACAATATTCTTTTAATTTAGATTATTGTGAACAAGCATTCTCAATTCCATCTCCATCACTTCCAAGAGAGATTTATCTGTCATGTCAAACATGATACTAAATCCGGTTGTGTTAACTGGCAGTATTAATATAATGAAATAGAAATAGCTGTGAATACGTCATTCTAATACACGTGTTGTTCAAGTCAGGCAAAAATAAAGGATACCTGTATTCTGTTCATTTTGTATTAATATTTTATTGGCATAATGATAAAATACATCGAATCCATTAAAAACTTGATTTATTCCAGTAATTACTAAATATTGGTATAAATATTCATAGTAACATATTATTTATTAATTGAATGACAAAATGGTAATTACTGCAGAAATTAGCATAATCCCAATACGCGTAAATAATAAAACAACAGGTATGAGTAAAGAAATTGCAGCTGTATATGATGCTATAAAGGAAATAGAGGATACTAAAATTACTCTTACTGGTATGGGTACTCAAATCGAAACAAGAAATCTAGAAAGAATTCTAAAGATTATAGAAATATCACATAAAACACTCAGAGAAATGGGTGTTAAACGAATAATCTCATCAATAAGAATTGACGAGAGATTAGACAAATCTCAGACCTTAGATAATAAAATAACGTCCGTAAAACAAAAGCTTAAATAAAAGAGAATAATTGACCAAAGGTTTATTTTTTTATTTTTATTTTTATTTTTTATAAAGAATAACAGAATTCATAAAATTTATCTTTTCTCCTTTAACATTTTGTATTATTAATTATCGAGTATATCCAATGTACATATAATGGGAAAATGATCACTATAACCTGAATTGGTTTCTCTTCCCCGAGGAAAATTCTTATCAATTTCATATTGTTTGGTATTATCATTATAGTATTTTTTTTGAAATACAAATTCTGTAGGATTATCTTTCAATGATGGATGAATTTTTGTCTTATCTAGATAATAGTATTCGTTAACACTGTCATTAAATTTATCATAGGAAAGATTATCTACAAGCCTTAAACCTTGGTAAAATATCTTAATACTATTAGATCTAAATTTTAATTTCTGTTTTCCGCGATAAAGTCCCTGAGAGATAATAAATTGGTCAAACAGACTCCATCGTTTTGTTTTCCAATAGTATATGGTGCCACCAGGAACGTTTGGATCGATATCTGTATTTCCAATAGAATACTGGTCGGCTACAAATTTCATCATAGGATTGTATAAGCAAACGGGTTCTTCTAGGTAGTATTTTCTGAATGATACATCCATAGAACTTTTTTCTTCTCTAGCTCTTAATTCAAATATTTCTTTCCATTCTTTACAGTATCTAATGTTAAAAACGGAATTTAAATATCTAGTTATACTTTCATCATAAGGCTCATCATTGAAATCTCCCATTAACAAAATATTTTTGTTTAATTCGTAGTCAAGTTTTATAATGTGGTCTTTGTTAAATATATGGGGCATTTTATATACTTCCTCAGTAGGAACTTTTAGTAATGTATCAACTATTTTTCCACATTTCTCGGCTACAGTATTTCTAGCCTGAGCTGTATCATTTGGTTGACATGCTTCATATTTTCCTCTTCTTGAAGGCCAATGATTTACTAAAACATACAAATCAGAATTATTTTCTTTGACCTTTAGATGTGCTTGGAATATGTTCCTAGTGGGATATCTGAAATCAATATTATATGCATTAGTGTCTAAACAATCAAATTTATATTTAGAATACACTAAACAAGTATCTATTCCTCGTAGATCTGGGCTATCATTATATTGCGCTATTGCATATTTATCAGGATTTATTTTTTCTATTAATTTATCAAGTATGTTTTTATTTTCTACTTCACATAAACCTAGTAAATCTGGCCCATACTCCATACTTTCATTCTCTTCATTATACTTCATAGATTTAATAATTTTAGATAGGTTTTCAACCTTGATATCACGTACTTCCGTGGTCCATCCCTTTTCTGGAGTAAACTCAAAATCAGTTGCTATCTCATTTTTTTCTATATCAAAGAGGTTTCCTACATTCCAGAATGCTATTTTAATATCTTTTTGCTGGGTCACACTTCCAATTTGTTTTCTTTTTTAATAATGTTTTTGATATGATTCTTTCTTTTTTTTTACCGAAAAATTAACTGATGGATTACAAGTTATGCGATCCTAAAAAATAATTCATAAATTTATTATTAATTGTATCTATTAGTTTAGAAATTAGTACTATAAGAAAAAAATGACCGATAGTAATATATGCATCATTTGATTAATAGATTAAATGTCTATAATAGATAAACTGATTTTAAGACCTGTACCTGATGTTGAAGAACTTTACAAAAATAGTCATGTAAAAGAAGAATTACCAGAAATTTTAAAAATCTTATCATTGTGGGGAAAAAATACTACAAATCTATGGAGATTACATATTATCCTTGGGATAACAGCTACAATTTTTTCAATACTTGCTGCCATTGGATTCAGCTCCACTGGAATCATTCCAGATACCTTAGATGATAAAAATAATTCAACCATGATAATGCAAGCTGCAGTAAAGGAAATAAAGCAATTACATGATCAAAAAGTAGCAAGCCAGATTTTTGGTTTTCTAGCTGCAGTGAGTATCTCTTTAATGACTGCCTTCAACTTGGGAGCCAAATCAAATGATACAAGAAATGCATGGAGAGAACTGAATGCTGCTGTATTGAAATTTAATCAAAATATTATTGGAAAACGCGAAGTAATAGCTGCGTACGAGCATGCAGAAACATTAATTGGAGGATTAATCTTCACAAAAGACGGAATTGGTTTACCGGGAACAAGTCAACCGGGAACAAGTCAACCGGGAACAAGTC
>DATGZA010000109.1:0-5608 GCA_035297365.1 Nitrososphaeraceae archaeon
AACCTGTATCCTCGACAGAACCTGTATCCTCGACAGAACCTGTATCCTCGACAGAACCTGTATCCTCGACAGAACCTGTATCTACAAAATTTTCGCTCTTTTCGAATTTACTTTCGGAATTAGGATCTAAATTATTGTTCATTTCTATATTTAAGCAGTTAATTGGATCTCTTTCATTATTCGCAATATCTGTACTATCATTCATTTTAGGGTGTGAAAACATCAGCCATACCTTTTATTAAACCATACTCGTTCAATCTAATTAATTGATTTAATTTAGATATCCTTTCTCCTCCAAGTACGCCTGTCTTCAACATTTTAGAACTAGTTGCTATGGCAACATCTGCGATATGAGAGTCAACGGATTCTCCAGAGCGGTGGGATGTAATTATTTTAATGGTATTACGGTGACATTCTTTAGCAAATTCTAAGGCGTCATATACACTTCCAGCTTGGTTTATTTTTAATATAGCGCCAGTACATGATCCGAATTTAAGTAATTCCTTTACTCTATTTTTGTTTGTTACCAACATGTCGTCTCCAGTAACCAAGCATTTGGGATTCTTTCGTGAAATTGTTGACATGCCGTCAAAATCTTCTTCATTCACCGGATCTTCTGCATATATAAGCTGATAATTACTAATTAGACTATTTACAAAATCAATTTGATCCTGTTTAGATCTCGTCAAACCTTGTCTTGTATATTCATAAACTTTATTTTCTTCATTCCATAAAGACGAGCTAGCGAAATCCAAACCTAATGCTACTTCCTTTCTTATTCTATATCCACAATTTTCAATAGCTCTTTCTAAAATTTCTATCGCTTCATCGTTGTTGATATTCGGAGCCCACGCGCCTTCATCTCCCCTTCCATATGTGAATTTCCGATCCTTGGTTTCCAAAATTTTTCTTGTCTCGCCATGAACCTTAAAGTTCATTTCAAGTGCCTCCATTATTGATTTCGCCCCAATAGGACAAACTAAATACTCTTGAATATCAGGGGTTCCAGGTCCAGCATGCGAGCCACCACCAATAATATTACCTAGTGGAATAGGAAATTTATAATCTCCAGAATCTTTGATTAATTTAAATAAAGGAATTTCTAGAGCTTTGGAAGCTGATTCCAAGGAGGCAACACTAACAGCGTAAGCAATAGAACCACCTATTTTATTATAATTTTCAGAACCATCTATAGTTTTTAAAACATCATAAATTGATTTTGGATCTTGAGATTCAATTCCTATAAACTTCTGCAAATTATTCTTTAATTCTTGCAATGATTTTTCTGGACTATTTTCCCTGAAACTTATTGCTTCATATTTTCCAACACTAGCACCTGACGGCGCACATGCCCTTCCTATAAATTTGTCTTCTGAAACAACATCGACTTCTATGCTTTTACTTCCTCTGCTATTAAAAACAATTCTTCCTTTAATGTCCGTAATATTTGGCATATTGTATCATCAAATTTAGCCATCTGACTGCATTTCTGTCAATCTTCTTCTTAGAACCTCATAGTATGGAATAACTTGGTAAATCGTTTCTACGCTAGAAATAAGCATCCTTCGACAACAATATCTGTTGATACCCAACGAATCCAAAATCTTGGAGTCCTCTTCTCCAGCCTTCACTCGTTCCTTATATTCAGAATATTTATCGGCAACCAAATTTCCACAAGTAAAACATCTAACTGGAATTAACACAATTTATTGAAAAACGAAATTATATAAAAACTATTATTTTCAGATATTGCTCTAATTAATGGTAATACTCAAATTAGATGATTTCACGTCTTGTAACTGTGCGGGGGTCGCCCAGCCTGGTCAAAGGCGTAAGACTGAGGCTCTTATCCCTCAGGGGTTCGTGGGTTCAAATCCCATCTCCCGCATTAACTAAAAATATTCTAATCAAATTTTTTCATTATGTTATAATATGGAGAGGCCTTATGTTTTTCTAAACATTTCCTGCAGAATGATTTATCGCCATATTTGATATGACATGTACATTGACAAATAATATTTTCTCCTGACACAGAATTAAATATTTGATATGTAATTATAATGTTTTCAAGAATTTAATTAGAAAATAAAAAACGTCACTTTTTTATTAGCGAGCTGGATAAAGAGAATGTTGACGCGTCGTGTAGATTTTGAAAAAAAACAGAGACTGTATGAATTACTAAAAAAACAACATGAAGCAGAAAAACATGAAATCATGCACTACAGTTCAATTCTCAAGGATATCGAGAACAACCTTATTAGAAATTACTTCAATACGTTATTAAATGATGGGATCAAACATATTCAATATATTACCCAGGCGATGTCAAAAATAGAAGGCGCTTCTGGAAGTATGCATTTGACTAAAGATGGCATTGATGAGTCAATAGAAGAAGAACTTCAATCCAGAAACATATTGTCAGAATGCGTCGATCTAGCTGAAGATCAGGAAATAAAAGAACTTATCAAGAGTGTTGTTGTAGATGAGGAACATCATATACAGATACTAAAACACGTAAGACAGCTAATAGAAACTTATTCTAAAAAGCAAGCAAAATAAGTAACTTTAGAATGGATCTAACATCGTTAATACTAAATAATTGTTTATATAAATATGATATAAAGAATTGTTACAAATTAATTATTAAAGACGGAATAGCCTCTGATTTTTTCCTGATTGGCAAGTATGCAAATATTTTTGATGCAATTGAATTTCATACTGTTTTGTTGAGGAAAACTATTCCTTCTATTGGTGAATCCATAAGTATTATCAAGAACTTGGATTATTATCAAGATTTGATTTGTAAAACTATACCCAACCTGGCGGATAACAATCCCTTAAAAATCATTTTACAAAAACTCAGAATTTTAATAATAGGAGCATTTTCAAAGTTATCTAGACTAATCTGCTGCTTAGATAAAAAAGGAATTGAGGATTGGAATAAAATCTCTGGATCTCTATTGGAGATAGTTTCTACTACCATAGTTTCATATCGATCAAATAACGGGCTCGAAAACCATCAGAGCGCATTGGATAAAGCTACGTCTTTTTTCATATTCTTTGGGTTGGACATTGAAAGAATTGACGATGCATTGAAGGATCTTTATCTATGAAATTATCTGATATTAGATTTTGGAAGGGAAGTATTTCTAAAATATACTTTTAAATTATTTATTGTGTGAAAAATATTTCATAACTTCAAGACTATGTCCTTTCGGTTTTACGTTTCGAAAAATTTTTCTTATAATTCCTTTTTCGTCTATTATGAATGTGGTTCTACTTATACCCATATACTCTTTTCCCATAAATTTTTTTAGTACGTAAACTCCATAGGAATTTGATACTTCATTACTAATGTCAGATGCCAAAAAAAATGCTATATTCATTTTCTCTCTAAATTTCTTATGAGATCCTTCATTGTCTGGACTAATTCCAATTATTTCTATATTTTTTTCTTTATATTTTTCATAATCCTGTGCAAATTCGTCTGCTTCAATAGTGCATCCAGGAGTAAAATCACGTGGATAAAAATAGACAACGACTTGCTTACCCAGAAGATCAGAAAGTGTCATTTTTATTCCGTTTTTATCTTCAAATCTGAAGTTAGTAGCTGCGTCTCCTTCTTTTAGTAAATCTTTTTTATCTGATTTATCTCGTTGCATCTTATATTTGCTAAGTCAAATATACATAAAAAACCTTTTATCTAAATCGCTAAAAATTGATTTTTGTTCATTATCATATGAATTTTTATTTAATTCAAATTTATTGTTAATATTATAGAAATGCGTTCTTATGATGTTGCGATAGTTGGAGGAGGTCCTGCTGGTCTTTCAGCTGCTTATAGTGCTTCTAGAAACGGAGCAACTGTAATTCTTTTTGAAAGGGATAAATCGATAGGTCATAACATTAGAACCAGTGGAGTTTCATGGATCGATGCCATGGAGAAACTTGAAATTCCTGAGAAATTGTATAACCCGATAAAAAATTATCGTTTTATATCTCCAAATAATGATATTCTAATTAAAGGATCTCATTATAGATCATGTGTCTTAGACGTTAGAGGTCTTTATCAATATCTGGCATTTCTTGCAGCTAATTCTGGTTCTGAAATCTCGATAAATAGTAATGTAATTCAAGTATCTGTTTCAAAGGACAGAGGAGGATTGAACGGTCTGACGGTAAATACTCCAAAGGGAACAATGGAATTTAAATGTAAATTGATAATTGATGCGAGTGGTTTTAACAGTTTTGTTAGTAGAAAACTTGGCCATTTTTCAGGATGGAAGAGATTTGGGATCGGTGCAGAATACGAATGTTACTGTGAAAATTTAGATTTGGAAACTTGGAGTCTGATGGTCGGAAAGCAATATTCACCCGCTGGGTATGCTTGGGCATTTCCACTTTCTAGAAATAGGATAAGAATTGGTGTAGGAATAGGAAGGCCTGAATCAACACAAGAACCACTAAAGTTATTAAATCAGTTGATTGAAAATAAACTCAAGCCTCTTAATGAATTAGGATGGATTGAGCCAGTTGAATTTCATTATGGTTATATTCCGAATCAAGGGACACGAGATTGTACAGTTTATGATAGAGTATTATTAGTCGGAGATTCAGCTGGACAGTCGAATCCACTCGTACTTGAAGGGATTCGACATGCTATAGAATTTGGACGTTTAGCCGGAAAAATAGGCTCTGAATCACTAGTTCAAGATAATCCATTCAAATATTTAATTAAATATGAAAAGGAATGGAGAAGAATAATAGGTACAAAGATACAATCGGCCTTAAAAGTTCAATCCAGATGGATTAATTTATCTGATGAACAATGGGATGAAGAATTGGATATATTGAAAGAAATGTCCATGGATGAATTTCTCGACTTCATTAAATCTGATTTTACTACAGCTAAAATGATTAAATTAGCTATAAATCATCCCAAGGTGATGGCAAGACAATTATTTAACCTAGTTTTGAAAAAATAAAGATTTTTATATCTTGCATAGACCAGCAAGACTAACTTGGCTGGGGAGTTGGGATCACAGTTTACTCCAATCTTGTATGCTTTGGGAATTGGAGTTCTAGCCGGCGTTCCATCTTTAATTTTATCAAGACTATTATCTCCAAGAAAAAGCTATAATCCCGTGAAATTTCTTTCAGTGGAATGCGGTCAAATGCCTGTTGGTGAAGGCCGATCTCATTTTATGATGCAGTACTATGCATATATTCTTATGTTCGTTGTCTTTGATGTAATGTCAATATTTTTGTATGCTTGGGGTGCGTCCCTTCTTTCTATACCTAAGGAAGCTACTTTACCTATGATTGCATTTCTAGGCATAATGTTTGCTGCTATGGGTTATGCTCTTTATCTTTCTGGGAGGAAAGGAATATGGTGAAAATCCTTCAAATGTTCACGAATGTCTATTATGATAAAGCACTTCAATTATGTTCTGGAGATTTACTATAAATGTTAAAAGAATTATTAAATCCTTCAAATTTTAACCTTCTGGTAAGCAAGGTTAGCGATGTACTAGTTAATGCTCTTGATCAACCATTAGGGTATGCAATAAACTGGGGAAGAATTTGGTCCCTATGGCCAGTTCATCTT
>DATGZA010000110.1:0-1771 GCA_035297365.1 Nitrososphaeraceae archaeon
ATAAGAATTTATACTCCTCTGATTTAAAATGAATCTTTAAAGAATGAAAATAGAAATTACATTATTATATTATCATATCATTAATTAATGATGTATGTCAATACAATTACAAAAATTATCCATTAAAGCAAAATTCTTTAGAGGTCTAGGAGATCCAACTAGACTTTCTATTTTAGAAACATTACGAGAAGGAGAAAAAATAACATCAGAAATAGTAAAGAAAACAGGACAGAGTCAATCTAATGTTTCAAACCATTTATCATGTCTTTTAGATTGTGGTCTTGTTACAAATAGAAGAGTAGGAAAAAATATTTTCTATAAATTAAGCAATAAGAAAATCATAAAACTCTTGGAAGAGAGTGATGCAATTCTTTCAGATTTTGCTCATGGAATATACTCATGCATAAATTACAATGAAGCAATCTAGAAATGCTGAGTCATCAAAATGAAAAAGAATATCATTAATTTTCTTCTTGGTAAACAAGATACAAATGTGTCCAATAGTAATAATACAATTAATGAAAATAATAATAATAATAATAATAATGACTATGATGGCGATGATGATGATGATGATGATGGATGTATTGATTGTGAATGCAATATACCAAAAACATCCATATCTTCATATTTAGAAAAAGAAGAAAAAAGAAGAGGAGGAAGAAGAAGAAGAACAAGAAGAACTTCAAAAAACAAAGATTCTAATAATTTTAGGAATTGCTTTAACTGTACCTCTTATTATAATTGAAACTTTCTATCATGAACTTGCTACAATAACAGATTATATTCTGTTGGGATTGGCTACACCAGTCCAATTGATTTTAGGAAAGCCATTTTATACTAAATTTTACTATTTTCTAATACGAAAGAAATTCTTTACAATTAATACGTTAGTTGTATTTAGTACCACTATTGCATATATTTACAGTATAATTTCAATGATAACCGGTCAGGAATTAAGATTTTTTGAAGCATCTGTATCTGTATTAACCATTTTTACAATTGGCGAATATCTTGAAAGTAGAGTTTTGCAATCTACTTCTGAATCTATTAAGAAACTTATTGCTTTAAAACCAAAAACAGCAATGGTAATTCGAAATGATGGTAAAAGAGAAACTGTTAATGTTGATGATATAGTTACTGGAGATATTTTTATTGTCAGGCCAGGAGAAAATATTGCAACTGATGGTATTATAGTATCAGGTGAATCATCAGTAGATGAATCTATGATTACTGGAGAATCAATACCAACTGACAAAAGTGTAGGAAACAAGGTTATTGGTGGAACAATAAACAAGAGTGGATATTTAGAAATTAAGGCAACTAGTGTTGGCAGTCAAACGGTACTGGCAAATATTGTTGAGATGGTAAAAAAAGCACGAACTTCAAAGCCTTCTATTCAAAGAATAGCAGATACTATTGCAAAATATTTTATTCCACTCATTTTCATTATTGCATTGGCTTCTTCGCTTTATTGGCTTGTAGTTGCACAAGTATCTATTTAATTTGTTATAACTGTTTTCGCAACCGTTCTTGTTGTTTCTTGTCCTTGTGCTTTGGGGATAGCAACTCCTATGGTAGTCTCCTTAGGTGTTGGTAAGGCAGCAAGAGAAGGGATTTTAATAAAGGGAGGAAAGTATCTAGAAAAATTAGCATCTATAGATACAATAGTATTTGATAAGACGGGGACACTTACTAAAGGCAAACCAGAGGTTACCGATATAATTCCAAATAATAGTTATAATGAACATTATGTATTACAATTGGCATA